>JBKBWD010000069.1:0-28016 GCA_046289265.1 Bryobacteraceae bacterium | reverse complement strand
CGGTGGTGTCGGTGTCCAGGGTCACTTCTTCTAAGGTGACGTGGGCGGCTTGCCAAACGCGCTGCCGCAGCTGCCGCTGCACCTCCAGCAATTGCTGCGCCACCCCCAAATGCAGAGCCGCCAGAAAGCGCCAGAAGGTCGACTGCGGAGGCAGTTGGCGCACCTGCAAGATTCCGGCCAGCATCGGCTCCCGCTGCAGAAAGCGCAGATGGTGAAGCCGCGAGAAGCCCACGTAGCAGGCCAGCACCATTGCCAGCACGAACCGGTACATGGGCATGGACTTAGTCTTGCGCTTGACCCGGAGCGTCTGTTCCACCAGTTGCCGGAATCCGAGTTTCTCCAGCAGAGCCGCCACCGGCAGCAGGCCTCCGTAGGCGGTCAGATTTCTGGCGTCGAAGTCGTAAGGCGTGGAAGCCCCGATTTTGTTAGGTTCCGGAGTAATCTCACGATGTGCTTGCCTGGCGGGCTTGCGGCGGGTATCCTGGTTTCGATCGTTCACCATTTGGGTGGCTCCTGGGAATCGGGCTTGCGGAGCTGCTACTCCGCTTCCCTACTGTTTTAACGCAGGATTCTCAGGGGTCCCAAATGGCCTCAGCCTTCAGCCGCCCCAACGCCAGCCCCGGCTTCGTGCATAATTCAGGTGCGACGGGCTGTTCCACGGGCTCGCGGAGCCGGGCTGGATTTCCTCCAGGTTTGCCGGCAGCGCCGGAGTCGGCTGTTGTCCGCAATCGCCGAGTCCGCCTGCCCTTCCCGAAGTTGTTGGACCCTGAGTCGAATCAGCCCGCAAGACGAAAGACCACCTCCTGTGGCGCTCACCGGCTCCGCCTTTTGCATTTCGCTATGTGTATGCCCCAGTATTACTAGCCCGGAATCCAGGCCACCAGCTCGATCTCCACCCGTGTTTGCGTATCGGGAAAGTCTACCCCAACGGCCGACCGCGCCGGAGCCTCTTTCGGGAAAAACTTTGCATAGACCTCATTCATTGCGTTCTTTTCCGTCTTGACGTCGGCCAAAAACACCGTAACTTTCAGGACATTCTCCAACGATGAGCCTAGCGCCTCCAGGTTCGCTTTATGCGCCGTAAGAATGCGCTCGGTCTGTTCCTTGATGTCGCCTCCGAACGCAAGGGGGTCCTTGCGAGCCTCGGGACGCACACCCGTCAGACCCGAACTGAAATACAAGATGCCCAGGCGAACGCCGCCCTGTACCTTGGCGCGGGGACCGTTGCCGGCCGCCTGCGCCATGAGCGCCATCGAGCCTTCCGGCGCCGGTCGTGGCGGCTGCCAGTTTCATGAAGCGTCTGCGTGATTTCATGCGACCATAATATTCCCGTTCCGGTGTTGCGCGGAACCACGGCGTGAGATATACGTGAATGGCATGAAATCGAAGCGTAACCCGGCGTCCCGACGCGCGATCCTCATGGCGGCACTGGCCGGCGGAGCGGCCGCGGGACCGGTACAGGCACAGGCGGCGGGCGAGTGGTCGCCGAAGAAACTGTCCGCCGGCGGCCCCATCCGCTCGGGACATCTCCTGTTTCTCAGCGGAATCGGCGGCTGGTATCCGGAGCGCCGCCCCAAGCCTGGTGACATCCGGGAACAGACCGCTGACGCGCTCAATATCATGAAGGAGTCCCTCGCCCGCGCGGGATCTTCCATGGAGAACGTACTTAAGGTCCAGGTCGCGCTCGTCGATCCCGAGAACAACTGGGAACCGATGAACGAGGTCTATAACACTTACTTTCCGAAGGACCGCCCCGCGCGGTCTTACTTCGGCAGCACGGGATTCCGCAGGCCCGGCCAGTTGCTCCAGATCGACTGCATCGCCTACGTCGACTGAGCCGAGGAGGTGCTCCATGAAGAAAAGAGGTTTTACCCGACGGGACGCGTTCCGCGCAGGCGGAGCGGCCGCGGGGCTGCTCGCCGCGCGCCCGCCCGCGGCTGCAAAGGATGCTCCGAACGTCTATACGCGCGTCGGCGTCAGGCCCTTCATCAACCTGACCGCGACCTACACGATCAACGGCGGCGCCCTGACCCGGCCCGAGGTTAAGCGCGCCATGGACGAGGCCTCGCGTTATTCGGTGAACCTCGATGAGCTGATGGAGAAGGTCGGCAGCCGCATCGCCGGCCTGCTCGGCGCCGAGTCCGCCATCGTCACGGCCGGTTGCGCCGCGGCCCTTGCCCACGCTACAGCCGGTGCGATCGCCGGCGCCGATCCCGAGCGCATCCAACAGCTCCCCGATCTGCGCGGACTCCGCGATCGCGTCATCATGCCCCGGCAGTCTCGAAACCAGTACGATCACGCCTTTCGCAGCGTCGGAGTGCAGCTCATCGAGGTCGACACACACGAGGAGTTCCACAATGCACTAGACGATCGCGTCGCTCTCGTCGCCGTCCTCGGAACGGGCGAAGCGCGAGGCAAGGTGCGGCTGGAGGAAATCGTTGCCGCCTCGCATAAACGCGGAATTCCCGTAGTTGTAGACGCCGCCGCCGAACTGCCATTCACGCCCAACCCCTATCTCAGCCGCGGCGCCGACCTGGTCGCCTACAGCGGCGGCAAATTCCTGCGCGGTCCGCAATGCGCAGGACTTTTGCTCGGACGCAATGACCTCGTTCAGGCAGCTTGGCTCAACAGTTCGCCCCACCACGCCTTCGGCCGCTCGATGAAGGTCGGGAAGGAAGAGATCATGGGAATGCTCGCCGCCATCGAGGTCTGGAAATTCAACTACGATCTTCAGTCCGAATACCGGATGTGGGAAGGCTGGATGCGCGAGATCGGCGACGCGGTGACGAAGCTCGATGGCGTCAGTGCGCGCTACCTGCCGCCCGCCGGCGCCAGCCCCTTCCCGATCATGGAAGTCTCCTGGGACCCGGCTCGCATCGGGCTCACCGCGGGAGAGATTGGACGTCAGCTCCTCGATGGAGAGCCCCGCATTATGTCTCATGCCGTAGGTGACGGTCACTCCTTCCGCATCCGGCCCGTCGCCATGCAGCCGGGCGATCAGAAGCTGGTTGCCGCGCGCCTCACAGAGATCCTGCGCGCCGCGCCTGCTCCGTCTGCCGCATCCGTCCAGCCGCCGGCGCTCGACCTGACCGGCGAGTGGCGCGTGACCGTCGAATTCGTCCGCGGTATGGCAGAACACCGCCTCGACTTGCGCGCAGCAGGAAGCGAGGTGACCGGCACGCATTACGGAACCAGGGGCCACGCCGAAATCCGCGGCTTCATGCGCGGGACCGAGGTGCGGCTTCGCAGCGCAATCCCGGCTGAAGCCTCACGGCTCGCCTATGAGTTCGTCGGCAAAGCCGAAGACGGCCGCCTCACCGGCGAAGTGGACCTGGGCGAATACGGCAGAGCGCTCTGGACGGCCGAGCGGGCTACTTGAAATTCGAGTAGGGCCCGGCGTCTCTCCAGTCCGCGACGCTCAGCCCTTCGGTGTCCCACACGATCGATCCGTTGCGGACCGTCAGGACGCAGCGGATCTCGCGATCCGTCGTGAGCTTGCCGCGTCCGGAGTCCAGGAAGGCAAACCGTCCCTTGCGGACTTCCAGCACCGCGAGGTCGGCGATCCCGCCCTCCTCGATCGATCCCAGCTCCGGCCGGCGGATCGCCTTGGCGGCGTTGACGGTGACGCGCTCGACCACCTGCTCGAAGCTCATCCCCATCGCCAGGAACTTCGAGATCACGTTGGTGAGCGTGGCGCGCGGCAGCATGATGCTGTTCTTGTGTATGTCGGTCGAAATCGTGTCGGGCAGAAAGCCCTGTTGAATCGCGGGCACGGCGATGCGGAACCACAGGCTTCCGGAGCCGTGCCCCACGTCGAACAGCACGCCCCGCTTGCGGGCCTCCCACATGTAGGGCTGCACCTTGCCCTTGTCATCAAGCTGCGGAGTCAGCCTTCCGTAAAAGTGCGTGTGGATGTCGCCGGGCCGCATGTGCTCCAGAATCAGCTCGCGATAGCCTCGGCCGGGCTTCGGGTGAAAGTCAACCATCACGATCGTGCCGCTCAGTTCCGCCGCCTTGACCGCGCGATCGACAGCCTCCCACGTCGGTGGCTGGAAGTGCGCCGTCTTGATCCCGACGATGATTTCCGGATACTTGCGTACCATCCGGGCCGCCGCTTCCGGGTCCATCTCGCTGACATCGTCCTCGACCTCGCGCCCATACATCCCCGCGCCCACGATGTTCAGGAAGGCCAAGACGCGAGTCTTTGATTCGTCGATCACCTTGGTCTTGAACTCCTCGAAGTTCTTCCAGCCCGAGCTTCCGGCGTCCACGGCGGTGGTAACGCCGTACCGCAGTGCATTATGGTCGGGATTCAGGTTCAGTTGCGCCCCCTGCGCGTCGAAGTGCGCATGGATGTCGATGAGTCCGGGTGTGACGTAGTATTCGCTGACATCGACTACACGGCGAGCGTGGGCGGCCGGAATGCCCGGCGCGATCTTACGCACGCGGTTGCCCGTGATCGCGACGTCGAAGCGTCCGTTGCGTCCGTTCTTCGCGTCGATGACGTGGCCGCCCTTAAGCAGAATGTCGTAGATCTCCTGCGCGCCCGCCGGCATTGCGAGCATCGCGACAAGAAAGAGCATCGCCGTCCTCACGGGATCACCTCGTACTTTCCGGCCTCCGTCCACTCCGGGAAGCCGCGGCCGTCGCGGTCATAGACGAGCTTGCCGTCGCGAATCGTCAGAACACACTCGAGCTTCTTCGTGCCCATCAGTTTCTTGTGCCATGCGTCCTTGAAGGCGAAGACGCCGCTCCGGAGATCGAAGGCGGCGATATCGGCCACAGCTCCCTGGCTGAGCGTACCCAGTTCCGGAAAACGTGAGATGGCCTTGGCCGGGTTGACGGTCGATCGCAGGATCGCATCCGGAAGCTTCATCCCGAGGTTCAGCATCTTCGAGATACAGTTGGGCATGTCGGATTCGGGCATCATGATGCTCGAGGAGTGCAGGTCCGTGCTGATCGTATCGGGAGCGAAGCCCTGGGCCATCGCCTTGGTCGCGACGGGCCAGAGGAAACTGCCGGCGCCGTGGCCGAGGTCGAACAGGACCCCGCGCCGCCGGGCTTCAATCGCGTAATCGTGAACCTTGCCCGTGAAGCGGTCCACGATCTCCACCTGCCGGTCATTGTACATGTGCGTGTGGATGTCGCCGGGCCTCATCTTATCGAGCAGCTTTTCGCGGCTGGTACGGCCGGTGTTGGTGAAAATCTTATCGTCGATCATGACCGGCGTCTTCGACAGCCGCCCGGCGTCGATGGCGCGATCGATCGCAACCCATCCTTCGCCGCCGAAGTGCGCCACCTTGATCCCGACGATATGCTGGCGGTGCTCGGCGATCTTGGCGGCCGTACGCTTCGGGTCCATGTCTTCGACATCGTCCTCATAGCGCGGCCCGATCATGCCGTGCCCGACGATGTTCAGCAGCGCGAGCACACGCGTGGCCGAGCGTTGAATGATGCGCCGGTGCATCTCGTCGAAGGTGCGCCAACCGGAGCCTCCTGCGTCTACAACGGTCGTTGTGCCGGCAAGCAGAGCCGTGTCGTCGGGGAAGATCGCGCCGCTATAGCCGAACACATGCGCGTGCAGGTCGACGAGTCCGGGCGTGACGTAGAAGCCCTTCAGGTCGAGGACCTTGCGCCCTTCCGCGGCGGGGATGTTGGCGGCGACCCGGGCGATGCGGCCGTCCCGCACCGCGATATCCATCACGGCGTCGATTCCGTTCGCCGGATCGATAACGTGCCCGTTCTTAAGCAGGAGATCGTATTGCGCCTGCGCCGCCGCGCTCAGCGTCGCAAGCAGTGTGATAAGCAGAATCCGTTTGGGTCTCATGATGACGCGAAACGGAGCATATCACGGAGCGTCCGCTCGTGCAGCGGGGTGCGCCGGATGTTACTGCTTCTTCTCAGGAACCAGCGGCACCGAGGCGGCCGGCTCGAAGAGCCCGAAGGTGAAGATGTCGGTCTGCGATGAGATCGATACGTACTGCTTGCCGTCGATCCGGAACGTCATCGGCGAGGCGTGCAGCGACTGGCCCATGTTGTAGTGCCAGAGGTGCGTGCCGGCTCGCGCATCCACGGCCACCAAGTGGCCATCGTCGTCGCCAAAGAAGATCAGCCCGCCGGCGGTCGACAGCGTGCCGGCCCACATCGTACCGGGACCCGTCATCGGATACTCCCAGCGTCGCTCGCCGGTCGTGGGATCGATGGCCCGCAGATAGAACTTACCCTCTTCGCGCGGCGGTTTTTCGAATCCTCCGCCCATGATTCCCTTGCCCGGCTCCGGCATCCCGGTGGAAGCCGTGAAGATCTCGCACTGCTCGAGCATCGGGACGTAGATCAGCTTGGTGTCCGGGTTATAGGAAGACGACATCCAGTTGGGGCCGCCGCGAAGGGCGGGGCAGACGAAGACACCCGCCGCTGTGGGAATCTTGCTCTTGTCCTCGATCGGCCGCCCCTTCTCGTCGATGCCCTTGGCCCAGTTCAGCTTATCGAGCATCTGCCTGGCGAGCAGAAATTCGCCGGTGGTGCGGTCGAGGACATAGAAGAAACCGTTGCGGTTTGGATGCAGCAGCAGTTTGCGCATCCTGCCCTTGAACGGCAGATCGACCAGGATCGGCCACGACTGCGCATCCCAGTCATGTGTATCGTGGGGCGTGAACTGGAAGTACCACTTCAGCTTCCCGGTGTTCGCATCCAGCGCTACAACTGAGCAGGTGTACAGATTATCGCCGCGGCGGTCTTCGCCGTAAAAGTCCGGCCACGGGTTGCCCGTGGTCCAGTAGATCAAATTGAGCGCGGGATCGAAGGTGCCGCTCAGCCATGTGGCGCCACCGCCGTACTCGGTGGGGAACTCGGCCCAGGTCTCCGATCCCGGCTCGCCCTTGGCCGGGACGGTCCAGAAGCGCCATAGCTCTTCGCCGGTTTCGGCCGAGTGCGCGTTGATGTAGCCGCGAATGCCGCCGTCGCCGCCGGATACTCCAACGATTATCCGATCCTTCACGACCAACGGAGCCAAGGAAGCGTAATAGCCCTTTGAAGCGTCGGCGAAAACCTGGTTCCACAGTAGCGCGCCAGTCTTGCGGTGCAGCGCGATGAGGTGGCAGTCGCCCGTGACGAAGAAGACGCGGTCGCCCAGAATCGCCACGCCCCGGTTGACGCTCGACTTGGTCGCCTGGTCTTCGCGATAGACCCAGATCGGGCGGCCGGTCCGGGGATCGAGCGCATGGACCTCGTTGTTGCCGGTGACGTACATGATCCCGTCGTGGACGATCGGCGTCGCCTCCAGTTTGCGCGCGCCCTCAATGTGGTACGTCCACTTCGGAACCAGCGAGGCGACGTTCTCGCGCGTGATCTGCTTCAAAGGGCTGTGGCGCTGGCCGGCATAATCTCCGGCATAGGTGAGCCACTCGTCTCCGGGCCCCTTCAAAATGTCTTCGTAGCGGACCTGTGCCGATGCGGGAATGCACGCACCGACGACTGCGGCAATCACCGCCGCCGATTGCAAAAATACGAGACGCCTCACGCTAATTTCTCCGGGATGCCTGGCGGCTCAGGAAAGCCAGGACGTTGTTCAGTTCTTCGGGGGAAAGGCGCTTGCCGTAGCCGGACGGCATCAGCGACGCTTCGTGGAAACTCAGCGCCTTCACTTCTGTCTTCGGTAGTCGGTGGAGCATGCCGTTCGAATCGAGGATGTGAATCCAATAGTTCGTGTTGTTTTTGACGGCCCCCGTGACCGTCTTTCCGGATGCCAGCGTTGCAGTGGCGCCCTGGAAGCCATCAGCGAGCCGCGCGTCGGGATTGAGCAGCGCCTCTTCGAGCAGCCGCGCCGTCCGGCGCATCCCCACGTTAGAGAGGTCCGGCCCAAGAAAGCCGCCCTTGCCGCGAATCATGTGGCAGTTCGAGCATTCGCCTTTGCCGAAGAAGATCCGCTCGCCTTCGACCGGGTCGCCCTTGATCGGAGTCCGGAACGCGGGAGCGGCAAAGCTGCGCACCTGCGCGGCGATCAGGGCCGCCTGGTCTTCCTTAAACGGAAAGCCAGGCATGTCGGTGCCGGGGACACCCTTCAGGATGATCTCGATAAGCCGCTGGTCCGGCATGCGCTGAATCTGCCGGCCTTCGCTGATTTTCGGGCCGCGTCCGCCTTCGCCGTTACGTCCATGACAGCCGGAGCAAGCTGTGGCATAGAGCTTCCGCCCGGCTTCGAGCGATTCCTGGTCCGTTGGAAGAACGGGCGCGCCGGAGTTCTGACCGCGGCCAGGCTGGCCGTGTTCCTGGCCGGGCGCGGACGGGCCTATGGCGATAGATAGAAGTGCAAGCCAAAGAGAGGTGCGCATACGGAGCGAACGGAAGAGTTGCCGACCCGGTCAATAATCATATCAGGAACGCAGGAGCCGGGGTGAAGTGTGATATTCTCAACGTTCAATATGGGGAAGAAGTCTGCGCTTGCTCTTTTGATCGCGTGCCTGCCGCTGTTGGCTGCTGACAATACTCTGACCGCGGAGGAAAAGAAGGCCGGCTGGAAGCTCCTGTTCGACGGCAAGTCGCTCAAGGGCTGGACTGACCCGGCTCGCAAGAGTCCTCCAGGGAACGCCTGGTCCATTGAAGACGGATGCATCAAGGCGACCGCGCGGCCGCGGATCCGGGAAGACCTGCTGACAGAGGAAAGCTTCGGCGACTTCGAACTGGTCTTCGACTGGCGCATCTCGCCCGGCGGCAACAGCGGCGTGAAGTATAGGATTCAGGATCTGGTCTTCCTCGACGAACGGATCCAGCATCCAGATTCGAAGCGCTTCGAAGACCGCGTCGAGTACGTCATGGTCAACCGCGTGGGGTCGCGTGAGAAGGTCGGAGACTCCAGCGGCGAGGAATACGTCGTTGCCTTCGAATACCAGGTCATCGACGACAGCAGGCATCGCGACGCCCAGCGCGGCTCCAAGTATCAGGCCGGCGCGCTTTACGACATGATCGGTCCGTCCAAGGCGGCCGCGCGCCCAGTCGGCGAATTCAATCACTCGCGCATCATCCTCCGGGGGAACCGCATCGAACACTGGCTCAACGGCGTGAAGGTGGTCGATGGGAGCCTCGATTCGGAAGAAATCCGCGAAGGTCTCGCCAAGAGATGGGGAACGCAGTCGCAAGTCTACCGGCTCCTCACTACGCAGCCTAAACGCAGGACTCCGGTCGGGCTCCAGAACCACAACGACGAAGCCTGGTTCCGCAATATCAAGATCCGGCGCCTGGATTGACTCCGCCAGCCCGGTGATATAGAAATATGAATGAAATACTGGACTGACCGATGAGCAGAGCGCTACGGATTACGGTAGAAGTTGCCATCGGGGCCTTCCTCCTGTGCGATGTCGGGCCGCTGGCCGCTCAGCAGAGTGACGCGTTCAGCCCGGAGGCCCTGTCATTCTATGAGAACAGCGTGCGCCCGGTGCTCCGCACCTGCCTTCCCTGCCACAGTGTGAAGAACCGCACCAGCGGACTCGCGCTCGACAGCCGTGACGAGATACTGGCCGGCGGCAATCGGGGTTCGGCCGTGCAGTTGGGCTCGCCCGACGAGAGCCTCATGATTCAGGCGATCGAGCACAAAGGCGGCCTAAAGATGCCGCCGGGCGGCCGCCTCAAGGACGAGCAGATCACCGCGCTCCGTAGATGGATTCAGGACGGACTCGCCTGGCCGGCCGACGCAACGCCGCGTACGCTGCCCGGTTGGGACCATTGGGCCTTCCAAGCGCCCAAGCGCCATGAGCTTCCCGCCGTCAAGGACACGGCATGGGTGCGCAACCCGATCGACCGCTTCATCCTGGCGCGGCTCGAAAAGGAGAATGTCAAACCGTCTCCCGAAGCCGACCGCAACACGCTGCTGCGCCGTCTGAGTCTCGACCTGACCGGCCTTCCTCCGACTCCGAAGGAACTCGAAGCCTTCCTGAACGACAAGTCGCCGGACGCCTATGAGAAGGTCGTCGACCGCCTGCTTGCCTCGCCGCACTACGGCGAGCGCTGGGGCCGGCACTGGCTCGATATTGCACGCTACGCCGATTCAGACGGCTATACGATCGACGGTCCGCGCCAGATGTGGAAGTATCGCGACTGGGTGATCAACGCACTCAACCGCGACCTACCCTTCGATCAGTTCGTCATCGACCAGATCGCCGGCGACATGCTGCCCAATGCGACGGTAGACCAATTGATCGCGACGGGTTTCCACCGCAACACGCCGAGCAACTTCGAGGGCGGCATCGACTTCGAACAATATCGCGTGGAAGCCGTAGCCGACCGCGTGGCCACCACTGGCGCGGCCTTTCTCGGCCTGACGCTCGGGTGCGCGCGCTGCCATGATCACAAGTACGACCCGGTGACGCAGCGCGAGTTCTACCAGCTCTTCGCTTTTTACAACAACACCGACGAGATCACGACCGAAGCCGAGCGCTACGATTTCCATCGCCCGGTGCTCGAACTGCCGACGCCCGAAGAGGAGGCCCGCCGTGAGGCCTTCCGGGCGCAGGTCCGAATGCTCAGCCGGGAGTTGACCCAGTATGTCAAGGAACTCTCGGCGAAACCGGTCAAGCCGGGCGACCCGCCGAAGCACGAAGATGCCGGCCTCATGGAGCGTGTCGCCAACCTGCGCGCGCTGCGCCGCCGCGCACCGCAGATCACGACAACGCTGGTCATGCGCGAACTGCCCAAACCGCGCGACGCATACATCCACCTCAACGGCGACTTCCTCCAGCGCGGCGTTCGGGTCTCGCCCGGCGTCCCCGCGGTGCTTGCGTCCAAGCCGGTGAACGGTACGCGCGTCGAGCTGGCCAAGTGGCTCGTGAGCCCGGAAAATCCGCTGACTGCACGTGTCACGGTGAACCGCATGTGGCAGACGTATTTCGGCAAAGGCATCGTCGAGACCGAGAATGACTTCGGGCTCCTGGGCGCCAAGCCGACGCACCCGGAACTGCTCGACTGGCTGGCGCTCGAGTTCATCGAGCGCGGGTGGAGCCAGAAGGCGATTCACCGCCTGATCGTGACCTCGTCGACCTACCGGCAGTCCTCGCGAAACCGTGAGGATCTCGACGAGATCGACCCGTACAACAAGCTGCTCGCGCGGCAGACGCGTATGCGCCTCGAAGCCGAGATTCTCCGCGATTCGGCCCTGGTGGCGAGCGACCTCTTTGTGCCCGTCATCGGCGGCCCGAGCGTCTATCCGCCACTGCCCGACGGCGCGCTGGCGGTGACGCAGATTCGTCGGGAGTGGCCGACAGCGACGGGGCCGGACCGCTACCGCCGCGGCATGTATACGTTCTTCTTCCGCTCGGCGCCGCATCCGGCGCTGGGTCTGTTCGACGCTCCGGACGCGAGCGCGACCTGCACGCAGCGCACCCGGTCCAACAGCCCGCTACAGGCCCTGATCCTGCTGAACGACGAAGCCTACATTGAGTTTGCGCGCTCGCTCGCCAAACGCGTTGTCGCCGAGGGCGGCGCGACGGATCGCGAAAAGCTTGAGTACGCCTTCCTTCGCGCAGTCGCGCGGAAGCCGAGCGCGCAGGAGTTGAGCCGGCTGGAGCGCTTTCTGGCGCTGCAGCGCGACGAGTATCAATCCGACCCGACGCTGGCCAGCCACCTCGTGGTGAAGGAGCAGGTCTTCTCCTCTTCGCCCGGCGGCAGGCAGTCCTCCGACGAGTCGGTCGATTCCCGACAGGTTCCCGAACTTGCCGCCTGGACGGCCGTGGCGCGGGTCCTGTTCAACCTGGACGATTTCGTAACGAGGGAGTGAGCGCGCCAATGACACTCGAAGAGCGAATTCTGTTGCAACAAACCCGCCGCCACTTCTTCAGCCGCTGCGGCGTGGGGATCGGTAAGGTCGCACTCGCCTCGCTGCTGAGCGACGGGCTGTTCGCCCAGGCGCCGAAGGCGGCCCCGAATCCGACCGCGCCCAAGGCCGGCCACTTCCCGGCCCGCGTCAAGAGCGTCATCTACCTGTTCATGGCCGGAGGTCCGAGCCAGTTCGAACTCTTCGACTTCAAGCCGAAGCTGCAGGAGTACGACGGCAAGACGGCGCCGGAATCGCTGCTGGCCGGCAAGCGATTCGCCTTCATGGACACGTTCGCGAAGGAGCCGCCGAAACTTCTCGGCTCGCGGCGCGAGTTCAAGCGCTACGGCAAAAGCGGGCTCTACGTCTCCGAACTGCTGCCGAACATCGGCAAGGTCGTCGACGATGTCGCCTTCGTCTCGGGCATTTCGACCGAGAACTTCAACCACGGCCCGGCCAAGTGCTTCATCAACACCGGCTCGACGCGGTTCGGCCGTCCGAGCATGGGATCCTGGGTCACCTACGGCATCGGCAGCGAGTCGCAGGATCTGCCGGGGTTCGTCGTGCTCCAGTCCGGTCCGCGCGGACCTCGCGGCGGCGCGGCGCTCTGGGGGAGCGGCTTCCTGCCGACCGCCCATCAAGGCGTCCCGTTCCGCTCGGGCGGCGACCCGATCCTTGACCTTTCCAACCCCAAGGGCGTGACCGAGCGGACCCAGAAACAGACGCTCGATGCGATTCGCGATCTGAATCTCTCGAAGATGGCCGAGACGGGCGATCCCGAGATTGCGACGCGCATCTCCGCCTACGAGATGGCGTACCGGATGCAAACGAGCGGTCCAGATCTGATCGACTTCTCGAAAGAGACTCGCCAGACCCTCGATATGTATGGCGCCGAGCCCGGTAAGGCGACCTTCGCCAATAACTGCCTCCTGGCTCGGCGGCTGGTGGAGCGGGGTGTGCGCTTCATCCAGCTTTACCACACCGACTGGGACCATCACGAAGACCTCGGCCAGCCGCTGGAGCAGGTGACCCGCGAAGTGGACCGCCCGACCGCCGCGCTGATCCGCGACCTGAAGGATCGCGGGCTGCTCGACGAGACCCTGGTGATCTGGGGCGGGGAATTCGGCCGGACTCCGATGGGCGAGGTGCGCGACAAAAAGAAAGTCGGACGCAACCACCACATCGACGCCTTCACGATCTTCATGGCGGGCGGCGGAATCCGGACGGGTCAGGTCGTGGGCGGAACCGATGAACTCGGCTTCTCCCCGATTGAGCACATCGATGTCCACGACATTCAGGCTACAGTCCTGCACATGCTGGGACTGGACCACACGCGCCTGACGTTCAAGTTCCAGGGACGCGACTTCCGCCTTACCGACGTGGCGGGCCGCGTGATCAAGAAGCTGGTGGGGTAGCGGGCGGCGCCGCCTGCTTCTTCTGCTCCTGCTGCTGTTGCTGCTGTTGTTGCTGCGGTGGACGCCTCCGCATCCGTACCACCGGTTTTGCGCTCGCGAGTTCGGTATACGCCTTCAGGATTCTCTCCTTCTGGGCCGGATCATAAATCAGGTGGCGATGCTGTCCGTTTGCCGAGGGCGCGAACTTCGTGCGCCCGTCGTCGGTGACCGTGATGGTTCCCGGCTCGGAGAGCTTGAAGTAGCCCTCGTTCGGCCGGATCGCATAGAGCACCGTGGTCATGTCCCAAGTCGGCGCGTCGTATGGCATCGGCTTGTAGGCGCGATAGGCGTCCACGACGGGATGGTTCGCGGTCCAGGTGAAGTCGTTCTCGATGCTCGACGCCGGGTAGAGGATCTCCTTGCCGACCTCAAAGCCTGAGGCGACGATCGGGGTCGGCCACTCGGCGAAGAGTCTCTTTGCGGCGGGAACGTCGGTCTTGATGTTGAACTCCGGTTCGCCGGACGGGAAGGCGCCGCCGGTGAGCGCCAGGTACCGCACTTTCCGCGTAATGAGGTCCTTGACGCCTGGCAGATCGAGCACGGTCACGAGGTTGGTGGCCGGCCCGGCGAGTACGACGATCGCATTTTGGTCGTGCTGCGAGGTGAAGGCGTTGCGGATGAGGGCATCGACCTCGGCGGTATCGTTGAGTTGGTGAATGCCGTGGAAATAGACTGGCTCGCCCTTGTCGTTGAGTTTCGACAGCGGGCCGGTCAGCATCGGCAGGTCCTCCGGGAGCTTGCCGGCGACCGAGAGGCCGATGGGCAGCGTCCGGCCGAGGGCGGCGAAGCCCGAATTGACGGCGCCGGAGTAGAAGCGGCCGACCGCCTCGCAGAAGGCCGCCGCTTGCAGATTGGACTTGCTTACACTGATGGAGACGACGCGCGCCTCGTCCTTCCCATCGAGTCCGTAGAGAAGAGCGAGAGCGAGCGCGTCGTCGACACGACTCATGTCGCAGTCGAAGATGACTCCGACCGGTGGTTTGGCCTGTGGTGACTGCATGGCGCGGCCCTAGCTCAGGTTCAGTCCCGGCAGCCTTCCAGTGGAGTCGCCGAAATGCTCGGCTTCCACGCCCATGCGATCCATCATGGTCAGGAACAGGTTCGACATCGGCGTCTCCTTGCGGTAGACGATGCGGCGCCCCGTCTTGATGTATTTGTCGCCGCCGTGGCCGGCGATCAGAGTGGGCAGATCCTCATGCGTGTGGCGGTTGCCGTCGGAGAGGCCGGCGCCGTAGACGATCATTGAGTTGTCGAGCAGCGAGCCGTCGCCTTCCTTGATCGACTTCAGCTTCTCCACCCACTTGGCGAACTGCTCCATGTGGTAGGTGTTGATGCGAGCGACCTTCTCCATCATGTCCGGATCGTTGCGGTGATGCGTGAGCGGATGATGGCCGTCGGCGATGCCGATTTCGCGATAGGAGCGCGATGTTCCCTCGCGGGTCACGAGGAAGGTGAGGACGCGGGTCATGTCGGCCTGGAAGGCGACCGTGATCATGTCGGTCATCAGGCGGAAGTGCTCGGCGAAATCGGCAGGCACGCCATAGGGCTTCTCCATGCCGGGATCGATCTGGGCGTTGTCCTGCTCGGCCTTCTGAAGCTGGTGCTCGATCTGGCGGATCGAGGAGAGGTACTCATCGAGCTTGCGGCGGTCCGTGGGGCCGAGGTTGCTCTGAAGCTTCCTGGTGTCCTCGCTGACGAAGTCGAGGATGCTGCGGCGATACCGGTTCTGCCGGGCGCGGGCTTCGGGGCTGAGGTTGAGGCCGGTGCCGAAGAGGCGCTCGAAGAGCGTCCGGGGATCGAGGATCGGGGGCAGCGGCTGGGTTTCGCTGCGCCAGGCGAGGTTATTCGTGTAGGCGCAGGAGTAGCCGGAGTCGCAGTCGCCGGCCTGGCGCGCGTCCTCCATGCCGACCTCGAGCGAGGCGAAGCGCGTCTTGTGGCCGATTGCGTTAGCGACGATCTGGTCGCAGGAGATGCCAGCCTTGATATCGACGTAGCTCTTGCGCGGCTGCACACCGGTCAGGTAGGCGCCGCAGCAGCGGCCGTGATCCCCGGCGCCGTCAAGCAGCGCGCGGCCGTTGTTGTGCGTCAGGTTGCCGAGCAGAAGGATGTCGTCTTTGAACTTTTCGAGCGGCTTCAGAATCCGGGGCAGTTCGGTGAGCTTGCCCTCGTAGTCGGGATTCCAGTGGCGCATGTCGATGCCGTTCGGCACGTAGACAAACGCCATGCGCACAGGCGCTCCCCCTGGGATTCGGCTGGATGCCAGGGCAGGGGTCATGGCGTCCAGGAAGGGAAGCGCCACCGCGGTTCCGAGACCCCGCAGGAACATTCGTCGTGGAAGGGCTTTGCGCGTGATCATCGTCGTGCTGTCTCCTTCGGCTTGGTAGCCTGATTTTCAGTTCTTACGACCTCTCCGCGCCGCATCTGGAAAGGCATGCTGTGGACGATCTCATGGATCAGGGTTTGGAAGCGGTAGCCGGATTCGGCCAGCTTCCTCCCGATCCCCTCAATTGTCCTTCTATCATATCTCTCGAGTCCGCGCCCGAGGGCGTAAGTCAGCATCTTTTCCGTCATGCAGCGCCCGAAATCCGATAATTCGTCCTTCAGTACGATCCGCATCTCGGCCGGGCTGGAAAACGACTTCCCGTTCGGCAGCGTGCCGCTGGAATCGACGGGGAACTTTCCATCCATGGTGCGCCACTGGCCGATGGCGTCGTAGTTTTCCAAGCCGAAGCCCAGTGCGTCCATGCGGTTGTGGCAGGAGGCACAGACGGCATTGGAGCGGTGCTTCTCCAACTGCTGCCGCAGCGAACCAGAGCTACCCACCGATTCCTCATCGAGCGCCGGCACGTCCGGGGGCGGCGGGGGGGGCGGCGTGCCCAGGATATTTTCGAGCACGTACTTGCCCCGAATCACCGGCGAGGTGCGGGTCGGGTAGCTGGATACCGTCAGGACGCTGGCGTGGCTCAGGATGCCTCCACGCTGGTCGGTGCTCAGTTCGACGCGGCGGAATTCGGGGCCTTCGATACCCTCTATGCCGTAGTGCTTCGCCAGCACATCGTTCAGAAAGGTGAACCTGGCGTCCAGGAACTCGGTCAGGGGCCGGTTCTCGCGCAGAGCGTACTCAAAGAAGAGGCGCGTTTCGGCCTTCATGGCGTCGCGCAGTTCCGGACCCCAGGCCGGAAACTTTTGCGGATCGGGCTTGATGCTGTCGAGGTTGCGAATCTCAAGCCACTGTCCGGCGAAGTTGTCGGCGAGCGCGGCCGAGCGCTCATCGGCGAGCATGCGCTTGATCTGGGCGTCGAGCACGCCGGGTTTGCGCAGCCTGCCTGCTTCGGCGAGGCCGAGGAGTTCATCGTCCGGCATCGAACTCCAGAGGAAGTAGCTCAGGCGCGAAGCCAGTTCAATTTCGGAGATCTGGTGGACCTGGTTCGGGTCGGTCGGGTCGGGGTCGCGCTCGATCCGGAACAGGAAGTGCGGCGAGACGAGCATCGCCTGAATGGCAACCTGGATGCCCTGTTCCACCGACTGCCCTTCGGCCTTGGCCATATCGACAAACTTGAGCAGCGGCGTGACATCGGCTTTCGTCACCGGGCGACGGTAGGCGCGGCGCGCCAGCGTCGTCAGGATCTTCTCGACACAGGGCCGGCCGGTGCTGGGATCGCAGATCAGGATTTTCTTGCGGCTGGGACGCTCGATATCGGCCGGGAACGGTCCGACGAACTTAATGGAGTTCAAGTACTTGTTGACCTTGCTGTCGTAGATCTCCTTTTCCGACAGGGTCTTGACGAAGTCGTCGGCAATAAAGCCGGCGCGGAAGACGTGATCGCCTTCGGGGAGGACCAGGCGGAACTCTTCCTCCGAGTACGGGTTGAAGTAGACCAGTCCGGAAGGCTTGGTCTCGACCTGCATCTTGTGAATTAGCTTGCCGTCCATCCAGAAACCCATGGTGACGGGCTTGGCATCGGCGCTGCGCTCTCCGGGCAGACCGATGCGGATGATGTACTCGCCGTCGAAATCGATGCGATGCGTGGCCTCGATGGCGCTGACCGTCGGGCGGCGAATGGTCTTATCTTTGGCGTGGTACTCGGCTTCGAGCGGCTTGTTGGGCAGCGGGTCGGCGCCGATGGCGCGGGCGGCGATGCGCTCGGCCGCTTCGACATATTTTTCCATCAGGACCGGGGAGATGGTGAGGACATCGCCAATGTTGTCGAATCCGTAGCCGGAGTCGTCGGTCGGGAAGTTCTTGTCCGCGCGGAAGTCGACGCCGAGCAGGTCGCGGATGGTGTTGGAGTACTCGCTGCGATTGAGGCGGCGGGCGGTGACGCGGCCGGGGTCGGGCTTAACATTTCGGTCGGCACGCTCGAACTCGCCGTGGACGAAGTCCATCAAAGCCTTGATTTCGGAGTCGGGCGGACGGGGAATGCCTTTGGGCGGCATCTCACCGGTCCGGACGCGCTGGATGATGCGCTCCCACTCTTCCCGGTGCTCCGTAATCGATTCCAGGCTGGAGAACGGCGCCAGATTCAGGCTGCCGGAAGCCAGCCGGTCATTGTGGCACGGGGTGCAGGATTTCGCAAGAAGCGGTTTGACCGCCTTGTCGAAGTCCGAGGCAGAGCCCTTGGGCGGTGTCGATGAGTTGGCCGCGAGCAGTAGCCCGGCTGCGGAGGCGGCGATGATGAACTTGTGGACCTCGAGACGCATACTCCCTACACTGTAAAAACGGATAGCCCTACTGAAATGTTACTCCAGAGTAGCGGGTTTCGGACCGGTGCCGCTGAAATTTTCTTGATGCGGATAACGTGCAGATCCGTACAGTTACGAGTCGCCGGGGTGTCCGTTTTTGGGATTCGGTTCCTTTCGTAATTTTTCTGTCACGACGGCCTCCTCACGTTGCGGGGATCGCTGTTGATTCGGCTTGGGGAGATCCTCGTTTTGAGGATACCGTGAGCGCTTGGCTCTGGTTGAGATTATGTCAGGTAAGTTGTTGAAGTAGAAGAGATAATTTTGTCGTCGGCGACGTGACCGACGCGCAGCCCGGCCGTGTATCCGGCGCCCGGGGCGTTGGCCCTGGCAACGGATGGACACGACTGCACACGGATAAAGCCACGGGGGCTGCTACCAGTTCTCCCAGGTGTTTCGGCGGCGGCGGATGGCGGCGGCGAGGAGGTGCTGCCCGGCGTAGGCGCTGACTCCGAAAAAGAAGATCAGGCCGAGAGCGATGGCGGCGGTGCGCCGTTCGGGAGAGGGGTAGCGGACTTCCAGTTCGGGCTGCGCTCCGAAGTCGAGCGCGACGCGCAGATGGATCAGGGCCGAGGCGGCGCTTCCGGATGTGTTGTCGACAATCAACTCATACTCGCCCGGGTCGCGGACTGCAAAACGCAGTACGCCTTCGGAGGAAAAGGGTGTCGCGGCGAGTACCTCATGGTTTTGACCTTCCCGGAGACGGTCGGCATCCTCTGTTCGCAGGAGCGCGACGCGAACGCCTGCCTTCCCGTCGAGGAGCTTGAAAGCGGATTCGATGACGGCGGGGTCCTGTTTCAGGTGAATCGGCAGTGAGCGCCACTCGCCGCGGGGCGCGACGACCACCTCGTCCATTAAGGACACCTGGCTTGTGCCGAACAGGAGGAGCACGGCGAGGATCACGGCAGCTCCGAGTGGACGACCTCGCCGCCGATGATGGTCAGGAGGACGCGCGTCTGAAGAAGCTCGCGTTCCGGGACGGCCAGGATGTCCTTGGAAAGGAGCACGAGGTCGGCGAGTTTGCCGGGTTCGATCGAGCCTTTGCGGTCCTCCTCAAAGGCGGCGTAGGCTCCGGTGAGGGTCCAGCTTCGGAGGGCCTCGTCGCGCGTCAGGCGTTCGGCGGGACGCCAGCCGCCGCGAGGTTCGCCGTCGTGGTCCTGCCGGGTGACGGAGGAGTAGAAGCCCCAGAGCGGGTTCGGATCTTCGACGGGGAAGTCCGATCCGTTGGCGACCGGGATGCCGTGTTCCAGGAAGGTGCGCCAGGCGTAGGCGCCCTGGAGGCGCGAGGATCCGACGCGGGCTTCGGCCCAGCGCATGTCGCTGGTGCAGTGGGTTGCCTGGACGGAGGCGATCACGGAGTTTTCGGCGAAGAGCGGGAAGTCTTCCGAGGCGACGATCTGGGCGTGCTCGATGCGGAAGCGCCGGTTGTTCCGGCCGCCGAGGACGTTGGCGTATGCCTCGAGAACGACGCGGTTGGCGCGGTCGCCGATCGCATGGGTGTTTACCTGGAAGCCTCGCGACACGGCTTCTCGTGCGATGCGCTCGATCTGATTGCGGTCGAGCAGCAGGAGTCCGGTGTTGCCGGGGTCGTCGGCATAGGGTTCGAGCAGCGCGGCGCCTCGCGAGCCAAGGGCGCCGTCGGCCATCAGCTTGATGCTGCGGATGGTGAGCATTTCGCCGATCTCGGGGCCTTTCTTTAGAAACTCGCGCCAGAGCGGGCCGTCACCGCCGATCATCGCATAGACCCGGACGGGCAATTCGCCTTTGCGCAGCAGTGAGCGGTAGGCGGCGAGATCCTGTTCGGTGATGCCGGCGTCGTGGATGGACGTCAGGCCGAGCCGGGCGCACTCGCGGGCGGCGCGTGCGATCTGGCGCTCGGCGGCCTCGTCGGTGAGGGGTGGCATCTTCGAGCGCACGAGTTCCTGGGCGCGGTCGATCAGGATGCCGGTGGGCTGGCCTCGCGCATCGCGGATGATGCGGCCGCCGGGCGGGTCTGGCGTAGCGGCGGTGATGCCGGCAAGTTCCAGCGCTTTGCGGTTGGCCCAGGAGGCGTGACCGTCAACGCGGGTGAGGAAGACCGGGTGGTCGGGCGCGGCCTCGGTGAGCGGGGCCTCGGTGGGGAAGTCGCCGCCCCAGCGGGTCTGGTCCCAGTTGCGTCCGATAATCCATTCGCTGGCGGGCAGGCTGGAGGCGGACTGGCGGATGACGGCGGCGATCTCGTCGAGGGACGAGGCATGCCGGAGATCGAGGTTTTCCAGTTGGGCGCCGAGCCCGCGCAGGTGCGCGTGGGAGTCGACGAAGCCGGGTACGAGAGTCGCGCCCTGGGCGTCGATTCGATTTGTAGCCGAGTCGATGTGCTGGGAGACGTCCTCGCCGACCGCGACGATGAGGCCTCCCTGAACCGCCACGGCGCGGGCCGTGGGCCGGGCGGAGTTCAAGGTGTGGATGGTGGCGTTCTCAATGACCAGGTCCGCCATTTGTCCCCAAGCCGTCGCGGCCGCCGAAACGGCTGCGAGGAAGGCTAAAATGGACATCATGGATCACAGTATGGCACACGCCGGTGTGCCGTCCACTCGCGAGTTGCGGCCGTGGCAGGCGTGGCTCGGAACCGGCTCGGCCGTGCTGGTCGGGCTGCTGTTTCTGGTGGCCGGGGTTTGGAAGATGACGGACCCTCTGAACGCGGCGACCCGGATGACGCAGGCGCTCTTGCCGGCCAGTCTGAGCCTTCCCATTGCGATCTCGGCGGGCATTGCTGAGACATTCGCAGGGGTCATGCTGCTGGTTCCGCGCTTTCGCCGATGGGGCGCCTGGCTCTGCGGTGGAATGCTGGTGGCGTTCCTGATTTACTTCGCGGTGAACTATACGGAGCTGCGCGGGGCCGAATGTAGCTGCTTCCCGTGGATCAAGCGCGCGGTGGGTCCGGGCTTCTTTATTGGCGACGGAATCATGCTCGCGATGGCCGCGGCGGCCGGGGTGTGGACGCGGCCTCCGGCCGGGCTGCGGAGTGCGGCCGTTCTGCTGGGAGCGGTGACGGTTTTTGCGTTTGGCTCCTATGGCGTGACGCTGATGCGACAGAGCGGCATCGAGGCGCCGGAGTCGATCGTTGTGGATGGCCGCGACGTGCCGCTGCACCAGGGCCGGGTGTTCCTGTATTTCTACGACCCCGAGTGTTCGCACTGTTTCCGGGCGGCGCAGGGGATGGCGAAGCTGAACTGGCAGAGCGATGTAAAGCTGATCTCGATTCCGACGGCGCAGGCGCAATTCGCCGGGCAGTTCCTGGAGGAGACGGGGCTGAAGGCCGGTACATCGAACGATTCGGAACTGCTGCGTGAGATCTTCCGTTTCGGCGATCCGCCGTACGGCGTCGCTCTGGAGTATGGTCGGCAGAAGGCGGCCTTCCCGGTGTTCGAGGATGACCAGCCGGCCGCCGGGCTTCGGGAGCTGGGGTTTATTGAGTAGCGCGCGGCGCGATTGTTTCTGTCATGCTGTGATCGTGAAACGAATCCTTGGAGTTCTGAGCATTGCGGCGCTGCTTGGCGCTTCGGAGGGGGCGGACCACTGGCCGCAGTTGCGGGGCGCCGATTCGACCGGCGTCGTCGAGGGAGGTGACCTTCCGGAGAGCTGGGGGCCCACGGAGAACGTCGCCTGGAAGACGGCGATTCCGGGACATGGCTGGTCGTCTCCGATTGTCTGGGGCGACCGGATCTTCGTCACGTCGGTGCTCAGTACGGCGCCGAAAGAGAAGCCTGCTCCGGGGCTCTACTTCGGCGGCGAACGCGGCGTGCCGGCCGATGTGCATCGCTGGATGGTCTATGCGGTGGACTTCGAGACCGGCAAGATCCTTTGGGAGCGGCAGGTGCACGAGGGTGTGCCGCGCTCCTCGCATCACGTCAAAAATACCTTCGCTTCCGAGACTCCGGTGACCGACGGCGAGCGCGTCTATGCCTACTTCGGAAATCTCGGGCTGTTCTGCCTCGACATGGATGGCAAGGTGTTGTGGTCGCGCAAGTGGGGGCCGTTCGACACGCATAACGGGTGGGGGATGGCCGCGTCGCCGGTGCTCCACGAAGGCCGGATCTATGTGGTGAACGACAACTACGACGAGTCCTTCATGGTCGCGCTCGACAAGCGGACGGGACAGCAGATCTGGCGCGTGAAGCGCGATGAGACGCACAACTGGGCGACTCCGTATGTGTGGAAGAACGCCGTGCGCACGGAGGTCGTTGTGCCGGGGATGAAGCGCATCCGCTCTTACGATCTCGACGGGAAGGTACTTTGGGAGCTGGGCGGAATGTCGTCCCTGGTGATTCCGACGCCGTTTTCGCACGACGGGTTGCTGTACGTCTCTTCCGGGTATGTGGGCGACCAGACGCGGCCGGCGTTCGCGATCCGTCCGGGGGCGAGCGGGGACATCACCTTGACCGGCGGCGCCACTTCGAACGAGTATGTCGCGTGGAGCCTTCCGCAGGGCGGCCCGTACATGCCGTCGCCACTGGTTTACCGCGGATATTACTACACGCTGTTCGACCGCGGATTCCTTACCTGCCACGATCCAAGGACCGGACGGGAGATATACGGCAAGGTGCGGATCGACCGCGAGGCCGCGGCGTTTACGGCTTCTCCCTGGGCGTACAACGGCAAGATATTCGCGTTGAGCGAAGATGGAGTGACTTACGTGATTGCGGCAGGGTCGGAGTATAAGTTACTTGGGAGAAACCTGCTGGACGAGGAGTTGACGATGTCGACTCCGGCGATCGTGCGAGACAGCCTGATTCTGCGGACCGCCTCGCACCTGTACCGGATCGCGAAAACGAAGTAGCGTCGTCAGCGCTTGCCTGCGCCGGCAGCGGCCGCCTTCGAGAACGTGTGCAGGAGCCCGGTGAGAGCGGACGCAAGGCGGTCGGGACTTACGGACTCCGGCAGGGGGATCGAGAGGACCGGACGGTTCGTGGTCTGGTCGCGGGTCAGAAGGCTCGACAGGGCGCCGCCCTCTCCCGAAGCGAGCGATTCCAGGAGCTTCACGCCGGCTTCGATGAGACTCGCTGCGGCTGCTTGCACGTCACCCGCAGGCGCAGCCGGACGCTCACTCGGCGGCTGCACAGGAGCGGGCGTTGGAGGAGGTGCAGCGGCCTGGGAGGGTACGGGTTCTTTCGCAACGAGCTCTTTGATTTCCTGCAGCATCGACTTGCGGCCCAGCTTCGCGAAGTTCACCTCGGAAACGGACGAGTCGAAGACGCCGGCGAACAGTGATTTCTTCAGGCGGAGCGTCTGCCAGACGCGCTCTTCGATGCTGTCGGAGGTCAGCATGTGGATGACGTGCACGGGGCGCGACTGCCCGAGGCGGTGGACGCGGCCGATTCGCTGCTCGAGACGGGCCGGGTTCCACGGCGGCTCGAAGTTGATGACTGCCGAGGCGGTCTGTAAATTCAGTCCGACACCGCCCGCATCGGTCGAGAGGAAGACTTTGCAGGCGGGATCGTTCCGGAATTTGGCAATCAGGGCGCCGCGCTGGCGGGATGGGACGCCTCCGTGTAGCGATACGAAACCGATGCCGAGTTTCTGCAGTTCCTTGCCGGCCAGGTGCGTCATGCGTTCGTACTCGCTGAAGACGACGACCTTGCGGTCCTCTTCCAGAGCGAGCTCGCGGATGATTTCGCGAAACTCCTGGAGTTTCGGAGAGTGGTGTGTCTGCTTGTCGAAGAGGAAGGTGGAATCGCAGAGCATCCGCATGTTCTGGATACAGCAGAGGACGCGCCGCTGGTCGAGTTCGGAAAGCCAGCCCTGTTTTTCCCACCTGTGTAGAAGTCTGGAAAGGATGTTGCGCTGTTCGGCATACGGCTCGGCCTGCTCGGGCGTGAGAGGAAGGCGGAGGATCTGGTCGGTGCGCGCGGGGAGCTCTTTGAGGACCTCCTGGCGCCGTCGACGCAGCAGCACCGGGGCGAGCTGTTGGTGGATGCGGTCCAGGCCGCGGTATCCCACCAAGCGCCCTTTCTCATCCTCAATCCTGTGTTCGTGGAGAAAGCGGAAGGCAGGGCCCAGGCGGCGGCCGTCGACGAATTCGACGACCGAGAAGAGCTCCTCGAGTTTGTTTTCGAGCGGCGTGCCTGTAAGGACGATGGCATAGCGGCTCCGGAGCTGCTTGATCGTGCGGGCGGTCGCCGTCGTCCAATTCCGGATGCGCTGCGCCTCATCGAGGACGATCACATCGGGGCGGAGCTGCTGGATGAGGGGCAGGTCCTTGAGTACGAGTTCGTAGCTGGTGAGGTTGAAAAAAGCCGGATTGGCGTAGAGTTCCTTGCGCCGGGGCAGAAGGCCGTCGATGACCTCCGCGGAGCGTCTGGTAAAGCGTTCGATCTCGGTCTTCCACTGGTACTTCACCGAGGCGGGCGCGATGACCAGGACCCTGTCGATTCCCTTCCGCTGGCGCAGGAGTTCGATGGCCGCCAGTGCCTGGATGGTCTTGCCGAGGCCCATATCGTCGGCGAGGATGGCGCGGCCGCGGCAGGCGGCGAAGATCGCTCCCCGTGCCTGATAAGGCAGGAGCGTGGTCTTTAGAATCCGGGCCAGAGGATCACGGCCTTGGTTGAGCTTCGCGAGCAGCTTGCGCTCGAGTTCGAGTCCCTCGGCGAGTTCGTTTTCGCGGTCGAGGTATTCCAGGACATCGCTGTAGATGACGGCCTGGTCGTCGGCCTTGCGCAGCGCGTCGAGGATGGCGGGGAACTGGCGGAAGCGCTCGGGAGGGAGAATGCCCTGCGAGTCGAAGTACGTCGCGGCGATGGATTGAAGCGCCGGAGAGGGTTCTTCCGGGAGGCGCAGGCGCACGGCGACGGTCTCGCCGTACTGGAGCGAGATGGAGGCGCGAGTGCGGCGGTAGCCGGAACGGGCCGTGTCTTTGCGGCCGCGCCGCCGGAGCCGCAACAGAAGCGCCTCGATGTGTTTGCAGGTGCCCAGGGTGTTGGCCGCGAAGTCGGGACATGAGCAGTAGTTTTCAAACAGGTCCGGGCCGCGAAGAGCGATGCGATAGGTCTGCCCGCTCGTCGACTTTATCTTGTAGTCGCCATAGGCGCCGCCTGCGGGCCGATCGAGGACTCGCGCGATGGCGTTCTGGGCCCTTTCGCGGCGCTCGGCGATCTGTTGTTCGATCAACATCAGCTTAGTGTCTCCTCACGACGGGTATGAATCTCGCGGCGGCGCGGACCGCGTATTCCTCGATTCTATTCGCGGGCCGGTCCATACAGAACACGTCCGGGGCGCTCGCCGGTCAGTTTGCCGTCGAGCAGCACAGGTTTTCCGTTGACAAAGACATGGCGCACGCCGGTTGCATACTGGTGCGGGGCGGCGAAGGTGGATGTGTCGGCTACGGTTTCGGGGTCGAACAGTACGAGGTCCGCGCGAAGGCCGGGGCGTAGAATGCCTCGGTCGGAGAGGCCGATGCGCGCGGCCGGAATCGCCGACATGCGGCGAACCGCGTCTTCGAGCGTCAGCACCTTCATCTCCCGCACATAACGTCCGAGGACGCGCGCGAACGTGCCGTAGCTTCGCGGATGGGGCGCGCCGGAGCCGAAGACGGGGATGCCGCCGTCGGAGGCGATCATGGTGAACGGATAGCGCATGATGCGCACAACGTCATCTTCATCGATGGCGTGGTAAATGGCCGAGCAGCCGCCGGCGCGCTGGATGTCGATGGCGGTTTCGGCGGCGTTCTCCGGCGTGGGCTCGGCGCCGCGCTCGTCGGTGATCTGGGCGAGGCTCTTGCCGGCGAGCGAGGGGTCGAAGCTGCACGCAGCCATTACGACGTTCTTCGGATGGCCTCCGCCGCGGTTCTCGAGGATGTTGCGGACGACCGACGCCTTCATTCGGGCGCGCGTCGCGAAGTCGTCGAGGCGCTTGAGGAAATGTTCGCGCCCGCCTTCGAGCGACCACTGCGGAAACAGGGCCTGCGTGCCGGTGCTGGAAGCGGTGTACGGGTACTGGTCGATCGTGACATCGACGCCGCGCGAGCGGGCCTCCTCGACCAGGCGCAACGTCTCCTTGCTGCGGCCCCAGTTCACGGCTCCGATGATCTTATGGTGCGTGATCTGGGTAGGGAGGCCGCCCTCTTCGCCGATCCGGATCGTCTCCTCTACGCTATCGAGAACGCCGGCGGCTTCGTCGCGCATGTGCGAGATGTGGATGCCGCCCATTTCTCCGACGACGCGGGCGATCGCGATGACTTCCTCGGTGGGCGTGTAATTGCCGGGGACGTAGAACAGGCCGGTCGAGAGGCCGAAGGCCCCCTCGCGCATGGCCTGCCTCGCGAGCTCCTGCATCCGTTCGATTTCGGCCGGGCTGGCCGCCCGGTCCTCAAGGCCGAGGACCCGCTGGCGAATCGTCCCCTGTCCGACAAAGAGTCCGAAGTTGACCGCGGGCCGCGCCTCGGCCACCTGGTCCAGATACGGCTTGACGGGGAGGGGCGAACTGCCGTCGTTGCCCACTGTAAGGGTGGTTACACCCTGGCGGACGTAGTTCTCGGCGGTTGGCTGTTCGGTGATGTTATTGGCGTGGGTGTGCAGGTCGATGAAACCTGGGGCGGCAACGAGTCCGTGCGCATCAATCGTCCGATGCGCCCTGGCGCCGGTCAGCTTGCCTATGGCGGCGATCGCATCGCCGAGCAGGGCGATGTCGCCTGTGTACCATGGCCCTCCGGCGCCGTCGACGATCCGGGCGTTGGCGATGAGAACATCGTACTCGCGCTCGGCGGTGGCGAGCGGGAGCGCCATGCCCAGAAGGCAGACAAGAGCGAGGTAGCGATTCACGGTGAAACGATTGTACACCGTCGTTGGCCGTGGCCGCAGAGCACCTGTCGAGCGTCGGGTGTTATCAGTAAGATATCCAGCAATTGTGTACACAATTATACTCACAGTAACTAACAGTAAAACACCTATCGTGCATCGAACGAAGTGAATACACTCACAAATGGACGCGCTCCCGAACCGACGACGATGCGCAAACGAACGCAGGAGAAGATCGATGCATCAGCGCATGACGTGCTTGCTATTACTCGGCTTGCTCATGATTCCTCAGAGTTCTGGTCAGACTGCTATTGAGAAATCCTCCAATTCGAAGCCAGACAATCGGATTGCGTCGCACGGTCAGAACCTGGAGCCCGGTGAACCGGCGCAAAGACGCGAAGCCTATCTAATCCGGCCCGGCGATGAGCTGGACATCAAGTTTTTCTATAACCCCGAACTGAATGAAAGGGTTGTGGTCCGGCCAGACGGACGGATATCGCTGCAACTGGTGCATGAAGTGGAGGCGGCCGGACTTCCTTCTCACTCCTTGAAAGAGCGACTGGAGAGGATCTACAGCTCCCACCTGGCCGAGCCGCAGGTCAGCATCCTGGTGCGGCACTTTTCGTCGCAGCGGATTTACGTGGATGGTGAAGTGGAGCGCCCGGGGCTGGTTGCGTTGTCGAGTTCGATGACGCTTTCACAAGCTATCGCGCAATCGGGCGGGTTACGATCCACTGCGCACACCAAGCAGATTCTGCTGCTGCGGCGCGGAGAGGTATCTCCCGTCGCGATGAGCTTCGACCTGACGGCGCTGCAGAAAGGGCGGGCGCCGGTTGAGGATCCCGTGCTGCATCCGGAGGACGTCATCTTCGTCTCCCGCACGAGGGTAGCAAACGTGAACCGGTGGATGGATCAGTACATACGCCGTAACATCCCGATCAGCACCGGGCTGTTCTGGACGCTCTTCTGAATCCCCTCGTGCTGAGTGATTTACCAGACGAGAGAAGACTACGTGTATATGACGACTCGCCTATCTACGCGACGACAACTGCTGCTCGTACTGCTGCAGGCATTCGACCTGGTGACATTATTCGTCGCCGGCTCGAGCATCATTCTGTCGCTGGTTGTGGCGATCGAGAATCCCCCGCATGGACGGGGAGGAATGGTGCTTCTTCTCCTGTACTACTAACCCGTAGATTCTTTTCTGCCCGCGAAGATTTTCATGCCGCCACCGGAGTCAGTTGCCGAACC
>JBKBWD010000068.1:0-28450 GCA_046289265.1 Bryobacteraceae bacterium | reverse complement strand
AGGATTCTCAGGGGTCCCAAATGGCCTCAGCCTTCAGCCGACCCAACGCCAGCCCCGGCTTCGTGCATAATTCAGGTTCCTGAGTCGTTCGTCCGTGCGGCGGCGGTCACATTCGTCCCAGCATTAATTATCCGGACGTTTACGCCAGGTAATGTGGCGCAGCTGGGATCGGTAATGCGGCCAAGGACTGAACCGCGTGCATCCTGTGCGCGAAGCGGAAGCGCCGCGAACACCACGGCGGCAACTGTAAGGAGCGAAAAGTAACGGGCACTCACCACGACCCCCCTCCAGAAAGATGGTCCGGGCAGCGCGCCCGGCTTGGTCAGCTTGCGGGATATAACGAAGGTTGTCAATCCTGAATGGTTGATTTTGTTTTCAGCCTGAACGAAAGCTCAGATTCGTCTGATCTGGGTGCACTTACTGCTCTTGTTCGGCCCATCTCGCCCGCGAGTGTCCTCCGGGCGCCTGCCGCGCCGCTTCGCAATTGCGTTCAGTTTGAAAACAACGGCAGTTAGCCACGGTTGACTACAGGTGGCTTTCGCTTGCACCATAGCTTCCATCATGTCTCAGCGACCGATGAGCCTTCTCTCGCGGCGAAATTTCCTGGGAGCCGCCGGCACCCTAACGTTCGCGCCGGAAGCGCGGCCGGCTCAACAGGCCAAAGTAATTGATTGCCATGCGCATCTGCACGGCCGGCACCTGCCGAACTGGAGGGAATTGGACCGCAAGCTGATAGAGGCCGCCGACAAATTGGAGATCGATCAACTCTGCTGCTCGCTGCTTACGGCCCGCCGCCCGTCAACAGCCGACGAGTTCATCGAGTGCAACCGGCATGTGGCCGAAGCGGTGAAACGCTTCCCAGGGCGGGTCCTCGGCTATGCCTATGTCAACCCCGGCTACACGCGGGAAGCCGTCAATAACATCCGCCGCTCCGTCGAGGACCAGTGCTTTATGGGCATCAAGCTCTATAACGAGTACTTCATTACGGAACCGGTCCTGTATCCGATTGTCGAACTGGCGATTGAACTGCGGATCCCGATTCTCTCTCACGTCGGCCACCTGCATTACTACCTGGAAGAGCAGCCCCGGATCAGCAGCGGAAGACACATCGCCGAACTCGCCAGGAGGTATCCGGAAGCGATGCTCATCTGCGCCCATATCTGCGGCGGCGGCGACTGGGAGTGGTCTGTCAAGGCGCTGCGCAATGCCCCCTCGGTCTATCTGGATACGAGCGGAAGCGTGATCGACGAAGGGACCGTGGAAATGTGCGTTGCGGTAGCGGGGGCCGGCCGTGTGCTGTTCGGCTGCGATATGAGCATGACGGCGGGAGTGGGCAAGATCCGAGCCGCCGAACTGCGGCCCGAAGACAGGGTACGAATTATGGGGGGCAACATGCAAGCCATTTTGGCGAAGCGGGGGACCCGATGATCGATGTCAACGCCTACCTTAAGCACTTCGCCTTCCGGCGGCTGAGGCACAACACGGCGCCCGCCCTGCTCAAATTGATGGATCGCGCCGGAATCGAGCGCGCGGCCGTTTCGAGCGCCTCCGCCATCGCCTACCGGAATCCGCAGGCCGGCAACGAGGAGCTTGTCGGGCAGATCGGCGGCCGGCGCGATCGACTGACACCGCTGGCGGTCCTCAATCCCGCCTACGCAGGCTGGGAGGACGACCTCAAGATCTGCCACGAGCAGTTCGGAATGAAAGGCCTCCGCCTCTACCCGCGCTGGCACAACTACAAGCTTTCGGATGCGGCCTGTATGGAGCTTGTCCATGCCGCCTCCGAACGGAAGATGCTGATCACGATCCCGGTGCGCGTGGAGGATCCGAGACAGCGGACATGGCTGGTCGACATTCCCGACGTTCCGCTCGCCGAAATCGCGGGCCTTGTGAAGGCGTTTCCAAACGCGCGTTTTGTGATCATGAACGGCGTCGGCTTCGCGCGCTCGCCCTTCGGGAGGAAAGACAGCGGACTGCCGGCGAACTACTGGATTGAGATCTGCCGCCTCACGGCAGTGATCGCGAACGAACTCGGGCAGTTGGTTTCGAGTCTCGGAGCGGACCGCATTGTGCTCGGAACCGGCATGCCGTTTCACTATCCCGACCCGGCGCTGCTGAAGGTGGAAGTGCTCGATGCGGCGCCGGCGGATAAGGAGAAGATTCGCCGGCGCAATGTGGCCGCCCTGCTGGACTGGTAATCGGGCGGGCTATACCTTCTCCGGGACGACGAACGGCGACCGGTACTGGCGTGTGAGCAGGCGCTGCGCCTCTTCGTCCCCGACCACGCTTTCCACGGCCGGGTCGATATCGAGCCTGCGTCCGAGCCGGTAACTCACATTCGCGAGGTGGCACAAGGCTGCGGCCAAGTGCCCGTCCTCGATGCCGGCGTTCAGGTTCTTCGATCTGCGGCTGCGCACCGCGTCGAGGAAGTTTCGAAGGTGCGGCGCCGGATCGTCCGGTTTCGCCTCGACCAGATTCATCTGCTGCGCCGGTTGCCGCTCGTCGCCCAGGTAGACTTGAAAGCCGTTCTGGTCGAGGCACATGTAGCCCTCGGTCCCGAGGAACAGGTTTCCGATGAAATTGCCGGAATCGAATGCGATCGATCCCTCGCCTGGAGTGAGCAGCCCGCGCACCTCGAAGACCAGCTTGCAGTCTTCATACTCGAAGATCGCCAACTGCGTGTTCGGAGTCTCCTGATCATCGTCGTAGGCGAACTTCGCGCCGCTTGAGAACACCGCCTTCGGCAGCCTGTTCTTCCCCAGTCCCCACACGGCAAGATCCATCTGGTGCGGACCCTGGTTGCCGATGTCGCCGTTTCCGGTGTCCCAGAACCAGTGCCAGTTATAATGGAACCGGTTCGGATTGAAGGGACGCTTCTCGGCCGGGCCGAGCCACAGATCGTAATCCACGCCGGGAGGGACGGGCGAGTTCCCTTTGCGTCCGATCGACTTCCGCCGCTTGAAGCACAGCCCCTTCGCCATATAGACCTTTCCGATTGCGCCCTGGTGCAGCAAATCGATCGCCTGGCGCCTGTGTTCGATCGTCCGGCCCTGCATGCCGACCTGGACGATGCGGTTGTACCTCCGTGCTGCGTCAATCATGCGCCGGCCTTCCCACAGGTTGTGACTGGCCGGTTTTTCCACGTAGACGTCCTTGCCCGCCTGGCAGCCCCAGATCGTGGCCAGCGCGTGCCAGTGGTTGCAGGTCGCAATCACGATCGCATCGACGTCCTTGCTCTCCAGCATCCGCCGGATATCCGAGTACGCTTCGAGCTTACGGTGCTGGATTCCGGCGGCCAGTTGCGCGGCCTCTTCCGCCCTCGCCTGGTCGATGTCGCAGACGGCAGTCACACGGCAGCCCGGCTCCTCCGCGAGGACGGCCAGCAGTTCACGGCCTCGTCCGCCGAGCCCTACGACTCCGACTTGTACTGCATTGGTGGCCGCACCAAGCCGTGACTGGGATGCGACGGCCGCGGCAGACGCGGCCAGAAAGTGTCTCCGAAACATGTCTCTGCTCCTGTCACATGCGCGCAAGCTGGGCTGCGTGCGAATGAATTTTTCGGATGGCGGTCGCGATCTGCTCCATCTCCGAGCGCGAAGCCAGCAGCACGTTCTGTGTGAGCCAGACAGCCTCTTCGCAGACCCGGTCGTTCTCGGGGCACTGGTTCCGCTCTTCCCATCCGGCGACCCGGTCTTTGTACATAACCTGATATACGGGCGTGGCAAGTGCGCTTTTAATGAACGGCTCCTTGTTGAGCGGGACGTAGCCGGCCGAGGCGGGAATGCCCTCCGCCCGTAGCGCCTTCAGGAACACGGCGCGCGGCAGCCCGGCAAAGTGCTCCTTTCGGTAGCGCATCATGTAGAGGTGGTAGGCATTGCGCCGGCACCCGTCGTACTCGCGGGCCGGCTGGATGCCGGCGACTCCCCGGAGCAGTTCGGAAAGGTACTTCCCGTTCTGCTCTCGCGTCCTGGCCTGCTCCTGCAGCCGGGACATCTGGCCTAATAGGAGCGCCGCCTGAAACTCGGTCATCCGGAAGTTCGCGCCACGGCCCTGGTAGGAGAAGTTGTAGCTGTCGACCTTCTTCCCACGGCTGTTGTTGTGAAAGGAGTAACAGCGCTCCAGCAGCGACTCGTCGCCTGTCAGAATCGCGCCGCCCTCACCCGAGTTCAGGTTCTTGCTGGCCTGGAAGCTGAAGCAGCCCGTGGTTCCCAATGTCCCTGCCTTCCGGTCGCGCCACTCCGCCAGGTGGGCCTGGCAGGCATCTTCGATGACCGGCAGCTTTCGCTTGGCGGCGATGGCAAGGATGCTGTCCAGATCGGCCGTGTTGCCCCCCATGTGGACCGGCATGATTGCCGCTGTGCGATCGCTAATCGCCGCCTCCAGCTTCCGGGCGTCCATCTGGAACGTCTCCGGATCGGTGTCGACGAAGACCGGAACGGCATGGAGCATCAGAATCGCGTTTACGCACGCGACAAAGGTGTACGGCGGCAGAATTACCTCTTTGCCCGGCCCTACGCCGAGGGCCTGCATCGAAACGATGAGCGCACTGGTGCCGTTCGCCGTGGCGAGGCAGTGCTTGGCGTTCATCATGCTCGCGTACTGGTCCTCGAACCTTTGGACTTCGGCGCCGGACCCGCGGAACCACTTGCCACTTCGAAGCACCGCGGTCAGCGCTCTCTCTTCGGTCTGGTCAAATTTGGGCCATGCGGGAAAGGGCTGGCTGCGAACCGGTTTCCCTCCCAGCAATGCGGGCCGTTCATTAACGGCGGCGTTAAGTCCCATGGCTCCTGTTGTCATTGCGACGAAACCTCGGCGAGTCAATGTCAAGTACTCCTTCGTTCGGCGCTCGGCGCTCTGCGGATCGAGCGGCTTGCCCGTAAGTTCAGCTTGATAGTGCCGAGAATCGCGGAGGCAAGTCAAGGATCCGCCATTCAGTTGCTTTCAGTGTGAAAAGATTCTGTCTGTTATCTGGCCCTTCCTGCGTCGCAAGATTCGGTGTAAGATGACTGCTCTGACCAATCTGCTGTCGAGAGGCTGGGAAAAAGCGCATGCGCCAGGGTACTACGTTTGAAGAGCTCGTCTTCTGGTGCATATACGACCAGCCCCAGATCTCCCGCGCCGACCTCGCCGCACAGTTCAGCGTCAGCCTCCCGACCGTCTCACGGGCGATCGCCGTGCTGCTGGAGCACGGTCTCATCCTGGAAACGGCCGGCGCGGCCAGTTCACCGGGGCGGAAACCGCAGCTTCTTCAGGTCAACCCGAAGCTGGCGCTCCTGGTGGGAGTGGAAATCGACCTCGATCGCGTGCGGGCCGTGGTGACCGACTTCTCCGGCACTCTTTTGGGCCGCGGCGCGGTAGCTTGCGATGCACGCGAAGGCCTGAATCCCGCCATCGAGGCGAGCCGCGCCGCCGTCGACCAGGCCCTCGCCGACGCGGGCGTCTCGTGGCAGAAGATCAACCATCTCGGGATCGGGCATCCTGGCGACCTGGACCTCAGCCGCGGCGTGTGCGTCTCCTGGGCGAATGCTCCCGGCTGGAGCGGCGCCCCGTTGCGGCGGCAGTTTCAGGAAAAATTCCGGATGGAGGCGAGCATCGACGACAACTCCCGCGCCTTGGCGCTTGCCGAGCGCCACACTACTCCAGCGGACCGGTGCCATCCGAACGCCATCTATGTGCTCGCTGGAACGGGTATCGGCATGGGCATCTTCATCGAAGGCCGGCTGTACCGGGGATCGACCCGCGGCGGCGGCGAGATGGGGCATACGGTCATCGATCCGAACGGTCCTCCGTGCAAGTGCGGAAACCGTGGATGCGTGGAGGCTTTCGCGGGAGCGGGCTCGATTGTGCGTCAATTCCGCGAGGCGGTTCGCGACGCCCAGCCTCCTTCAACACAGAGGCCCGCAACTCCGGCCAGCGTGGAGCAGGTGATCGAACTGGCGCAGCAGGGCGACCGAACCGCGCAGGGCGTGCTCGGCCGCGCTTACGAAGCGCTTGGTCTGGGCGTGGCAAATGCGGTCCAGATTCTGAACCCGTCTCTCATCGTGCTCTGCGGCAGGCTGGCCCGCGCCGCCGGCGACGATCTACTGGAGGTGGTCGGGCGGACCGTCAGGCGTCAGTGTGTTGCCACCGCATCGAGGGAACTCGCCATCCGGCGATCGCAGCCGAAGAAGGATATTTCCACGATCGGCTGCGCGCTGGTGGCGGCCGAGAGCGAAGCACGCCGGATCCTGGGAGAAAGGCTGCTCCGTGCGGCGGCGAAGCCGGGGATGAGCCGCCGGCTCACGCCAGACGACCCTATGCCCCTCGCTGCGGAGCTCTGACTCCCTCAGCGGCCCAGGGGACTTGGTATCGCGATCAGGTCCGTCCTGGTCAGATGGTTCTGTGTCACTCTCGACAGCGCATAGACGGTTCCATCCTTCCCGATCGCGACCGAGTTCACGTAGTATGGAACCCCGCCGGTCTCAAGCTTGATCGGGCCGTGATCCGCGTACCGGGCCGCGGGTATGTCATAGGTGATCAGGTGGAGATTCTCCATCCCTTTCGACTCGCCTTTCGCCGTCGAATCCCTCCCTTTCACCCGCCGCCCTTCGTGGTAGATGGGTCCTCCGGTGAGATAGTGGATCGTCCGCTGATCGGGGCCCAGCGCGAATCCGAGGTAGCCGTAGCTGAACTGGTCATACATGCCGCTGCGTTTCGAAGGGAGCGAAGTCAGCCGTTCGAAAACGTCCACACGAGGAATCTTCGGATCGAAGCGGAACAGGTAGCCGGAGTTGCCGTGCACGCCATAGATCGCCTTTTCCCCCGGATGCCAGAAGGTCTGTCGCCAGTTGTAGCCCATGTGCCCCGCTGACGTCGGATCGTAAAGGCCGAAGTAATCCTTCCTGAGATTGTCTCCTTCGACGACGCTGATGGAGTCGCTGTCGTAGGAGTATCGCAGGATGTCGCCGTCGCCGTTGGTGAAGTACACGGAGCCGTCTTCTGGATTCACGGTGAGCGACCGGCACAGAGTGCGGTATCTCGCTCCACGCCCGTTTTCGCCGTCCATTGAAACCGGGCCGAGGTCTTTCAGCTCCTTCGAGCTGAGATCGTAGCGAAGGAAGTAGCCGGTAGGCCAGGTAATCCCATAGAGGCGGCCGCGCTTGGTATCCATGGTCATCGACAGGATGCCCTCACCGTGCGGAGCCAGCGCGAGATCGTCGAACTTTCCGGACTTCAGGTCGTATGCCAGGAAGTGTCCGCCGCGATACGGCTTGAATCCGGGAGGCGGACTGCCGGGCTTCTCCATGCCATCAATGATGCTGTAGTAGCCGAGGTGGGTGGCGAAGTAAAGCTTGCCATTCGCCTCGACGAAGTTGACGTGGCTCTTGCCCTGTGCGATGGCCTTCATCCCCTTTTCGCCGCACGCCTCTGTCAGGTCGCCCAGGAATCGGATTTCACTCTCGGCGGGATCGAACGAGTACATGCGGGCCGCTACGTCGTGCAACTCCGTGGAGAGTACGTAGTAGATCTTTCCATCGCTCGCCGCGGAGATTCCGTTATAGGTGTCGTGCGCCTGCACAAAGCCGGAGTCGAAGACTCGGGCCGTCAATCGTTCCGAAACACGCTCTGCCAGGGCCTGTTCCGGGTTCCGGGCGCACCCGGAGCAGTCGAGCAGGTACGTGCACAGTGCCAGGGCGATCCAATGTGTTTTTCTCCATGTCATTCGTCCGTCTCCCTCTCGCAGAATGCGGCGATGCGGGCTGAACACCCGCGCCCTCATCCTCGAGGAAGCGACGGGACCTGTCAACGCGGAGTGCGCCAATTCCTTTCACGGAGAAAAAAAAAGATTGGAGGCCCTTCCGGGAGATCACGCCGCACGCCGGGCTTGACACGGCAACTCCCGAGGCGCAAAATCGAGGCGGAGCCTGGGGATGGCTCCTTGCAATGCCTCACACGACCAGGCGGGAAGAGCCGGAAAGTGACGAAAGGCGGACCGTCGTACTCGAGTTCGTAGCGGCGTTCATCGTGTTTTTCATCATGGCGCTGGTCATCTACATGGTGTTCACGTACAGGCCGGTGTAACTACGACTGCGGATTCAGGATCGTGCGCACCAGCGCCATGGCATCCTCGCGCGTCTTGACGCGCCCCTCAAGCTGCGCATCCTCCACCGACCGCAGCGCCTCGCCGAATGCCGGTCCCGGCCGGAACCCGTCGGCGATCAGGTCGCGCCCTGTGATAAGAGGCGGCGGCTTCAATGCCTCCTCTGGCAACTCCTCGATCTTCTGCTTCACGAAATGATAGTTCGAAAGGTTCCGGTGGCTGGACAGACAATCCAACCTGTGCAACTCGAGGTGCTCCCCGAAATGCGGCATCCGCAGGAAGCGCTTCAGTGTGCTCTCCCGCATCTTCGGGGCATCCTTGAACCGCAGGTGATGCCGCACGAGCTCCTCGACCTGCCGGATCTCGTCGCTTGAGTACCGCAGCCGGGACAAAATACCCGCCGCCATCTTCGCCCCCACCTCGTCGTGGCCGTCGAAGCGGATCCGGTCCGGGGCCACCCGAAAGGTCGGAGGCTTTCCTACGTCGTGCAGCAGCACGCCGAGCGCCAGCGTGATTGTTGGACGTTCCATCAACTCCAGCATGATGAGCGTGTGAACCCACACGTCTCCTTCCGGATGGTACTGCGGAGGCTGCTGAACACCGCGCATTGCCGCGACCTCGGGTAAGATTCCGACCAGAAGGTCGGATTCCGAGAGCAGCTCAAAGCCGCGCCTTGCGCCGCCCTCGATCAGGATGCGCGTCAGCTCGTCGCGTACGCGCTCCGGCGAGACCTTGCGGATCAGCTCGTGCTGCCGGCGCATCGCCTCCATCGTCGGCGGATCGATGGCGAAGCCCAGCCGGGCCGAAAGCCGCACCGCGCGCAGCATTCGCAAATGGTCCTCGGCGAAGCGCTGCTCCGGAACCCCGATCGCGCGGATCACCCCGCGCCGCAGGTCCTCCTGGCCGTTGACGTAGTCCAGCACACGGCCGGTCTCGGGATCGAGCAGCAGAGCGTTAATCGTGAAGTCGCGCCGCAGCACGTCCTGGCGCGGATCGGTTTCGAATTCGACACGGTCCGGGCGGCGGCCGTCGCTGTAGGAGTGGTCACTGCGAAAGGTTGCGATCTCGACTTCGTCGTCGTCCTCGCGCACCAGCACGACTCCGAAATGTGCCCCGACCTTCTGTGCCTTCGGAAACAGCCGCAGCACTTCCTCGGGGGGCGCGTCTGTGGCCACATCGTAGTCCTTCGGCGTTCCGCCGAGCAGCAGATCGCGCACGCAGCCGCCGACCAGGTAGGCCTGTTTACCGTGCGACCGCAGCACATCGACGATGCGCCGCGCCAGCCTGGCGGTCCGGTTCTCCATGCCCAGCATAATCTAAGGGAACAGGGGGCGAGGGATCAACAGTGGCCGGTGCACGGGACCTGAGCTCCGAACCAGGCCTACTTCTGCTTGGAAGTCGCCTTCTTGCCCGGACTCTCCTCTTCCTGGGCAGCCGAGGGGTCAATGGAAGACAGGACTTCCTTGAACAGCTCCTGCTTCTTCAATTCTCGCTTTGACGGGGGCGCCTGCTCGTGCCGGTAATCATGATCCGAATAGCAGGTCCGGCAGCGAACCTTCGCGGGCTGCTCATTCACAAGCGAAACGATCGAGTGGTTGGTAATGCGCCGGCACTTGACACAATGGTCGTCGATAACGTCGCCTAACCGATATTCAGACATCGGATACTCCGCTCATCGGCTTACTCGGGAAGTATAGCAAGATTGCAGGGAGAGCGCCTGTTTACTCGGCGGCCAGGCCCCGCGCCAACCCGGCCGCACCCGCTCCCACGATCATCCAGATGGTATCGAGATCGGTGGCGGCCAGCAAAGCGAAAGTCGCTGCCGCGACAAACAGTTGCAGCGGATCCGTAATTGCATCGCGCGCCAGCGGCACGGTCGCCGCAAGCAGCAGGCCGGCGCTCGAAAGTGTCACCGCGCGGATGACACGCCGGATCGGCGGATGCTCGGCCCGGCGCCCCAGGAACTTCAGGATGGCGATGATGAAGAACGCCGGCGTCACCATCGCGAGCCATCCGGCCACCGCGCCCGGCCAGCCCGCCACCGCGTAGCCGACATTCACAACGTAGACGCCGTTCGGCCCCGGAGCCGTCCGCGCCGCCGCCACCGCCGTATTCAACTCACGGTCGGTCAGCACGCCCCGCTGTACCACCAGATCGTTGCGGACGATCGGCAGCGAGCCCAGTCCGCTGAACGTGGTCGCCGTGGCTTTTAATAGCAGCAGGTAGAGTAGCAGCAGATTCACTGTTCCGGCCAAAAGAATCCCACAAGCGCGGCCATGCCCAGCACCTGCACCGGAGCGAAGCTCGTAGAGGCCAGGAGTGCGAACGACCCGAGCACGATCGCGAGCGTGCGGAGGCGGTTGTGCAGCAGCGCGCCCGGCCTGAGCCGAACGTTCGGAACAAGATGAGGCCACATCAGGAGCCACGCTGCCGCGGCCATCATCCCGACCGCGGCCGCGAGAATCGCCGCGATCACGCTTGCGGCCACCGGATTCGCTGCCGCGGCCTGGTATAGCGTCATCAGGAGCAACGCGATCATGGCGGAAGGAACGGTCGATGCCGCCACCGACGCAGCGGCGCCCCGCGCGCCGAGCAGCATCCATCCGATCGCCGCCGTAAACGCCAGGACATTGGTGCCCGGCGTGACACGTGCGAGGCTGAAGGCCAGTCCATAGCCGTCCGCGCTGATCCAGCCGCGCCGATGAACGGCCTCACGTTGCATCACCGCCATCGTCGGATCGCCGCCGCCGAAAGTCAGGTTGGAGACGCGCAGAAACAGCGCCGTGAGCTGTCTGAGGGAAGGTCCGGGCATCGTCCATACTGTATCATCGGGGTATATGCGCGGGACTTGGCTGCTTGCAGCCGTGGCGGTGGTTCTCCTGGCGGTGCTTGCGGGAGCGCTCATGCAGTTGCGGCGTGAAACCGTGGCCGGCGCCGCTGAGACCGGCGTCGTTTTGACTCCCGCTCCGATCGAACGCGCCCTGAGTTTGACCGGGATGATTCGCGCCCGGCATGTGGTAGCCGTTCCTGCCGTGATCGAGGGAATCATCGAGCAGTATCTGGTGGAGATTGGGGAGGAGGTCTACGAAAACCAACTGCTCGCGCGCATCGGCAGCATGCGGCTTGAGAGAGCGCGCGACGCCGCCAAGGCGGAGGTCGAACGCATTCGCGACCGGATCAATGTTATCGAGACGACGCTGATATCGGCGCGCCTGGAGGAATCGCGAGCCTCCGCCGACGCCAGCCGCGCGCGCAGCGAACTCCAGCGGGTCGAAAAGATCTACCAGCGCCAGCAGTTGCTCTATCGCGAGGGCGCCACGCCGCGCCTCACGTTCGAAAAGGCCGAGAAGGATTACCAACTGGCCAAGGCCGAATCCGAGAGCCTTGACGAGTTGGCCCGCCATGTCGTTGAGCGCGTCTCCTCGCTCAATCGCGAACTCGACGCGGCGCGCCGGATGCTCGAGGAGAAGCAGCTTCAATTGGAGGATGCCGAAAAGGACTTGCAGGCCGCCGACGTGCGCTCGCCCGTTGACGGCGTCGTCGTCGGACGGTACGGCGACGCGGGCGATCCCGTGGATGCCTCAATCGAGGACCTGATTCAGATCGCCGTCGATCTCAGCGCGCTCGAAGTCGTGGTTGAAGCGGAGCCCGACGAGTTGCGGGAGGTGCAGGAAGGACAGCCCGCCGCGCTTTCGATTGCCGAGGCGTTCGAGGAGATCATCGAGGGGATCGTGCGCGAGATTGGCGAAGGCCGGCTCGTTGTCGAATTCACCAGTCCGAGTTCGGCGATCCGGCCCGGCACCACCGCGCAGGTCCGAATCACGTTACCATAATGGGTTCGGAGTCGCCATGGAATTCCTTGCCAGCAGCCTGCTCGATCTGATTACCCAGACCTCGACCAATTTGCCTCCCGATGTGCGCGCCGCCATGGCGCACGTGTTTGATCGTGAGACGCCAGGGACCCAGTCCCACCAGGCGCTCAATATCATCGCGGCCAATATCGACATGGCTCAGGAGGACGAACAGCCGATCTGTCAGGACACCGGCATGCCAACCTTCATCGTCCACACGCCGGTCGGCGTCAATCAGATCAAGCTGAAAAAGGCGATCCAGGAGGCGGTGGCCGAGGCGACCCGTCGCGGCAAGCTGCGTCCGAACTCGGTCGATTCGCTTACGGGCAAGAACAGCGGCAACAACCTGGGGGAGGAGACCCCTGTCATCCACTTCGAGCAGTGGGAAGAGGACGAGATCGAGGTGAAGCTCATCCTCAAGGGTGGTGGCTGCGAAAACAAGAACATCCAGTACTCGCTGCCCTGCGAACTCGATCATCTCGGCCGCGCGGACCGCAACCTGGCGGGTGTGCGCAAGTGCATCCTGCACGCTGTGTGGCAGGCCCAGGGGCAGGGATGCGCGCCGGGCGCCGTTGGCGTCTGCATCGGCAGCGATCGCGCGCATGGCTACTCGCTCGCCAAATATCAGCTCCTCCGGACGCTCGATGACATCAACCCGGTTCCGGAGTTGGCGCAGCTTGAGTGCGAGATCATGGAGGAGGCCAACCGGATCGGCGTCGGCGCGATGGGCTTCGGTGGAAACGCTTCGCTGATCGGCTGCAAGATCACGGCGGCCAATCGCCTGCCGGCGAGCTTCTTTGTCTCGGTCGCCTATGAATGCTGGGCGTTCCGCCGCCTAGGTGTGCGGCTCGATGCTTCGAGCGGCGCGATCACGCAGTGGATTTACCGCGATCCCGCCCGCCAGATCGAGAAGATGGCGCGCGGCGAGGGCTTCCCGCTCTCCGGCCGCGAAGTGGTCCTCACACCGCCGCTCACCGAGGAGCAGATGCGCGCGCTGAAGGTGGGCGACGTGGTGATCCTCAACGGCGAACTCTACACCGGCCGCGACGCCGTTCACGCGCACCTGATGAAGAACCCGCCGCCGGTGGATCTGAACGGCGCGGCGCTGTATCATTGCGGTCCCGTAATGCTCAAACAGGGCGACGAGTGGACTGTGAAGGCGGCCGGCCCGACGACCAGCAGCCGGGAGGAGCCGTATCAGGCCGAGGTGCTCCGCCGTTATGGCGTGCGCGCGGTCATCGGCAAAGGCGGCATGGGCGCCAGGACGCTGGCCGGCTTGAAGGAGGTCGGCGCGGTTTACCTGAACGGCATCGGCGGGGCGGCGCAGTTCTACGCCCGGACGGTGGAAAAGGTGCTCGGCGTACACTGGCTGGAATTCGGAATTCCGGAGGCGATGTGGCACCTGAAGGTGAAGGGATTCGCCGCGATTGTCACGATGGACGCCCACGGCAACAGCCTGCACGCCGAGATCGAAGCACAGACGGGCGAGGCGCTGGAAGCGCTGCAAAAAGTGTAGCGGCGCTTCCCAAAAACGCCCGCTCATTTGCTACACTGAAATCTCCCGGCCAGGTAGCTCAGCTGGTAGAGCGCAGCCCTGAAAAGGCTGGCGTCGGCGGTTCGATTCCGTCCCTGGCCACCATCTCGCTTACCTACCCACAGCTTTCGAAATCACATCGACGTTCTTGCCGCGGTATTCGGCCATGGCGGACATTGCCTGCTCGACGCTCCACGAGTTGTGGATAATGCCGCCGACCGCGCACGCCATTGCCAGTGGGTCTTCGCTGCCGGGGTAGAGTACGTTGCGGCCGACCAGTGCGCCCCGGACGTTCGGCCCTGCCTGCATCGCCGAGTGCAGTTCCGTAAGGAAGGGTGCCGGGTTGCCCGCCGATTCACCGCCGAGCAGAAGGATCGGGAGCGTTGTCGAGCGGGCGACCGTCTCGTATCCGGGGCAGTAGGGCAGCTTGAGCCAAAGGTAGCGGCTGCTATCGCCGAGTGCCGAAGCAACACCGGCGATGCGCGCCAGCGACTCGCGGTCCTTCTTCACGGTCCAGCCTGCTTCGGTCCTTACAACCGGCAGTGGTTCGAGGAACATCGGAAGGCGCAGCGCGTTGCACTCGGTAATCGCCTGCGCGCTGGCGAGCATCGTCTTCAGCGACAGCGGTTCCGCATCGGCAATCCGAAGCAGGATCTTGGCGCCGTCCAGCTTCCATTCGGCGCAAGTTGCCGGCGTCGGACCCGTAATGGGATCGTCCAACTCCCAGGAGGCGCCCGCCAGGCCGCCGCGGTTGAGGCTGCCGATCAGCAGTTTGCCATCCACCAGCGACTCGGCGCCGGCTTCGCGAAGCATACCTTCGAGGATCAGCAGTTCCTCGATCAGATCCATCGTCGCCATCAGGCCGTCGACCGAGCTTGCCGACAGCACGCGAACAATGCGCGCCAGATAATCGCGCCGGTCGGCCATGCCGAGCGGGTTATCGCCGACCTTGGTCACGCGGCGCGCTGGATGATCGGCCGCCAGGATGTTCAGCCTGCCGTTGGGGATCAGATGCTCCCGGCGCTTGCGGGCTTGCGCGGCGCGGAAGGAGTACTCCGGATCGTTGATGCGGATTTTGGTGATGCGCTCCATCACGGCGTCATTCAGGAATTGTTCAGGTGCAAACATATGAAGTCTCCAAAGTTTCAGGAACGGGAAGCGATGAGTTCACGAACCTCAGCGAGCGTCGGCATCGCCTCCGAGCAGCTCAGCCGGCTCACGACGATCGCGGCGGCGGCATTGCCGTAGTGCAGGCACTCCTCGATGGGGAGGTCCTGGAGAAGTGCGTAAAGGAAACCCGAGGCGAAACCGTCTCCCGCGCCGATGGTCGTGCAAACCTCCGCGGCGTAGGGCGGAAGAAAGACGGAATTGTCTCCGCGATAGACACGCGTGCCCTGGTCGCCGAGTTTTGAAACCAGCATCGGCACGCCGCAGCCGCGCAAGGCGGAGGTCGCCCGATCGAGATCGTCTACTCCGGCGACCAGCATCAACTCTGGCTGATTGCCGATCAGTACGTCGATGAAAGGCAAGGCGAGGCGAACCGCCAAGCCGGCTTCCACCGGGCTCGGCCAGGACATCGCGCGGAAGTCGACATCAAAGACGACCCGGCAGCCCGCGGCCCGCGCGTGCTCCAGCGCGAGATAGGTGCTCTCGCGGGACGGCGACGCGCAGAGCGACGTGCCGTTGGTGATGAACATCCGGGCGGAACCGACATAGTCGAGATCATCCGGCGTGATCGCCAGCTTGGTGTCGACGGGATCGTGACGGTAGAAGACCTGCGGGAAGCGGTCCGGCGGCGATACTTCGGTGATCGCCAGCGACGGGAGATAGCCTTCCCGTCGCTGGACGTGCGTCGTCTCGATTCTTTCCGACGCAAGGAAATCCATCAGAAACTGGCTGAGCGCATCCGTCCCCAGGCAACTGATCATGCCGACCCGCGCGCCGAGACGGGAGAGGCCGATTGCCATATTCGCGCTCGATCCGCCGAGGTAGCGCGAGAATCGGCGCGCCTGTGGCAACGGCACGTGCGGCTCCTCGGAATACAAGTCGTAGCCAGTACGGCCGAGAATTACGACATCCGGTGTCTTCGACATTCAGGCAATCTCCTTGGCTGGCAGCTTGATCCGCTCCACGCGGCCCATCAGCATCAGACCGGCAACGCAGGCGATCGGCATCAGCATCCCGAGTCCGGTGAAGACGGGCGTATAGCTCTGTGTCACATCGAGCGTCCGGCCGACCAGCCAAATGCTCACCACCGAACCGAGCGTCGATCCCATCCCCCCGAAGCCGTAGACCGATGCTACCGCGTGCGCCGGGAAGTAGTCTCCAGGCAACGTCTGCACCGTCACGGACCAGATCATCCAGAAAAAGATGGCGATACAGATGAAGGTCATGGTCCAGGCGAGCGATCGCGTATATACGGCGGCGATGCCGATCGGCGAGCCTGCCGCCCCGATCATCATGAGAAATTTCCGGGTGCGGTTGACGCTCCATCCGGCGTGCTCCAGGCGCTGCGCCAGGAAGCCTGTGGCGAAATTTGCGACATCGGAGACGAGGAAGGGAATCCAGGCGACAGCCGCCATCGACGTCAGATTCAGCCCGCGTTCGCGCGTCAGGAACTCAGGAATCCAGAACACGTAGAAGTACCAGATGGGATCGGCCAGGAATCGGCAGGTGAAGACGATCCAGGTCTGACGGAGGCGGAGCAAGGTCCGCCAGGAGGCCGGCTTCGCGTCTGAGATTTCCTGGCCGCGGTCGGTGGTGCGCATCTGCGGATGCAGGCGGCGGAAGAGCTGAAAGGCAAGAACCCAGATCAGCCCCATCGCTCCCGTGACGATGAATGCGCCCTGCCAGCCCGCGCGGTAGGTGATCCAGACGACCAGCGGAGGCGCGATCATGGCGCCGAGGCTCGATCCGCTATTGCATACTCCGATCGCCAGCGTCCGCCATTGCGCCGGCACCCAGATGGAGACCGCTTTCGCGAACGAAGGCCATGCGCCGCTCTCGCCGGCAGCAAGCAGCGCGCGGCAGAGCGCGAGGCTAAGCGGACCCCTCGCCAGCGCTGTCGCCATGCCTGCAACCGACCACCACGTGACCGCAAGCGTCAGACCCTTTCCAACGCCCAGGCGATCGAGCACCCACCCGGCCGCCGGCATCGCGATGGCGTAAGTCGCCATGAATGCGTTGAGGATCCAGGCGTACTCCTGGTTGGAGAGCTTGAACTCGTCGCGCAGCAGCGGCGCCAGGACCGAGAGCACCTGGCGGTCGATGTAGTTAATCGTGGTCGAGCCCAGCAGAAGGCCGATCAGCACGATGAGAGAGGCGCGGGACATCCGGATACGGCTTGCGGCCTAGAAGTAGCCGTAGGCGAGCCAGCCCCCATCGACATAGAGCGAGTGTCCGGTAATGAAGCCTGCCTGATCGCTTAGCAGAAACGCGACCGCTTCGGCGACGTCAAGGGGTTGGGCGAGCCGTCCCAGCGGAATCCGGGCCTTGATCTGTGTCTCGTTCACGTTGCCGGCGGCAATGTTCCGCTGTGTCATTTCGGTCGCGACATAGGCGGGGCCTACGGCGTTCACCCGGATACCCAGGTGAGCCCATTCGATCGCCAGTACCTTCGTGAGCATGGCGACTCCGGCCTTCGCCGCGCAATAGGCGGCGCGGCGCGGGAAGGCGGCTTCAGCGTTCGTGCTGGTGATGAAGACGATGCCGCCGCCGTGACCGGTCATCCGGCGGGCGCAGGCCTGTGCGATGTAAAACGCTCCGTTGAGTTGCACATCGATCATCCGGGCCCAGTCGGCCGGCGGCAGGGAGAGCGAGTCATGGGGTTTGCTGACGCCGGCGCAGTTCACCATGCCGTCCAGGCATCCGAAGGTTTCCACGGCCGACTGCGCGGCGCGGTCGCAGGCCTCGGGATCGGTGATGTCGCAGGCCACGCCAAGCGCCTGTCCGCCGCTGCACCGGATCTGTTCGACCTTAAGCTGGATGCAGTCGGGATCGAGGTCCGCAACGACAATTCGCGCTCCTTGGGCCGCCAGCCGTGCAGCCGTTTCGGCGCCGATGCCGCCCGCTCCTCCGGTGATCAGGATGACCTTGTTCTGCATGATGAGACTTCTTCAAGGGTAAAGTCGCATTCCGCTTCGGTCAATGCTCCAGCGCCATAGTGTATGCCAATCGAGTGTATAAAGATCAAACTACATAGTTTTCAGAGTTGGGCCAAGGCGTAACGCAGAAGAGGTCCAGGCCGATGCTCGCTCAATCCGGGCTCGCGTCCGATGATCGCGCCTTCGTTCACACCGGCCAGTTCCATCCAGCGTTGAAGCCTCGCCCTTGTGGCAGGATTGGGCACCGGGGCGATCGCTACGGGAACCAGGTTCAGGCCGGGATCGTTCTCGACGATCAGCGGAACCTCCAGACCGTTGGAGTCGCGCCAGTACCGGAGCACCGGATTGAGGCCTGCGTGCCGGGCATTGCAGTAGATCTCGGTCACTACCTCGCTTTCGAAGCTCGCATTCGAACCCAGCACATGCAGTTTGGGACGCCGCACAAGGCGACGGCCGAAGGCCGCGTCGTACGGTTCCAAGCGGAGCGTGAGGAAGCAGGCGTCGAGCACGGATAACCAGCGCACTACGGTCCGGTGCGCCACGCCGAGTTCCCGCGCGAGCGCCTGTTGGTGCAGCAGTTCGCCGCTGCGCCGCTCTAGCAGTTCGATCAGGTGCTCCAGGCGGTCCACGTCTTCGACGCTGATGAGCAGGGGTACATCGCGGTGTAAAAACTCCCGGGTCCGCGGCCACGGCGGACATGCCGTGGCGGCGTGCTCCGCCTTTGGCGCCGCCGGAACGAAGCGCCCCAGCAGTTCGAGCGGCATGGCGGGCCGCCGGAGCCGCTCGGCACGAGTGGGCGGGTGGAGTTCCAATGTTTCGATCGACACCGACAGGCGCAGGCAACTGGCGAACACGATCGGCAGGGCCGGGGGCGCAGCGGTCAGATATCGCACCAGTTCGGGCGCACGATGGACCTCGTCGATGATGGCGGGGCGGCGCAGCCGTACGAGAAAGGCTTCGGGATCGCGCCGTGCGGCGGCGCGGTCGGCCGCCTCGTTGAGGTCAATGTAGAGGTGGTCGGGGAACTCGTGCCGCAGGAGTGTCGTCTTGCCGGATCGGCGCGGACCCTGGACCAGGGCGGGCGCGCCATCCTGCACCGCGCGGCGAAGCGGAACGGCCAGATGGCGGGTGAGGTACATGCAAAATCATTTTACAAAGTTGAGAGCGCAGCTCCAATCCGCTGAAATACGGAAATTCCCGTACGCGTGCATTGACCATTCGACGCTCGGATTCTACGCTGGAGTTGCTTATGAGTCGCACTATCGCGCCCGCCAAGGGCAAACTTGGCATTCTGATCCCCGGACTCGGCGCCGTCGCCACCACTTTCATCGCTGGTGTAGAAGCCGTCAGGAAAGGACTTGGAGAGCCGATCGGCTCTCTCACTCAGCTTGGAACCATCCGGCTGGGCAAGCGCACGGATAACCGCGTCCCGCGCATACAGGACTTCGTGCCTCTGGCTTCGCCGAACCAGCTTGTCTTCGGCGGTTGGGACATCTATGAGGACGATGCCTACGATGCCGCTGTGAACGCGAAAGTTCTCAAACCAGAACTTCTGGAGAAGGTCAAGCCGACGCTCCGCAAGATCAAGCCGATGAAGGCGGTCTTCGATAAACGCTACGTCAAGCGGATCGACGGACCCAATGTGAAGGACCACAAGACGCTGGCCGAAAAGGCCGAGGCTCTGGTGGACGACATGTGCAAGTTCAAGAAGGACAAGGGCGTCGATCGGCTGGTTATGATCTGGTGCGGTTCGACCGAGGTCTTCCACAAGCCGGCCAAGGTCCACCAGACGATCGAGTCCTTCGAGAAAGGGCTTGCGAAAAACGACCCCGAGATTGCACCGAGCCAGGTCTACGCCTACGCCGCGCTGAAGTCCGGCGTGCCGTTCGCCAACGGCGCTCCGAATCTGACCCATGATATCCCTGCGCTTCTGAATCTTGCGCGCGAGCGCGAACTTCCCGTGTGCGGCAAGGACTTCAAGACTGGCCAGACGTTTATGAAGACGCTGCTGGCGCCAGGATTGAAGGCGCGCATGTTGGGTTGCTCCGGTTGGTTTTCGACCAACATCCTGGGTAATCGCGACGGCGAAGTGCTGGAAGATCCGGGTTCGTTCAAGACCAAAGAAGAGACTAAACTGAGCGTGCTGGACCAGATCTTCCAGCCGAGCCTCTATCCGCAGCTTTACAAGGACCTCTACCACGCGGTTCGTATCAATTACTATCCCCCGCGCGGCGACGAGAAAGAGGGCTGGGACAACATCGACATCGTCGGCTGGCTCGGATATCCGATGCAGATTAAAATCGATTTCCTGTGCCGGGATTCGATTCTGGCGGCGCCGCTGGTGCTTGACCTGGTGCTGTTCCTCGACCTGGCGCAGCGCGCCGGGATGAAGGGCATCCAGGAGTGGCTGAGCTTCTACTTCAAAGCGCCGATGACGGCTCCCGGCCTCTATCCGGAGCATGACATCTTCATTCAATTGATGAAGCTGAAAAACACGCTTCGGTGGATGCGCGGCGAGGATCTCATCACGCACCTGGGCCTCGAGTATTACGACTGAGCCGCGTCCGTCTTGTGCGCAGCCTGTCGCTCTGATAGCCTTTCCAGGGGGAAGTGCATGCGCTGGTGCGCGATTGTCTTTTCTTTGGTTCTGGCCTCCGCGCTGCAGGCTTCGCACGAGGAGGCGGCTCGAAAAATTCTTACGGCGCGCTGCTGGGCGTGCCACACGCAGGCGGCGATGGGCGGTCTCCGGCTCGACTCGCGTGAGGCGATCCTGCAGGGCGGACGCTCCGGGAGCGCCTTGGTGCCCGGCGATGCCGCCCGCAGCCGCCTGATTCAAGCCGTCCTCCGAACCGCTCCGGGCGTGAAGCCCATGCCTCCCGATTCGGCGCTCAAGCCAGAAGAGATCGAAATCCTGAAAGCGTGGATCGATGGTGGCGCGCCGTGGAGTCAAGCAAAAGGCCAGCACTGGGCCTTTCTCCCGTTGCGCGCTCCAGCGCCTGGCGCCACGATTGACGCACTCATCGCAGCGGGGTTTGCCTCCAAAGGGCTCACGCCGAACGCCCGTGCTGACAAGCGCACACTGATTCGCCGCGCCTACTTCGATCTGGTCGGCCTTCCGCCGACGCCTGACGAATTCGATGCTGCTTTCCAGGATGACAGTTCGGATTGGTTTGCTCGCCTCGTAGACCGGCTGCTCGCTTCTCCTCACTTCGGCGAAAAATGGGGCCGGCACTGGCTGGACGTAGCGCGTTACGGCGAGGATGATTTCACCGGGACGGAAGTGAAGCCGTACGCGAACGCCTGGCGATATCGCGAATGGGTGGTCAATGCCTTCAACGAGGACCTGCCGTATGACCGGTTTCTGATTGCGCAGCTTGCGGGCGACCTGCTTGGAGACCCCTCGCTCCTGCCTGCGACCGGACTGATGGGCGGCGGTCCCTGGTACTACGGCATCGCGCAGCCCGCGCAGTCGCGAGCCGATGAGCGGCATGACAGGGTCGATATGGTTTCCCGAGGTATGCTCGGTGTCACGTTGGCTTGCGCGCGCTGCCACGATCACAAGTACGATCCGTTCACCGCGCACGATTACTACGCGATGGCCGGCGTCTTCGCGAGTTCGGCTTACAAGGAGTATCCGCTGGTGCCCGCCGAAGAGTCCGCCGCCTGGGATGCGCGGAAAAAGGAAGTCGATGAGGCGGAGAAGGCGCTGAAAAGGTATCTCGACGAGCAGGCGGGCGTGCTTGCGGAGCACTTCGCTCGCCGGATTGCCGCCTATATGCTGGCGGCGAACGGTGTGGACGCGACCGGACTGCACCCGAAGGTGCTCCAGCGATGGAAAGACTACCTCGCTAAGCCGGAGGAGTTCCACCCCTATCTGGACCGCTGGTTCGCCGGGCAGCGGAGTCCTGCGGAGGCCGAAGCCTTTCAGAACCTGATCCTTGAGATCGCGGTCGAAAAGAAGAGCATCGACGAAGAGAACCGCGCGCTGATCGAGGAGGCCAAGAAGCAAGAAGAGAAGCCACGCCGCACGATCATTCTGCCGGGCGGCTACCGCTCGGATGAAGATTTTAATCCCGGCGCCTATATTCCGTCCAAGTCGCTCGCACGCGACCGCTACGTCGCCTGGAACCGGGTTTTCGGTGAGTCATCCGCTCCCCTGAAATTCAATGGCGAACTGACCGCTGAGCTGCTGGATGAAAACGAGAGACCCAGGTATGAGCACCTCAAGTCGCGCGCTGAGGAGTTGAAGAAGGCCCTGCCGCCTCAGTATCCCTACCTGCACGGTATGGGGGAGTTCGAGCCGTGGGATCTGAATCTGAATATTCGAGGAAATCCGGAGCAGCTGGGCGAGGTGGTTCCGCGGCGCTTCCCTCTGGCGCTCTCCGGCGGCAAGCCGATCTACTTCAACGAAGGCAGCGGGCGGTTGGAACTCGCCAGGACCGTGGCGGCGCATCCTCTGGCGGCGCGTGTCGCCGTTAACCGGATCTGGCTGGCCCTGTTCGGCCAGGGACTGGTGAGAACGCCCTCGAACTTCGGCCTGGTCGGGGACCGGCCGGCGCTTCCCGAGGTGCTCGAGTTTCTCGCGCATCGTTTCGTCGAGAGCGGCTACTCGATGAAGGGTGTGATTCGCGAAGTTGTTCTCTCCGAGGCTTATCAGAGAAGTTCGTCGAACAGTCCCGAGAATCTGCGAATCGATGCGGAAAACCGCTACCATTGGCGGCAGAGCCGGCGGCGTCTGGAAGCGGAGCTGCTGCGCGACTCGCTGCTGGCGGTTTCGGGAGAACTCGACCGCAGCGTGGGCGGCGAATCGCAGCCGCTCGAACCCGAATTCCGGAGGCGCACTATCTACGCCAGGCTCGGCCGCTTCCAGCAGGATGAGACGCTTTCGCTGTTCGATCTCCCATCGGCTTCCGTCACGTGCGAGCAGCGTGCCGTGACGAATGTTCCGCTGCAAAAGCTGTTCTTCCTGAATTCGGAAATCGTGGTGCGGCAGGCGAACGCGCTGGCCGCGAAGCTCGCGGTCGAAGGAAACCCGGAGCCCGGCGTTCGGGCTGCCTACCGGCAGTTGTTCCAGCGTGCGCCCGACGAACGTGAAATCGAACTCGGCCGCGAGTTCCTGGCCAGCTCCGAAGCCGAGCCGGATCGCTGGACGCAATACATGCAGGTACTGCTCAGTTCAAACGAGTTCTCCTATGTCGACTGAACGACACCCCGCTGTCCCGGCAACGATCCATCCCCGTTGGACCAGGCGCGAGGCGCTGGCGCGCATGGCCGGCGGCTTCGGTATCGTGGGACTGGCACGAATGCTCGCCGGGGAGGCGGATCCGATGCGGCCGAAACCCGGCCACTTTCCCGCACGCGCGCGGCGCATCGTTTACCTGGTGATGAACGGCGGCATGTCGCACGTCGACACGTTTGATCCGAAGCCGATGCTGGTGAAGTACAACGGCCAGCCGATGCCGGGCGGCACGCCGAAAACCGAGCGCTCGACGGGAAATCTCTTCGCCTCGCCGTTCGCCTTCCGCAAGTGCGGGCAGAGCGGCATCGAAGTTTCGGAGATTTTCCCGCGCATTGGCAGTCTGATCGACGAGTTCTGCGTCATCCGGTCGATGCACACGGAAGTCCCGAACCACGAGCCGTCGCTGTTCATGTTCAACACGGGCGCGATTCAGCCGGGACGCCCCAGTCTCGGCAGTTGGCTGATGTACGGACTCGGGTCGGAGAACCGCAATCTGCCGGGCTTCGTCGTGCTCTGTCCCGGCATGCCGGTGGTCGGCTCGCCGCTGTGGTCTTCGGCATTTCTGCCCGCCGTCTTCCAGGGAACGTTTCTAAAGAACACCGAGACCGATCCCTACAAGCTGATCCGGAACATCCGGCCGCAGGCTCCGGCGGCGTCGCAGCGCCGGCAACTGAACCTGCTGGCGGAGCTGAACCGGAAACACCTGGCCGAACGGGAAGGCGATTCGCAACTGGAGGCCTCCATCGAAGCGATGGAGACGGCCTTCCGAATGCAGACCGAGGCGCCGGAGGCGTTCGACATCCGGCTGGAAAGGCCCGACACGCTTGCCCGCTACGGCGATACCGAGATAGGCCGCAGTTGCCTGCTGGCAAGGCGGCTCCTGGAGCGTGGCGTGCGGATGGTGCAGATTTACTACGGAAACTCGCAGCCATGGGACAGCCACGAGGACATCCTCAGCCACAAACGCCTGGCGGCCCGCACCGATCCGGCGGTCGCCTCACTGGTGGAGGACCTCAAGAGCCGCGGCATGCTGGACGACACGCTGGTGGTGTTCGGCACGGAGTTCGGGCGCACACCTGCGGTCGAGAACGGCTCCACGACGAAGCTTCACTTCGGCCGCGATCACAACTCGCTCGGCTACAGCATCGCTTTGGCGGGCGGAGGCATCCGCGGGGGCACGGTCCACGGCGCAACCGACGACTTCGGCTATCACGCCGTGGACAAACCTGTGCACCCGCACGATCTAAATGCCACGCTGCTGCACCTGCTCGGACTCGACCACACGCGCCTGACCTATCACTACAGCGGGCGGGACTTCCGGCTCACCGATGTAGAGGGTGAGGTCATCCGGGAGATCCTGGTCAAGCCGCCCGTGGCTTAGATCGGGCGGCCTGCCCGCTACCGGCCCCAGTCGTCGCGCGGGTTCCCGCGCCTGTCCACAATGAGCGACTTCGCCCCCGGCGGCAGCACCTGGAGCGTCTTCAGGAATTCGATAATCGAGTCCTGCTCGAAGGGGGAAAGCTCGGTGAATGCGGTCTTCGCAGCGAGCGCTTCGCCGGCATGGGCGAGGACGGCCTCGCGCAAGGTCACGAACCTGCCGTGGTGAAAGAATGGCGGCTCGTTTGCGGCGCCCCAGAGCTTCTTCGTCAGGAAGCGCCGATTGCCGTGGAAGAAGCCTTCGGTGCCCTCCGGGTGGTGCATATCGAGCGGCTCGTGGCCGGAACCAATGTCGTGAAGCTTGAGATCGGTGAAGGCCGGCACGTGCACGACGCCGTACTTGTCGGGCTTCAGGCGGGGTTGCGGCAGTTCGTCGCTGGTTAGATCGACGCGGAGCGTGGGCGCCTCGCCGGGCCGCAGGTTTCCGGGAGGATTGAAGGGATTCGGCTCCGTGTAGATCCAACCGCCACCGATGAGCGGCAGGGTTGGCCTGTGACATTCGGCGCAGCCGATCTGGCCGAACCGCGCCTCCCCGACACGGATTGGAGTCTCGATGCGTGGATCGCGAGGGATCACGCGGCCGGGGACTGCCAGCGTGGCCTGGAAGACGCTCACGGCGGTGACGTCCGCCCGTGTCATTTCATCCACCACGCCGTCCCCGTCCGGGTCTGTCCCGATACCGAAGCGCTCGGTGGGTTGAATTCCGTGGTGATGGTTGAAGGCGTTATTGCTGAACTCGCGGATGGAGATGACGCGTCCGGCCTGGTGGAACGGACGAATAATCAGGCTGGGCGGCGAGTTCGCTCCGTTGGTCTGCAGGCTGCTGTTCGGGATTCCTTCAACCCGGCTGACGTCCCAACTGCCGTCACTGAATCGCGCGAGGATGCCGAAGGAGACCCCCTTAGTCACGAGCGCCTTCATGCCTCCGGGTTGCGTGGAGTCGCGGATCTCCTGCAGGTCGGCCGTCATCTGGCGGGCCAGCATTTCTATGAAGCCGGATCCGAACATCCCGAGCGTCGCCCGTTCGTTCGCGACGGTTTGCAGAGTGACGGGCCGTCCGTGCTCGTCGCGCGATCCGCTTGTCGCGGCAGGATCGGCCGGGTCGAACGTCACGAAATCGAAGCGTTGGGCGAGGACGAAGACGTTCGTGACGATATCGCCGCCGCCGCCCACAAACGGTAGATTGTGACATCCAAAACAGGAGTTCGCATCGGGAGCCGAGATGCGGTTGAAGTTGCGGGGAAACAGCAGCGGCGCCGCCGGATTGAACAGCGGCTGGCCGTTGCCTTTCGTCAGCGGCCGTCCGCCGCCGTCCTGTATCGTCCACGCGGCACGGAACAGATCCTCGCCGTGTTTAATCAGGCGTGCGAGGGGAATCTCGAATTCCTCTCCGTCTTTCAAATGTCTCGGGATCGCCTTCTCGACTCCGATCTGTGTCGCCGCGATATAGGGAAAGACCAGCGCAAGGACCACCAGTGTGGCCGGTTTCCAATAATACACAGAACCCTCCGTTTACGACATTCGGACCAGTACCTTACATGCGGAGACGACGTGAGCCGCCGCATTCACCGGCATCGATATTTGCTCAGCGCGTATGGCGGTTGTGGCACGGCAGGGCTGCGCACCCGTGACGGTGTCTGATTGCTCTTGCGTGTCGCGATCGCCTGTGCGTCTTTGAGGAAAAAGCTTCGAAATATTCGAAGCTACAATGCAGGGCCCTGGTCGAGGGATGTTATCCGGACGGGGTGTGTTTCACAAAAATCCAGGGCCGAAATTCTGTGCTCGCGTTCAGGCTCGCCTGGTCAGGATTTCCACGATTCGTCTGGCCACGGTTTCGGCTTCGCCGGGCTGCAGCATTGCGGTTGCGATCTCCAGCCCGGCGCGGGGAGAGGGTACGAGTTCAATCGACGGGGAACCCTCGCGCAGCAGTTGCATTGCGCGTCGGTTGTCCAGCCCGGACTTTTCCGAATCCCACTCGACCCGGAGATGCGGTGTCTGGTTCGCGATGCGAGGTGTAAACGGCGTGCATCGCACGCCACTTACTTCTGCAAGGATGCGCTGCATCGTCCGGACACGGCCTTCCCACTCGCGATAGACCGCTGCCTGGTCTTCGCGCAGAAAGGCCTCGAGCGCCACCAGCATCCCGACCATCTCCTCCTTACTTACCTTGCAGCTCCGGCCGATTGTGTCGCTGTGCGGGGCGGTGTTGAGGCGTGCCGCGGCGATCAGGTCGGCGCGGCCAGCGAGGATACCGGCGGACTGCGGCCCTCGAATTCCCTTGCCTCCGGAAACACAGACGAGGTCGAAGCCAAGGCGAATCGGATCGAGGAGATGCTCGACCGGCGGCACATCGGCGGCGCAGTCGTTGAATGTGGGAATCTTGCGCGCGCGTCCGATCTCGATGAATTCCTTCATTTTGATCTGTCCGGCCAGATCGGCCTTGTTCAGAAACAGCAGCATCGCCGTTTCAGGTCCGATGGCGCGCACGAGTTCCTCGCGCGTCTCCACTTCCACGAGCCGCACGCCGCAGTTGCGCACCATGTGGTCGTAGGGAAAGCGATGGCGCTTCTGGACGATTACCTCGGTTTTCATGCCTCGCAGATCGGGGATGCGGTGAATTCTGTCGGGATCAGTGCCGGTGAGGATCGCCGCCGTTCCAATGGTCAGGGCGGCGGCTGCGCCGCTGGTCACCATGGCGGCTTCGGCGCCCAGAAGCTTTGCGATCCGCACACCGACCGCATCGTGCAGTTCATCCAGACGCACATATTTCGTCGACAGCGCCTGGATAGCGGCCACCGCTTCGGGACGCAACAAGGTCCCCGTGGTAAACGTGTAGGCTCCAGCTCCGTTGATGATTGGCCGGACGCCGAGATCCCTAAGGAGGTCTTCGGCCGTGGCTGCCTTGACCGGTTGGGCGCCAAGCAGCCCGGCAGCGGGAAAGGATGCCGTCGCGCCCAGGTACTTCCTGCGAGTAAGTCCGCGGCTCATGCAGGCAAGCATACCTTAGTCGCCGGCGGAATGGGCGGCTGCGGCGGTTCGCGGAGCGCGCAGTGCGACTCCGGCATGCACGGGACGGCCGAAGTCGGGAAAGCCCTGTGGCGTCCACGTGAAGCGCTGCATTCGCGGGGAGCGGCGGCGGCCGCAGCCAAGGCCGGGCTCGGGGTTGGCGTGATAGAGAATCCAATCCTCGCCTCCGTCGGGCGACTGGAAGAATGAGCAGTGGCCCGCGGCGTAGACGCCTGAGCCTGGCTCGCCGGTGGCTGTGAAGACGGGCTCAGGGTGCTTGTGCCAGGAATCGGGATCGAGCAGATCGCTCGATGCGTCCGCGTAGAGCATCCCAAGCGTATATGCGTCGGTCCAGCAGCCGCTGGCCGAGTAGATGACGAAGACACGCCCGTTGTGGATCAGGGCCTGCGGTCCTTCGTTGACAGCGACGTGCGGTTTGTCGTCCGGACCGGGATTGCGGATCTCTCCCACCCTCTCCCAGTCGTGCTCCGGCTGCGAAATACGAATGCGCGGCCCCTCGGCCAGCCATGGATTCGCGAGCCGGCAAACGTAGATATCCTGCCGGCCGTTCTCATCGCCTTCCCATCCCGACCAGAGCAGGTAGCGCACGCCCTTAAATTCAAAGACCGAAGCATCGATGCTCCATTTGTCCTCCGGCGTTCGGAGCTGCCCGAGTAACGTCCACGTGCCGTGAAGCGGATCGGAGCATCTGTTCTCGAGTACGTAAAGGCGATGATTGCGATTGCGGCCGTCATCGGCGGCGAAGTAGAGATACCATGCGCCGTCGAGAAAGTGGAGCTCGGGAGCCCAGAGGCCGCGCGAATACGCTGTTCCGGCGGGCGGCGTCCAGACGACCTTCGATTCGGCGGTCGCAAGACTCGCCAGGCATCGCGTCCTCCAGATCGTCAGGTCATCGTACGTTGTGTGCGTGTAATAATACCAACCGTCCCGCCGGATGCTCCACGGATCGGCACCAGAGGGAAGCAAAGGGTTGACGAACTCGCCGCTGGGGTGTGCGGCCGAGGGGTACTGCTTGGACTGCGGAAACATCGGTGAGCTCCCAGTCTACTACGACGGGCTCTCCCCGATGTGTTACCCGCGCGGGGCCGAAGCTCGATATGATCTAGTGTCCTGTCTCACATAATGATTTACATAGGGCGGCACCTGCTCTATACTGAGGCATGTTCACCCCAGCGCCAG
>JBKBWD010000067.1:15526-29732 GCA_046289265.1 Bryobacteraceae bacterium | reverse complement strand
TAGCGCGTTCCGGGCGCGTTCACCGTCAGGCGCACCGCGACAAGGTCGCCACGCGCGGGCTGACCCTCCAGCGGGCGCATCGCGTAGGTGATACGACCGCCGGATCGCACCGGATCGAGCTTATAATACTCGCGCGCGATGTTCAGTGTGAGGTCGCCGGTCCGGGCGATGCGATCCTCGGTCGAGAAGTACTCGCCGCGCGCCGACCAGTAGAGGCGCCCTTCGCCGTTCCGAACCACCCGGACCCGGTTGGCTCCGGTAAGCTGCGCCCCCGGGACGCGGATCACAGGCGGAGTGGGAGCCAGCGCGTCGGCCCCGGTGAACCGCTTCGAGAAGACCTGGCGGCCGTTCACTTCGACGCTTACGGTATAGTCCGGCTTCAACTCGCCGCTGAGTTTGAGAAAGTCGGTGATCCCATAGATCACCATCGCGGTCTGCTTGGTGGTGTTCCAGTAGTAACCGCCGCTGCGATGATTTACGAGCCACGAGGCTGCCTTCGGCAGAAGCGGCGATTTCGGCCGTGTCCGCGCCAGCAGCTTCATCACGTAGGCGGTGGCCTCCGGCGTCGTGTCGGCGTAGAAGTCCATCAGGCCGTCGCGATCGACCGGCCAGTGTACCTCGCGCTCGTCGGACTTGGCCGTGCGCTCCAACTCGCTCGCGATGTCTGACGCGCGCGCGTCGTTCGCCTCCGCCAGCGCCAGCCCGAGCAGGGCCAGCCCGTAGGAGGTCATCGAAGCGCGCTGGTTGTAGAGAGTGTCGAGCACCGCGCGGTCCGGCGAGCCTGCCTGCGCCATCGCATAACCCATGTAGGCGCGCAGGTCGGGGGATGCGCTGCGATGGCGGTCAAACTCCGCCCGGAGCCAGTTCGCCGCGCGCTCCAGATTCCACGCGTTGATCCGCACGCCGGCATCGCGCGCCTGCGCAAGCCCCGCGACGACATAAGCGGTCATGAAGGCGTGGCTCTCATCGGACTTCCACCAGCCCCAGCCGCCGTCCTCGTGCTGGAAGTCGGTGAGGCGGTCGAGCCCGGCTCGTATCTTGCGCTGGAGCGCCGCCTCGTCGGTCGCCATTTTAAGCCCCAATTCCTGCACGGCGCGCGAGACGATGACGTTGGGCAGAAAACTCGACATCGTCTGCTCGGTGCAGCCGTAGGGGAAGGTCGTCAGGTAATCGAGCGCCCCAAGGACCGCGCCCGCCACCGAAGGCGCGACCGTGATTTCAAGGTTGCGAGAATGCTCAGGACTGTTCGCCGGGAACAGGATTTCCGCTTCGGCCTCGTCGGCGCCGCTGCCGATCGAGCCGGCCTTGGCGGTTTCGAGCTTTACGCCATAGGGTTGAACCGGAAGCGTCAACTCCAGCGCGTCGGACTCTTCGTTCGTGAGGGCCTTGCCGAGCAGAACCGCCTTGTTTCCTGGGAGCGCACGCAGGCGGAAGTCGACGCGCGCCTCGCCTTTGCTCGGTACCCGTACGTCGCGGGTCTCACCTTCGAGCATCTCCATCCCTTCGACCGCAAGCGAAACCCGGGCCGTCTTCTCCTCGGCCAGATAGTTATGGACCAGCGCCGAAACGGTCACCTCGTCGCCTTCGATAAAGAAGCGAGGTGTCGTCAGCCGCAGGATCAGGTTCTTCCGGACGACCACGCGGTGCACGGCGCTCCCAACCCTGGTGTCTTCGGTGACCCCGCGTGCCGTAGCGCGCCACGTTGTCAGGGCGTCGGGGAATTTCAACTGCACTTGCGCATGACCGGAGCCGTCCGTCCGCAAATTTGGAATCCAGAAGGCCGTATCGGGGAAGGCCTTCCGGATGGCCGGGTCAACCAGCCGCTCCGGTTTCAACTGCGCCAGGTTGCGGCGGCGCAGGCTCGCAAGCTGCATTGTGCGCTTCCCCGCCTGCCCCTGGAAGTAGTAAGACAGCGAGGTGTTCGTGGCGACGCGGTTGTAGCCGCGGCCATAGAAGAAATTGAGAATCTCCTGGGCCGTCTCGCGCCGGATCGCGTAGATCGCCTCATCGACCACCCCGAGGCTGAATTCCGCCGCCGCTGGCCGGCCCTGGTGGTCGAGCGCGGAGATCCGGAAAGTTGCGCGCTCTCCGGGCTTGTATTCGGGCTTGGACGACGTGAGCTCCACGGCAAGCTGGCGCTCGACCGGTGGAACCTTGATGTTCTTCACGCCCTGGTAAAGTTGGCCGTCGCGCAGGAAGACGACGTTCAGGAAAAAGTTCGGCGCGTAGTCGGACCGGATCGGAACGTCGATGGTGGTCGAGGCTCCCGACGTCCGGATCACGCGGCGCGTGAAGAGGTCCTTCCCTTCGGTGGTCACCAGAAGATGGGCATCGGGGACGCCGGTCACGACCAGAACGTGCGCCGTCTCTCCGGGAGCGTAGGAGCGCTTGTCCGGGACGATCTGGATGCGCTCGCCGCCCCAAGCGCCGCTGTCGCCCGCTACCCAGAGATGCGTCGTCGATTCGATCTCGCGGCCCTCGGGCGCTTCGGCGCGCAGTTCGACCTGGTAGGAGCCGGCCGCCTTGACCGGGATTTCGATGCGTGCCTGTCCGCCAGCATCGGTCGATCCCTCGCCGCTGTGGACCACCCGCCCCCGCCCGCTGTTCCATTGCCACAGGCGCATTTCGAACCGGAACAGCGTCTGTATGGCGTTGCCATCGTAATCGCGCGCCTGCACGTTCAGGACGGCGCGGTCGCCCGGCTGCCAGACGTACTGCGCGGGAGTCGCGCGAAGTAGAAAGCTCCCGAACGTGGCGGCCAGGTAGCCGGAACCGGAGATCTCCCGGTTCGCCTGGTCCGTCACGCGGGCCTCAATCCGGTAGCGCAGATCGTGCGGCCCCAATTCGTTTGGAAATTCTATGACGAGACGCCCCTGGGCATCGAGCGTACCGGAGTCCTGATGGATCTGCTCGCTGCCGTAGTAGCTCCCACCATCTTCGTCATCGAAGTCCGGATCGTCGTCGTAGCTCAGGGGGTGCCAGTAGCGCGACCGGTGAACCGCATACGTCACGTTCGCTCCGGCGACCGGCTCGCCGAAGTAGTAGCGCGCCTCGATGGTTGCCCGAACCGGCTTCCCTTGCACGACGCGCCGCACCTCGGGTGTCACCTTCACTTCATACTCGGGTTTGCGGTACTCCTCGACGTGGAAGCCGCCGGAGACGCGCGCGGCGCCAGACCGCATCTCGACGTGGTAGTAGCCGAGTGCCGCGGATTCCGGCAGGCTGAATTCGGTGTGGACTGTCCCGACGCTCGAGACTGGGAGGCGCTTGCGGAAGACGGGCTTGCCGTCGGAGTCCTGAATCTCGGCCTCGACATTCCGCACGTCCGGGATGCTGTAGCCGCCGCCGGCCTGGGTCCGAAGGATGCCGCGCACATGGAGGGTGTGGCCGGGCCGGTAGACGGGGCGATCGGTGTAGATGTAGCCGGTCCAGAAGCGCTCGGGGTTGCTCGCGAGGCTGTAGCCGTACATCGAGTCGACAGTAAAGTCGTTCCCGTTGCGCGCCATGACGAGGATGCTTTCGGGGTCCTGGCCGCGAAGGTCGGCTTCGACCGTCCCATCGGGTTTCGACGTGAGGCGCGCCAGTTCCTTCCTTTTCGCCCAGACCAGAACGCCGCAATCCGGCACCGGTGCTCCGGTTCTCCGATCGACCACCTGGGCGACCAGGCGGCCCGGCGCGCCCTTGCTGATGACGGCCAGCTCCGAGACGATGACAATCGTGTAGGCCCGGAGTGTGCCGTCGGTCGCCTCGACCAGGTAAACGCCCTTGTGCTTCACATCGACGTTGACGGTCTGGGAGTCCCAATAGTTGGCGCGCGAAACGCGCTGCTGCCAGACCGCGGCGACCTGCTCGGGATTCAGAACCGGAACGTTCGCGTAGCTCTGAGTCTTGACCGCGCCGTTTGCGGGAGTCTGTTCCCGGGCCGCGAGGGATGCCCGGATCGTCGCGCGCGAATCCTGCGAGAACTGCGCCCGGACCATGTTGCGCGCCCAGCGCCGCCAGTCGCGCTTCCAGCGGGAGAAACGCTCGAGGGGCGCCGGCTCGCCGGCGGGGGTCGGAGGCAGCGTCTCGCCGCCAAAGCGGTGTTCGTCTTCGAGCGACTGGAAGAAGCGGACCGGATCGTTGATCCGGTAGACGCGGAACTGTAGCGAGTCCACGTTCTGCGACCACAGTTGCACGGTCGGAGCCTCGCCCGGCGCAAAGGTCCGGTTCGAACTGAGCGAGAAGTAGACCGGACTGGCCGCCTCATCCTCCTGTCCCGGCACGGGGACGGCCAATAGGCAGGCCAGCGCGGCCAGCAGAACACGGAGTCTTCGCATTTTCTACGTGGCGTCCTTTAATATGTTCCAGCGATAGACGCCCAGAAAGTTGCCGTTGCCCGGCAGAGGACGCCATTGCGGAAGCGGATGAGCGAGCAGCTCGCCGACGGTGAGGTGGCGCATCTCTCCAGGGTCCGCCCCGGAGGGGCCGGTGTGGTAAACGACGTACCGTTCCCCGGCATGCGGCGGTTCGAAATGGCTCGGCCCGAGATAGATCATGGCATGAAACGGCAGCCGCTGCTCGACCTGCCGGAAGAACAGGAGATCGCCCGGCTGGGCGTGATCGAGGATTCGTGACACGAACCAGCTATTGCGGCGCATCAGAGTCTCGGCGTCCGCAAACTGCGCGAAGGCGCCGCTGTCGATGTCGGAGGGCTGGTATGGTCCTGGCTGCACGCGGAAAAGGGACGCGCCGAGGGGCGTGTAAGGGTACTGATATTTTCTGACCGAGGGAAGCGGCGGCGCGGAGGGCAGGCGTAGCTCGTTGGCCCATTCGCTGCCGTGCTCGCGAAGCGCTTCACGATAGGCGAAACGCAGGAGCGCCGAGCAGTCGGCAATCTCGCGCGGGCGCCGGTCGGCGCCCTGGATGTACTGGGCCTCCGCCAGGAACGTGAACCAGCCGAGGAAGGCGCGGCGGTCCGCTTCGTCGTCAAGGACGAGGTAGTCCGGCATTCCGTCGCGGTCGCGGTCGGTGTAATCCGGCAGGAGCCGGAGGGTGTGAACGTACGGCTCGAACCCGCCGGTCCGGATTTCGATGCGCGCATCGCCGGGAAGCACGCCCGCCCGAACCCGGACCTCGGCCTTGGCGCCCTCAACGAGGATAGAGCTGATCGCCGCCGAGCGCGCCGGCCCCAGCACGCGCGCCGTGATGCCATCCGGCGGAATCGTGCGGCCCGCCCGGAGCGCCACGATCGCCAGCGAGAAGCCGTCGGCCGGGATCTCCGGCGGCGCCGATTCCAGGGTGAATGACGCCCTCGACGGGGCGCGGCCGCAGCCCAGGCACGCGGATGCCAGAACGATGGCCAGCAACGCCGCGGCGCTTGCTTTTCCACGGAGGAGCATTTCCTCCATTCTACGGGAGAATTACCGCTTCAGATTGATCGTTTCCTGGCTGATTTCATCGGTCGTCGTGATGACTCGGGCGTTCGCCTGATACCCGCGCTGGTAAATGATCAGCTTGGTGAACTCGTCGGCGATGTCGGTATTGGAGAACTCTAGCGATCCGCTGACGATCGCGCCGCGGCCTCCGGTATTGGCCTCGCCGACCGTCGGTGTTGCAGTGTCCGAGCCGATGGTGAAGTTGTTGTTGCCGATCGCCACCATCGAATCGGGATTCCGAATGCTGGCCAGCGCGAGGCGCGCGACTTCGATGCGGCTGCCGTTGGAGTACTGGGCCAGGACCGAGCCGCCGTCGCCGATGCTTACGCCGATCAACTGCGCCGCCGCCGATCCGTCCTGCATGATCGCCGAGGCCGCCGAGGGCTGCGAAAACTGCGTGATTCGCGCCGCGCCAGGGCTCGGAGGATCGGGGACCTGGTGCCAGAGCGAGTAGGTCATGTTGGTGATGTTGTTCACCGCCGGATTCGCGAAGTCGATGTCGATTCCGTCCAGCGAGCCTGCCGGCGGCCCGGTCGGCACGGTCTCAAGCCGGCCCATTGTGTCGAACGTGATTGTTTGGGGCGTAAACGTGACGGTGCCGCTGGTGGCCGGCAGCGAGACCGAGATCTCCCACTCTCGCGGGTTGGCGGTCTTGGTGTAGTGAATTGTCAGGACGTGCGAGTTTCCGAGCGAATCGAAAATCTCAACCGGAACCGCGAAGGCGGAGTTGGTGGAGGCCGAGCCGTCCAGGTTGAGGTCGACGCTCACGGCCGTGGTCGCACGCGCCGGGCGGCTCGATCCGATCGGAACCACAATGTCGCCGATCGGGTCCGAAGTGAGGATCTGGTTCGCTCCCGTGTTCAGCGACCATCCCTGGAGCCGCTCGCCGCTCTGCGTCACCAGGTGCCCGGAGCCGTCGACCCGGAACGTGCCGGCGCGGGTGTAGAGCCGGCTCGAGGTGCTTGGCGAGGCGCCGGCGGAAAGCTGCCGCACGATGAAAAAGCCGTCCCCCTGTATCGCCGCGTCCAGCCGGCCGTTGGTGGTCTGGATCGAGCCTTGCGAGAACTGCTTCGGCGTAAAAGGGCGCGCGACGCCGGAGCCGATCTGCGTGAGGCCGGAGCCGCTCATCACCTCGCCGACGACGTCGCGGAAATTGACGACGGATTTCTTGAACCCCACCGTGCTCAGGTTCGCCAGATTATTGCCTACCGCGTCCACCGCGGCCCCGTTGGCTCGAAGAGCGGAAAGCGCGGAGACAAATGAATTCAACATCTGCTTCCTCCTTGATCGAACATCTCGGTGGGAAAGCAGGCACTTGGGCGGCCATGCGCGAACCGTTGAAAAAACTGGGGAAGCGACCGCGCCGGGGTGGCGAGAACGTGGCGAAGCGCCCGGCCTGACGAAAACTTGCCGCCTCAATCGCCGCGCGGATAGCAGCCGAGGACACGGATAAAGTCGGCCAGTTCGCTCAGGTGTCCGAGCGCCTTTTGGCTGCGCGGGTCCTCGACGTCTCCGAGGAAGTCCAAATAAAAGAGATACTCCCACGGCTTGCCGCGCAGCGGGCGGGATTCGATTTTGGTCAGGTTCAGGTCGCGCAACGCGAAGGCGCTCAGGCTGCGAAACAGCGAGCCGGGCTGGTTCTTTGTCGTAAAGACGAGCGAGGTTTTCCGGCCCTTTTTCCCGCCCGGCGCCAGGCGGGCCGACGACGGCCCGGGCGGGCGAAGCAAGAAGAATCTGGTGAAGTTCTGGCGATCATCCTCGATCGACTTTTTCAAAATTTTCGCCCCGTAAATGTCGGCGGCGACCGCCGAAGCGATGGCGGCGGCGTCCGGAAGGTTCTGTTCCACCACCATCTTGACGCTGCCGGCCGTGTCGTAAAACGGAACCTTTTCGATCTCCGGGTGCGAGGCGAAGAATTTCAGGCACTGATTCAGCGCCACCGGATGGGAATAGACCCGCCGCACCTTCCGGAACGTCACGCCCGGAGGGGCGATCAGATTGTGCACGATTCTGACGAAAGTTTCTCCGACAATCTGCATCTCATATTGCAGCAGATGGTCGTAGTTCTCATGAACGGAGCCGTGCAGGGTGTTCTCAATCGGAATGACGGCGGCGTCCACCTTCTTTTCGCTGAGATTGCGGAAGACCTCGTCAAAGCGAGGGCAGGGAACCACCTCGATGTTCTCTCCGAGCAGTTGGCGGGCGGCTTCCTGGCTGAAGGCGCCGCGCTCGCCCTGAAACGCGACCCTCTCCCTGCGTGGTGGCACATCCAGGATTGTAGCGTGCCGGACGACGCCGTGTCCGCCTCAGCTCGGGTCCCAGCGGCGGGCGTCCGGAGCGGGAAGTCCCAGAAGGTCGAGGACGCGGTCAACGCTGTGGTCGACCAGGTCTTCGATCGTTCGCGGGTTGTGATAGAAGCCGGGGACGGGCGGGGCGATGATGGCGCCCATCTCGGCCAACGATGTCATCGTGCGGAGGTGCCCGAGGTGGAAAGGGGTCTCCCGGACCATGAGGATCAGCTTGCGGCGCTCCTTGAGCGCGACGTCGGCGGCGCGGATCAACAGGTTATCCGTGATGCCGTGGGCGATGGCGGACATGGTGTGAATCGAGCAGGGAGCGATCACCATCCCGTCGGTAGGGTAGGATCCGCTGGCGAGCCGGCACCCTATGTCTTCGAGCGGATAGCAATAGTGAGCCAGCACACGGAAATCGGAGGCCTTGCGTCCCATTTCCAGGTAGGCGGTCCGTTCGGCCGATCGGGTCAGGACCAAGTGTATTTCGGCTTCCGGTCGCATTTGGAGCTTTTCGAGGAGCCGGTAACCATAGATTGAGCCACTGGCGCCCGAGATTCCGACTACGATTTTCAAAATTCACTCCTAGGTAGAATTCTGTTCTGAATTCAGAACAAAACACTCTTAGCCCGCTTGCCCCGGTATTAGGGTGGGGGCTATAATTCAAAGCCTACCGGCATGCTGCTATAGCAGACTCGAGTGGTCTGTACCGATTCGCATGTCGGTCGCGGAAAATCATACCATGGAGGAGCCCGGTCAGAAACTGAAGCGCGCCCGCGAGCGGCTGAACCTTCGTGTCCGCGATGTGGAAGAGGCGAGCATGAAGATCGCGGGGCGTCATCGGAACGACGAGTTCGCCGTGGCGATCAGCCGGATCTCCGACATTGAAAACAAAGGCGTAGTCCCGACGATTTTCCGGCTCTACTCCCTGTGCGCCATCTATCGTCTGGACATGACGGAAGTCATGGAGTGGTACGGGGTTGACATGTCGCAGCTCACCACCGACGCGGCCTGCATCGAAGTGGAGCGGACTCACGAGATCGGCTTCTCCGCCAATGGACATGGCGAAGTGCAGGTGCCGCTGGCGCTCGATCCGGGGATCGACGTGCGCCGGACAACCTTCTTAAGCCGGATGATCCAGCGCTGGGGTCGCCTGCCCCTCATGCTGCTGAATTCCCTGGAGCTGAAAAACTTCCGGTACGGCTACGTGGGTACCGACGATTGGACGATGTATCCGTTGATCATGCCCGGGTCGCTGGTCATTATCGACGAGACACGCCGCAAAGTCGCCAGTTCGGGCTGGAAGGGCGAGTACGACCGGCCGGTCTACTTCCTGGAGCACCGCGACGGCTTCCTCTGCTGCTGGTGCAGCGTTATCAATGAAGAGACTCTGATTACGCAGCCGCATCCCGCCTCCGACTGCATTCCGCAAGTGTTCCGGCTCAACGACGAAGTCGACATTATCGGCCAGGTGACCGGCGTCGCTACGCGTCTGGATCAGGCAAGGAAGCGCCGTACTCGTTCTTGAGTAATTCCAGAATCGCTTCCAGATCAGCAAGATAAAGCTGCCTCTCCACCTCGCGGGTCGCTCCGGGAGCAAAACCCGTATACGGCGTCATTGTCAGCCAGCTTTCGATGATCGTGCGCCTGTCCGCCTTCTGGGCCGAGAAGTATAGATCCAGATCGGCCGTCTGCTCCTCGATCGTGAGGTTAATCCATTCGGCGAAGGTCTGCTCATGGCTCTCCCGGAGCGCGCGGCCGGCCGCCTCGGCTCCGAAGCGCGCGATGAGTCCGTGGTGTTCGTATTCGCCGGTATTCGAGTCGCGGAGTGAAGCGAGATAAACCAGGCGTCCGAACACACTAGGGATCTGGGACAGGGTGTGGCGCCACACGTCGGCGACCGGCGTTCTTGCGAGTGAGCGACGTGAACCAGCCTCTTTCATTGGTTTGAGCCAGCCACCGAATCCAATTCTACACCATCCGACAAAACCCGGGTTCATCGCTTTTCTCCAGTCTCTCGGTAGAGGTGTTCTGATTTCCGAAATTCTCTCGCCAAATCGACATTTCGCAAATTTTTCGGTCTACGTTTGTCTTGCGAAAGCAACACCACAACATTTCGAACAAGGAGATCGAAGAGATGACGAAGAGACTGATGATCGTTTTGGCGCTCGCCCTGATGACGGTTCCCGTGATTGCGAACAATACGGTGCCGCTCCCCAACTGTGTTCCGTGCGAAGACGACCCCGTCCGGGTGAGCCTGCGGTAAGAGCCAGGTGAGTGCCGGCGGGGGTGTACTGGCGCAAACTCGATGGTAGAATCGAGGGGAGGTTCCGGGCCTCCTACATCCTATGGACGGCATGTCCGCGCTGGAAAGCGCGCTCTGGCAACTTAGCATCGTCGGGTATGCGATATTGCTCGTGAAGCTCTTGTGGACGCGCCTCGCCGTGGTTTACAAGAGCTTTTGCATTTATCTGGCCGTTGAACTCACCCGGTCGCTGGTGCTTCTGTCCCTCGATATCAATCGCAGCCTGTACGGCTGGGTCTGGGTGGCCACCGCTCCCGTGGTATGGCTTGTCTACATTCTCGTGGTCCTCGAGGTCTACTCCCTGGTCCTGCGGAAGTACGACGGGTTGGCGACGGTCAGCCGCTGGGCTTTAAAGATCAGCCTCGGGGTCGCTATTATCATCTCTTCGCTGATGCTGCTTCCGGAAGTGGCAGCCTCCACCAGGTTCTATCCGGTCATGCTGGCTGTGACGGCCATCGAGCGAATTGTTGTATCCAGCCTGGTGATCTTTCTCCTCCTGGTCACGGGTTTTGTGGTGTACTACCGCGTCTCGCTCGCCCGCAATACGCTGGTCCATGTGGTACTTTACACGTTCTACTTCCTAATGATCGCCACTGCGCTGCTGTACCGGGATCTCACCGGACACGAGGCGACCCGTCTGGTCAGTACTCTCATGATGGGCGGAACCATTGCCGCGCTTTTCGGTTGGTTGTGGCTGCTGACGCGCGCCGGCGAGAGTGCGCTCGCCGTGGCTCGTCCGCGCTTCGCCATCGACGACGAACACCGGCTGCTTGAGCAGTTGAATTCGATCAACTCGGCCCTCCTCCGCTCAGCGCGCAAATAATCCCCTTGCCGTGATTTGTCCGGAATATCCCTCTGAAAATTCTAAACTTTTTAGTTGCTTTCCTGCGCACTTCCGGTTACGATTCTAGGGAGGTCACGGCTCATGAGTGCGATTTGGCTCAGCTCGTTGCTTGCCGCGTTCGTACTGATCACGCTCACGGTGATCGTATGGAGAGTCTTGCGTTTGAGTCGAAGCAAGGATGTCAGCGTGGAATGGCTCACGAAGTTTCGTCCGGAGCGGTATCGTCCGATCGAGCGTCTGTTGTCAGATAGCGACTTCCGATTTATCGAAGGCCAACCCGGTTACGATCCGCGCATCGCCCGGCGGTTGCGCCGCAGGCGCATCGAGGTCTTCCGGCGCTACCTCAAGCAGATGGAGCGCGATTTTCGCAGGCTGCACGCCATCGGCCGCATGATGGTGGTTTACTCCTCACAGGACCGGCCGGACCTCGCGGCAGTGCTTTTCCGCCAGTCGCTGCTGTTTCGCTATGCGCTGCTGCGTGTCCATGTCAGCCTGCTGCTTTACTCGCTCGGGTTCAACACGGTCGATGTCTCCGGCCTCATCCGCGGTTTCGAGCGGTTGAGCGAGACGGTCCGGCAGCCTCTCAGCGGCAACGGCTCGCTCACAGCCGTGGTTTAACAACCCCCGCTGACGCGGGCGGCTCTCCGGAGAGTCTACGTCGCCCTACGTTGCGGCGGCGTCATTGAGCGACCAGTCGTAATCGAAGAACCGCACCTTCCAGCCCGGCTGGCGGAGCTGTTCGCGGTCGCCTTCCCGGTAGCGGGCGACGAACTCGAGGAGATCGTGGTCCCTGCCGCCGAAGTCCTTTCGGAACCAATCGAATATTTTCGACAGAGTCGCTTCGCGCTTGTCCGGGTCGATCCGAATGTTGCGTTCCTGGTGGAGGAATCGCCGGGTTTCGCGTTCAAGCAGAGCCTCGAGGTTCGCTTCCGTAAAGGCATCGCGGGAAAGCCATGGGCAGCTGGTGGAGGCGCAGACGAGCGCGAAGTGAATACGGGCCTCGCCGAAGTCTTTACGGATGCTGTTGTCCTCGATATCGGCGAGCGTTCTCCGTCTACCGCCCACCAGAAACTTCGTTCGGTAGAAGAACCATCCGCGCGAGACGGCGCCGGTCAGCCGGTCTTTATTCCGCGGATAATCTTTCGCAAAGGCCCACAATACCAGGGCGTTGTACGCGTTAATCCAGTATGCGAGCCGCGCCTGGGCCGGCGGAAACAGCGCCGGATGGGAGTCCGGGCTCACCTGCGCTATCTGCGCGACAAATCGCTCCAGCGGCGCAATGCCGGCGCGCAATTCGGAGTACCGGACGGTACCGTTGTCCAGGACGTAATCCCGTAAAACTCCGGCGTAGGCGTCGAGATCCGGGGCGGCCGCCACAGGCGCCGGAGCCTGGTTGGCGCAGGCCGGCAGGACAAGCATCGCCGAGGTCAGAAATGCACGCCGGCTTACAGAAGCTTCAAAATCGCCTTGGCTTCGTTGAGCCGCGGAAACTCCCGCTCGGCCTCCTGAAATTCGCGCGTGTGTACGCATCGCCTCACTCCTTTGTGCTCGACCGGATACCGCAGATGCAGCATCTCGTGAAACATGACATACTCCACAGCGAGCCTCGGGACGCGCTCGCTGTCCAGTAGCCTGCTCAAAATGATCGCGTTGTGCGAAGGATCATAGTGGCCAAGCAAAGTGCGGGAGGGGCGCCGGCTCCATCCGAGCAGCGGCCGCGCCATCAAGCCGTGGAAAAAACGCAGGTTCAACTCCTCGAATATCTCTTCGAGATTATAGTGCCCGCCCTCGGGCCCGGAGATAAACTTCCGGCCTCGCTCCTGGCGGACAAGATGCAGGCTCCTCCGCATTTCGCGGCGGTTTAAATAGAGGCGGTATCGATGGTTGTAGATCGGTGGAATCGGCTTGCGGAACAGTTTGCAGAGTAGTATCCATGCCAGCGACTCCATCACGTACGAGGGGGCTCCCTCCAGCACGTCGGTGATGCGGACCCGAATGCACCCCTCCTCCATTCGGATGAAGGAGTTTGCGTTGGCGAAGCGGCGAAACTCGACCAGGATGCCCGGCGGACGGGTGCGGGGCTTGATCTCTGAGAAGACCCGGGCGAAGATCGCTTCGGGCGTTTCAAAGAGTAAAGCGGTCTGCACTTGCATTTCCACTGAATCTAGCATATCAAGGTAAGTTAAGCCTTTCGTTCCGTACGGTCTGGAGGATCTTTGCCCAACGCAATCATCAGCGCCCTGGGGTGTTTTACGCCTTCTCGCGTGCTGACCAATCACGATCTCGAGAAGTTGGTCGACACCAACGACCAGTGGATTCTGGAGCGGACAGGAATCCGCGAACGCCACATCGCAGAGCCCGACATGGCGACCTCCGACATGGCCGTCGAGGCGGCGAAGGCGGCGCTCGAACAGCGAGGCATTGACGCCTCCGACCTCGACGCCATCCTGGTCTGCACCGTCACCCCGGACATGATGTTTCCCTCCACGGCCTGCCTGGTGCAGGACCGCATTGGCGCACGAAAGGCGTGGGGATTCGATCTGGTCGCCGCCTGCTCCGGCTTTGTGTATGGACTGACGACGGCGGCGCATCTGGTCAGCGCGGGCTCCCATCGCCGCGTACTGGTCATTGGGGCCGACACGATGTCGCGCATCATCGACTACACGGACCGCTCCACCTGCGTTCTGTTTGGCGACGGAGCTGGCGCGATGCTCGTCGAAGCGGCTGCCGACGGGGAAGAAGGCTTCATGGGATTCGAAAACGAGATCGACGGATCGGGCGCGCCGTTCCTCCGCATGCCAGCCGGCGGCAGCCGGATGCCCGCCTCCGCCGAAACCGTCGAAAAGCGGCTCCACTATGTCCACCAGGAAGGCCAGCAGGTCTTCAAATATGCGGTACGCAAGATGTACGAGGCCTGCCGCGACCTGCTGGAGCGCCATGGACTAACTGCGGCCGACGTCGGGGCGCTGATTCCCCATCAGGCCAATCGCAGGATCGTCACCGCGGCCGCCGAGCGTCTCGGCATCTCCTGCGACAAGGTGGTCCTCAACATCGACCGCTACGGCAACACCACCGCCGCCACGATTCCTCTCGCCACCCGCGACGCCATCGAATGCGGACTGCTGAAAAAGGGCGACATCGCGCTCTTCTGCGCAGTCGGAGCCGGCTATACGGCCGGCGCGAATCTCTGGCGCTGGGCCTATTAATCTCAGGTGGCTATCCTCTTCACTCAGGTAACCCCAATATCTTGTGGTTGCCGACGAGCCGAGCCCGCGGAACGGCTCCAGGAAACGACAACCGCCGCCCCTACTGAGGGCACCGGGCGGGCGCTCGGGCCAGCGGCGGCGCT
>JBKBWD010000067.1:0-15516 GCA_046289265.1 Bryobacteraceae bacterium | reverse complement strand
AGGTGGCTATCCTCTTCACTCAGGTAACCCCAATATCTTGTGGTTGCCGACGAGCCGAGCCTGCGGAACGGCTCCAGGAAACGACAACCGCCGCCCCTACTGAGGGCACCGGGCGGGCGCTCGGGCCAGCGGCGGCGCTTTTGCGGCCGCCACGCTGTCCGGCGGCGCACATGGGCCAATACAGCCGCCAGCGTCTCTTCCAGGGGGCATGATCAGCAGCCACGACCACAACCCACGGTGCCTGCCTGAGTGAAGCGGATAGCCACCTAATCTCAATTTCATGCGCGTCTGCTACGCTGGAAGCAGGAGGGAGTGTACGCATGTCCCGGCCGCTTACAAGCCTCGATCAGTGGGACGACTTCGTTGAATCCCGTTACCGTCCCGGCCGTCAACAGGAAGAGTTTCGCCAGTATGACGCCTCCGCACCTGCCGTCGTGCGCGAGTTTTATCGACTAAATCATACGCACCAGACCCGCGACTTCGTCCTCGAAAAGAAGCGCCAGTACTGCGGCCTGAACCGGAGGAAGATGGGCGTCTGGGAGGCGCTCGAATACCTGAACACGCTCGTCGACGACAGCGACCCCGATACCGACCTTTCGCAGATCGAACACAACCTTCAGACCGCCGAGGCGATCCGTCGCGACGGGCACCCCGAGTGGTTCGTCCTCACGGGCCTGATCCATGATCTCGGCAAGATCCTTTGCCTCTACGGGGAGCCGCAGTGGGCCGTGGTCGGCGACACCTTCCCGGTCGGCTGCGCCTTCTCGGACAAGATCGTCTTTCACGAGTATTTCGCCGACAACCCGGATTCGAAGGTTCCGGAGTATCGGACGCCTCTGGGGATTTATGAGAAGCACTGCGGGCTCGACCAGGTCGACATGTCCTGGGGACATGACGAGTACCTCTACCACGTCGTGAAAGAGTACCTGCCCGAACCGGCCCTCTATATGATCCGCTATCACTCGTTCTACCCAGGGCACCGGGAGAACGCCTATGGCCACCTCATGAATGATCGCGACCGGGAGATGTTCGAGTGGGTGCGGAAGTTCAATCCCTACGACCTGTATTCGAAAAGTGAAGTAAAGCCGGACCTCGAGAAGGTACGGCCCTATTACGAGAAGCTGGTAAACGAGTTCTTCCCGCCCCAGCTCGACTGGTGATGCTGCTCCGCCCTACCGGCGGGGCCGTGGGCCGTAGTGGTTCGTCAGAAAATCGATAATCCCGTCTTTGGCGTCCGGTTTCACCGGCGCGCCCCAGCGGATCATCTTGTCCACCTCACGCTCCCATTGGCCGCGCGTGAGCCGCTGCTGCTCGATCACGTCAAGCTCGTGACAGCCGAGGCAGGAGGAGCGGAAGCTCTGGCTCAATTCCGGCCGCTTCGGCGCGGCAGCGGCCGGAGGCGCCGACGCCGGTCCTTCACCCGCCGAAACGCCGACATCGTGCACGACGTTGTAGAGATATCCCGACGGGTTCCACTCCTGGACGAAGGGCTGCGAGTTGCCGGCCGTGTCCCGTGCCCGCACCATGAGCGTGTAGTATCCGGGGCGCGGAGGCGTCCATGGGAACTCCCACATCCGGAAGCCGTACTTGCTCCGTTCGCGGCCCAGGCGCGCCGCTTTCCACGTCCGCCCCGCGTCCACCGACACACTGACTTCGGCGATGGGCGACTCGCCGGACCAGGCCGCTCCGTGAATCCGCATCGGTCCCATCCGGACCGAACTTCCGTCGAGCGGGCCGGCGATCACGGACTTCACTGCCAGTTGCGTCACCGGCTCCATCTTCGCCGGATCCACCGCTGACCCGGGGGGCACGGGATGCCCCGGATGGCGGTAGGCCGTCTTCATGAAAAAGCCGTCGAACTCCCGGTCGAGGACGCTAATTCGCGTCACCCACTTCGTCCAACTGTCACCCGCCCAGCCGGGAACCACCAGCCGCAGCGGAAAGCCGTGCGAAACGGGAAGTGTCTCGCCGTTCATCTCGTAGGCGAGCAGCGTGTCCGGATGCAGGGCCTTTCGGATCGGCACGGTGCGCTGGAACTCGGGCATCGTCCCGACAGGTACATCGGCTCCGTCGAACAGCACCTCGACCGCACTGGATCTCACGCCGGCTTCCCGCAGCACATCGGCCAGCCGGACGCCGGCCCAACGGCCGTTTCCGGCCGCCCCGTACTCCCACTGGAGCCCGATGACCGGCGGCTCATAAAGCCCGCGTCCGTTGCCCGCGCATTCGAGTACGCTCACCACTTCAACGCGCGGGTAACGCTTCAGGTCCTCCATGGTCAGGGTGATCGGTTTGTTGACTTCGCCGTCGACCGCCAGCCGCCACGATGCCAGATCGACCCGTGGCGCGTAATGGTGGCTCCGGACGAAGAACCTCTCGATCGGCGTAATCCAGCTCGAGAAGCCGTCGAGCGTCATTTCGAGATCCTCAGGGCGCGCCGAGCGGACGATCATGCCGCGCTTGGCGATCTGTTCCGCGCCTGGGGAAGCGATGCGCGGCGCCAGGGCCGCCGCCGTTATGAATTGAAAAAACTGCCGCCGGGAATGAGTCATGATTCCGTATCTTACCTTCGGGCCCAGCCGTATTCGTAGTTGGTCAGGGCCCGGTCTCGAACTTCGATCGTCTCTTCGATGCGAGGATAGCCCTCCTTCACCAGGGTCAGCCTTCGCGTCCCGGCCGGGATCCGCAGGCTTGCCGGTGTTTTTTCGGGGAGCAGGCGGCCGTCGATGTAGATCGAGGCCCCGGCCGGCTCCGTTTTGATCATGAGGGTTCCTACCATCTCCTCGAGTTGTAGAACCATCGCGCGCTCGCCGGGTACCTCGAAGATCCGGAGCGCCCGCCGATAGCCTGGCAGAGTCACTTCGAGCGTGTGGCGGCCGGGCTCAAGCGTCAACTCGCATGGCGTCCTGCACTCCAGGTCGGCACGGTTATCCACACGCGCCAGGGCGCCCACGGGCTGCGAGATGATCTCGAGGGTCGAAGACTGCGGCGGCTCGGGCTGGCGTGCCGGCGCGGTGGCCCGGACAGGAGGCGGAGGTGGAGGCGGGGGCAGGTCAGCCGGCTGCTCGACCGGTGCGGGCTCGGGTTGTGCCGGTGTATCGGCCGGGGCAGCCGCGGCTTCTCCCGGCGCCTCGGCTGGCGCGGATGCAGGCTCCGGTTTGATTGCCGCAGGGAGATCGGGGACCGGGGCCGGCTCCATCGCGGCCGCCTCCTCGATTGGTTCCACCAAGGGTAGAAAGCGGTCGGGTCCGCCGAGCAAAAAGAAGAGCGCGACCACTCCTGCCACGAGCCCCATGAGAATGCCTTTGGTGAAGGAAGATCCGGGGCGCTCCACCGGCTCGTCGTCCTCCTCGTCGAGTCGACGCCTGCGCGTGGCGGCCGGAAGCGGCTTCCCGGCCTCCGCCTGCGCGGTTGCCGCGATGGTCGGCAGATCCTGGCTGCGGCCCGGCGCCAGCGGCTTCCATCCCTTTTTCGCCTTCGCGGCGCCGAACAGGGCCGCGACGAACTCCGTGCAGGTCGCATAGCGATCCTCGGGCTTCTTCGCAAGAGCCTTCCGGAGGACCACGTCGAAATTCGGGCTGAGCGTCGGGTTAATCCGGTGCGCCGGCGCGGGTTCCTCCCGAACGATTCTGTAGACGAGGGCCGGAAGCGTCTCGGCGGCGAAGGGCTTTTCGCCCGTCAGCAGCTCATAGGCGATCACTCCGAGGGCGAACTGGTCGACGCGGCCGTCCACCGGGTGGCCCTCAATCTGCTCCGGAGCCATGTAGTTCGGCGTCCCCATCAGCGTGCCGGTCTGCGTCATCTGCTTCGAGACGATCCGGGCGACGCCGAAGTCGGTGATCTTGGCCGCGCCGTTCTCGTGGATCATGATGTTGGCGGGCTTGATGTCGCGGTGGACGATGCCCTTGCTGTGGGCGTAGTCAAGCGCCGCGGCTGCGTCCTGGAGGATCCCGAGAAGCTGCTCTTTCGGCGGGATCTGGTCGGAGGTCATCAACTTTTCGAGCGTGGGCCCGTCGACGAACTCCATGAAGATGTAGGCGAGGTCGTTCTCCTCGACGATGTCGTAGATCGTGACAATGTTCGGATGGGAGAGAATGCCGGCCGATTGGGCTTCGCGAACCAGGCGGTCGCGCATCCAGGAACGCTCGGCCGGGTTGGTCAGATCGCCGAGCCGGATGGTCTTGATCGCCACAGTCCGGCCGATCGTGGGATCCTGGGCCCGGTAAACCACTCCCATGGCGCCCCTGCCCAGTTCGCCGTCAATTCGATAGCGGCCGATCTGTTGCATGCTGCGCTTGCGATTATAGCGCACGCCTTATGGTTCATTCAGTTGGCGGCTACAACCCGCTCGCGGCCGACTGGCGCGCTGGAGTCTCTCCGAGCAGATCGATCACCCGCGCGCGGAGCGTTTCCGTGAGAGCGGCCCGGTCCTTGAGAGTGAGGCCCTCGGTGGGGATCGGCTCGCCGAGCCGGAGGCTGACCGGGCCGGGCTTCACGTGGATGGACCCGACCGGCAGCACCTCGCGGGTTCCCCGGATCGCCATCGGGACGATCGGGACACCCGCCTTGATCGCGATATAGGCGGCGCCTTCTTTGAAGTCCTGCATCTCGCCGCGGGAGCGGCTTCCTTCGGGGAAAAGCACCATCGAGAGCTTTCGTTCACGTATGATCCGGGCGGCCTCGGTCATGGTGCGCATCGAGGCGCGCGGGTCGCCCGAGGCCACCGGCAGATTTCCGGACCGCCGCAGGTGCGTTCCAAGGAACGGAATCCGGAAATACTTCTCATTGGCCATGAACAGGAAGCGGAGCGGCATGGTGCCGAGCACAACCGGAGTATCCATCAGGCTCAGGTGGTTGCCCGCCAGCACGTAGCTCTGGGTCGGGTCCAGCCGCTCCAATCCCTCGACGCGCATCTTCACACCCGCGATCCGCAGGAGCATCCGCGCCCAGGCCCGCGCCACGCGGAACTGCGCCCGCCCCTCGCCGTCGAAGAAGGAACAGAGCACCGACACCGACCCCATGAAGATCGTGGTCAGGATGATCAGGGGATCGAGGATGAGGATCGCCCGGAGATAGCTGAGCGACATAGCGTGCCGCCTACGCCGGAGCGGCGTAAGCCTTCTTGCCATCGAGCAGTTCCTCGACCCGGTCGTGAAGTTTCTGGCTCAGTTGCATGCGGTCATGCAGGGTCAGCCCGACCGTCGGGATGGGGTCGCCGATCCGGACTTGCACCTTGCCGCCGTTGACGACTGCCGAGCCCATCGGCAGAATTTCGCGCAATCCGATCAGCGCGACCGGGACCACCGGAACTCCCGCCTTGATCGCGATGTAGGAGGCGCCGTCCTTGAACGGGCGAAGTTCCCCGTGCGTGCGCCCTCCTTCGGGGAAGACCAGAATCGAAATTCCGCGCTGCCGGATCGCGTTGGCCGCCGCCGACATCGTCTTGAGCGATTCGCGCGGATTGGCGTTATCCACGGGCAGATGGCCGGCGCGCTTCAGGTGGTATCCGATGAAGGGCACGCTGAAGAGGTTCCTGTTCGCCAGGAAGCGGAATTGAACGGGGATCTGCGGAAGGATCACCGGAACATCCATGTAGCTGCGATGGTTGGCGACGAAAACGTAGCTGCCTTCCGGAGCGATTTTCTCGACGCCCTCGACTTCCACCCTGACGCGGCTGATTCCCAGCAGCATCCGGGACCAGCCCCGAGCCACCCGATGCTGCCCGCGGCCGCTGGAATCAAACAGGGAGACCAGCAGGGAAACCGAGCCCATGAAGGCGGTTGCCAGAATTATCAGCGGGTCCGTGATCAGCAGCGACCGGAGCTTGTTGAGCAACATACCTGAAACTACCTATTGTAGAAGCGAACGGCGCCGTTTCCTACTGAAAAATGCGCCGGGGAAGAACCTCCTCGCCTCCCCGTCCATGGTAGAGTGTTGTCGTTCGCCGATTTCTCCTTGACAGCTCCGCGAAGGCCCGGTAACCTATCGTGTTTGCGTCCAAGTGACAGATAAATAACAATGTTAACAGGCTCAGTACATTACCGGAAGGAGCCGGAGCGTTGCCGTTGACCGATGCCAGTGAGAGCTTCCGCCAGCATGAGATTCTGCTGACCGGGGCCAATGGCTTTCTCGGCAAGGTGATCCTTGGGTTCTTCCTCGATCGCTTTCCCGAGTTCAAGCACCTCCACATCCTGGTCCGCCCGCGAGGCGGCGCCCCGGCGCGCGAACGCTTCGACTCCGAGGTCCTCACTTCGCCCTCGCTCGCCGAGATCGTCGCCAAACGCGGCCGCCGGTTTCTGGATGAAAAAGTCACGATCCATGCCGGCGACATCGGCGATCCCGGCTGCGGTTTGCCGGACGACACCATCGAGAGTCTCCGAGGCCGCATCGGCCTGGTGATCAATTGCGCCGGCCTGGTCGAGTTCTTCCCGCCCATCGACGACTCGTTCAAATCAAACGTCGATGGCGTCGAGAACGTTGTCGCCCTGGCTAAGAATCTGGGCGCAAAGCTCCTGCACGTCTCCACCTGCTACGTCTGCGGTGCCGCCGACGGCCTCATCGAGGAGACCGATCCGGTTCTGGGCTTCTATCCGCGCCGCAAGGACCCTGACGACACCTCCTTCAACTTCCGTGACGAGATCGCCTACTGCCGCGAGCGAATCCGCCAGATGTACGAGGCCGCCGGACTCGACCCGGCCCAGGGCGCGCGCGTCCGAACCAAGGAACTCGCCCAGCGCCTGATCGATTTCGGAACCCAGCGCGCCTCGCACTGGGGCTGGGTCAATATCTACACCTACGCCAAAAGTATCGGCGAGCAGATCCTGGCTGCCGAGGAGGGGCTTGAGTACGCCATCGTCCGGCCCGCGATCGTCGAGGCGGCGCTCGAGTTCCCGTTTCCCGGTTGGGTTGAGGGCGGGCGCACCGCCGCGCCGCTGGTCCTGATGGCCATGGGCGGGCTCCGGCACTGGACCGTGCGCGGCGACATCCCGCTCGAGGTCGTCCCGGTGGACCAGGTGGCGGCCTCGGTCCTGATCGTCAGCGCGCTCCTGCTCGACGGAAAGGCCCGGCACGTCTATCAACTCGGCACGGCCGACGTGAATCCGCTGCTCATGGAACCGCTGGTGAGACTGCTCCACCAGCAGTCCAGACGCGTCCAGCGCGAGGAGCGCCGGAAGGCCCGCAAGCTCGGAATGCCCCGGCTTCCCGGTGGCGTCCGGATTATCTCGGTTGCGGCCGCGCAGGAGCGGCGCATTCGGCTTCAGCGGCGGCTCGACCGGGCGCAGCGAATGCTCTCGGCCACGCGCCGAATGCTGAAGCGCGCCGGTCTGCCCGGCGAGAATGCTCTTGCGACCGCCGGAATGCTGGTCCGCGCCCTCGGCCTCCAGGCAGTGGTGCGCGAACAGACGCTCGCTCTCTACCAGCCGTTTATCCTGGATAATCGATTTATCTTCGAATCCGAAAACATCCGCGCCGCACGTGCGATGCTGTCTGAGAGGGACCGGAAGCTGCTCCCCTGGACACCGGAACGGATTCAGTGGCGAGAGTACTGGATTCACCATGAAATTGCCGGCATCCGAAAATGGGTCGAGCCGGAAGCGTTCAAGCACTGGAACTTTCAGATCTAAATGGCAACGGAGCCCCAACAGATCGAAGCCGACTCTATCGAACAGCAGTTTCTCGCGCTCGTGCGCAATCTGCTGATCGAACTGGGCAAAGCCAAGGCCGCCGAGCATGTCACGCTCGCTTCTTCCTTCGAGCGCGACCTCGGCGTTGGAAGCCTCGACCTGGTCGAACTCATGGTTCGGACCGAGGCCCATTTCGACCTCAAGCTGCCCGACGAGATCGCGGAACAGGCCGAAACGCTCGCCGCCTGGGTCCAGGCCATCGAATCCGGAGGCCAGGCCGCCGACGAGAGCGGAGCCTATCGCGTGGTGCGTCAGGTGGAACCGGCGCCGCCGGCGCCCGAGACCGCCCGCAACCTGGTCGACGTCCTCCTGACGCATGCCCGTTCCGTACCGGAGCGCGTTCATATTCACCTGCTGGAAGAAGGCGCCGGACAGGACATTACGTACGGACAGCTTCTGCGGGGCGCGTCGGTGGTCGCGGCCGGCCTCACCGCCTCCGGCCTGCGGCGCAATGACACAATCGCCATCCTGCTGCCGGCCGGCGCGGACTTCTTCTACGCCTTCCTCGGTGTGACCCTGGCTGGCGGTATCCCCGTGCCGGTCTATCCTCCGACGCGTCCCGATGAGATTGAGCAGTATGTCCGGCGCCAGGCCCGGATCCTGCGGAGCGCCAACATCTCCTTCCTGATCGCCTTCGAACGCGTCCGCCCCATCGCCCAGATTCTGCGGCTCGAGCTGGGGAGCCAGGTCTCGGTTGTCAGCGTCGAAGAACTGCGCCGCGCGGCCGGCCCGCAGCCGATCGAGGGGTTCGAGCCATCCGACATCGCCGTCATCCAGTACACCTCCGGTAGTACGGGCGATCCCAAGGGTGTTGTCCTGACGCACGCCAATCTTCTGGCGAATATACGTGGCATCGGCGCCGCCGTCGACGTGCATCCATCCGATGCCGTGGTGAGTTGGCTGCCGCTCTATAGCGACATGGGGCTGGTCGGCTCCTGGCTGTTCAGCTTCTACTACGGGGTCCCGCTCACGCTGCTTTCGCCGCTCGAATTTCTGGAGCGGCCGGAGACATGGCTCTGGGCCGTGCACGACTCCCGCGCCACCCTGAGCGCCGCGCCGAACTTCGCCTATGAGCTGTGCGCCGCAAAGATTCCCGCCTGGACACTCGAAGGGCTCGACCTCTCGCATTGGCGATGCGCCGTCGTGGCGGGCGAGACGGTGCTGCCCGGCACGCTTCAGCGTTTTCACGACCGCTTCCACGCCTTCGGCTTCCGCAGCGAGGCCCTGACCCCATGCTACGGCCTGGCTGAAAATTCGGTGGCCCTGACCTTCTCCCGGCCTGACAGCCAGCCCTATTGCGATGTCATCCGCCGCGAACCGTTCGAGACCAGCGGCATCGCCGAACCAGCCGGGGACGGCGAATCAGATGTACTCGAGTTCTTCGCCCTCGGACGGCCGCTCGACGGGCATGAAATCCGAATTCTGGACGAGCAGGGAAACGACGTCGGAGAACGCATCCAGGGCCGCATCGTTTTCCGCGGGCCGTCCCGCACCTCAGGCTACTATCGCAACCCGGAAGCCACCGCCGCCGTCCTCACGCCCGACGGCTTCATGGACACCGGCGATCGCGGCTACATCGCCGGCGGCCAGCTTTTCCTCACGGGACGTCAGAAGGACTGCATCATCAAGGCGGGCCGCAGCCTCAGTCCGCATGACATCGAGGTCGCGGCGAACACGGTCCCCGGCGTCCACGGCGCCAGCGCCGTCGCCTTCGGCATCCCCGATCCGGACACCGGCACTGAACAGATGGTCGTCGTCGCCGAGTCAAAGGCCTTCCGAAAGGTGGACTTGGCACGCGTCGAGGCCGGAGTGAGGCGCGCCGTCGAAGCAGCGGTTGGCATGGCGCCGGATATCGTCGAGATCGTCCGCGTCGGACGCGTGCCCCGGACCTCGAACGGCAAGCTGCGCCGCACCGAGGCGCGGGACCTCTACGAGGCCGGCAAACTCCGGGCCGGAAGCCGCCCGACCTGGATGCAGCTTGCCCGGCTCTGGCTCCAGAACATCGGCCCTTGGTTCATTCACACCGCCCTGCGCGCCACCGCCTGGTTTGACCGCCTCATGGTTCGGCTGGCCGAGAGCGTGATCGGCCGTACCGCCGGACTGCTGGTGCGCATAGTTGGGCCGTCGACTCGCAGCCGGATCGCCGCGGCCGCCGCGCGCCGCCTGCTCTCGCTCGGTGGGGAGTCCGGCCGGCTCCAGGGCGCTGCGGTTGGCCGCCCCGCAGTCTATCTCGCCAATCAGACCGCGCGCCGCGATCCACTCGCGCTGCTCGCCCTGCTCGATACGCCGGTCTGCTTCGCCGATCCGGCCGCCTGGCACGGACTGCCGCCGGCCATCCGCTACTTCCTGAACGCGCTCGTGTTGCCCGCCCTGAAGGTGCACTCGACGCCTCCCGGCGGCACGATTCATGAGCGGACCCGCGCCGCGCTCGACCGCGGCCTCTCGGTCGCCTTCTTCCCGGAGAACCTCGTTGGCGCCCCGGCAAGGCTCAGCCGCTTCCGCCTGGACGCCTTCTCGGCGGCTTCGCTCTCGGGAGCGCCCCTGGTGCCCGTCGCGGTCCGCCGCAAGTGGAAGCTTCGCATCCCGGGCACCGCCGCCGCGGCCGACAGCGAAGTGATCGTTACCATCGGGACCGCCATCGACCCGGCACAGGAAGTTGATGCCGGCGCGACCACTCTGCGTGAACGTGTGAGAGGAGCCATCGCTCAACTATGCCGCTGAACGAAACCGTCGAGATCGCGATCCGGATGCTCATCTGTTTCGCCCTCGGGTCGATCCCGTTTGCCGTGCTGGCGATGCGCGGCACCGGCGTCAACATCCTCAAGTCGGGCTCCGGCAACCCTGGTTTCAACAACGTACTTCGCTTCAACAAGGGGCGCGCCGTTCTCACGCTGCTCGGCGATTTCGGTAAGGGCTCGCTCGCGATCTGGCTCTTCCATCAGCCCGGCGACGCCAGCCCGATCGGCTGGCTCTACGGCTTCGCCGTCGTTCTGGGACACTGCTACTCGCCCTTCCTCAAGTTCAACGGGGGGAAGGGAATCGCCACCTCGGGCGGTGTCATGCTGATGCTCTACCCGATGTGGGCCGCCTGTGCCCTGGCCTTCTACACCGTCATGCGCATCACCGGCAGCCGGCGGAAGTGGGTGGAAGCCGGTACCATCGCCTCCCTCGGCACCTGGGTCGTCTTCACCTTTCTCATGTTCATCGTGCTCGGTCCGAAGCACGCGGCCGGAGCGGCCCTTATGACTGCATTCGTCGCGTGGCGCCACAAGAAGAATTTTCAAGTTCTCACCGGAGCCGTGCAGCCACAGCGATGAGCGGTTCCCCAATCCGGCTGGCCTTCTACGACTTTGACGGCACGCTGGTCTCAAGCAATGTTGTGACGCAGTATGCCTTCTACGCACGCAATCTGCCGTCGAGGGCGCACGCCGCGCTGAAATACGCGAAGCTCATCGCCAGCATCCCGCTGCTGATCGGCCTCGACCTCTACTCACGCCGCGTCTTCAACCAGGTCTTCTTCCGCGAGTACCGTGGTATGAGCGAGAAGTGGCTGCGCGAACTCGCCGGGCCGCTGTTCGAATCCGTCATTCGCCCCGCCATCTACCCGCGCGCCAAGGCTCTGCTAGCGGCAGACCGCGCCGAGGGCTTCCGCACAGTGCTTCTGACCGGCTCGCTTGACGTCGCGCTGGATCCCGTCGTCCGCTACTTCGGCTTCGACGACGTGATCTGTAACTCGCTTGTCTACGAGAACGGCCGCGCCACCGGCCGGATCGCGCCGCCCGTCATAGCAGAACGCGAGAAAGTTGATGCAATGCTCCGGCTTTGCCAACGGTATAATGCGGACACGGCACAATCAAAGGCGTATTCGGACAGCTACTCCGACCTGCCCATGCTCGAGGCGGTGGGGTTCCCATCCGCCGTCAACCCGGATGGGCGCCTGAAGCGGATCGCGGTCCAACGGGGATGGCCTGTGCTAAACCTGAAATCGTAGAGGAAATCGAGAACGTGCATAATAACCACGCGGCGGCCGCGCTGGCCAAGCTGGAATCGACCGATCCGGCGCCGAACGCAGTAGGGCGGAAGGCGCTCGTACCGCATGATGGCTGCGTCGTGCACCTGGAAAGCGACGCCGCCCCTCGCCTGCTCTGGCATGGCGAGGACCTCCTGGACGTCAAGATGCCCGCCGGCACGCGCGTCATCTATCCCAAGCCGACCGTTCCGGGCCTGCCAGACCGCAATACCGCCATCCGCTACGCCATCGAGCACCCGGAAGGGCTCGACCCGCTCGCAGCGCACCTGCGGCCCGGCATGAAGGTGACGATCGCGATCGACGATATCTCCCTGCCGCTGCCCAAGATGCCCCAGCCGGACATTCGGCAATCCGTCCTCACCATCGTGCTCGAACTGCTGGCCCAAAAGGGTGTCGAGGATGTCCACATCATCATCGCGACCTCCTTCCACCGCCGCATGGCGCCCTTCGAGATCAAGCACGCCGTGGGCAGCCGCATTTTTAACGCCTATTACCCGGACCGTCTCTACAATCACGATGGCGAGGACCCGGACGGCATGGTCGAACTAGGCCTTACCGATCACGGCGAGCATGTGCGCCTAAATCGCCGCGCCGCCGAGTCAGACCTGCTGATTTACGTCAACATCAACCTCGTCTCGATGGACGGAGGCCACAAGTCGGTCGGCGTCGGCCTCTGCGACTACAAGACCCTCCAGGCGCACCACACGCCCCAGACCATTGCGGCCTGCGACTCGTACTTCGATCACACGCGCTCGGCCCTCACGCGCTCCTGCGATCGCATCGGCCGCGTCGTCAACAAGCACTTGAAGGTCTTCCACATCGAAACCGCCGTCAATAACGCGATGTTCCACCCGATGCTGAAGTTCTTCACCCGCAACGAGGACCACTGGAACGCCCTCGACCGCGTGTCCTTCAAAACCACGCAATACGCGCTGCGCCAGTTGCCGCGCGCCACTAAGCGCAGCCTGCTGTTCGCCTTCCCGGCTTTCTACAAGGTGATTGCGGTACACGCCGGCGCCACCGAGCCGACCCATTCCAAGATCCTCGAATATTGCTACGCCCAGTACTGCGTGCCCGTGCAGGGGCAGTCCGACGTCGCGGTCTTCGGAATCCCGTTCATCTCGCCCTACAATGTGAACTCGATTCTGAACCCCCTTCTGGTGCAGGTCCTGACGCTCGGCTACTTCTTCAACATGTACCGGCACATGCCGCTGGTGAAGAAGAACGGCGTCATGATCATCACGCACCCGCTCTACAACGACTTCGACCCGCTCCACCACCCGTCCTACATCGAATTCTTCCACCGCATCCTGCCGGAAACGCGCGATTCGCTCGAACTCCAGCGCAAGTACGAGCAGGAGTTCGCCCACAACCGCGAGTACATCAAGATGTACCGGACGGGCAACGCCTACCACGGTGTCCATCCGTTCTACATGTGGTACTGGGGCGAGAACGGACGTCAGCACGTCGGCAAAGTCATCGTCGTCGGAGCCGAGGACAAGACCGCCGCCGAGACGCTCGGCTGGGAGACCGCACCCAACATGGACGAGGCGCTCGCGATGGCGCAGTCGCACGTCGGACGTAAGCCGAGCATCAGCCTGATGCACGTGCCGCCAATCGGCATGGTCGACGTATTGGGGACGCCGGAGACGATCTGAGCCGATGAAGCCGATCCTCATCACTGGAGCCACCGGGTTCCTGGGCAAACACCTCGTCGAGCGGCTGAAAGAGCACACGGATGCTCCGCTCCGCCTGCTCTGCCGCGGCGCCTGTCCGTGGGACAGCGATCCGCGCATCGAAGTCGTGCGGGGCGACGTGCTGCGCCGCGACGACGTCGCCCGCGCCATGAAGGGCGTGGGACAGGTCTACCATCTGGCAGGCATCGTTTCGCGCGATCCCAAGGACAAGTGGCTCCTCTATCAGGCCCACATAGACGGCACGCGGAACGTCTGCGAGTCGGCGCTTGCCAACGGCAGCCCACGCGTTTTGGTCGCCTCATCTTCCGGGACCATCGCGGTCAGCCGCGAGCCGAACGTCCACACCGAAAAGTCCGGCTACAAGCACGATGTCGTCGGCGGGTGGGCCTACTATCTCAGTAAGATCTACACCGAAAAGCTCGCTCTACACTACTTTCACGAGTACAAGCTTCCGGTGGTCATCGTGAATCCTGCGCTGCTGCTCGGCCCCGGCGACGACCGGGGCTCCTCCACCGGCGACGTCGAACTCTTCCTCAAGGGCGGCGTGCTCGCGATCCCGCTTGGCGGCATGAGTTTCGTCGACGTGCGCGACGTGGCGCCCGCCCTGATCGCCGCAATGGACCGAGGCCGGCCCGGCGAACGCTATCTGCTTGGCGGACCCAACTGGACCTTCCGCAAGGTGATCGAAGTTCTGTCCCAGGTTTCCGGCATTGCCGGTCCGAAGATGCGGCTCCCGTTCAGCGCCTCACTGTGGAGCGCGCGTCTGCTCCGAAGTCTTTTCCCTCTTGTCGGCAAATCCTTCGAGGGCCTCGATGACGACACGATCAGGATGTCGGCCCTCTACTGGTATTGCGATTCGAGCAAGGCGAAATCGGAACTCGGCTTCGAGTCGCGCGACCCGGTCGTGACCATGCGCGAGACGGTCGAGGACATCCGCCGCCGGTGGAAGACTGCGAAGGCATGAGCGGAGCGCATCGCACGGCAGTCATTGTCAACCCGAAGTCGGCCGGCGGGCGGACGGGGCGCGTCTGGACTTCGCTCGCCAAGCGCATCGAAGCGCGCCTGGGTCCCCTGACCATCCGGTTCACCGAGCGCGGCGGCCACGCCACCGCGCTCGCGCGGGAACTCCTCACCGCCGGCTGCGACCGCATCATTGCGGTCGGGGGCGACGGCACGGTGAACGAGGTCGCCAACGGCTTCGTCCTCGACGGCCGCCCGATTCGGCCCGATGCCGCGATGGCGCTGCTGCCGCTCGGCACCGGCAGCGACTTTCAGCGCACGCTCGGCATCCCGTCCGCCCCCGAAGCGGCCATTGATTACCTCGTGACCGGAGTCCCGGTAGAGATCGACCTCGGACGGATCACCTTCCGCGCTTACGACGGTTCGACGGTGACGCGCTGCTTCGCCAATCTGACCAGCTTCGGAATGGGCGGCGAGGTGGCCTCACGCGCCAAGAACTCCTTCGCCGTCTTCGGAGGCAAGGCCGCGTTCCTCTGGGCCACGCTCGTTACCTTCTTCAAGTACCGCGCCAGGAGCGTCCGCATCCGCCTCGACGACGCCCCCGAGCAGCACGCCTTCTCGATCCTGAACATCGCGGTGGGAAACGGCCGCTACCACGGCGGGGGCATGCACGTCTGCCCGCGAGCTTCGATGAGCGACGGACTGCTGGAAGTCACGGTGATCGACGACCTCGGCATGTTAACGTTGGTCCGCGATCTCCACGTCCTCTATTCGGACGATCTCTACCGCCACCCCAAGACTCACCACTTCCGCGCCCGCAAGCTCCTCGCCGAATCCGACGACATCACCCGAATCGAAGTCGACGGCGAAGCCCTCGGCACGCTGCCCCTGGAGATCACGGTGCTCCCGAAGGCGATGCGGGTGTTGGCGCCTCGTACGCTATAACTATAACCGGTGGACATCCTACATTCATTTCGGAGGCTCTGAATGCCGAGATTTCGCTTGAGTGTCTGGCAAAAAATTGTTCTGATGAACGTGTGCGCGTTGACGGGTGTCGCTATATCCGCATTCACTACTGTCCGGCTATAAGTCCCACAGATTCAACTGGTTAGAAAATGAGCTGGATTTTTCTTGGGACTCCAGC
>JBKBWD010000066.1:0-30305 GCA_046289265.1 Bryobacteraceae bacterium | reverse complement strand
TCGGCCGCATCATGTCATGCTGCAGGAACCGGTACGCATCCTCACGCCGGGCCACACCCACCGGATACGTCACGCCCTGGGCCTTTACGAAATCCGGCACCAGCGCCAGCGCGTTGTCGTTGATCGCCGCGCCGATCGGCTGCAATCCCTTCGGACCGTACTCCTTGTACAAACTGCTCAGAATCCGCGCAGACTTCTGGCAATGTGGGCAAGTCGTCAGCAGGATCTCCACCACCACGACCTTCCCGCGATGGTCGTTGACATTGACCTGCCTGCCGGTCGGGAGCTTCACCTCGAACTCCGAGGCGGGGCGGGGAAGATTCGCGGCGGGCGCCAGAAATGCGGCAGCCAGGCCCAGGGTCAGGACAGGGACGAGTCGTCTCACTCGGTGGCCTCCAAAGTATAGTAACAGTGTAACCCAGGGCGGCGATCCCACACTTGCTCCGTCACTTCGTTGCCGGCGCCGGACGGCTCAGCCCTTCCAGCACCGCGACCTGCGTCCCCACAAGCCGCACGACAAAATGGCCGTCGTCGCCGACGCCCGCCACCTCGTTCGCCGTTTCCCGCTCGACCGTCCGGCTCTTCCACTTGCCCGCCTGAATCCGGCTATACATCTCGAAGTAGGATCGCGCCGCCTCCTCGCCCTCCCAATCGCTGGCATACGTGAGCAGCGTCGGCCCGTTCCCTTTCCGGTCGTATAGCCGGAATTGCCCGCCGCGCCACTTCGGCGCGATGCGCTCCGCCTCTTCTTTGCCCACGTATTGCTCGATCAGCACAGCATGGTCCAACTGCCCCACAGCTCCCTCCGAGAGCTTCTTCAACCCCCGCGTCTCCGGCAGGCGCGGCAGCGCCGGCGTGGTCGGCATGCGCCGCTCGAAATACAACTCCGGGTGGATGATCTGCTGCGTGCTCACCGGCGGATTCCGGAAGACCTCCTTGAAGCTTTCCTTGCCCATCCGCTCGAAGACCGCGTGCTGGAACATCATGCCCTCCGTATACGGAAACGTCAGGGTGATCTGCATGTAGAGCGGCGCGCCCTCGAAGACCGGGAATTGCCCCGTCGCCTCCTTCGTCAGGGCCGCCATCCGGCGCGCGATCGCCGGCGACTTGGCGAGCGACGTTCCCATCCGCCGCGCCATCCACTCGGCCATCAGCCAGGAGGCCTGCCCTTCCATGACGCCCATTCGCGCCAGCGCGCTGTCGTCGTTCTTGCCCCCGCCCTTAATGAACTTCTCCAGGTCGAAATGCTGATCCGCCAGCGCGTGCGCCAACTCATGCACCAGCACCGTCTCCTGCATCTCCGCGCTGCCGGCTTCGTCCAGGATGAACAGCTTCTTCTTTTTCATGTCGTAGAAGGCCGCGGCCTGCTCGGTCAGAAGATCGATCGTTGTCTTGCGCAGGTCGAAGTCCTGCGGGACCAGGCCGAACTTCTTCAGCGTCAATTCCTCGGCGCGGATCTCCTCCGGCTTCACCGTCTCGCGAATGCGCTCGTCCAGGAACTTCTTCAACTCCGGCCGCGTGATCGTTGCCGACGGGACGCTGTGCTTCACCTCCATCCCGGTGATTTCGCTCAGCTCCGCCAGGATCGAATCGATCTTGGAGAAAAGCTGCGCGGAATCATCGGCGGCCCGCGCCGCGCCGGTCCACAAAAAGGCCGCCGCCAGCGGCAGCGCCAGGAAAGTTCTAAACAGTCGATACTTCATGTTTTTCTTCGATACTCCGCCACCGTTCGAGCGACGGCAGGGCCGTCCGGTAGAGCGCCGCCGCGGCCAGGCACAGCGCCGCGCCCGCGAAAATGGTCCACCGTACACCGATCAGACGCGCCAGAGCGCCGGAGGCGAGGCTGCCCAGAGGAAGAAAGCCCAGCGCCATCATCGAGTAGATCGCCATAATCCGCCCTCGATGGCTGTCCGGAATCATCGTCTGAACCAGCGTGTTCACCGAGGCGCTCTGCCGGAAGACGCCGAAGCCCACCAGCGGAATCACCGCCAGCGAAAGATAGAACGACGGCGACCACGCAAAGACCGCCAGGCTTACGCCCATCAGCAGGCCGCTGTGCAGAATCGTCCGCGGCAGCCCGTCGGTGCCCGTCCGCCGCGCCAGCACCAGCGTGCCGGTCATCGCCCCGAGCCCCATCGCCGTCATCAGGAGTCCCAGACCCACCGATCCCCGCCCGAAGATTCCGTCCGCGACGAACGGCGCCAGCACCATTCCGGGAGTCCCCGCGAGATTCATCGCCGCGCACATCACCAGAAGCACGCGCACCGGCCGCTCCTGCCAGGCGAACCGGAAACCCTCGACCAGACGCGCCATGACCGTCTCGCCCGTCTCCCGCGCTGCCCGCACAAGCCGCATTGCCGCCAGAGAGACAATGACGGCTAGAAAACTCAGGGCGTTGATCAAAAAACAGACACCCTCTCCGAAGCCCGCGACGATCAGGCCCGCGATCGACGGCCCGAAGATGCGCGCCATGTTGAACAGCGCCGAGTTCAGAGAGATCGCATTCAGCAGGTCCTCTTTTCCTGCCAACTCCACCAGCAACGACTGCCGCGCCGGAATCTCAAAGGCGTTCACGGTTCCCAACACCGCCGCCAGCGCCAGGACGTGATACGCCGTCACCGTCCCGGCCATCGTCAGGTAGGCAAGCAGCAGAGCCTGTAGCATCGCGACCACCTGCATCGCCAGCACAATCCGCCGCCGGCAGAACCGGTCCGCCGCCACCCCGGCAATTGGCCCGAACAGCAGCACCGGCATGTGCGTGGCAAACCACGTGGCCCCCAGTAGGAACTCGGAGTTCGTCAGTCGATAGACCAGCCAGCTCTGCGCCACGTTCTGCATCCACGTCCCGGGCAGGGAAAAGACCATCCCGATGAAGTAGAGCCGGAAGTTGGGGTGACGCAGCGCGCGGAAGGTTGCGATCGGTGTGGACGTGCGGGACACCTTATTTCAGGATAATCCACGCTGCGCTACAATTGAGAGTTTAGAATCCCTACGTAAAGGAGAATCTCAATTGGCAGACGAAAAGCTCTATAAAGCAGACTACATCGGCAGCGGGACGTTCATCATCAGCAAGCCGAAGCGCAAGCGGACCAAGACCCGCCAGGCGCGCGTGAAAAATCCGCAGCGCGGCGCCCGCAAGTAAGATAGAATCGGCCAAGCCCATGCGCATCTGCGACGTCATCATCCATCCGATCGCCGTGGCCGACGGGCCGCTCCGCAGCTCCTACGGCCGCCACGCGCCCTACGCCCTCCGGACCATCGTCGAAGTCAAGACGACCGACGGGCTCACCGGCATCAGTGAAACCTACGGCGGCGATGGACCCGTCTCGGCGCTGTGCGCGCTGCGCGAGCGCATCCTGGGCATGGATCCGTTCCATCTCACGCGCCTCTGGCTGGACCTCAACGAACAGGCCGAGCGCGAAACGCTCGAAGTCGCCGGCGGCCGCAGCCAGACCTATCTGGTTCCCGGCGAGAACCCCCTCGACCGCCACACCCGCACCTTCGCCGCGATCGAAGTCGCCTGTCTCGACCTGATCGGCAAGGCCATCGGCAAGCCGCTGTGCGACGTTGTAGGCGGTCGCGCCCGCGATGCCGTGCCATTCTCCGCCTACCTGTTCTACAAGGATGCCGGAGGCGGCGGGCTTGGCGACGATGCGCGCGAGGACGAGTACGGCGAGTGTCTCGACGTCAAGTCGATGGTCCGGCAGGCCCGCCAGATGATCGCCCAGTACGGCTTCCGCGAGATCAAGCTCAAGGGCGGCGTTCTGGAGCCGGATCTCGAAATCGCCACGATCAAGGCTCTGCGGGAGGAGTTCGGCCCCGCTTATCCGCTGCGGATCGACCCCAACTGCGCCTGGTCCATCGACACCTCGGTGCGCGTCGGCCGCGAACTGCGCGAGGAACTCTCCAAAGGCGGATATCTCGAAGACCCCGCCGCCGGCATGGACGGCATGGCGGAGGTGCGCCGGCGGCTCCTGGCCGAAGGCAACGACACCCCGCTCGCCAGCAACGTCGCCGTCACCTGCTTCCCGCAGGTCGTCGAAGCCTTCCAGAAGGACGCCGTCCAGATCGTCCTCTCCGATCCCCACTACTGGGGCGGCGTTCGCCACCAGCAGCAGTTGTCGCACCTTTGTGAGCTCCTCAAGCTCGGCCTCTCGATGCATTCGAACAACCATCTTGGCGTTAGCCTCCTGACCATGGCGCACGCCGCCGCGGCCTCGCCCTGCCTCACCTACGCCTGCGACACGCATTATCCGTGGCAGACCGACAAGGACGAGGTGGTGCTCGGCGGACGCATCCGATTCGTCGATGGCGCCGTGAAGATTCCGGATCGCCCCGGCCTTGGCGTCGAGCTCGACTACGACCAGTTAGCTCGAGGCCGCGAACGCTACGACAAGCTCCCTTACCGCAAGCGCGATGATGAGGCCGAGATGCGCAAGCACGTCGACCCGAACTGGAAGCGCGTCCTCCCGCGCTGGTAGTACATTTCACGCCGCATCGCCCTGCTTAATTGCGTCCAGTTGCTGTAGACGCGTATGCCGGTTTTTCTCATCCTCATCGCCCTCGCCGCGCCCGCGCTGGCGCAGCATGGCGATTCGCCCCTGGTCCGAGCCCTGGGCATCGAGGACACCCTCACGCAGTACCGCGCCGAGGGATGCCGCAAGGCCCTTGCGCTCCCCGATTCGCCGGTCCGATGTATCGCCCTCCGGCAAAGGATTACTCACGCGATTCTTCTGGCCTCCATCGAAGCCTCGGCTCTCATTGCGCTCCTCAGCAGCGAAGAGGAGCGTGCGGACCAGGCTGCCGGCCGCCTCGCCGACCGCGAAACCAGGATAGCGAACACCCTGACCGCCCTGGCGCTCGCCGTGGGAGCTGCCGGCGCCGTCGCGACGGGCTTCACCGGCAATGACAAAATCGGGATCGGTACCGGCTTGACCGAGGCCGGTCTCGGATTGCGGCTCCTTACCCTTCGGAAAAAGACCTTCTTTTCTCACCCCCGCAACCCGCTGGCGAATTTCTGGTACGGCCGGCGCGATGCACCCGCCTTCACGCCGCGCATCTGGGCCTATCTGGACGAAACTCCGGATGAAGAGCATCCCCAACTCTCCGTGCGAGCCCAACTCATGCGTACCTGGACCGACCTCCACGGTATCGGCGCGACCGTGCCCAAGGAGGCGCGGCGCTTGACCGACCTCCTCATGGGAACAGGTGGCATATACACGCGGGAGCAGCTTAGGCTTCGATCGGATCTGCTGGACCAGTTAGCGGCTGTCGTGGGACGGATGAATGACGAACTCCGGGCGCTCCTCGCCGAAGTCCAGTTCTTCCCGGAAGGCAGTCTTTAGAAAGTGAAGCTCAGTCCGCCGCGAACGGCGCGCGGGGAATGGATCAGCAGCAGACGCCGGCCGTCGCCGGTGCCAACCGGTAGATAGCCCTGCGCGAGCAGATTCCGCAGATCCGCCGTCGCTTCAAGCCGACCTGGGAGTCCCGACGAACCAGGCAGCGGCTGCCGGATCATCACGTTGAGGCCGGCCTGCGGCAGCATCCCCTGGGTCAGGTAGGTGTGGACCGGCGTGAGAGCCGTATAATCGGTCCACATGTAGCTGGCCGTGAAGCGCGTCTCCGTCCCCGGCAGCATCCCGGACAGCCGGGTGCTCGCCCAGTGGCGCTGCGCCCCGGAGAGCAGGTTCCGCATATCCTCGGCATCGCCCGCAACCAGGTAGCGGGATCCCGGCAGCAGGACGCCGCCGTTGCCGTACGCCACCGAAAGTGTCACAAAATCGCCGAAATTCTGCGCGACCGAGGCCATGTAGCCGCGGCTGCGGAAACTGCCGATATTGAAGACCGAACTGTTTGAGGCGATGTCGGGAAGCAGGTCCGCGCTGGAGAAGAAGTTCGGCGGCGCGGCCATTGTCAGGGCCGCATTCGAGACATTCTCCTGGAAGATACTCACGCTGTAGGTCCGGCTGCCGTGCACTTTCCTGTAGCCGAGCTCGATGTTATCCGAGCGCTGCACATGCGCCCGCCCGTCCCGCAGCGAAACCCGCGGGAACAGCGAGAGCGCCGTCAGATCGTGCTGCAGCGAGGCGTCCGAATTGGACATCATCCCAGCCTGCAGCAGTTCGAGCGGCGTCGCACCGGAGCTGTAGGCAACCTGCAGCGACCCCATCTCGCCCAGATCATACGTGAGCCGCGCATACGGACTGAAAAAGTTCAATCGCTCCAGATATGAGACCGATTCGAGCGAGAAGCCGTACTCCATCTTCAGATCGTCGGTGATTTGCGTGGAGTCATTGACCGAAACCGACATCGTCCGCAGAGCGGGCCCGTTCTGGCCGCCGATGAGGGCCGTCCCGGCACGGGCAGGCAGGAACAACTGCCGCATGGTCAATTGCACATCCGGACTCATCAAGCCCGCGTCGTTGCGCGTGTATCGCGTTCGGAAGCCGGCCGACGGAGAGCCCATCTGCGACCCGTGACCCACGTTGCCGCTGACCTGCAATTCGCTCGACCCGAACAGCGAGGTCGCGAGCGCAAAAGCGGTCCCAAGGTCCGTCTCGTTGCCCAGCGCCGACGTCGTGCCATGATCGCCGGCCGAAACCCGGACGACGCCTCGCGTCGAGGCGAAAAGTCCTGCATCCGCCTCCGGCGCCTGGTTCGGATCTCGAATCTCGATCCCGGCCGGAGTCGTCAGGCGCAAGACCGGCCGTGTGGCCAGCGAACTGCGCAGCACCCACTTCCAGTCGTCGCTCATCAGCGGGCTCTGACCCGGGACTGTATACACCAGTTCGATCGAGCTGAGCGCCCCGGCGAGGTTGACCGCCAGAAAACTTCTCATGCCCGGCTGCACTTCGATCTTGTCCTTAACGACCGGCAGGAAACTGGCGAGACTGACGCGGAGGGAGTAAATGTCAGCAGGGAGGGAGTCGAACCCGAATGCACCCTTGTCGTTGGTGATGGTGCGGCCCACCAGCTTGTCGTAGCGGTTGTAGAGCAGAACCGCCGCGCCCATTTGCGCGACTCCGGAAGAGTTGCCGACGAAGCCCACCAGGCTGCCCGTCAGCTTCATCCTGTCGTCTGCGAGGCCCGTCCCGGTGGACAATAGCAATCCAGCCAGGAGGCCGAGCCCGATTGTGGCATTCCTCGCTTTGATCAAGACGTGAAGCCCTTTTTTCTCTGCCCCGGCTCTTGGTGACCGGGTTTAACGCGCTCCGGCTTGCCTGGGCGAACAGGGCCCAAGCTTCACCCCTATGTTACCGTAAACGTCGCACTGGGGGTTACGGTTTGATTGCTGATGCGATCGACGACCTTCATCTTGAGCGTGTACTCGCCCGGCTCCAGTGTTTGCAATGGCAGCAGCTTCTCGATCGTTACCTGGTTCGCGGACGCACCGTCGATATTGGCCGCCTCTTCGGTAAATTCGAAAATCTTCTGGTTCGAGCCGTTCTTCACGACCTCATACTCGATGACGGCGTTCGGCTTCTGGGTCTTTTCATCGGGCGTGAAATTGTAGAGTTGGAGATAGATCCCCATCTTCTCACCCCGCGTGAAAGTCTCGCTCAGCCGCGGCCGCACCTTCGAGGTGCCGATGACGAACTGGCCCGCGCCGATGTTCCGCGTCGGAACCTTCTCGATCTGGTCGGCCAGAATCAGCGTGCTCGACGCCAGCTTCTCTTCCTCGTAACGCGGAACGTTCAGCGCCATCTCGTAGTTATTCATGTTGCCGCCGACCACGTCCTTGGCCACAATGTTCAGCCGGTACATGCCGGGCGGCAGCGGAATCGCCTTGTTGAAGACGTTCGCGCCCTTCACGGCGGCCTCCAACTGCTCGGTCGGCACATCGACCGTCACGATCTCCTCAAACACGTTGACCACGCGGCGAGACATCGTCGTGATGCGGGCGTAGATATTCACCACCGCCTGCGAAACGATGTCCTTCTGCTTGAACTGCAGGTCCTTGCGGTCAAACTGCACCGTCACGTTGGCAAGCGTCGTCGAGCCGGTCATCCGGATAAAATCCGCCCGCACCTTCATTGGCAGCAGGTTGTAGATGATCCGCGAATTGACAGCCGCCTCGAGATCCTTGAATTTCACCGCCGGCGCCTTCTGCAGCCGCGCGAACTGCTGCAGGCGCTCGAACTGGTTCATCCGGGCCGGCAGCGGCATCGCGCCGACGCCCAGGCGCGTGCCGTCGGTACGGCTGAAACGGTCCGCCTTGTCCGCCATGCCCAACTGCTCCATCAGGGTCAGGCCGGCGTTCGGGACGAACATCAGGGCGTCCTTTTCGGACGGATCCATCGTCATGCGATACTCGCCCGTCATCGTCGGATCGACGAACTCGATGATGATATCAGTGCCGATGCCCTCGATCCAGCGATAGCGCCACTTCTCGAATGGAAAGACCGAAGTCGTGCCGCCGCCTTCCTCGATCGGGCGCTCGTAGGTGCCGCCCGAGGGTCGCGATTCGATCTCGTCCGGAGGGCCGAAGGTAATGTAAATTCTCCCGCGATCCGTCTTCCAGCCGGGGATGCCCGACGCGTACCGCTCGTTCGCATACGCAATCCGGCGGTAGTGCTCCTCTTTGTACTCGTTCTCCGCCGTGTCCGGGGTGGGGTCGCGCCGCAGCCAGAACTGCTCGATGAACTGCTCGCGCTCCTCATCCGTCGACAGGCGCCGGAACGCAGCGCGCTCCTCGTCGGTGATGATGTAGGCGACGTCCTCGTTCAACCACTTGCGATACGGCGTCTCCAGCTCCTTGCGAAGCTTCGCTTCCCGCTTCCGCCGCTCCTTGTCGGTCAGCGGCTTGGCGATGGTTTCTCGAGATCCGGCATCTGCTTTCTTGTCCGCCGAATACACCAACTCAGGCGACAGCAGCAGGGCCGCAAACGAGCAAAGCGCAATGATGGGTTTCGCTTTCATTCTGGTTCACCGGCTCGGGTACATACAACAAGCTACTTTGCATTGTAGGCCCGCAAATTAGAGGCGTCAAGCTGAACTGTTGTTTCACCTCGCGTGAGTGGTGTTTTTTCCTCGGCCCGAGAACGGCTCCCACGCGGCGGAACTCCGCCAATCTGTGTGACGCGCCCAAGCACGTGCTAGCATCGGATTTGCTCCATGCGCAGCCCGATTTTTTCCGCGGCATCCGGCGGTAGCCGGCTCTTGCCGTTGGCCGCCTCGATCGCACTCTTTGCGGCGAACTGGTACACCTGCCGGCGCCTGTTCACCGCCGAATTTCTCCCGCACATGCACTCGATCGAGGGCTCTTACATCGCTCTCACCCGCTACACCATGGAGAACTGGGGTGATCTTGGCTGGTTCCCGCTCTGGTACTCCGGCATGCCCTTTCAGAACGCCTACCAGCCGGGCCTCCACCTGCTCGCGGCCGCGCTCGGCTCGCTCTTTGGCCTCACTCCGGCCCTCGCCTATCACTTCACCATCGCGACCCTCTACTGCCTCGGACCGGTCTTTCTCTTCCTCCTTGCCTGGAGGATGACTGGAGCACTCGGGCCCTCCTTCGCCGCTGGGCTCCTCTACTCGCTCTGGTCCCCCTCGGCCCTGCTGATGCCGATCGTCGAGTCCGACCTGGGCGGCATCTGGTACGCCCGGCGGTACATGGCGCTGGTCTACTACGGCGAAGGGCCGAATGTCGGGGGCCTGACCTTCGTCCCCCTGGCGCTGCTCGGGCTGCACGCGGTCTATCGTGGCGGACCGCCGATCGCGTGGCTCGGGACCGCCGCAGCCCTCGGCGCGATGGTGCTCATCAGCCTCCCGGCGGCCGTCGTCATGACGATGGCGGTGCTCGCGTATTTGCTGGCAAGGCCCGCGGGCGAAGCGTTGCGGAGACTGCCGGCGCTCGCTCTGCTGGCCGTCGGCGCCTATGCGCTGATTGCTCCCTGGACGCCGCCGTCCACCATGCGGGTGAACCAAGCCAACGCGCAGGTCATCGGAGGCGATTACCCGTGGACGAAGGCGCACATCCTCTACTGGGGAGCCGTCTTCGCGGGGCTCCTCCTGCTGCGCCTGATCCTTTCCCGCCGCAAGACCCCCTGGACCATCCAGTTCGCCGCGGCCTTCGCCTGGCTCAGCGGCGCCGTGACGCTCGTGGCCGTGTGGTTTGACATCTACCTGATGCCGCAGCCCGAGCGCTTCCACATCGGCATGGAGATGGCCCTGATTCTCCTGCTCGTCTTCTCAGTGGACTTTCTGCTCCGGCGCGGCTGGCTGCGCTGGGGCGTCTGCCTGCTGCTCGCGATTTTCGTCTTCCACCAGCTTGGCGCCTACCGCTTCTACAACAAGGGACTCACGCGAGAAATCGACATCACCGAAACCGTCGAGTATCGGCTGGCGCGATGGCTCGATGAAAACATGGAGGGGCAACGCGTCTACGCCCCGGGCACCGTCGCCTTCTGGATGAACGTTTGGACCGATACCCCGCAGATGACCGGCTGCTGCCTGCCCGGCATGCCGAACTGGACCAACGCCGTCGCCTCCTACATCATCACCTCCGGCGAAGGCGCCCAGAGCCGCGAGGCCGAATTGGCGCTCCTGTGGCTGAAGGCTTTCGGCGCGCAGGCGGTCGCCACCGGAGGGCCCGAGAGCAGGGAACACTACCATGATTTCGTCCACCCCTATAAGTTCGAAGGGCTCCTCCCGCTGCTGTGGAGAGAGGATGACGACCGCCTCTACGCCGTCCCCCAGCGCAGCGCCTCGCTCGCGCGAGTCGTCGGGCGCGGCCACATCGTGGCGCGCCGCCCCGAAAACGGCATCGACATCGAGCCACTGCTCCCCTACGTGGCCGCCCTCGATGACCCCGCCCTCCCGTTGGCGGAATATCGCCGCCTCGCCCCGAGCCGCGCCGTCATCCAGGCCGACCTCGCGCCGGACCACGTCCTGTCGATCCAGCAGACCTATCATCCCGGCTGGCGCGCCCTCGTCAATGGCGAACCGCGCCCGCTGCAGCCCGACGGCCTCGGCCTGACGGTCCTCGAGCCCGGCTGCTCCGGACCCTGCACAGTCGAGCTTTCATACGACGGCGGCCTTGAAATGCGGCTCGCGCGCGCCGCCAGCGCCCTCGGCCTCCTCGGATTTCTGCTGGCCGCGGCCCGGCCTCTCTGGAGCAACCGCCGCAAGGTATAATTGCGCCCATGGCTCAGGCCCGAAGACATTTCCTGCGCAATTCCGGCGCCGCCCTCGTCTACCAGTTCGTCCGCGGCGGTTTTTCGCTGCAGGCCGCCGGACCGAACGATCAAATTGGACTTGGCTTCATCGGACTCGGAATCCGCGGCACACAACTGTTCCGCGAATTCACCTCGATTCCCGGCGTGCGGCCCGTAGCGGTCGCCGACCTCTACGACGGCTATCTCGAACATGCCCGCGAAATGGCCCCCACGGTCGTTACCACCAAGGACTATCACGCCGTCCTGGCGCGCAGGGATGTCGACGCCGTCGTCATCGCCACACCCGATCATTGGCACCTGCAGATGGCGCTTGACGCGCTGGCTGCCGGCAAGCATGTCTATGTCGAGAAGCCTCTGGCTCTGAACATCGAGCAGGGCAAGCGGCTCGTCCAGGCGGCCAGAGACAGCAGCAAGCTCGTGATGGTGGGGAGCCAGGGCAAGACTACTGCCTTCGTCGCCAAGGAGCGGGAGATCGTGCAATCGGGCATGCTCGGCCGCGTCACCATGGTGCGGATGTCGAATCACCGCAACAACGCGCAGGGCGCCTGGGTCTATCCGATACCGCCGGACGCCTCGCCGGCCACCATCGACTGGGACCGCTTCCTCGGACCCGCGGCCAAGCGGCCCTTTGACGCCAGAGTCTTCTTCCGGTGGCGCTGCTGGTGGGAATACTCCGGCGGCGTCGCCACCGACCTGTTTGTCCACCTCCTCACCCAGCTTCACGAGGTCATGAACGTGAAGGCGCCGCTGTCGGCCGTCTCCCAGGGCGGGCTCTACCGCTGGAACGACGGACGGACGGTCCCGGATGTCATGGAGTCCATGTTCGAGTATCCGGGCTTTATGGTCGACATGTACGTCAACCTCTGCAACTCCCGGCCCGCCCAACCGACCTCGTTCATTGGCACCGAGGCGACCATGGTCGAGGAGGGCGGCAAACTCGTGGTCTACCCCGAGCCGGTCTTCTCCGACGTCCAGACCTACGGCACCCTCGCCTGGCCGAAAGCGATGCGGGCTCAGTACTTCGAGTCGCACGGCTGGACCGCCGAAGGACGGCCGAAATTGCCCGCGCCCGCCACGAAACAGCCTCAGGTCATCACCGTCGAGGAGGGCCCCACCCACTACGAACACTTCATCCTGTCGCTGCGCAACGGGACGCCCAGCCGCGAGACAGCCGAAGAGGGGCACTTTGCGGCTGCCGGCGCCCATATCGCCAACATCGCCTGGCGCGAACGGCGGCGCGTGGCGTGGAACGCCGACACGGGTGAAGTGTCATGATGGCTGGCTCGAATACACTTCCCCATAGTGTCGTCTCCCAAATTTCGAATCCGGACCGGGTAAAGTCTTTGTAAATTATTGAAAATCAGTGTAATCTCATATTACCAGCCGGTCTCGAACGCTGGCAATGAAGTTGCTAAGCTGTAAGTGTCGGGGTGTATTGTTCCCGTGTGCCCAACTCGGAGTGACAGCCGGCCGTGAGTGAACTCAAAAGCCAACTCGCCAGCGCGCTGCTCGTGATCCTCACGGTGGCCGCGGTGATCTGTGCCGGCATTAATTTCCAACAGCAGAAAAAGTTCCACCTGCCCGAGGACGGCGTCACCTGGGTGGACCGTCACGGCGAGGACGGCGAACTGCGCGTCGAAGCGCTCCACCTGGTCGATGGCGGACAGGCGGAAAAGGCCGGCCTGCGCGCCGGCGACATCCTGCTCCGAATCAATGGCGTCCAGATCGAAAACTCGCTCGACGTCGCCAAGGTACTGCTCCGCCTCGGCGCCTGGCGAAAGGCCGAATATACCTTCCAGCGCGACGGCGTCGAAGCCAAGGCGACGGTCTACATCAGCGAGACCGTGCCGGATTCCGCCCTCTATTACCAGTACGCGGTGGGGGCTGCCTATCTCGTAATCGGGCTCTTCGTCTACTTCCGCCGCCGGAGCGCCCCCAAGGCACTGCACTTCTACGTGCTCTGCCTGGTTTCGTTCATCCTAAGCACGTTCCACTATACGGGCAAGTTCAATAATTTCGACAAGGCGATCTACTGGGGTAACATCGCGGCCGGCGTCCTCGCCCCGACGATCTTCCTGCACTTCTGCCTGGTCTTCGCCGACGAGGGCCGACGGCGCTTCCGCGGCGTTCGGGTGGCGCTCCTATACGCCCCGGCTGCCCTGCTCCTCGGAGTTCACTTCGGGGTTGCATCCGGAATGGTGCGTGTTCAGGCGATCTCGCTGCTTGAATTGCGCTGGCTGCTCGACCGCGTCTGGCTCAGTTTCCTCGGCCTGATGTACCTGGCAGGGGCCGTCGCCCTGAACATCCAGTACAAGCGCGCCCAGGACACCATCACGCGCCAGCAGTTGAAGTGGCTGCGCAACGGCGCGGTCTTCGGCGTGGTGCCCTTCGCCGTCTTCTACATCGTTCCGTACCTGATCGGCATGGTCCCCGGTCCCTACATGCGGCTCGCGGTCCTCACCCTGATTCTCATCCCATTGACCTGGGCCTACGCGATCGTCCGCTATCGCCTGATGGACGTGGATATCATCTTCCAGCAGGGCTACGTCCACACGCTGGCGACGATTTCGGTCCTGGGGATCGTCTACGGACTGATCTTCTCGCTCGGCAAGTTCGATGAGCTGAGCCCGACCGCCCTGATCTTTTTGATTCTGATCGCGACCTTCGTCTTTCAGCCAATCCGCAACTGGATTCAGGAAGTGCTCGACCGCTACTATTTCTACAAAGACCGCTACGACTACCGCCGCACCCTGATCGAGTTTGCCCGCGAACTGAGTTCGGAGACCGATCTGGACCGCATGCTCAACTCGGTGGCCGACCGGATGCTGCGGACGCTTTCGATCCAGCATGTCGCCTTCTTTATCTATGACGAGTCGGCCGGACGCTTCACCATCAAGCTCCAGGTCGGCCGTCACGATTCGGCCATCCCGGACCCGGACTCGCTCGACCTCAGCTTCCTTCCGGTCGAGCCGAATCGTCCCTATCTGTTCTTCGAGAGCACGCGCCATTCGCTCGACGTCGTCTCGCAGTACATGCCGGGCTCGGTCCGCAAAACGATCGCGGACCTTGATCTCACCTATTATCTGCCCTGCTCGCTGCGCGGCCGGACCATCGCCTACCTTGGCGTCAGCCGGACCACCGAAGGCGACTTCCTGACCAGCGACGACGTCGAACTGCTCATGACGCTCAACGGCTACGTGGGTATCGCGATCGAAAACGCGCGGCTCTACCGGTCGCTCCAGAGCAAGGTCGAGGAGTATGAGCGCTTGAAGGAGTTCAGTGAGAACATCGTCGAGTCGATCAACGTCGGCATTCTCGCCGCCGACCTGAATGACCGCGTCGAGAGCTGGAACAACCAGATCGAGCGGTTAACGGGTATCCCCCGCCATCTGGCGGTCGGCCGGCGGCTCAGCGAGCTCTTCCCCGAGGAACTGTGCGAACGCTTCGACCAGGTCCGGGGCGAAACCGGGATTCATCATATTTATAAGTTCGTCCTCAAGCCCCAGGCCATGCCCTTCCGGGCGGCGCTGCGGGCCGCCGCTTCGAACGGCAATGTGGCGGTCTACTCTAACGGGAACGGCTCCTACGCCGTCGATGGCGCCGACCGGCCTGAACGTGAAGTCACCATGAATGTCGCGATCGCGCCCCTGGTCTCCAAGGAACTGGAGCAGATCGGCCGCCTGATCATCTTCGACGACGTCACAGACCGGGCCGAACTCGAGCGCCGCCTCGTCCAGGCCGACAAGCTCAGCTCGATCGGACTGCTCGCCGCCGGCGTCGCCCATGAGGTCAACACGCCCCTGGCCGTGATCTCCACCTACGCCCAGATGCTTGCCAAGCAGGTCTCCGGCGACGACCAGAAGTCCCGCATTCTCGAGAAGATCGCCAAACAAACCTTCCGTGCGAGCGAGATCGTCAACGGCCTCCTGAACTTCTCCCGGACCTCGACCACCGCCTACGAGGAACTCGATCTGAACAGGATCGTGCGCGAGACCCTCGGCCTGATCGAGCACCAGTTGCAGAAGGCGGGCATCGGCGTGGCCCTGCGCCTCGAACAGGAACTCCCGGCCGTCAAGGGGAACCCAGGGAAACTCCAGCAGGTCTTCCTCAACCTCTTCCTGAATGCCCGGGATGCGATGGAGTACGGCGGCTCACTCTCCATCCGGACCTGGGCGGAAGAGAATACCGCGCACGTCGAGGTCGCCGACACCGGGCACGGCATCTCACCCGAAAATCTCGCCCGGATCTACGATCCGTTCTTTACTACAAAAGCCGCCCGCAAAGGTACAGGTCTCGGCTTGGCCGTGAGCTATGGTATCGTTCAGGAACATGGAGGGAACATCGAAGTACATAGCCAGCCCGGCCATGGAACCCGATTCTGCCTGGACTTTCCATTAGCAAGAAAACCTGTAAATGCCTGAGAAGTATAAAGTTGAAGAGATCGCCCCGCCGGCGGCCAAGGGGAAAATCCTGATCGTCGACGATGAGGCAGACATCCGCGAAGGCCTCCAGACCCTGCTCGAACTCGAGAGCTATCAGGTCGATTTGGCCGCGAACGCCACCGAAGGCCTCCGCCGACTGGACGCCGCCAGCTACGACCTCGTTCTGCTGGACCTCATGATGCCGGACCGCTCCGGTATGGAGGTGCTCCAGGAGGTCCGCGAGCGCGACACCGAAACGCCCATCTTCATGATTACGGCCTACGGTTCGGTTGAGGTTGCGGTGAATGCCTTGAAAGCCGGGGCCAACGACTATTTTTCCAAGCCCTGGGACAACGAGAAGCTCCTCATCGAAATCGACCGGATGATCGCCAAGGGGCGGCTCGAACGCGAGAACATTCAGCTTCGCCGCGCCCTCAAGCAGCGCTACAGCTTCCCGAACATCGTCGGCAAGAGCGACCGGATGCTGAAAGTGCTCGACATGGTCGCGCAGGTCGCCCCCAGCCGTACCACCATCCTGATCACGGGTGAAACCGGCACCGGCAAAGAGTTGATCGCCAAGGCCGTCCACGCCAACTCGCCGCGGGCGGACAAACCGTTCATCCCGGTCAACAGCGGCTCGATTCCGCCGGAACTGCTCGAATCCTCGCTGTTCGGCTACGTTCGGGGCGCCTTCACCGGCGCCATCTCGAACCGCAAGGGCTACTTCGAGGCGGCCAACCAGGGAACCATCTTTTTCGATGAGATCGGGACCATCAGCCTGGAGACCCAGGCTAAGCTTCTACGGGTCATTCAGGAGAGGGAGTTCATGCCGGTCGGCTCTTCCGAACCCGTGCGGGTCGATGTCCGGATCATCGCCGCCACCAACGCCGACCTGCGTCGCATGGTGGAGGAGGGAAAGTTCCGTGAGGACCTCTACTACCGCCTTAATGTAATAAATCTCACACTTCCGCCGCTCCGCGACCGGAAGGAGGACATTCCGGCCCTGGTCGACCACTTCTTCCATGTGTACTCCCGCGAGAACGACAAGTTTCTGGACAGCGACGGACGCTCGATGCTCCGCTTTGAGACGGATGCGATGCAGGTCCTGATGGACCACAACTGGCCGGGCAATGTCCGGGAGTTGGAAAACGCGATCGAACGCTCCGTGGTGCTCGCTGCGAGCCAGATTGTGCCGGTCAGCGTTTTGCCCGAGCAGCTCCTTCAGGCCGGAGGTCTTCAGATCCGGCGCGACGAGAGCGGATACCTGCCTCCGGACGCCTCGCTGTTCGAGGTGGTCGCCGATTTCGAGCGCCGCAAGATTATCGAGGCCCTGGAGGCGGCTAACTGGAGCCAGACAGAGGCTGCCGAGGCGCTTCGGATTCCGCTTTCGACCCTCAACCAGAAGATCAAGCGGCTCGATATTCACATCCGTAAGAAGTCAAAAGACGCCTGATACCGTAATCCTCCGGGTGGAGTCGCCCGTTATCATATCTATTGACACTCGAACTTCGACTTGCTAAGGTTTATGCTGCATCATTCTTCTGGTTCATATTGGCAGACGTTCCCAAGCGTAGAACTTCCGGGTAGGTTGAGGTGCGACGCGATGGTTGGGACTCGAGTGACGTCATGAAGCAGCAGTACTTCATTGTAGTTGTTGCGCATTCGATACACGGCCGCATCCGTAGGATCCATATCCCCCACCAAGTGGTGTACCTTGTCATCGGCTTGGCAATCCTGGGCTCCTTCTCTCTCTTCGGCATGATGAGCAGCTATATGAGGATGGCGTGGAAGGTGGCCAACTACAACTCGCTGCGCAGCGAGGTCGAGTCGCTGCGGGCCCGTTATCAGAGGCTCCAGAAAGACGCCGACCAGACCAGCGACGACTTGGCCAAGCTTCAGCTTTTCGCGAGCGAGGTCTCGATCGCCTACGGCATCCGGCGCACGCTCGAGGGCCCGGCCGACATCGCCTCCGAGGGCCGGCTGATCCCGACCCTCAATGAAACGCTCCAGGAATACAACATGCTGAAAAGCGCGAACTTTTCGCGCTTCCACCGCACCTACGCCCGGCGCTGGCAGACCAACACCCAGCCGAGCCTCTGGCCCGTCAACGGGCGGCTGATGAGCCGCTTCGGCGCGCGCGAGGACCCCTTCCACGGCGGACAGGCTTTCCATGCCGGCGTCGATATCTCGGCCCCGACCGGCACGGCCGTCCGCGCGACGGCCGACGGAATCGTCACCGTCGCCGAGTGGGCGGGCGCCTACGGCCGCCTGATCGTGGTCGACCACGGCCGGGGCGTGCACACCTACTACGCCCACCTGTCCCGCATCGATGTTCTGTCCGGCCAGGAGGTGCGCCGCGGCGAAATCATCGGCGCGGTCGGAGCCTCAGGGAGAGTCACTTCGCCCCACCTGCACTACGAGGTGCGGATGCGCGGCACGCCCGTGAATCCCTACAACTTCCTCTCGAAGTCCACCATCGCGATGGCGGAGCGGAAAGATTTTCCGTTCTGACGCCATCGGAACCTGATCTCTGATATTCTGTGTACCTGACCACGTTGTCAGGTCGATTTGTCTTCGAGGAAGAAAGGAGGGTAGCCTTGAGCGCTCTCTCATTGCGTCTTGCGGCTGCCGGAGTCGGCATCGCGCTGTTGGCCTCGGCCTACTACAAAACTCCATCCAATGTTGCGGTGACTGGTGCCGCGCACGCGTTCCTGAACTCCCTGTCGGCCCAGCAGGCCGCCAAAGCAAAGTTCTCGTTCCGTGACGAGGAACGCTTTAACTTCCATTTCATCCCCCGCGAGCGAAAAGGCCTTCCGCTGCGGGAAATGGATGGCGCCCAGAAGCACCTCGCGCACGCGCTCCTGAGCGCCGGGCTCAGCCAGTCCGGCTACATCAAAGCGACCAGCATCATGAGCCTGGAGGCAATTCTCAAGGAAATGGAGAAGGACACCACCGGGCGCCGCGATCCGGAAGGCTATTTCTTCAGTGTCTTCGATGAGCCCTCCGAGAACGGGACCTGGGGCTTCCGGGTCGAAGGCCACCACCTGAGCCTGAACTTCACCATAGTCAACGGCAAGGTGAAAGGCGCCCCGACCTTCTTCGGCACGAATCCGGCCGAAGTGCGCCAGGGACCCCGCAAAGGACTCCGCGTTCTGGGCCGTGAGGAGGACCTCGCGCGTGACCTGTACAAGGCCCTCGATGCCAGCCAGAAGAAGACCGCCCTCGTCTCCGAGACGGCGTACAAGGATATTCTGACGGCAGCTTCGCGCAAAGCCGCCCTTGACGGCCAGGCCAGCGGCCTCTCGGCGGCGAAGATGAATGCGAAGCAGCGCGAGATGCTCCGCAACCTGGTGGCCGAGTATATCGAGAGCTTCCCCGACCAGATCGCCGAGATTCGCCGGGAACAGTTGAAGAAGGCCGGCAACAACATGTACTTCGCCTGGGCCGGCGTAGAAGAGCGCGGCGGACCCCACTACTACCGTGTTCAGACCCCGAGCTTCCTGATCGAGTACGACAATACCCAGAACGACGCCAACCACGTTCACGCGGTCTGGCGCGACTTCGACGGCGACTTCGGACTCGACCTGCTGAGCGCACATTACCAGACCGTCGCGCACCACCGGGACCAGTAGCCGCACACGACGCGGCCCGGCGGGAGATCGCCAATCGCCGGGCCGCGCGTGCGTGATACCATTCCAGTATGGCTCGGCAGACGCCGCGCGCTCGCGGCTCGACGCGGCGCGGCTTCTTCTGCTGTCTGGCCGCGATCACTGCAATTCCAGGTGCCAGGGGACAGTCCGGCAAGGGCCGCACGACCCCCTCGGAAAGTGCGCGATTCAACGATTCCGCGACTGAGTACCCCCTCACCCGGCTGACCAGCCCGGAACACGCCAGCTATCTCCCGTGGCACACCGCCCGCATCCTGGTGCGGCGCGGCAACGCCCTGCTTTTTCTCAGCGACCGCTCCGGCCCGCTCCAGGCCCACCGCCTCGACATCGGCAACGGAAGAATCCGCCAACTCACCGACGGGCGGCAACTGCACCCCGGAGGCCTCAGCCTCCTGCCCGACGACCGCAACTTCTGCTACTTCGATGGCTCGGTGCTCTACCGTGCCTCGCTTTCCAACCTGAGGGAATCGAAGCTCTATGAAGTCGAAGGCGGTTGGGAGTTCGTGCCGGGCCTGAGTGTAACGGGCGATGGATCGTCGGCGCTGTTTACTGAGCGCAAAGGCGGCGGCTCGCGCCTCCGTTCTGTCTCTCTGCGTGACGGCTCCGCATCGACGAAGGCCGAAAGCGGCGACGACCTCTTCCTTGAACCCATCGCACGGCCCAAGGGGAGGGAAATCGTCTGCCGCATCGAGCGCGGCGGCCTGTGGCTGGCTGGAGGCGAGGGCGCCGCCAAGGCGCTGCCGGTCGCCGAGGGCCGTATCCTGCAGGCAGGCTGGAGCCCGGATGGACACAGCGTGCTCTACCTCCATGCCCCTGACGGTGACGGTCGTCTGAATACACTGCGCGAGTACGACCTCGAGTCCGGCCGGGACAGTCTCCTTGCCCGCACGACGCAGTTCGTCGAGTTCGCGCCAAACGCCGACGCCAGCGCCTTTATCTGCGCCAGCGGGAGCAAGGCCTCGCCCTACATGATCCTGCTGCTCCGTGCCGGCGCCCGCGAGCGGACACTGGCCGAGCATCGGGCCAGCGGCGCCGCGCGCATCGTTCCGCTCTTCTCGCCGAACAGCCAGTCGATCTACTTCCAATCCGACCGCGACGGCAAGCCCGCCATCTACACGATGGAGTTGGAAGGCCTGATCGAGCGGACCTCGTAGCTACCGGTACACGCGCGTCGTCGCGGCATGGAGATTTTCACTCCAATGCGCCTGCGGAAGCACCTCGGCCCCCTGCCGCTGCTTGTGCTGCTGTTTGGTCTTGTACATCCGGCGGTCGGCTTCGGCCAGCAATTCCTCCGCATCGGCGCCACTCTCGGGATACTGCGCGACTCCCACGCTCGCCGAAATGATGTTCTCCCCGCAAACCTCGATGCCCGCTCCGACACAGACGGCCGCCAGCCGCTCCGCCATGCGAGAGGCGTCCTCGGGGCGGATGTGCGGCATCACGATGACGAACTCGTCGCCCCCCATCCGGGCCAGGTAGTCGTACTCGCGGCAGCACTGCTGCATTCCACGCGCCACCGTGCGCAGAAGCTTGTTCCCTTCCAGGTGCCCGAACCGGTCATTGACCTGCTTGAACCCGTCCAGGTCGCAGACCAGGACCGCCAGCGGAGCGTTCATGCGCCGGCAGCGCGCCAGTTCCCGGTCCAGATGCAGGAACAGTGATCGCGCATTCGGCAGTCCGGTGAGATAATCGGTGGTGGCCGACGTCTCGGCCTGCTGGTACTTGAGCGCATTGTCGACCGCGAGCGATACCTTGGAGCTGATCGCCAGCAGGATGCGCAGATGATCCCTGGTGAAGGCGTCGCGGTCGGAGTGATACAGCGACAGCACGCCAACCACGCCGTTGGCGCCCTCCAGCGGCGCCGCCAGCGCCGACCGCAGCGTGCTGAATTTGTTCGGGTCATTCAGATACCCCGGCTCCACCGAAGGATTGCCGTTGAGGATCGGCTTCTTGTTCTCAGCCACCCAGCCTGCCAGACCCTGCCCCAGCGGAATCTCGAGCGAAGAGAAGAGCCGGAAGTTGTCGCCGCAAACGTACTCGGGCAGCAGCCGGTCCTCGCGCTTGATGTAAATCGCCATCGAGTCGTAGGGAACCATTCGCCTCAGCCGCACCGCCAGCACGGAGAGCGTCTCGTCCAGGCTCAGCGAGGTGCCCAGATCCTGTGTCAACTCATAGAGCGCCTGCACCTCCTGGCGCGCCGCCGCAATCGAACTGAGGAAGTCCATCGGCTCGTGAGCCGCGGCACGGACCGGCGCCGGCTGGGTCTCGGCAAATCCGGCAGCCGGCTCGAGTCCGTTCTCGATCTTCAGATCGGTCGAAAGTTTCCGCTTCTCGCCCGACTGCGAATGCGCCATGCTCTCCAGCTCGACGCAGCGGCGCTGGAGCACCTCGACCACCTTCGGGTCAAAGCTCTTGCCTGCCTCCGAGACGACCACGGCCATCGCCTGATCGAGCGGCAGCGCACGCCGGTACTGCCGGTCCGAGGCCAGCGCGTCCAGGCAATCGACGGCCGAGAGGATGCGTGCCCCGATCGGGATCTCCTCGCCCTTGAGGCCGTCCGGATAGCCCGACCCGTTCCAGCGCTCGTGGTGCGAACGCACAATCGGGACCACCGGATATGGAAACATTACCCGCTCGAGAATCTCGGCGCCCACCACCGGATGGATCTTCATCTTCTCGAACTCCTCCGGCGTCAGCTTCCCGGGCTTGCTGATAATGTGCTCCGGCACCGCGAGCTTGCCGATGTCGTGAAGCAGGGCGGCGGCGCGCAGCGCCTCCAGTTCCGGTTGGCTCAGACCCAGTTCCTTGCCGATCTCGATGGCGTAGACCTGCACGCGCTGGAGGTGGTCATGCGTGGTGTGATCCTTGGCTTCGATCGCCAGCGCCAGCGCCTCGATCGTGCGCAGATGCAAAGCCGCCATCTCCTCGGCGTGAATCCGGCTGTCGTCCACGCGCGCCACGCACAGGTTATAGGAGCGGTAAAGCAGGTAGAGCATCGGGACAAGCAGCAGCGAGGTCTGCCAGCCGAGATAATTTCTCATCATGCTGAACCCGCCGGCCCCCGCCGCGCCCACCAGGTAGAGCGGGAAGGACCAGAAGTAGCACTCCTGCCACATCTCCCGCATGCGCCTGCCCTCGGTCAGCGAGATGACTGCGGCCACCGGGAATGTGTTCATCACGAAGAATGTGGCCGCCGCCAGCATCAGGACCACGAACGAGTTCATGTTCTGCTCGCGAAGGATGGACGATCGGTAGACCGCCTCGGTCACCGGAATCGCCACCGCCATGTTGGCGACGTTGAAGATCACCTGGATGAAGGTGGCGCGGCGCTTGGCGTTCCACAGGCACTGGACCAGCGTGGCGATGCAGGCCATTACCACCGTTTCCTGAATACTTAGCTCCACCAGGCCGATCAGCACGAAGAGGAAATGAAGCGACACCGTTCCAGTCACGCCCGGCAGACTGACCTTCCAACCCGAGGTGAGGATCGCGAGGACCGTATAACAGAGGAATCGCACCGGGTCCTCGCTGTTCCAGTTCGCGGCGCTATACAGTAGCACCGTCGCGCCGACTGCAATAACAAAGCTGATATAGGCTCTGGCTTTGAGTGACATGGGCATGGAGGATCGATCCCTGCACGTAGCAAGCCACTCCCGCGGCGCCGGCCAACGCCTGCGCTCTCCGGGACTTGCCCGCGCCAGCCCGCACGAATCGAAGGCGCGGACCGGGGACAATTTGTCCCACCGGCTGCCGGCCCGATCAATAAGTGCAATGCTATCCGCTATATGGATACTGACCCATGTTGCGCCACGCTGCGCCAAACTGGCGCAGCTACGGCATTTGACTGAGACTGTCTAGGGCGTTTTTTCCGTCCTACGTATCAAATGCACTATGGTTCGAGGCCGACGTTTTCGCAAGAATCGGAAGGGTAACGCTATGACGGGGCACCTCGACTCGCACGTTTTTCTGGGCATGCCGGCCGTCATTCGCAGCGCGCGCATGCGCGATCTGCTCGAAACCGTGCGGCGCGTGGCCAGAACGAACGCGACGGTCCTGATCGAGGGTGAAAGCGGCAGCGGAAAGGAGCTGATCGCCCGCGCGGTGCACCACTACTCGATGCGCTGTGCGAAGCCCTGGGTGGACGTCAGTTGCGGCGCCCTCCCGGAGCACCTGGTCGAAAGCGAGCTGTTCGGCTACGAGAAGGGGGCCTTTAGCGGCGCCGACGCACCCAAACCGGGCCTCTTCGAACTCGCCGACACGGGAACGCTCTTCCTCGACGAAATCGGCGAGCTCGAGCCCAAAATGCAGGTCAAACTGCTGCGCGTGCTCGACGGCACACCATACTATCGCCTGGGCGGACTGCGTAAAATCTCGGTAAACGTGCGGGTGGTTGCCGCTACGAACCGGCCGCTCGATGCCGCCGCCAGGGCGGGCCGTTTCCGTGAGGATCTCTATCACCGGCTCAGTCAGATCGTGCTTCGGGTGCCGCCGCTCCGGGACCGCCGCGAGGACATTCTCCCTTTGGCCCGATTCTTCCTCGCCCGTCACGACGCCGCCCGCACTCTGGCCGCGGAAGCCGAAGCCGCCCTGCTCGCCTATCGCTGGCCCGGCAATGTTCGCGAACTGCGCAACGTCATGCTGCAGAGCGCCGTGCTTGCCGCAGGCGACGAGGTCGGCTTCCATGATCTGCCGGCGGCCCTGCGCGTGGGCGAGCCCGCCGCAGCCGATGCCGGTCCAGCGAATCTGAATCAAATCGAAAGACAGACCATCCTCCAGGTGCTTGAACAAACCAACGGTCATCAGCAGAAGGCAGCCGCTCTGCTCGGGATCTCCCGCCGGACGTTGAGCCGGAAGTTGAAACTTTACGGGGTCCGGTCCATAGACCCGGCCCCCGGCGCCGCCAGGGTGGTGGCGAACGCATGACAGCCGGATCGGTCGAGCGCCGGCGCGAGAAGCGCGTCCCGGCCAGCGGCGAGGTGATTCTGCAAGTGGAACCTCCGGTCAGCCAGGAGGTCCGTGGCGAACTGATCGACGTGAGCCCTTCCGGCTTCCGGGTCCGGCACGCCAACGCCTCGCTGCAATCCGGCATGGTGGTCGAGTTCCGCCACGCGCTCGGCGCCGGGAAGGCGCGCGTGGCCTGGAACCGGATTCTCAGCGGGTGTGTCGAATCCGGCTTCTTTCTGTCCTGATTTTTCCGTTGTGCCGGGCTCTCCAACTGGGATAAGATGCGGAGCGTAGCCGCTGTAATTCTTCCCGCGCCAAACCCAGAGCAATGAGCGTTTGTCGATTGCATTTCCGGTCGTGTATCTTCCTGGTGTCGCTTGCTTCGGCGTTCCTTTTCGGCTGCAGCGACCCGGGCGCCTCGCGCTGCATCGAGGAGGCCCTCCCGGAAGGCGCGCTGCCCACTGGCAAGGGTGGCGTCCGGGTGCTCGCCACCCCCGATGACTCCTACTCCGTTCACGACGCCGACGGCCGCCAGCTTGAATCGGCGGCGGCCAACAAGCTCATCGACCTCGCCCCGGGCCGCTATCTTCTCAAGATCAATCACGCGACCCACCCGGTCACAGTGCGCGCCGGCCGGCTCCTGACGTGTTCCACGGGCTTCCTGGTGGTGAACGCAGACAGCGATGCCAACTTCTACGTCCTCGACGAGGCCGGCGCCCCGCTCGCTCTCAGCCGGCTCGGCCGGCCTCTGGCCCTGTTCGAAGGCCCATACCAGGTGCGGCTGAACAACACATCGACGCCGGTTCAGGTCACCGCGGGTGTCACCGCCGAGGTGCAGGCCGGTCTGCTCACCGTCCAGGGCGCCACCGGCCAGATATTCTACGTTCACGAGCCGGGCGGACGGCAGCTTGGCTATACGAAACTGAACGAAGCGCTCGCGCTGCTGCCCGGAGCCTACGAGGTCCGGCTGAACGGCTCTGTTTGGCCGGCGCAGGTCCGCGCAACCGAGACCACCTGGATCGAATCCGGAACCCTCGTCGTCAAAGGTGAAGCTCCCGGAGAGTTTGCCGTCCACGCCACGGAGGGCCGGCAGGTGGCGGCGGCGCCGCTTTCGTCGCCCCTCGCTCTGTTTCCCGGCTCCTGGATCGTCAAGGTGAACAACTCGGCGGCGGAGGCCCCGTTGCAGCCGTCGGAGACCGTCGAACTCGCTACCGGGATACTGCTGGTCCAGGGAGAGGCCGGCCGCAGCTTCCCGGTCCTTGACGCCGCCGGCGCCGAAATCGCCGTATCCGAATCCGGAGCCCCGCTGGCCCTCCTGCCGGGCCGTTACACCCTGAAGTCCGGCTCGGACTCCCGCACCGTGACCATCAATGCCGGCGCGGTGACCCGCTTCCGCCCATAGCCGCCTCCAGGCCGAAACCCGGAAATTCACAACAACTGTCCTGTCAGTGTGAATTCGCGTCCGTCCGTGGGCGAATCCTCCCCGTTCTGACGGTTCGAATCCCGCCGCCAACCCCAGCCGCTTTCCAAACTCACCCCAAAAGCGGGAAACTAAGAACATTAGGTAGCCAGATGAAGTTTTTCTGCCTCGCGTTGGCCGCGGCCCTTACGGCTTCCGGCCAGCCCCTCGAACGTCTCCTCGAAGAGACTCCCCGGCATCTGCGGATGGGCGAAGAGCGGGAATGGAACGAATTCCCGGAACGCGCCGAACTGACCGAACTGGTCATCCCCTTCGACGCGGAGCCAAACGAAATCGAACATACCCTGCGCGTCCGCCACCGCGATGTCAAGTTCGGAGCCTGGACCGTCTCACTCAACGGCACGCAACTCGGCCGCCTCAACGAGGATGAGCGGGACATGGTGACACTGTTCCCAGTCCCGCCGGGAACGCTCCGCCAGGGCGCCAACGAAGTAAGGGTCTTCCCGACCGGCCGCCCCGATGATGTCCTGGTCGGCGACATCCGCCTCATCCCGTTTCCGGTGGCCGAGTTTCTCCATCAAGCCACCGTCGACATCTCCGTCGTCGAAAAATCCGTCGGGACGGTCCCCAGCCGCATCACCATCGTCGAAAAGGGCGGCACGCTCGCGCCGGTCGGCGCCGCCACTGACGAGCGGCTTGCCGTCCGGACCGGCGTCATTTACACCCGCGACGGCAAGGCGCAGTTCGGCCTGCCCGCCGGCGAATACCTGATCTTCGCAAGCCGCGGCTTCGAGTACAGCGTCGATTCGGTCGAGGTCAAGCTCGAACCCGGCCAGCGGTTCAAAAAGCGGCTCCGGATCAAGCGCGAAGTTTCGGTCCCCGGCTACATCAGTTGCGATACGCACGTTCACACCCGCGAACTCTCCGGCCACGGCGACGCCACCGTCCAGGAGCGTCTGACCACCATCGCGGGCGAGGGCCTACAACTCGCCGTCGCCACCGAGCACAACCGGAACGCCAGCTATGACGCCTCGCTGTGGGACTACTCCCTGGGCCGCCACTTCACCGTCGCTCCGGGCAACGAGGTCACCACCCGCCTCGGACACTTCAACGTCTTTCCTGTCGCCCTGGATGCCTCCGCCCCCGCCATCGATGTCTCGCGCTGGTTCGATCTCTTCCGGAACATCACCGCGACGCCCGGCGTGCGTGCCATCATCCTCAACCACGCGCGCGACCTGCACCTCGGCTACCGCCCCTTCGGCCCGGAAAACCACATCGCCGTCACCGGCGAGAACCGCCAGGGCTGGCGGCTGGAGGCCAACGCCATGGAGGTCATCAACTCCGGGGCGATCCAGTCCGACCCGATGCGCCTCTACCACGACTGGTTCGGCCTGCTGAACCGCGGACTCTCCGTCGCCAGCGTCGGATCCAGCGATACCCACACCGTCGATTTCGTCCCGATCGCGCAGGCCCGGACCTATATCGAGGTGCCGAACAGCGATCCCGGAGCAATCAGCATCCCCCTTGCCGCGCAAAACCTCACCGAGGGCCGGACCATGGTGAGCTACGGCCTTCTGACCTCGATCGAGGTCGACGGTCACGGCTCCGGCCATACCGTCTCGCTCAAGCGGAAAGCCAAGTCGCTCAGGGTGTCGATCCGGATCATGGGGCCGAGCTGGAGCACCGTCGACCACATCGCCCTCTACGCCAACGGCGTGAAGGTGCGCGAAGCCTCGAATCCCCACAACAGCAAGAGCGCCGCCGGCGGCGTGAAGTGGTCGGAAACCTGGGTCCTCCCTCGACCGGAGCATGACGTTTACCTGGTGGCGATCGCCTCCGGGCCCGGCGTCCGCCAACCCTTCTGGGAGGAGCGCAAGCCCTACCAGCCAACATCGAAAGAGTGGACTCCGAGGGTCATCGGTTCGAGCGGCGCCATCCGGGTCGATGCCGACGGCGACGGCCGGTTCAGTAGCGCCTACGACTACGCCAGTCGCATAATAGAGCAGAACTCCTCCGATATCGCCGCCCTGGTCGCCGCGCTGGCGCCCTTCGACGAGATGGTGGCGGCGCAGGCCGCAAGCATCCTGCGGGCCCGGGGGGGCGGAATGGCCGATGAGCGCCTGCAAGCCGCCCTGCGGGATGCCCCGGAAGCCACCCGCCGTGGCTTCGAGGTGTTCTGGCGGGAGTGGGAGGCGGGGCTCGGTCCGGAGAAGCCGGCGGAGGATTAATCAGAGGTAACCCGGCGAGGTTCCGGATCGCCTTTCCAGAACAGGAACCGAATGAACCTCAGTAACTTAACACTTCTGGCTCTGGCGCTTGGGTTGTGGTCCGGCTGCGGACGGCAGACTCCGGTGGAAGCCAAGAAGGAGACCGGCCCGGTCAAGGTCCATGTGGCTCCGGTGGTTGCCCGCGAGGTACAGCGGTTTGTCGACTCCGTCGGTACTCTCTATCCCTTCGACGAGGCAATCATCAGCGCGGAGATCGAAGGCCGGGTCGACCGCGTCAGCTTCGACCTCGGAGACTTCGTGAGCGAAGGCCAGGAGATGGTCCGGATCTCCGACGAAGAGCAGCGCTACATCGTCGCCCAGAACGAGGCGCAGCTTCGCCAGTCCCTCGAACGGCTCGGACTCAAGGATGAGAAGGACCGGGTCGCCGACATTCGTGAAACTCCGGAGGTGCGGCGCTCCCAAGCCGACCTGTTCGAATTCGAGCAGCGATACAAGCGCGTGCGGTCCCTCGTCGACCAGGGCATTGCGGCAAAGTTCGAAATGGATCAGGCCCAGGCCCGCTATCAGGCCGCACAGGCCGCCTACGACGCGACCCTGAACCAGACGCGCAACCTGATCCAGGAGGTCGAGCGCTTCAAGGCCGGGCTGGAACTTCAGCGCAAGAAATTGCGCGACACCTCCGTGAAGGCCCCGTTCAGCGCCTATATCAAGGAGCGGCAGGTGACGCAGGGCCAGTATGTGCGGCCGAACGCTCCCCTGATGACTCTGGTCAAGATCGATCCGATCCGGCTGCGCATCGAAGTCCCTGAGCGCATGGCTCCCTGGATCCGGATCGGCCAGATCGCCGATGTCTACGTTGAGGCCTTCGAGGACCGGCGCTTTGAGGGCAAGGTCTGGCGCATCTCCCCGACCGTCGACCAGAGCAAGCGGACCTTTGTCGTCGAGGCTCTGATCGCGAACCCGAACGGCGCCCTGAAGCCCGGTTCCTACGCGAAGGCGCGGCTGGCCACGAACAAAATGGAGACCATCCGGCTGGTGCCGTTCAAAGCCGTCAATTACGTATTCGGAACCAACAAGACCTACGTTGTCAACGGCGACACGATCGAGTCGCGGGACGTGAAGCTCGGCGATCGCTTCAACGACGATGTCGAAATCCTCGAAGGGCTCGAGGCGGGCCAGCAGGTGGCGATCACGCAATTGAACCGGCTGGATACGGGAGGCAAGGTGCAGGTGATGACCGGACCCGTTGCCGCAACCGATCGCCAGGTAAACTAGTCCAAAGATCATGAATGCTGTAACAGCACTGTGCTTCCTGCTCTGTTGCCTCCCTGCGGCGGCGGCGACGAAGCTGATCGTGACGGTCGTCGAGGACCGCACGGGGAAGCCGGTGACGGACCTCACGGCCGAAGAGTTCGTCGTCACGGACGATAAGACGCCGCGTCGAGTCGAGTCGGCGGAGTTCTCCGGCGGCATGATCGACGTGATGCTCCTTATGGACACGAGCCTGATCGGCGGCATGGTCCAGCCCGTCGCCTCTGACCTGATTGCCCAACTCAAGGACAAGGAGCAGATGGCGATCGTGGCCTTTCACTCCTCCGCGGACCTTATCCAGGACTTCACATCGAGCAAGGAACTGCTGCACCGCGCCGCTGGAACCGTGACTTATGGAAACACCCCGCGGCTGCTCGATGCGCTCTATGCCGCCATCGACGGCGGTTTCGAATCGAGTAGCTTCCGGCGCGTGATCGCGCTGCTGACGGCGGGAGTCGACGGCCCGAGCCGGGTCAGCGAAAAAGAGGTGCTCAGCCTCGCACGCCGCAACGGCGTTTCGATCTACCCGATCTACGTGATGGGCTACGGCCGCTCGCTCTTCGAGAAACTGGCCCGCCAGACCGGCGGCGCGGTCTTCAACCTCCGCGACCTCTCGAAGGCCTCCAAGGAACCCCCAGGCCCGCGGATCTTCGAAGTCCTCCGCGCCCACTACACCCTCACCCTGACCGGCAATCTCTCGCTGGGCGACAAGCTCAAGATCGAAGTGAAACGCCCCGGAAAGTTCTTCGTCTCGGCTCTGGCGTTGGAGTAGGGGACAGAGTAAGCTCAAGACCTTCACACTCCTGGCAATACTGAAGCAGGCTGGAATCGGGACGCAGGCGTTTCTCAGATTAGACGGCGTGCCATGACAGTCTTGCACTCACTGCGTCGTCATAACAGTACGCTTCCGCAAGGACGCGGTCAGGTACATACATTTTACTGTTACCCAATCCGAGAGTTTCCGGCATCGGCGGAGATGGTTGCTTCACCAAACATGCGCGAGCAGAGGTGGCTCCCCACGTTTTTCAGCTTCGATGTGCGAGCGTATGCGCGGTTACGCTAGCCCGAAGTTCCACCCACTGAATTGGCCCAACCGCCTTCGGCTCAATCGGATGGATTGTTTTCTATCTTCCATG
>JBKBWD010000065.1:0-30854 GCA_046289265.1 Bryobacteraceae bacterium | reverse complement strand
ATAATACAACCTAAAAACCGGGCTAAGCCACGGCCGGTCAATGGGTTACCTCAAAACGCTAGAGGTGAACATCCGTTTTAAAGACGGCATAGATCTGATAATTGACAATAGAAATTCTGACGGTTTCGGGTTTCGTGCCGTCCATTGTGACCGCGATTTCGACGTGAGCGGGCGTGAGTCCGGGAACGACCGGCTGCGTGCCGCCGCTTGGGTTTCCGTAGAGCACCATATTCTTCACAGCCGTCTGGTAGGCGGCCGACGGCGTGGAGCTGTTCGAGTCATAGGTTCGAACAGAGGCGTAGCGTGCTCCGCCGCGAACGGCCGACTGGAGCCTGTTGTAGGCGAAGAAGGCATAGCCGAACTGGAAGGCGCCGCTCAGCAGGGGAGCCATCACGGCGAAGGCAAGCGCAAACTCGATCAGCGCGTTGCCCCGCCGCGACCTCCTATTGAACCAACCGGGCGACATATCCGCCTGAGGGCTCCACACCCTTGTTGTTCGAACCCTGCACCCAGGAGCCGACGTACTCGGCACAGAAGGGCCGGTTGCCGCCGGGGTTATACTCCGAGTTCCGTAGCAGGAAGAATGCCCCGATATTCACGGCGGTATAGTCAGGGAATCCAGTGTTCACGAGCGCTCCGACCAGGCGGCGGCCGTTGCCGATGCCGCTGGCGACATACTGAGCGTAGGTATTCGAGAGCGGGTCGGTATCCTGGTTGATCCGATTCATCAGGCTCGTATACTGCGATTGCTTCGCCCCGCCGGTCATATTAACGGAGTCACCGACCGTACGGAACACGGATTGATAGTCGAACTCAATCGAGGCCCGAATGATGCTGGCGCTGGTCTGCTCGATGAAGCCGCGCTCTTCTCCTCCGCCGGCAAGCGAGAGCTGGATGATCGCGTCTATGTTGTCTCCCGGACAGACGTTCACGTTCTTCTTCGGGTTTGCCGGCCAGCGCAGTGTGTATCGCTGTCCCGGCGCCAGACCGAAGTGCGGAGGTTCCAGACTATGGGCGTAGGGCGAGAAGGGAAACAGGCCTTCCCGGAACGTATTTTGAGGCTCCTGGCCGGCGCCCGACCGCGCCGCCACCGACGAAGTCGCACTGAGCATGAGAAAACTCATCGGGGCGCCGCCCTGAACCTTCGACCCGGTGACTACGGGGAGAAAAAAGAGCGGCAGATCGACGGTCGTGCTGACTCGCGCGAAACGGTAACCGGACGGGCTGGTCGGGTTCGTCTCCCATGGGCCGTTGCGATCCTTCGCGAAGGCCGTCGTCGTGTTGGAAAACGTCGAGGTGTTAAGGTTCCAGCGGTTCGGGTTGCCGGCAACCTGCTGGCGCGCCCGGAACAGTCCCTCCGAGGTCCCGTCAAGTTCCAGCGTGGCGGCCAGGGCGGCAGAGTCGACGTAGGATTGGGCCTCGTTTTTGGCGATATACATTCGGCCGATATCCACGGCAAGCCCGACCACGGCGATGAGGGCAACCAGGCTGACAGCCATTGTTACGAGGGTGAAGCCTCGTTCGCGTGACCGGCGGGTGCGTCGAACTTGAAGGACGTGCATGCGTAAGTACCTCGATTCAAGGAGTTCTAGCGCCAAAACGGTGCAATTCGCACTCCAAAGTACGTAGTACGCAGTGATACGTGTCTCAGCTGGATTTGGCATGCGGCCGGAGGTAGTTCCCTTCCGCGCCGGACTGTCTGAATTTGAGACAGCGTCTCAAATTTAGACAGTCTGGCCGTTCATCGTCTCCCGATCGAAGACGCAAGCAAGCCCCAGCGCGGGCGTTCGCGGTGGAGCCTGTCGAGGGCACCAGGAGTCAGGCGGACGCCCTCGAGACTGATCCTTTCGAGGGTCTTGAGGCGGAGCAGGACGGGGACGCAGGCGTCGTCGAGGTTCGGCGCCAGGGCGATACGGAGTTCACGGAGGTTCGGCAGATGCGCCAGTTCGGCCAAGCCGGCCGCGGTGACGGGGGTGCGGCTGAGGTCGAGGAATCGGAGGTTCCGGAGGTTGCGGAGCTTGTCGAGGCCCTCGAGGGCCTGGCGCTCGGACTCCTTAAGGCCGGGGCGGTCGGCGCCCAGGTCCGTGAGAGTCGCGCCGCTGAGGTCGAGCGATTCGAGGCCTTCGAGGGCGCCGATTTCGGCGAGCGTGGCTTCGGTGAGGACGAGGCCCCAGTGGCCGGAGTCGACGCGCTGGACGCCGCTGAGGTCGAGCACGCGAAGGGAGGGGATCAGGCGCAATTGGGACAGTCCAGCCGCGCCGATGCGGTTGCCTCCGAGGGCGAGGGTCTCGAGACGAGGTAGTTCGGCGAGGTTGTCGAGTCCGGAGTCGTCGATCTGGGTAAAGGCGAGGTCGAGAGTCCGGAGACTGGTCAGGTGCGCGATATGCTCGAAGGCCTTGCTGGTGACGCGGGTTCCACGCAGGACGAGCCGTTCGAGCGCCTTCCATTCGCGGATGTGGGCGAGGCCGTCGTCGGTGAAATGCTCGGCATAATAGCAGTCGAGTTCCTTGACCGTGCGGAGCTCGCGCAGGCGGTCGAAGCCGGCGTCGGTGATGCGAGTGTGGGCGAGGACGAGGCGCTCGAGGTGAGGGAGGCGGCCGATTCGGTCGAGGGCGGAATCGGTGAGCCAGGTGGCGGTGAGGTCGATGGCGACGATGCGGCCCTGCGCGTCGCGCTCGACGCGTCCGTGTTCGCGCTCGATCCAGGCGGCGATCTCGTGCTCGGGCGGATTGGCAGCCTGGAGGAGCAGGAATGGGAGGAACAGCAGGGCGGCTCTCATGCGCGCCTCCGGTTGTTGCGGCTCGATTCGGGATCCCATATCAGCTTGCAGCCGGGGGCGGAGGCGCGGAACTGCTCGACGCCCTCGGGGGTGACGAGCGTGTGGTAGAGGTTCAGGCTTTTAAGCGCCTTGTAGCTGCGAAGCTGCGGGATCGATTTGTCGGTGACGTGCGTGCTGTCGAGGTCCAGCGTTTCGAGCCGGGTCAGATTGGAGAGATAAAGGAAGCCGGCGTCGTCAAGATCGGAGTAGTCGAGGGCCAGCAGCCTGAGCTGCTTCAAAGCGCCAAGATGACGGATGCCGTCGTTGCCGATGCGGGTACGGCCGAGGTCGAGGGACTCGAGGTCCTTGAGTTCAGCCAGGTGCTTCAGGCCGGCGTCGGTGATGCGGGTGTCGCGGAGCCTGAGGAACCGGAGCGCGGCCAGGCGGCCGATGGCCGGCAGGGCGGCGTCGCCGACGTCGCAGGCAGAGCAGTCGAACTGCTGGAGGTTCGGGAGTTCAGCCAGAGCGGACACTCCATCGTCGGTGAGGTCCGATTCGGCGAAGTGAAGCCGGCGCAGGCTTTTCAGGCGGGTGATGGCGCGGAGGCCGCGGTCATTCACCGGAGCCCCGAGAAGCGTCAGGTCCTCGATCGGGGCGGTCCATTCCGCGAAGCCTTCGCCTTCAACATAGGTGTTGGCTGCGTGGAAACGTTTGAGGGCGCGCAGGGACGCCAGACGGGCGATGCCGGCGTCGGTGAAGGCGGTTCCATTCAGGATGAGCTCTTCGAGGGAGTGGAGCTGTGCGAGGTGCGCTGCGGCCTCGTCGCCGACTTCCGTTCCTTCGAGGTCGAGGCGGCGGAGCTGCTTCAGACGGGTGAGCAGAGCGACGGCGGCGTCCGTGATCGAGGCGGCGCGGAGAGAGACATCGACGACCGCGCCGTTATCAATCCAGACCTTACCGCCGAGGGCGTGGATCCAATCGCGGAGTTCCGCTTCGGTCCGAATTTCCGGAATTTCAGCAGCGGGTCCGCGCCCGGAGGTGGAGACGAAGGCGACGCGGAGTCCGGCGATGGCGGAACGGAGTTCGTCGATGCCTGCCTCGGTGACGCGGGAGTAGCGGAGGTCGAGGTCGCGAAGATTGGAGAGCGTTTTGAGGCGCGCCAGTCCGGCGTTGGAGACGCGGGTGCGGTAAAGGTTCAGGTCCTCGAGCAACGGCAGGCGCGCCAGGATCTCCGCCGCGGCATCGGTGACGCGGGTTCCCTGAAGGTTGAGGCGGCGCAGCTTCCGGAGGCCGGCGAGGCGGCGGAGGCCTTCGTCATCGACTTCCGTGCCGCTGAGGTCCAGGTCTTCGAGCTTCGTCAGGTTTCCGATGGCGGCGAGCGCGGCGCCGGTGATGAGCGTGTTCCCAGCCCAGAGCCTCCGGAGGTTGGGCATACTGGCGACCGAAGTGAAGCCCTCGTCAGTAACCGGGCAGAGCGTGATGTCGAGGACTTCGAGCGCCGAGAACGGGGCGAGCGTCTTTCCGGTGACGTCGGCCTGACGAAGACCGAGTTCCTGGAGACCGGTGAGCGTCGCAATCTCTGCGAGGCCCTGATCGCGGAAGCGGATGCGGTCGAGGAAATGATCGCTGAAGGTGAGCTTGCGGAGGGTTGTCAGGCCGGCCAGATGGCGCGTCTGGGCGCTCAGGTCCTTGCCACCGTCGGCGTTGCGGTTCCAGAGAGGACCGGGGAGGCGGAGTTCACGGAGCCGTTCGAGTCCGGCGAGGCGTTCGAGGTCTTCGGGAACGGCATTGACCCCGACCCAGTCGACGACTTCCAGTTGGTAGGGACCGGAGGGCAGCTCGCTCACGTCGCGAATGGGCGCGCCGGCGCCTTCGAGGACCACGCGGCCGCCCATGAGGAGTGTCCAGCGCGCCGCTTTTTCATCGCTCTCGCCGGCGAGAGCGAGCGCAGGGACGAGCAGGAGCGCGGCAAGCCGCATCATATGACTTCCGTCAGCTTGCGCGAGGCCGTGGGGAAGGTCCCGATCCCGGCATGAAGCACCTCGTCGGCGAGCGTGAGATAGAGGTCGCCGAGGGCGCCGGTGGTGCGGGTGTGAAGTCCGGTCTTTACGCCGCCGGCGTGCCCTGCCGTAATGAGCGCGAGGTTATTGTTCTTGTGCGGATTGGCCTCGGCGTGCTCGTGAGCGAAGAGCACAAGCGTGTTATCGAGCAGGTTGCCGTCGCCCTCGGGAGTGGCGCGCAGCCTGCCGATCAGGTAGGCGAACTCCTCGACGTGCCAGCGGCAGATGTCCCGCAGGATGCGCATGCCGCGCGGCGTTTCGACCTGGCCGTGCGTGTACTCGTGATGGCGCTGGGCGGTGTGGCCGAGCCACGGAAAGCGCGAAAGACCCTGGCACTTGCTGAGCATGTATGAGGCGACGCGCGTCTGTCCCGAGGCAAGAGCGTGAACGAGGAGATCGCTCTGGAGCTTGGCGACGCGCGGATAATCGCGCAGGTCGATGGCTTCGCTCGGGCGCTCAACCGGACGGCTGTACTCGGGCGGGAGCGTCGCGATGGAGTTTTCGAGTTCGCGGACCGAGGTAAGGTATTCGTCAAGCCGCGCCTTGTCGGAGGAGCCGAGGCGGGCCTGGAGTGCGCGCGCCTGCTCGCGGACGGCGTCGAGGACACTCTTTTCGCGCTCCACCCAGGAGACCTCCTTGACGCCGAAGAGGCGGTCGAAGAGACGATGCGGGATCATCTCGGGCGGCAGAGGCCGGTCGCGGTCGGCCCAGCTCATGTTGCGCTGGATGCTTTCTCCGAACGACTCCTGGCAGACGCCGATCTGGAGGGAGCGGAAGCGCGTCTCGCCGCCGATTTTCTGGGCGATGACCTGGTCGAGAGAGGGTCCGCCGGCGCCCTTGCCCGTGTAGACCTTGCAGGAGAGAACGGCGCTCATCGAGGGATAGTGGCTGTTGCCAGGGCCGGGCAGGCGGGCGGCGGGGTTGTCGAGGCCCGTGATGATGTGGATGTCATTCCGGTACGGAATCAGCGGCTGCAGGCACGACGGGAAGGTGAAGCTGGCGCCGGTCTCGCGCGGAATCCAATACTTCTCCGGAATGCCGTTGCCGTTGAACCAGAACACGAAGCGAGAGGGAATCTTCGCCGAAGTTCCGGGCGGCGCGGCGTAGGCTGTGCCGTTGGAGTTGAACATGGAGGCAAGCGGGGGGAGGCCCACGCGGATGACAGAGCCGCCCAGTCCGATGCCCTGCAGGAACAGTCGTCGCGAGATGGCGGTGTTAGTTGGCACGATTCACTTCCTGTAGAAACGGCTCGGAGGTTACGGTGGCGAGGATCAGCTCCCGGAAGCGGAAGCCGGAGGCCCGGAACCTATCGAGGATGGCGTCGATTGCGGGCTGGTCGCTCGGAGATTCCGGGCGGCCGAGCGCGTAGCGAAAGAATTGCTTGACGATGCATCGCTGACAGGTGCGGTTGTCCGCGAGAATGCGGCCGGCCTCGGCCGGGCTGCGGAACCCGGAGTTCGGGATGCCAAGGATCGAAGCGGTGGTATCGGTTTCGAGTTCGACAGGCCTGGCGATGCGGCGGACGCCGCTGCGGCGCTTGTCGACCGACTCGTAGACGAGCGCGATCTGCTTTTCGCGGTAGCGCCCGATGGCGTCGAACTGTTCGAAGCCGAAGCCGATGGAATCGACCAGGCGGTGGCAGCCGGAGCAGGCGGGATTCGAAAGATGAATCGCGAGGCGCTCACGGTTGCTCATGGGGCGGTCTTCGCTCAGGGCCGGCAGCGTCGTGTCGACGCCGGGCGGCGGCGGGGGGACCACTTGGCAGAGGAAGTGCTCGCGGATGAACAGGCCGCGTTCGGTGGGCGAGGTCTCCTCGGGCTTACTCGTGAGGGTCAGGAAAGTGGCGTGCCCGAGGATGCCGGCTCGGCGGGAGCCCGGCGGGAAGCGGACCATCGTGAACTCGCGCTCCGGCGGAGGCTGTTCGTAGAGCTGCGCCAAGCTGAGATTGAGGAAGCTGTACTCGGCGGTGAAGAACTCACGGAAGTCCCGGTCGTTCCAGACGAGGTGCTCGAAGAATCGGCTCGTTTCCTCGATCATGGCGGCAGTGAGTTCGGGACCGAACTCGGGGAAGAACTTACGCTCGCGGATGGCGGCGCGCACGCGGTCGAAACGCAGCCACTGGGCGACGAAGTCGCGGAGGGCCGGGCGCGCCTGGGGCGAGTCCATCAGGCGTTTGGCGGCGGCCTCGATCTCGGCCGGGGTTCCAAGGCGCCCTTCGTCGGCGGCGCGCATCAGCTCTTCGTCAGGCACGCTTCCCCAGAGCAGGTAGGAAAGGCGGCTCGCGGCGCCGTAGTGTCCCGTCGCGGTGTGGAAGAGGAACGAGGCCGATTGCAGCATCGCCTGGAGAGTGACCTGGGCGCCGTTGAGGAAGTCGCCGGTTCGCGCGGCTTCGCGGAGCAGGAGCGATTCGTAGACCTGGGCTTCGGCGGGATCGAGCGGGCGTCGGAAGGCACGCTTTCCGAATGTGCGGACGAAGTTGGCGGCGCACTGGCGGTCGGACGGGGTGACGGGCTCGCAGGGGATCAGCTTGCGCAGAACTCCGGAGCGGCGGGCGTTGCGGGCGAGTTGGGCGGCGGCGCGGTTGTAGTCGTCGGCCAGAAGGGGCGAGATCGATTGGGCGTCGGCCTGATTGGTGAAGCCGTGGACGAAGTCCTCGGTGGGAAAGCTGCGCGCGGGGCGCGTGCGGTCTTCGAGCAGGTCCTCGACGGTCTTGTTGTATTGCTCGTGGGTGAGGCGGCGAAGGACGGGCGGCGCGGCCTTGGCTTTGGCCGCAACGATCTGTTCGGCGGGAGACCGCGCGGCGAGGTGGGCGATCCAGTCGCGGAGAACGCGCTCCTCGGGGCTGCCCTGGCGGATGCGCTCGCCGCCGGGGTGAGCGTCGCGATTCGTCGGCATGCGCAGGAGGCGGGAGGCGTCGAGGTTGGCGTGATCGACGAATCGATTCAGGGAGAGGCCAAAGGCGGTGATCTCGTCAGGCGATGCGCCTTCCTCCGGGAATTGCAGGCGGCTGGCCGAGGCGACGCCGTTGTCGTTGTGACAGGTTCGGCATTGTGCGGCTTCGAGGATGGGGTAGAGGGTTTGGGAGAAGTCGGGCTGCTGGGCGGAGAGTGTGCCGATGTACGCCAACACGTAGACAAACGTCAGGATCGCCCCAGTAATTCCGTCCGGGGTGCGTGGCCGGTGCGCGCGGAATCCGTGTTCAGCCATCTGCCCCACGTTCTCTGGTCAGAGATTATATCAGCGGAGGGACGTGTACAAGCGGGCGCGCCGGCGGACTCCAACCGATGGGAGGATCGGGCGACGTGCAAATCATCTTCGGGAAGTTTGCGGATTACGATGAGGCGAAAGCGGTCCACGTATTGTGAACGGCGTTTCGGCTAGGCGACATGGACGCCCTCGTCCACACATCGTACCGCGGCCGATTTGGACCGCTAAATCCGCCTAAAGACTGATCGTGCTCGACAAAGTGATCGCGAACCAGGAGTCCGAGCGACTCGCCATCACGGCACCGAGACTCTCTCGGGCAGCAAATCCACAACGCAGAGCGCCCTCAAGAGGCCGGAGTTGCAGGCTCACTAGCGGCGGGCGAAGCCGAGTGCTGATTGGCGTACCCAACTAACAACCAGCGGACGCGCCCAATCACAACTGATCCGGAACCGGCACGCGAGAGAGTCTCACCAGACCTTGCTTGAGAAGCCAACATACCCTGTCGCGGACTTCGGCCCCAGAACGCCACAGAATCGGCAGCAACATCGGGCGTTCTCGACAGCTCGTCAGCAGCCGTCGGGTTTCCTGATCCATCGGAATGCGTGAAAGCAACTCTTCATCGGCAAGCGGAGAAGCAGTTAGAAATTGCGGATCACTCGGATATAATCGGGATGAGGAGTAACGTCCGAATATGCCTTCGAGGTCCAGCGTTGGTACTGGCGATGAGCACGATTTGCTCGCAGCAATGATGGATTCGGCCCAGACGCCGGCGAACTTCTGAATCGCTTTACTCCAGACATATTGCTGAGCCACTCGTCTTCGCGCGGCGTCTCCCATCCGCAGGCGCAGTTCGCGGTCGCAAGCAAGCAGTTCCATCCGAGCCACTAAGTCACAGCTATCTAGCCATGTTTGACGTGCGAGGTAGTATTCAGCATGCGGTGTGACCGCGAACTCTGCTAATGCGGAAGCTTCGCTCCAAACGGAGTCGCATATAGTGGTTCTTACCAGAAAACCAGTAACCTCGTGATCGATGAGGTCGCGATAGCCACTCCAGTCGGAAGCGATCACAGGGAGACCAGCACCCATAGCCTCAAGAATCGAGAGCCCGAAACTCTCAACTACATTGTCGGAGGGTGACGCGAAGAAGTCGGCTGCAGCGAAGAGCAGCCGCTTCAGCGGCGGAGCCACATTGCGTCGAATCTGTGTACTCTCGAAAATGCCAAGTTGATGGACCTGCGCTCGAAGGTGTTCGTCCGGACCCGCGTGAATATCACTTCCCGCGATAATCAGTTGGGCGCGAGGATGCGATTTTCGGAGTTGGTGAAAGGCCAGGAGTAACGGTGCCAGATCGGCCTTGTACTCTCTCGATATCCGTCCGAAGTAAAGCACAACCAGCGAGTCTTGCGGCAGACCTAAGATGTCTCGAGCATACCCTCGGTCTACCGGATACACCCAATCGTCGCCGAGGGCTAGTGGCGTGAGAACCAGCCTCAAACGCTCCCTAAGATGCTTCGTCACCGCCCCAAGCTGGTGGTCAAGATAATCCTGTGCCTGGTCGAGGAGCGCACAAGTTGCCTGCATTGCTGCAGTACTGGTTACACAGAGGACGTCTCCGTCGCGAGCATTCAACAAGGCACCACAATAAGTGGTGATAGTACCCGGAAAGAGGCATGAATGCACCAGCCCACATACCGCTGTGGGCGAACGCATGTGATTCCGCAAAGCCATTAATTCAAGGATTTCCGAGGATTTCCCTAGTGCCAAAAAAGACTTCTCTGATGTTTCATTCTGGATAAGCGCTAAGGCGGAGATTATAGCAGTTCTATTGCGAACTTCTTCGGGAAAGCTTTCCAACGCCCTGTACATACGCTCGACTGGCTGTTCTCTACCAAATACATTCATCCGGTCCGGCAGGATCCAACCGCGCCTGATTGTCCCCGTCAGCAGCGCCCAATGCAATAGGTCGTGATGTACAGCTAGGGAACCACTCGATTCCGCTTCAGTGAACTCACCAGGAACTCTAAGGAAAGGGAAAAAGGTCACGATATCCATGGGAATGTGCCTACCTATCCTATATCGGCAGGGTATAGGGGAATCGGTCCACGCGACCCACTCCGGCGGGAGCGCGCCAGTCAAGTTCATGCAAGGGCACATCACGGCCACTGGTGATCTCCAACCAGCGAAGGTCTTCATGAACCAGGGTTGCGGCATCCTCTCTAACGCTAAGGCGAGCCCTCCAAATCAGTCCGCTTTCCAGATCAAGCCAGAGGTCTCCTGTCCACGTCCGATTCTCTGGCTGCTGCGAGCGGATCTTTACACGTTGAAACTCCCGAGCAATGCCGTGAACCTTCATGCGAACCAAGCGCGCAGAGGAGGACATTTCCGATCCTGAAGAATCTAAATCACGAAAGCGAGAGTAAAGCCGTTTAGAGATCTGCTCGATCGCGTCCTGGACCGGCTCAGCTGTCGGGTCAGTCTGAGCCTGATCCGAGTATTCATTGGCTGCCGAGACATACATAATAAGCCTTCCTTTGTTTCGGATTCGCATGATCCGGGAGCCACCGCTTGCAAGCAGATCCACGCGAACATTGACGCCACTCTGAATCAATTGGTACGTTCGGCTCGTCTCCCTTCCGACTTCTTCGGAAACTCCTCCTGAAAATATCCGAGTCCGCCGGTAAACTTGGGCGCGCATCAGCAAAGCCGACTCCATAGCCCTGTACCGCTCTGACACGCGCTGAATGAGGAGATGTGATGATTGTCCCGAAAGTGCCGCTGGCGCGCAAGCGGCTGCAGCGGCACTCAAAAGGTCACGCCGAGTAAGCGCAAGCGACATACTACTTTCGAGCGCCTTCCGCGCTCCCCTTCTGTACCTCTTCACTCCAAATGACTAAGCCTCGCAGCACGTAATCGATACGCTTTCCGACGCACGCCTCCGGACAGTCGGCCGGTGCATCCTCGAAAGCTCCGCGAACCCACTGTGCAACCTGTGACCTAACGCCTTCGATCGATAGCTCCTCCTGCGTCAGGAACATTCCAGCGGACTTCATCTGCGCGGCTGCATCATCTACGGCTGACATGACGTCAACAAGGGGAGATCCCTGAAGAGCAACCAGTTGCGATCGGAACCGAGAGATCTCGTCTTGGAGAGCTACTCGCCGTCCAAGCAGAATGCGGATGCTGCTATCACTGCCGAAGGTCGTTCCATCCGCGAACACCGCGCCTGCAATGAACACGGCGGGAGTTGACCATCTGGAAGCTAGCTCCTTTGTAAGTACCGGAATAGTAACTCGTTCTCCCGGCGCGATCGGTTTATCATGAAAGGCATTTACGTAAACGTCTAGATACCTTGTGAATACCGCTTTAGGCTGTTTCCCATCATGCACGGACGCCTGCACGAGCAAGCCAGTGATCGGACTGGAATGTCGATTTACCACAGTCGCCGTCAACATCCCACGCTCTTCCGACATGTCGTTGATAGCAACCGGCTCGAACGGAGTGGCACCCAATAGGAGGGCGGCAAATACCAAGATCATGATTGATATCTCCTTTCATTGAAAGCTTGTCAGCAACTCAGGCAAATCTCATGCGGAGCCTAGTCGCACCAGATCTGATACCAGCCAGTGGACATCGTGAAACTGTAGTTGGTAACCGTGTTGGCCGATTCCCCTGTCGGCGTGAGACAAGATTCCCAGTGCAGGTACTGATTATTGACGTTCCACCAGAACTGTGCCATGTCTGGCTGATAGTAATTAGGCCAAGAATTAAACAGCTTTGTGGCCTTATACATTTTGTACGGACGCCAGGAACCGTCACAATTCAGACCGCCGGGATCGCACTCGTTAGCGCCCTGAAACCAGCCGACGGCGTAGGTCCCAGGCTGTTCCACAAAGCTATAGTGGACCCTCCCTTGCCACGTGATGAAAGAACAATCGCTCATGACTTCGGAAGACGCATCGTTGACGGTACATGGGGCCTGCCCGAAAGCGGCAGTAGGGCCAAGCGCGAAGGCGATCGCAATCAGCCCAAGGCGTTCTGGCGAGGAGCTTGTTGATCTCATTTTTAACCTCGATAATCGAGCTGCGGCGATCAGAAGATCTGCCGAGACTTCGCGTTGATTATGTACCTTTCGCGACCATATGTCAACATGTAGTTTGCATATCCTTGCTACCGTGAAGCTCATTACAGAAGACAAATACCACCATTCACAATTAAAGGCGGGCACTTGCGATTCATTATTGTAAAATGTGTCTCAACGCGAGGAGTACAACGGCAGAATGTCGCGCCACTGCGAATCTCGTCGGATCGGGAGACAGAGAACTACTCGGTCCGACTTGCGGTCCTGGCGAAACAGAACAGCTCGCCCAGGAGCTCTCTTCGGCAACGGTGAAACTGGATTCGGCTGACAATGTGGAACGTACAATAACCCCCGCTATCATAGTCCAACTGATGGGAGGATCGGGCGACGTGCAAACCATCTTCGGGATGTTTGCGGATTACGATGAGGCGAAAGCCGCGGTCGAGGAATTGCTGGAACGGCGGTTTCGCCTGGAGGAGATGAACGCCATCGTCCAGACCTGGGTCTGGAAGAGTAACACCGAGGCGGACCTGAACCTGGCCGCCGTCGAGGTAACTCCACACCTTGGCCCAAAGGTTCTGCACGGGCTCGACCGTCTGATCGCGGGCAAGCAGCCGCGCAGGTTCGCGGATGCCGGCGAGATCTACTCAGCCGGTGAGTTCGCGACGATCGTTGCGAATACGGCAGAGAGTTCCCGGCAGCCGGATGCGCTGCGGGCGGCGCTGATCGACTTCGGCGTACCTGAGCGCGTGGCTTCCGACTACATCGACCGGCTCACGCGCGGCGGCATCCTGATCTGGCTGCGCTGCGAAGACAAGCGTGCAGCGGAGGCGGCCTCCGTTCTGCAGAGCCGCAAGGGTGAGCGGGTGGGCAGCTATATGCCGTAGCGATTCGCCGTGATGGCTGGGAGATGCTACATGTTTCCACTCCGGTGGAAGCGGCGCCACGGCAGAGTATACATACATTAGAGGTGAGGTGGAACATGGACCGGAGAGTGCCGCCCATCTCTCCCGATGCTGAACGCACTCTATCGGGAACACCCGACACTGAAAGCCGCCCGAGTTCTATCTCCCTTCCGCATAGGTCGGGTCCGCTCGGGGTGAATGAGTCCGCCGGAGACGAGCGGAAAGCTGCCGCGGTCCTCAGGCTTACTTGGCGTCCTTGAGTTCCCCGGTCCGAAGCTTCTCGGTGATCTTGGCCAGTTCAATTCGGATGAGAGGATTTTCCGGATACTCGCGGCTGAGCTGGACGAGAAGCCGGCGGCTCTCGCTGGGACGCTTCTCGCGGAGGTGGATCAGCGCCAGGAGAATCCGCGAGAACGGCCCGAGATAGCGGCCCTTTTCGGACACGAGGTTGAGCTTCGCGACGGCCTGCTCCTTACTGCCCTCGACACCCTCGAACCGGACCACCCAGCGCAGAAAGAAGGGCAGGCTGCCGACCAGGTACTCGCTCAACCCGGTAGTGAGGTGCGCATCGTAAAACGTGGGATCCAGCTTAAGCAGGCGGAGCGCCAGTTCGTTTGATCTCTTGGCGAACGAAAGGCTCTTCCATTGCTTGCGTTCGACCAGCGCCATGTAGTCGGTTTCAAGACCGTAGCTTAGCGTCAGGGCAAACAGAGAATCGAGGTGATTGGGATCGCCCATAAGCAGACGCTCGCCCCGGTCGCGTGCGTCTGTCAACGCTTCGTAAAAGCGCGCCTTGACGGCGGGGTCCGGCCGCAGCTTCTTCTTATCGACAAGCCGCTCGTCGTCGGCGAAAAACTCGGCTTCCAGGATCTTGAGGCGGTCAAGTTCGGAAAACAGGAGGCTGGCGGCCCGGACGGTGTAGCCCATGGGATCGCCCGGATTGGCGCCGATATACCCATCGAGGATGCGGCCGGCGCCGGCGAAGTCGAAGTTGTACATACGGCCGAAGGCCGCATGGATCGGATCCGACGCGATGGCCGGAAGGCATCCGAGAAGAACGAACGATATCGAAAACCGCAGTAAACGCAAGATTCTCTCGCAATGGCCGCTCCCTCATGGTCACGGCCCTGTGATTACGACCCGAACAGGCGGTTGAAGTATTCCCGCGTGCGGCGCTGGATCTGCGCCAGTTCGGTCGGCAGGTCCTGGTCGTGAAGGTGATCGGGCGTCCAGCGGACGACCAAATCCGTCAGCAGTTTCAATTGCGACTCCGAGGTGGGCAGGCTGCCTTCGGCGTGACCGGTGGCGACGCGCAGCCCATGGTCCACCGCCCGGTAGAACGTGGCGGCGTCACGCAGGAATTCGGCGTCGGCCCGCTCCAGGTGTCCCATCTGTTCAATCACGTCGATCCTGGCGGGCGTATTCAGCACTTTGAAGAAGATCCCGGCGCCCTTGAGCCGCAAATACATCAGGGCAAAATCGATGTCGTAGTAACCGCCGTGGCCCGCTTTGAGCGGGTTCGACGAGCCCTGTTGTTTCTCTAGACGTGCCCGCATCTGGAGAAGTTGCTTCCGGGAACGGCCGCTCTGCCCGTAGCGGCGCCAGTCGACCTTCTGCAACTCATTGAGGAAGCGCGTGCCGCGATCGATGTCGCCGGCGATGGCGCGCGACTTCATGTAGGTGATGCCTTCCCACGCCTCTGCCTTGTTGGCGAAGTAATCCTTGTAGGCGCTTTCGGACTGCACCAGCGCTCCCTCGCGGCCGTTGGGGCGGAGGCGGGTATCGACGGCGAAGAGAGTTCCCTCGCCGGTATAGGCAGAAAGAATGTTGATGATCCGCTCGGCAACCTTGGTCCAGAACAGGTGTTCGGCCGTGTCCTCGTCGGGGAGGACGAAGACGAGATCGGCGTCGGAGGCGAGGTCGAACTCCTGCATGCCGAGACGGCCCAGCGCGATGATGATCATGCGGTCTTCCGGCTCGTAGCCGGGGCTGGGGGGATGACTTTCGAGTGCGGCCGCCAGCGCCATGCGATAGGCCGCGGAGATGACGGCGTCGGCGAGCGAGGAGGTGCGTTCGAGCGTGGTGAAGATCGGGACGTTGAGGCAGATGCTTTCGGCCTGGAGGCGGAACATCTCGCGCCGGAAGAAGCGGCGGAGGTCGACGGCGTCTCCGACCAGGTCGATCATGTGGAGATAGCGCGGCTCGCGCTCGGGCCGCTCGCGCATCCGGCGCAGTTCTTCGAGCAGTGCCGGGAAGCGGAGCAATTGGTCGGAGAAGTAGGGGCTGTGCTCGAAGATATCGAGCAGATAGCCGGTCATGATGGAATCGGAGTTGAGCCAGTCGAGCCAGTCGGGGTTCTCGTCGATGCGTTCGAGAAAGTGTTCAAAGCTGGCGGCGCCACGCTGGAGGGTTCCGCGGGCGAGCATGGCGGCAAGAGCCGGCGCTTTCTGATCGAGGAAGCGGACGAGGTTGCTGCTGCTCGGCGGGTCGGCAAGGCCCTGTGGCTGGCCGTCCGCGGTGGCGTTGGCGGCCGGGTCGGGCGAGGGGACGATGCTGTAGTAGATAGGGCGCTGGGCGTGGATGACACGCTCGTAGATTTCCAGCACTTCGGAAAAGTGAAGCTGCAGCAGGGTGAGCAGCCTGTCGCCCGAGAGATCATCCCGCAACTGGTCGGCGGGCATGCGCCGCGCGATCAGGTCGAGTTCGTCGGTCTTATTCGGCAGGGTGTGGGTCTGGCGGTCCTCGACGACCTGGAGGCGGTGTTCGAGGTGGCGGAGGAACTGGTAGGCGGAGGCCAGGCGCGAGTACTCCCAGTCCGAAAGCAGTCCCTTGTCGCGCAGGCGGAACAGAGCCAGGAGCGTGCCGCCGTGGCGGACCCAGTGTTCGCGGCCCCCATGAAGGCGCTGCAGACACTGGACGAGGAACTCGATATCGCGGATGCCGCCGCGCGCGAGCTTGACATCGAGTTCCTGGCCGCCGCGGCGGGACGCCAGTTTCTCGTGGATGCGCTCGCGGGTGACCGAGACGGATTCTACGGCCGAGAAGTCGAGAGTAGTCGAGTAGATGAGGGGCTCGACGAACTCCAGCAGGCCGCGGCCGGGCTCGCGTTCGCCGGCGGCGACCCGCGCCTTAATGAGCATCTGGAGCTCCCAGTCGCGGGCGCGGCTCTGGTAGTAGCTTCGGGCGCCGTCCAGCGACAGGCAGACTTCGCCGAGGCGGCCGTCGGGACGGAGCCGCAGGTCGACGCGATAGCACATGCCCTGGGCAGTGTAGGTGGAGAGCAGATCGGTGAGGATGTTAGCGACCTTCTTGAAGAATTCCTTGTTCGAGACCTTATTCTCGCCATCGGTTTCGCCGTTGGCCGAGTAAATGAACATCAGGTCGATATCGGAGCTGTAGTTCAGTTCCCGGCCGCCGAGCTTGCCGAGCGCGAGGATGGAGAAGCCGCACTCGCGGACGCGGCCCTCCGGGTCTTCATATTTCGGCGTTCCGTAGCGGCCGGCCAGTTCCTCGCGGATGCGCCAGTAGCTGACTTCGAGGATCGCATCGGCCAGGCTGGAGAGCTCTTCGGTGACCTCCGAGAGGGTGCCGAGCTTGAGGATGTCACGCACCAGGATGCGGAGGAGTTGTTTGCGGCGGAAGAGCGCGAGCGCGAGCGCCGAGGGAATGCCTTTGCTCTCACCGAGGAACTCCTCGAGCATCTCGATTATCTCGTCGCAGGAGAGGACGCGGTGCATGACGCCGGAGACGGGCAGCTCCTCGATCCACTCCGGGTGCTGGAGGAGTTCTTCCGAGAGGAAGCGGCTGTGAGAGAAGACGGAGATCAGAAACTGCAACGCGGTGATCGAACGGACGATGCGCGAGAAAGCTGCCTCCTGCTGCTGCTGGAGGCATTCGAGGTAGTGTAGCGCTTCGTCGGGGCCCGGGCAGCCGGCGAGCAGCACCTCGATGCGGCCCTGAATGCTCTCCGGGAGGTGCTGGCCGAGCCGCGCCATGCGGTCGAGCGCACGAGTCCTGTCTCGAAATTCAATTTGTTCCAGCAAACGCGCCTTTCCCGCAGCCTGGCAGCTTGGCGTGGAACCCCTCCCAGGGTCGGAGTTCGCTAACCCGTTCCGCCGCAACGCGCGCGCTACCGAGCCGCGCGGGTGAGCAAGCGGTTGCCCGGCTTGCTAGACTGCTTCTTCTATCAAGGAAATTATAGCGTCCCGGCGGATCAAACCCGGCCTCAGAACTGCCGCATAAAAGCCGCTCAGGCCCCAGCGTGGCGAGGAGGAATCGCCGGCCTTCACGGCGGCATCGAAGATTTCGCGCTGGATCGCCGGTCCGTAGATGTCGAGGGCGGCGCAGGGACGGCGGAGCTTGGTAATTTCGATGACGGCCTCGTCGACGCGATAACGTTGTCCGGGGCGCATCTGGCGGCGGTCCAGCCCGAGGGTGGTCAGGTTCTCGCCCAGCGCGCCGGCGAAGAGCGGGTAGCCGAGCGCCTTGAGTTCCTTGATGGCTTCGGAGCAGATGAGGAGCACAGCCTGGCGCGGGCCGCCGTGGATCTTGGGATGGGCGACGGAATCGCCTTCAAAACCAAGGGGCGTCAGCAGAGCTTCAGGAACGGGTGTTTTGGGGATACCGCCGGGGGAGACGTTGATCTGGAGGATGGAGCCGGTCATGAAAGGGCGAGGGCGGTCGGATCCGCCCTCGCGCAAGTTGGAGGCTTAGATGTCGTAGTACAGAGCGAACTCGTAGGGATGGGGCCGCAGCCGGACGGCTTCGGCTTCCGCCTTGCGCTTGTACCCGATGTAGGTTTCAATCAGCTCTTCGGTAAAGACATCGCCCTTCAGCATAAAGGCGTGGTCCTCTTCGAGGCAGGTCAGGGCTTCGTCGAGCGAAGCAGGCATCGAAGGAACCTTCTTCATCTCCTCGGGGCTGAGATCGTAGATGTCCTTGTCGAGCGGCTCGCCCGGATCGATCTTGTTGATGATGCCGTCGATGCCGGCCATGACCATCGCGGCAAAGGCGAGGTAGGGATTGGCCGACGGATCGGGCGGCCGGAACTCGACGCGCTTGGCCTTCGGGCTGGCCGAGTACATCGGAATGCGGACCGCGGCCGAACGGTTCCGGCGCGAGTAGGCGAGATTGACCGGAGCCTCATAGCCCGGCACCAGGCGCTTGTAGCTGTTGGTGGTCGGGGCGATGATGGCCGACAGAGCGCGGGCGTGCTTCAGCAGGCCGCCGATGTACCACAGGGCCATCTGGCTGAGGCCGGCATAGCAGTCGCCCGCGAACAGCGGAGCGCCGCCCTTCCAGAGGCTCTGGTGCGTATGCATGCCGCTGCCGTTGTCGCCGAAGATCGGCTTCGGCATGAACGTCACGCTCTTGCCGTACTGGTAGGCCACGTTGCGGACGATGTACTTGTACAGCATCATGTTGTCCGCAGACTTGACGAGCGTGTCGAAGCGCTGGTCGATCTCGCACTGGCCGCCGGTGGCCACCTCGTGGTGATGGCACTCGATCTTCAGCCCGCACTTGATCATCATCTCGACCATCTCGGCCCGGAGGTCCTGGTAGTGGTCGGTCGGGGGCAGGGGGAAGTAACCTTCCTTGTAGCGCGGACGGTAGCCCAGGTTGTCCTTTTCACGGCCGGAATTCCAGCGGCCCTCTTCGGCATCGATGAAGTAGAAGCCGGAGTGTTGGTTCTGGTCGAACCGGATGTTGTCGAAGATGAAGAACTCCGCCTCGGCGCCGAAAAACGCCGTATCCGCCAATCCGCTGTTCTGGAGGTACATCTCGGCCTTCTGGGCGATCCAGCGCGGGTCCCGCTCGTAATGCTGCCGCGTGATCGGATCGATGACGCCGCCCGTCATAACCAGAGTCGGAGTCTCGAAGAACGGGTCAATGTAGGCCGTCTTGGGATCGGGGATCAGGAGCATGTCGCTCTCGTTGATCGCCGCCCAGCCGCGGATGCTCGATCCGTCGATGCCGAACCCTTCTTCGAAGGAATCCTCGCTTAACTGGCTGATGGGATAGGAAATGTGTTGGTTCAGGCCGGGCAGGTCGGTAAACCGCAGGTCCACCTGTCTGGCGCCATTCTCTTTAGCAAACTCAAGTACTTCTTTCGGACTCATCTAACCTCCAAGAGCGGGTAGAATAATCAGCAGATCGGCTGAAGTTCTAACAAGACTGTAGGATAGCGAGCGGCTGGCGGGGCGTCAAATAGAAATCCGCGATGACCTCGATTGGCAATTCTTTTAAGGGCGATCCCTTTGTTTTCTTAGATTTCGGCGGACACCAAGCTTTCAATGGAACAACTCAGCCTATCCTGGGAGCCGCAGCGCCGCCTGTTCACCGTCAGTGAGCTGAATACGGCGGTCCGCGACCTGCTCGACCGCGAGTTCACCGACATCCGGGTGGCCGGGGAGATCTCCGGGTGCCGGGCAGCCGCAAGCGGGCACTATTATTTCACGCTGAAAGACGAGCAGTCGCAATTGAAATGCGTCTGCTTCCGCGGGACCGCGCGGTTCCTGAAGGTCAAGCCGAGAGACGGGCTGGCCGTGCTGGCGCGTGGGCGGCTGGATGTGTACGAGGCGCGGGGCGAGTACCAGCTTCTGGTCGAGGCTCTGGAGCCGCAAGGATACGGCGCGCTGCAGCTCGCTTTCGAGCAGCTCAAGGCGAAATTGGGCGCGGAGGGGCTGTTCGCCGCCGAGCGGAAGCGAGCGCTCCCCAAGCTGCCGCGGCGGATCGGGATCGTGACGTCGCCCACGGGCGCGGTGATCCAGGACATGGTGCACGTGCTTTCGCGGCGCTTCCCAGGAGTGCACATCCGGCTCTATCCGGCGCTGGTGCAGGGCGAAGGCTCGGTGGAGGCGGTCTGCCGGGGCATCGAGTACTTCGGGCAGAGCGGCTGGCCGGAGGTGCTGATCGTCGGGCGGGGCGGCGGGTCGCTCGAAGACCTGTGGACCTTCAATGAAGAAGCCGTGGCGCGGGCGATCGCGGCGAGCCCGATCCCGGTGGTTTCGGCCGTGGGACACGAGACCGACTTCACGATCGCGGATTTCGTCGCCGACCTGCGCGCACCGACGCCTTCGGCCGCCGCCGAGATGGTGGTCCCGACGCGGCAGGAGTTGCTCGACCGGATCGCGTCGCTGCGGCAGCACCTCGATCGCGGGATTCACTTCCGGATCGCCCAGGCGGCGCGGCGGCTGCACCAGCTTGGGATCGACCGGCCGACCTCGGTACTGTTCCGGCGCATCGGGCGCTATCAGCAGAGGATCGACGAGTGCGATTACCGGCTGCGGCGGGCGATCCGGGCCGTCCTCGACCGGCGGCGCGATGCGCTGCACGCGATCGAGACGCGGCTGCGGCGGCTGGATCTGCGGCTGCGGTTCGCTTCGGCGCGGCGGAGGCTGGACGCGGCACGTCATGACCTGATTCAGGCGATGCGGTTGCGGCTGGTTCGGGCGCAGCGGCGGCTGGAGCCGCTGACGGCGCGGCTCGAACAGCTCAGCCCGCTGCGGGTGCTCGAGCGGGGTTATGCGATCGTCGAGAACGAGGCCGGGCGGGTGGTGAAGAGTCCGGCGGATGCTCCGGCGCAATCCGAGGTGCGTGTCCGGCTGGCGGAGGGGCGGATCCGGGCCAGGGTGATCGAGTAGGCCGAGGCGGACTACTCCAGACGGTAATTCGGGGCTTCCTTGGTGATGATGACGTCGTGGACGTGGCTCTCGCGGAGTCCGGCGACGCTGACGCGGAGGAAGCGGGCGCGCTCCTGGAGTTCCGGGATGCTGGCGGCGCCGCAGTAGCCCATGCCGGCCTTGAGTCCGCCGACGAGCTGGTAGACGAGCTCGGAGGCCGGGCCTTTGTAGGGCACGCGTCCTTCGATGCCCTCCGGGACGAGCTTGCTGTTGGGATCCTGGGCGTAGCGGTCGCTGTTGCCCTGCATGGCTCCGAGGGACCCCATGCCGCGATAGCTCTTGAACGTGCGGCCCTGGTAGAGAATCATCTCGCCGGGGCTTTCGTCCGTGCCGGCGAGCAGGCTGCCGATCATCACGCAGTCGGCCCCGGCGGCGATCGCCTTGGTGATGTCGCCGGAGTACTTGATCCCGCCGTCGGAGATGAGGGGCACTCCAGTGCCGCGGGTGGCCTTGGCGCACTCGGAGATCGCGGTGATCTGGGGGACGCCGGCGCCGCTGACGACGCGGGTGGTGCAGATGGAGCCGGGTCCGATCCCGACCTTGACGCCATCGACGCCGCGCTCGATCAGGTCCCGGGCGCCTTCGTAGGTGCCGACGTTGCCGGCGACCAGGTCGATGTCGGGCAGGGCTCGCTTCACCGCAACGATGGCGTCCATGACGCGCTCGCTGTGGCCGTGGGCGGTGTCGATGACGAGCACGTCCACTTTCTTGCAGACCAGCTCCTGGGCGCGCTCCAGGAAATCCGACGTGGTGCCGATGGCGGCTCCGACGCGAAGGCGCCCCTGCGAGTCCTTGGCCGCATTCGGGTACTTCAGCTTTTTTTGGATGTCCTTAACCGTGATGAGGCCCTTGAGGTTGTACTTCTCGTCGACCACCAGGAGCTTCTCGACGCGATGCTTGTGGAGGATCAACTCGGCGTCTTCGAGCGTGGTTCCCACCGGGACGGTGATCAGATTTTCCTTGGTCATCACCGCCTCGATCGGCAGGTCATAACGCGTTTCGAAGCGGAGGTCGCGGTTGGTCAGGATGCCGACCAGCTTGCCCTCGCGAGTGACCGGCACGCCGGAGATGCGGTAGCGCTTCATCAGTTCCATCGCGTCGGCGATCTTCTGCTCCGGCCCGATCGTGATCGGATCGACAATCATGCCGCTTTCGCTGCGCTTGACCCGATCGACCTCTTCGGCCTGCCGCTCGATCGACATGTTGCGATGGATGATGCCGATGCCGCCCTGCTGGGCCAGCGCGATCGCCATGTGCGACTCGGTGACCGTGTCCATCGCGGAGCTGACGACCGGAACGTTCAGCGCGATCCGGCGCGTCAACCAGGTGCGAGTGTCTGCCTCGGCCGGAGTGACTCCGCTGCGGGATGGCTGCAAAAGGACGTCGTCGAAGGTCAGGCCTTCCGGAATGCTTTCTGGGAGCATAGGGGTAATCTATAAATCATACGGGAGCGCCCCGCGCCCTTGCAATGATGGACGTAAACACCTCTTTTGCTAGAATGGAGGATTAGCCTGCATTCTCAAAATCAGACAGGTTAGGGAGTTTTCCGGTCAATGATTTCAGCGACACAACTGCGCCCCGGCATGGTGATCAAGTTTAACAACGAGCTTCACTCGATCTTCAACGTCATGCACCGCACGCCGGGCAACCTTCGCGGCTTCGTCCAGGTCAAAATGCGCAATCTGCGCAGCGGCTCGATGATCGAGCATCGCTTCTCCTCGGAAGACCGCGTGGAGAAGGCGATCCTCGACGAGCAGGAGATGGAGTACCTCTACGACGACGGAGAATACTACTATTTCATGAACACCGAGACCTTCGAGCAGATGCACTTCACCAAGGACACGCTCGGAGACGCCATCCAGTACCTGATTCCGCAGCTCAAAGTGCACGTCGAATTCTACGAAGGGAACCCGATCAGCGTCGAGCTGCCGCCCACCGTGGACATGACGGTGGTCGAGACCGAGCCGGGGCTGAAGGGCGCGACGGTTTCCAACGTGACCAAGCCTGCGAAGCTCGAAACCGGCCTGGTCGTGCAAGTGCCGCCGTTCATCAACCAGGGCGAGAAGATTCGGGTCAATACCTCCGAGGGCACCTACCAGGAACGCGCCTGAAGCGCGCTCCGCAGCGCCGGCTCCTGCTCCGGAAGCACGGTCCGGAGATCGAGCAGGAGCCGGTCGTCTTCGATCCTCCCAATGACGGGCGGCTCGCCCGCTCGCAACCTTCGCTCTAATTTCGTTACGTCATCGGATTCGATGACAAGCAGCCACGTAGGCAACGACTGCGCGGGCGTCGATCCCCCTCCGATGAGGGAGCGGCCGGGTTCGAGGCTTCCGCGCAGGCCGGAAAGCTCCGCGAGGAAGCGCTGGGCGCGCTCACGGATCGACTCGGCCGGCATCGCGATCATCCCCAGCGCAGGGATGCGGTCCCACTGCTCGAGCAGCAGGTGGCGGAGCGTGGTCTCGAGCGCCTGGGAGATCAGCTTGTCGAGGCGGAGCGCGCGGAACATCGGATTCCGGCGCAGGCGTGCCACGAGGGCAGGGTCGCCGGCAAGCACGCCGGCCTGGGGTCCGCCGAGCAGCTTGTCGCCGCTGAACGAGATCAGGTTCACGCCGGCACGCAGACTCTCTGAAGCGAGCGGCTCCTCCACTCCGTACGGGCGCATATCGACAAGGCAGCCGCTGCCGAGGTCTTCGTAGACCGGAATCCCCCGCTCGCGGCCCAGAGCGGCAAATTCCTCCAGTTCGGGCCGTCCGGAGAAGCCTTCGATACGGAAATTGCTCGGGTGAACGCGCAGGAGCAGGCGCGTGCGCTCATTCACGGCATCGCGGTAATCCTCGATGCGCGTCCGGTTTGTGGTCCCGACCTCGCGCAGGATGGCTCCCGAGAGCCGCATGATATCGGGGATCCGGAACCCGTCTCCGATTTCGATCAGTTCGCCCCGCGAAACGATTACTTCGTAGCCCGCCGCGAGTTCGTTGAGCGCGAGCCAGACGGCGGCCGCGTTGTTATTCACCGCGATGGCAGGGGCGCCGAGAAGCCGTTCGAGCAGCCCGGCGATGTGGGTATCGCGTTTGCCGCGGCGGCCCGAAGCTAAATCATATTCAAGATTCGAGTAGCCGGCGGGTGGTTCGAAGCGCGGCAGAGGCGCGCGGCCCAGGTTGGTGTTGAGCACAACTCCGGTCGCGTTGATGACGCCCTGGAGCGAGGGCGTGAGGAGCGCGTGCAGGGCCGAGGCGAGGCGCTGTTCGATCGCAGGTTCGGCGCTTCCCCGCCCCGCCCGGATCTCAGAGCGGGCGTGGTCGAGCACCCGGCGCGCCTCCTCCACCACGACGCGCCACGGCGCTTCCGGAAAGCGTCCCTGCATCGCTGACGCCAGTTCATCGACGGACGGCAGCGCGCGCAGACGCTCCTGCTCGGCGGAGGTCATTGGGCCGGCCGGCGGCTCAGGCGCCGAAGACGCCCTTCCACGTCGCCTCTTTCTTCGTGTAGAGAGCGGTCCGGCCGAGGATCGCGATCATGGTGCTCAGGGCGGAGCGTTCGGCCACGTTTTCTATATTGCCGGTCACGATGCGCTCGAGAAAATTCTCGATGGCGTCCATGGTGATGTCGCGGGGCGACTTCACGGTCTCGACATCGTTGACGCCCTTAACGTGGGTCATGCTTCCCCTCGAGGTGAGCAGCGTACCCTTGGTGCCCGTGAACTCCTCGCCGACTTTGGAGTAGCCGCGCGGGGTGAGTTGATTGGCTTCAAAGTTCACGTGGATGCCGTTGGGGAACTCGAAGGTGAGGCTCAGGTGGTCCATGATTTCCATCGAGGTCCGCACCTTCGTGCCGCCCCATCCGACCGCGCGCAGCGGCAGGCCGCCTAAAAACCAGTGGAGGACGTCGAAGTTGTGGCAATCCTGCTCGACGATGAAGTCGCCCGAGTAGTCTTTGTAGCAGAACCAGTTCCGGAGCTTCTCGATCTTCGGATCGGGGTAGGGCCGGCGCTGGAAGGGGTCGGCCGAAATCCAGTAACCACGTGCGGTGGCGAGATCCCCGATCTGCCCCTCCTGTAGCCGCTTGTAGGCTTCCAGGTACACCGGGCCGTAGCGCTGCTGAAAGCCGACCGAGAGGCACTTCTTGGGGTCGGCCTTGCGGCCGGCGCGAATCACGCGATGGCAGCCTTCGGCGTCCACGCCCATCGGCTTCTCGCAGAAGATATGCTTGCGCGCCTCAACGGCGGCTTCGAGCATCGGCGGGTGCTCGAACGGCGGGGTCGCGATGATGACGGCATCGACATTCGAGGCAAGCAGCTTCTCGAAATCCTGATAGACGGCCGGCCTTTCGACCTTGATCCGCTGTTTGGCCATCTCGATCCGGTCGTCAAAGCGGTCGCAGAGCGCGGTGATTTCGGCGCGCGGGTCGGAGTGGACGATGCTGGCGTCATAGGAGCCGCGATTGCCGCTGCCGATCAGTCCGACGCTGATCTTTGAATTCGCCTGGGAGCCGCGCACGGACTCCGGCTTGACGATGGTAAACGCCGAGGCGACGGCGCTGCCGGAGTACAGAAATCCTCTGCGCGAAACACCTGGATCTTTGCTCTGCATCTGCTCTCCTTACGGAGAAGATTATAGTGCAGATTGTGATCCGGCGCTGAAGTCGGCCCTCTCACGGGTGCGCCCGAAATCGCTCAATAGCTGACCGCCTCAACGCGCGAGTCCTCGCTTCCGGAAAGCTCATATTCCTTCACGCGGCAGATCTCCTCCTCGCAGCGCACGCAATGGCGCGCCCAGGGGACCACCTCCAGGCGGCGTCGGGCGATCGGCTCGCCGCACTCCAGGCAGAGTCCGAATTCGCCGCGGTCCAGGCGAGCGAGCGCATCCGAGACAAGCCGTAGCTTTTCATAGTCCAGACGGTTCAGCCGCAGCGAGATGAACTCGTCGTGTTCGATCTGAGCCTGGTCATCTTCGGCCACGCGCTCCAGTCGCGCGAGCGTGTCGAACTTCGCCCCCAGATTCGCCAGCAGCTCTTGTCTGTTGGCCGTCAGGATTTCCCGAAAACCGGATGTGTTTGCCATGAGCGTCTCCGCACCCTCCTTACTTAGGTGGGAAACGTTATCAGAACTCTCGGGGAATTACAAGGAGTTTTGTAGTTCGGTCTTACTGGCCGGATTCCGCTTCCGGCGCTTCCGCTTCCGGATCGGGCGCCTCGGGGATGTAGAAGGAAGTTTCGCCCTCGCGCTGGAGCTTGAGGCGGCGGCGGATTTCCAGCTCCTGCTCGGCACGGCTCGTCCGCAGACGGTTGATGCGCTCCATCTTTCGCTGCGTCTCGGCGCGGAGGTTCTGGTTCTGCTCCTCGAGCTCGCGAATCTCGCGGCGCTTCTCCAGCAGAGCAGGAACACCCTGCGGTCCGCGCAGCGCGATATAGGCGTACGTCCCGGCGAGCAGCACGCCGGCGGCGACAACGAGACTCCGAAGGACAGGTTTCATGGAACAACCCTACATAATTGTTTATAATCCGCTTGGGAGCGTTTGACCAGAGCAATTTTGAAAATTTAAAACAATGACTGACAAAATTGTTGTTTTGACCGCCTGCGAGACCGCTGAACAGGCCGAAAGCGTCGCCAGCCATCTCGTCGAATCGAGGCTCGCCGCCTGCGTCAATGTTTCGAGCCCAGTGAAAAGCATCTACCGCTGGCAGGGCAAGGTGGAGTCGGCGGACGAGTGGCTCCTGACGATCAAGACGCGGCGCGCCCTGTTCCCGCGGGTGCAGGAGGCGATCCGAAAGATTCACTCCTACCAGACGCCCGAGGTGATCGCCCTGCCCATCGTCGACGGCTCGGACGACTACCTGGAATGGATCGACCGCGAAGTCACCGATTAGGTGACAGCCCCCAGCCTCGCGACCGTCTCGATGTGGGCCGTCTGCGGGAACAGGTCGACGATCGTCATAGCATCCAGCCTGTATCCGCCGCCAAGCAGGGCCGCCACGTCCCGCGCCAGCGTCGCAGCGTCACAGGACACAATCGTGAGGCGCCGCGGGCGCAGCCGCAGAAGCTCCCGCACGGCCGATTTTCCAAGCCCCGCGCGCGGCGGATCGGCGAGCACGAAATCCGGAGCCTCCGTCCGCGCCCGCAGAAAGGCATCCGCCGCCCCCCTCCAGCTTTCAGCCCGCACGCCGGCGCGATCGAGATTGAGCTCCAGATCGCGCACCGCCGACGCTCCCGTCTCAACGGCCGACACGCTCCGGAACCGGCGGGCCAGCGGAATCGTGAACAGTCCCACCCCGGCGTAGAGATCGAGCGCGGTTTCGCCCTCGGCGCCTTCGAGCGCCGTCTCGATAAGGCTTTCGACCAGGAAGCGATTCACCTGGAAAAACGAGCGATGGCTTACGCGGTAGGAGACGCCGCCGGTCTCGTAGTCAAGCTGCCCGGCGCCGGCCCCTGGAATGCTCTCGGCGCACCAGTCGAAAAACCAGCGCGCGATTGGACGCTCGGATTCGAGCACGTTCACCAGCGTCGTGGCCTCGTTCGTAAACAGCTCGATCGAGCGGACGAACCCCGGAAAACGGCGGTCCTGCTGCATGCGGCGCAAGGCGGCGATCGCCTCGTTGATGCGCGGCGAGGAGATGGGGCAGCGCTCGATCGGGCAGAGCCGGTGCGAGCCCGCCTCCAGATAGCCGAGTTCCCCGCCCGCCAGATGCAACTGCACGCGATTCCGATAGCCCCACTCGGGACCCGAGACGACTCCGATCTCCTCCGGAGGCTCGAATTTTCCCACCCGGCGGAGCACTTCCGCCAGAATCGCCCGCTTCTGCTCAAGCTGGTAGGCGTACGGAGCATGCTGGTACTGGCAGCCGCCGCACCGGCCGAAGTAGGGGCAGCCGGGCTCGATCCGGTGCGGCGAGGGCTGCTCGATCCGGATCACGCGGCCGGAGAGCAGCCCCGGTTTCGCCCGCTCGACCCGAATCTGAGCCTCTTCGCCGGGCAGCAGAAAGGGCGCCAGTACGACCTGGCCGTCGATCCGCGCCAGCGCGTCGCCGCCGTAGACCCACTTTTCGGCCGTGATTCGGGCCTCGCCGGATGGAGGATTGTTTGTTTCAGGAGTTCGCATCACGTAGGATGAAAAATACGTCTTCTATCGAGCATGAAAGCACGAGTCTTCTCCGGCGTCCAACCGTCGGGCAATCTGCACATCGGGAACTATCTCGGGGCGCTCAAGAACTGGGTCCGTATTCAGCATGAATACGAAAGCATCTTCTGCATCGTGGACCTCCATGCGATCACGGTCTACCAGGACCCCGCGGAGCTGAGCGCCAAGATCAAAGAGATCGCGGCGCTGTTCCTGGCTGTCGGCATCGATCCGAAGCAGTCTGCAGTGGTCGTCCAGTCCTCCGTTCCGGCCCACGCAGAGCTGGCCTGGATGCTGACCTGCGTAACGCCGGTCGGCTGGCTCCAGCGGATGACCCAGTTCAAGGCCAAGGCGGAGGCGCAGGAGACCGTGGGCGACGGGCTGCTCCAGTATCCGGTCCTGATGGCGGCCGACATCCTGCTTTACCAGGCGCAGATTGTGCCCGTCGGCGAGGACCAGTCCCAGCACCTCGAACTCACGCGCGATATCGCCCAGCGCTTCAATTCGCTCTACGGCGAGACTTTCGTGATGCCGGAGACCAAGCTGCCGGCCGTCGGGGCGCGCATCATGGGGCTGGACGAGCCGGACAAGAAGATGAGCAAATCGGCTCCTGGCTCCGGCCACGCCGTCGCGCTGCTCGATCCGCCGGATCGCATCCGAAAGAAGATCATGCGGGCCACCACCGACTCCAACCCGGCCGTGGATTTCGAGACGATGGGGCCGGGCGTCGCCAACCTGCTTGCGATCTTTCAGGCCTTCACCGAGTGGCCCGACGACCGCCTCCGCGCCCACTTCAGCGGCATGCGCTACGGCGACCTGAAAAAGCAGGTGTCCGAAGCCGTCGTCGAGAGCCTGGCCCCGTTGCAGCAGCGCTACCAGGCGATTGTCGCCGATCCCGGTTATCTCGACAGCGTCCTCAAGGAGGGCGCCGAGCGGATCGCGCCCATCGCCAACTCCACCATCGAACTCGTCAAGAGCCGCATGGGCCTGTATACCGCCTGCTGAGATGGATGCTCAGCCGGTCTCGCTTCCCGCATACTGGCGCCTGATTCGGAGCAACCGGAACTTCCGGCTGCTCTGGGGCGCCCAGATGGTGAGCGAGATCGGCGACTGGCTGTACGCCGTCTCGATCTACAGCCTGCTGCTGGAGCTAACCGGAAGCGCCCAGTCGGTCGCCGCGGCCGTCGTCCTTCAGCTTCTGCCCCAATTTTTCTTCGCTCCCATCGCCGGCGTGGTCAATGACCGGATCAGCCGCCGGACCGTCATGATCGCGGCCGACCTGGTGCGCGCCGCCGTGGTCGCGTGCATGATCCTGGTCCAGACGCGTGAGATGGTCCCGCTGCTCTACGTTCTCCTGTTCTGCGAGACCGTCATGTGGGCCTTCTTCGAGCCCGGCCGGACCGCCACCATCCCGAACGTCACGCGGGACAAGGGCGAAACCGTCGTCGCCAACGCGCTCTCCTCTCTGACCTGGTCTTTCAATCTCGCCTTCGGCGCGACAGTCGGGGGCGTGGTTGCGGTGCTCTTCGGGCGGAACACCGTGTTCGTGATCAATGCCGGCTCATTCCTGGTTTCGGCCCTCTTCCTGCGCCGGCTGAAAATCGACGAACCGCATACCGTGGGCAGCAAGCCGCTCCGGATGGCGGACCTGGCGGACTTCTCCCCGATCCGCGAGGGTTTGGCTTACGTCCTCTCCAATCGGCGGCTGTTCGCGACGCTTCTGGTCAAGGCGGGACTCGGGCTCTTAGGCGCTCACTGGGTCATCCTGCCGATCTTCGGCGAGCGGATCTTCCCGCTCAGTGTGGAGCAACTCGGCGCCGGCCGGGCCGGGATGCTCGGGATGAGCCTGCTGCTGGGGTCGCGCGGCATCGGCGCGATGCTCGGGCCGATAGCGGGCGGTTACTGGGCGGGGCGCTCGGAAGCCCGCCTGCGGCTGGGGATCGTCGCCGGCTTCTGCTGCGTCGCTCTGGGCTACACGGCGCTCAGCGCCGCAGGCAGCATCTGGACGGCCTGCGCCTCGGTGGTGCTCGCGCACGCCGGTGGGTCGATGATCTGGGTCTTCTCAACCACCCTGCTGCACTACCAGACCGAGGACCGATTCCGCGGCCGCGTCTTCTCAGCCGACTTCAGCTTCATGGTCCTGACCATGTCCATCATCACGTTCCTTGCAGGCACGGCCGTAGACCTGGGCATCTCGGTCCGCACGATCTCCCTGCTCACCGGTGTTATTGCGCTGGTTCCGGCCACGCTGTGGATTCTGGCGCTGCGCTTGTGGCGGGAGGATCGGTAAGCTCTTCACAAATACACCCACCCGCATTCTGTATGACACCTCGCACTTTTTACTGTTTTTGCTATCATTATGCGCTTCCTTATTGACTCAACCGTCCACCTGTAAACTCATCGTGTGTAAGAACTACGTCGGGCCTCCTGACATCCTCTTCACCACACACCCTAACGCACTGAGATCTCGTTCTGTACACCCTCTACAACATTGACACCGTAATCTCTTTCACACTATCTCTCTTATCCTCTTGATTCCTAGTACCGGAACTCAGCCGACCACAACTCTTTCCTTTGATCGAATATACAGATCTCAGGCGTTGCAACCTAAATTATGCACGCATCGAGGGCGTTCGTCGCGATTGACGCCCTGAGTGGACCCACCTGTCGGCGGCATCCCGCCGGTTTGATCTGCCTTGAATTCACCTCCCGGTTTGTAAGTCGTTGTTCCCTCTGGGCCGACGGTGCATAGGATTCTATGCACGGCTGGTTGTCGCTCAGCACCGCAGGGCAGTCGGGATTACCGGCGGGAAGCCGTCGGCCTTTGCGGTGATCGCTCGCAGCCGGCACATCAGACGCTCCAACAGGCCTTTCTCCTCGTAGTGATCGCTGTAGCTGACTCCCACTCGCCCGGCATGGCGCCAGATCTTGGCCCCCACGAATAAGAACCGCAGCCGTGACGTCGCCAGTGTCGTATCACTACTGTCCAAATTAGCTGCATTCAACGCGTTTTCCACAGCCTAACTTATTGATGCCATGAAGGCGTGTGAGT
>JBKBWD010000064.1:0-30948 GCA_046289265.1 Bryobacteraceae bacterium | reverse complement strand
CTCCCCGTCCGTCGCAAATCCCGTTAATGCTTGAGCTTGTGCCCAGAATCGTGGTGCGTCATTGGGGTGAACATCCGTTGGGGGCGGGCGCCGAACCCGATCTGGTCGAATGCCATGACGGCGAAGCCTTGCTTGACAAGCGATTCGAAGGAGGGCCGCTGGTCGAGCACGAAATCCGCCTGCCTCGAAGTCCATGGCCGTTTCGCGGACCATCCCCCGGCGTAGGCATACGGATGCAGCCAGATCACCGCCGGATACTTCCCGTCATGGAGTGGATAGAAGATCGTGCCGTGTAATCCGTCGCCGAAGGAGAGCGGGGCAACCCGCATTCCTGACTTGGCAGCCTCTTCGCTGTTGGGCCGTCCGAACATGTAGGAGAGCCAGCCGTCCGTCGTGGTGGCGCCCACACCCAGGTGTTTGCGAGGAGGCGGCGGGACGCGCGGCGGCGCTTCTCCCAGGATCCAATGCAGACGCTTGCGGATCTCGGCCTTTGCCTGTTCCCAAGCCTGGAGAGATGCCGGGATGAAGTCCCCCGGTTTCCGGGCCGGATACTGCCGGGGATCGACACCAATGCCGGTCATTCGCTTCCAGTGATCGAATTCGTATCCGGCGATCCATGTCTCCAGACGTGGCGCTTTCCGCCGCCCGAAGGCCGTGTCGTAGAAGTCGAAGAATACCTCGACGTCGCCGGGCGAGGTGGCGTGCTCGCCCTCGCGCAAGTTCAGCCAGATGTTTTCGGGCTTGCCGAGAGAGCGAAAGGCTTCCCGTGCGGAACGGAAGGACTGCTCCAGTCCGAGCGGATTGGAACTGGCTTCGGCGTATCCCGATACGATCATGAGTCCTCTCGGCGCCACGAGGGCCATGAGGCTGTTCTGGTCGATTGGCAGCTTGTGCTCTCTGCCGGTGAAGTAACGCAGGCGAGGATGGAACCAGTGAGGCCGCGCGCCCGTGAGAAGCTGTATGCTCTCGACGACGTAGGGATCGGAGTTGAAGCGCCAGGGGAGCGCCTCGCCCGTCAAACCGCTCGAGAGAACGACGGCGCCGATCCGCTCGTCGAAGGCCGCGGCCACGAGCGCCTGCTTGCCGTTGCGGGAGTGTCCGGCAAGTCCGATCTGCTCGCGGTTGGCCTCCGGGATGGTGAACAGATAGTCCACGGCACGGGCCGCCGACCAGGCCCAGCGGCCCAGCCTGGAGAAGTCATATTCGGGGTAGACCTCCAGATAGCCCTCGGAGTCGTCCGGCTCGCCGTAGATGGGATCGGTGGCATGGTAGATGCACACCATGTAGCCGCGATTAACGGCAGTGTAGATCCACGGACGGTTGCGATTGTGGTTGGTGAGGAAGACCGGGAAAGGGCCGCGGCCCGGCGGCAGGATGAGCTGCAATCGAAGCTTCCCACTGTGCCCTGGGCCGAACTCCAGTTGGACGTCTCGTATCGTGACCGCGCCTTCGCGGGTTTCGCGGACGGTGCGCGAGCGCAGGTTTCCGGGTGCGGGCGGCATGCGCCCGAAGATCCACTGCTCGGCCTGGGAGCGGATCCACTGCTTCTGCCGTTGCCACTGCTCCGCATTGACGATTCTGGTCCCGTCCGGCGCCACCAGCGGATCGGGGAGATCGGCTATGGAGAGAAGGGCGTCGAAGTCCGGCGGCAGTTCGCCGGTCCGCTTCACCCAGTCTTCCCAGGAGCCGTCGAGCAGATTGATTCTGCCGTCCGTGGGCGGGCGGCTCGGGAGGAGATTTCGCAGGAGCAGATCCCGGTTGCGCATCCGCCGGTCATCCGCCGGCTGCGCCCACCCGGACAGCGCCGCGAGCAGGAGCAAGGCGATCGAGCACTTCATGGCTGCCCATTATTGCGCAACAGGCTCTGGTCTTCCAGGAGCGAGTCTTTTTCGCTTGACACCATGCCAACCAGTCGGTATCATTTATCGTACCGACTGGTTGGTATTTATGAGCAAGGCAACGGCAACTTCCGCGAAATCACGACTCTTGACCGCCGCCTTGTCGCTTTTCCGAGAACGCGGCTACACCGATACCACCGTCGATGACCTCTGCCGCGCGGCGGGCGTTACCAAGGGTGCGTTCTTCCATCACTTCGCGAACAAGGAAGCGCTCGCGCTCGCAGCCGTCCAGTATTGGAACGAGTGGACCGGATCGCTGTTCGCCGGCGCTCCGTATCACGCGGTAGCTGACCCACGGGACCGGTTGCTGGCCTATCTGGATTTCCGCGCCCAACTGGTCCGGGGCGAACTGCCCGAATTCACCTGCCTGCTGGGCACGCTCGCGCAGGAGACCTTTGCGACTCATCCTCCGCTCCGCGCCGCTTGTGGCGAGGGAATCGAGAATCATGCGCGGACGCTCGTGCCCACAATCGAGGCTGCCCGCGAGCTGTACGCGCCGGACGCCGATTGGCTCGCCGAGAGCCTTGCCCGGCACACGCAAGCCGTATTGCAAGGTTCGTTCGTATTGGCCAAGGCCGCGAACGATCCGCAGGTCGCGCTCGACGCGATCACGCATCTTCGCCGTTACATCGAGCTGTTGCTTCCCATTCAACCCAAGGAGACGCAGAAGTGAAAATCGAACCGTACCTGTTCTTTGACGGCAATGCCGAGGAGGCATTGGCGTTTTACCAAAGCGCGCTCGGCGCGAAACTCGAAATTCTGATGCGCTATGCCGACTCTCCCGACCCTGTGCCGCCGGAGTGCATGCCGCCAGGAGGCCCGCAGAAGCTGCTGCATGCGAGTTTTCTGATCGGCGACGCGCGGGTGATGATGAGCGACGGCGTGCCTCTTGACGGCGGCGGTTTCCGTGGCTTCAGCCTGAGCGTGCAATATCCCGCCGAGGCCGAAGCGCGGGGCGCCTTCGACGCGCTGGCCGAGGGTGGCCGCATCGTGATGCCGATGGGGCCGACGTTCTTTTCACCCTGCTTCGGCATGGTGTTGGACCGTTTCGGCGTGCAGTGGATGGTTACAGTCTGATCCGCCTGACCAAAATCGAGAGGAGACGCATTCATGCCATATACTCTGACTCAGGTCCGTATCCTGCGCGCGCCGGCCGAACGGCTCTACCGAGCCTTGCTGGAACCGGCGGCAATCGCCAAATGGAACCCGCCGGACGGCTTCACCGCCATCGTGCATGAACTCGATGCACGCGTCGGCGGGCGCTTCCGGATATCGTTTATCAACTTTACGAACGGTCAGGCACACAGCTTCGGCGGCGAGTACCGCGAACTTGTGCCGAACGAGAAGATCGTTGCCATCGACCGCTTCGACGACCGGAACCTGCCCGGCGAGATCGTGACCACCTACACATTGCGTGCCGTCTCGTCGGGCACCGAACTCACCGTGGAGCAGGCCGGACTGCCCGACGTGATCCCGGCCGATGCCTGCCGCCTTGGCTGGCAGCAGTCGTTCGACCTGCTGGCGCGCCTCGTGGAGCCCGAAATCCCGGCCGCTTAGGCAAGCCGCCCAGCGAGAAAGAGGACACTACTTCCATGCCGACCCCTTCGATCACACCTCATCTGTGGTTCGACAAAAAAGCTCAGGAGGCGGCCCGGTTCTACACCACCGTCTTCCCCGATTCTGCGATCGACCACGTCGCGCAGATTCGGGATACGCCTTCGGGAGATTGCGAACTGGTGTATTTCCGCCTGAACGGCCAAGCGTTCATGGCGATCTCAGCGGGTCCGCAGTTCCGGTTCAACCCCTCCATCTCCTTCATCGTCAACTTTGACCCATCGCAAAACCCGGCAGCCCGGGCCAGCCTGGACGCCACATGGGCCAAGCTGGCCGAAGGAGGCACCGTGCTGATGCCTCTGGATGCGTATCCGTTCAGCCAACGGTACGGATGGATTCAGGACCGCTACGGCCTGTCCTGGCAACTCATCCTTTCGAACCCGGAGGGTGACCCGCGACCCTTCCTCACTCCGGTGTTGCTGTTTACGGGCGAGGTCTGCGGCCAGGCCGAGGAGGCCGGGGCTCTCTATAGGTCCGTGTTTGCGGACTCGGAGCCCGGCCAACTCGTGCGCTATCCCGCCGGAATGGAGCCGAATCGCGAGGGCACCGTGATGTTCTCCGACTTCCGTCTCGGCGATGCGCGGTTCGCCGCCATGGACGGCGGAATCGACCACGGCTTCCGCTTCAACGAGGCGATCTCATTCGTAGTGAACTGCCGCGGCCAGGCAGAGATCGATCATTACTGGGAAAGACTCTCCTCAGTGCCGGAGGCAGAGGCATGCGGCTGGTTGAAGGACCGTTTCGGCGTCTCCTGGCAGGTCGGCCCGGCGGAACTCAACGAGATGATGCGCTGCGGCGACCAGGGACGCATCGACCGGCTGACCCGGGCGTTCCTGACCATGAAGAAGCTGGACGTGGCCGCTTTGCGTGCTGCTTTCCACGGAGCATGAAGCCACGCATCTCGCTCAACACCCTCTGCGTCGAGGACCTGCACAGGTCGCTCGCGTTTTACCGGATGGTTTGGGCTGGTTCCCGCAGGGCATCGTCGGCGCCGATTGTGTTCTCGCAAACAACGTGGCGAGCCGCCCGGAGGTTGATGCAGCAATCGATCAGGCGCGGAGAGCCGGCGCGGAGATTGTCAAAGCGCCACGGGAATCCGCGGATGCTTCCCGAACCCTAATCGCGTGCCTTGTCTACTCGAGGACAACCACCTCGTACGCGCCCAACTGCGGCACGCTGAACACCGCGTAGCGGCCCTCGCGCCGCACCGGCAGCTTCCGTCCGGCCACGCGCGCCGTCGCCGAACGGAACTCACCCGCTACCTCGACGCGGATGTCGCGCACCGGCAGCGGCTCGAAGTAGGCCGTCTGCGAGTGGCCCGTGAGATTCACCAGGTGCACCAGCGTCCGGTTGCGCGCCTTCTGCCGCATTACCGTGATCTCGACAAGCGGATGCGCATTCGTCCGGACCTGCCGTCCCGTAGGCAGCAGATTGTCGACCAAGTCGGCCACCAGGCCTGCATGTCCCGGCGAGCTTTGCCGGTAGTAGAGCGTGCCCAGATCCCACGGCAGGTAGGCGAACCGCCCGCTCCCGAACTCCCGCAGGAACACGCCCGGCCGATCCGTATCCACCATATCGACATGCACCTTCTCGGGCGGGCCGAACATCGAGGGAGGAACCAACGTCAGCAGACTCTTCGCCTCGGCCGGGAACTCGACGAAGTCGCCGTCCAGATAGAGGAGGTTGGTGTCTTTGAGGGAAGGGAAGAGCGCATGATCGCGCACCCGCAGGTAGCCGCGTGTCTCGGACCTCCGGGTGAGCGGCGCCGGCAGATCGAGCCCGGGAACCCGCGTCCCGGCAGCAAGCAGTCGACCGCCCTTCTGCACCCACTCGCGCAGCTCTTCCGGCACGCCGTCCGGAGCGATCACCAGGTCGAACTGCCGGCCGTCATTCATCCAGCGCAGATTGTCGGACACCGCGAACGGAATATGCAGCTCGCTCAAAATCCGGAAGAAGCCCCGATACGCACTCGACCGCGACCCGAGCAGAAGCACGCGCGCCGCGCTCTCCTGCCCGACGTAGAGATCCTCATTCTTCGCATGCCACTGATAGACCGGTTTGGCCGCGATCAGCCCTTGGCGGTCCTGCTGGTCGAGCGTCGCCAGATTCGCATAGGCCGGTCCCGCCCCGTGCGCCATGTTCTGGTACAGCCGCGTCTTGATCTCCCACGCCGGGACATTGGCGAAGCGCCAGGCGTAGTCGATGAACGCCATGCAGAGATTTACGGCCATCTTGTCCGGCTCGGAATTGCGCGCCCGGTTCACGTTGTCGCTGGCCGAGTACGGCCACATCGGCAGCGGCCTTGTGACCGAGGTGTTCGACTCCGACATGATCCCGTCCACGTGCTCCTGGATGTAGGTGAACATCCCGGCCTTGGGGCGCTTCGTGTGGATCAGTTTCGCGATCTCCGCCGCGACCTCGCGCGCCGAGACCGCCAGAAACCGCCGGTACTCCGCATCTGCCTGCGCCGGCACCGGCCGCCCGTACTGCTCGCGGAACTTCCGCTGGCAACTGTCGCAATGGCACGGCCCGAGCGCGTTGCCGCTGTAGTCCGACGACGGATTCCCGAACATATTGAAAAAGAGCCCGTCGACCTCATACCGCTCCAGCGCTTCGCTCAAGATTTTCATTGCGTGGCCGCGATAGTAGCCGGCATTGATGCACGTCGAGTACAGGCCGTTATACGTCGCGGGTTCGCTTTTGGCGGTCCGGAAGAACCACTCAGGATGCGCGTCGTAGACCGCCTTCTGCGTTTTGCTCAGATCGAACCGGCCGATCACCCTGATCCCGCGCGCATGTGCCTCTTGCACCATGCGGCCGAACAGGTCCGTACCCTCGGGCATGTGCGGACTCGGGTAATGAAATTCGACCTGCGTCGGATAGTAGGCGACGATGCCGCCCATGCCGAACAATAGGGTGTTGGCTGGAAATTCTGCAAGCTGCCGCGCCAGGCGCGCCGGATCGAGCGACGCGTCGGTCTCGCGCAGGTTCGTCTGCAGGAGCCGCATCGGGCGATCCATCCACCAGCGCTCCTCGGCCGGCGCCGCACAGGCGGCCAGCAGAAAAAGGACGGTAAGAATTTGGAGGCGTGTCACACAACGAGTCTACGCCGGATCACGTCGCTACGGCTCGATCGGCTCGCCGAACCGGATCTCGCTCTCGGTGCCGAAGCGTTTGTAATCCGAGTAGCTGATTTCCATCCTCATACGGATTGGCCCGCTGCTGAACGGCAGCGTGTCGTCCGCCAGGGTGAACTCGGGAAACCAGTAGTCACCGATCTTCTTCCGGATCGTGGTGAAGCGCGGAAACAGGTTCTCGCTATCAGCCTTGATGATTTGCGGGACGGCGCGGCCTTCGCTCTGCACGATCGAAAAATCGGCCTGGTCCACCCAGAACAGCCCTTCGAACAGACGCTGGCCCTGGAGCAACTGCCGGGGCTTGACCTCGAGAACGTAGCACCGGATGCCCCCGACCGTCTCCTCGCCCTTGTAGCGCGTCTCATACAGCCAGAGCTGGTCTTTCGTGAACAGAAACGGCTGCACCTCGCGCATATCGCGGAAGTCCTCTTCTGAGAGGACAAGCCGGTCCAACTTCTTTCTCGGCTTCCCGATTACCTGCTCGGTGCGTTCGCCGTCCGGAGAGAAGATGACGTCGCGGGTTTCCTGATACTCGCCGCGCTTCATGCCCTTCTCGTCGATCTCCTCGACTTTCACGACCTGTCGATAGGCATAGTTGCTTCGCGCCTCCTGGCTTTCGGTTTCCTTGAATGCCACGCGGCGCGCCAGGTCGGGCGGCGGCTCTCCGGCGGTGAGCAAAGTGCTGAATGCTAAGATGAACCCAACGATGCATACGCTTCGCGGGTATGGAATGGTTGTAGGGACTTTTTGGGCGGCGTGCTGCATTGCCGTTTTTTACTACGCTTTCCACCAGGATATACCCGAACGCCTCGCCTTCGCAGTTCTGCCCGCGCTGCTCGCCGAAGTCGCTCTCTACCTCGGGATGGGTTCGCCGGCCGTGCGGGCGCGTCTGGATGCGATTCGACCCACCGCCTTCCGGGCCGCAATCCTCGCCGCGAGCGCGCTCGTGCCGTACTGGCTTTACAGCGTGCCCACAGGCGTCTTCGACTGGAACGCCTTCGCCTCGCTTGCGCTCCTCGCCCTCCTCGCCGCCTACTGGTTTGTCCTGCTGCCGCATCGCGGCGCCGTCGATCTCCTCTTCCTTGGCTTCATGGCGGCCATCGTGCTCGCCAAGCCTCTACCGGGCCTCTACGCGCGCCCGCACCCCGAGGTGCGCCTCGAATTCCTCGGCCAACTGATGTGGTTCCGCCTCGGCGTGCTCGCGATGCTGTCGATCCGCGGCGTCCAGGGCGTCGGCTTCGGTATGTTCCCCAAGCGGCACGAGTGGTTCATTGGACTGCGCTATTTTGTCGCCTTCCTCCCGGTGGCCGCGATCCTCGGCTATGTGACCGGCTTCGCCGCCTTCGGCCTCCCCGAGATGCCCGCGTGGAAGATCGCGCTCCTCGGCGTAGGGACGTTCCTGGGAGTGCTCTGGGTCGTGGCGCTCGGGGAGGAGTTCTTCTTCCGCGGACTGCTCCAGCAGTGGATGACGCGCTGGTGGGGCAGCCGGGTGCTCGGCCTGCTCGCCTGCTCGGCGGTATTCGGCTTGGTGCACCTGCCCTTTCGCGAATTCCCGAACTGGCGCTTCGCGCTGGTGGCCGCCGTCGCCGGATTCTTCTATGGGCGCGCATTCCAGGCCGCCAAAGGGATCCGCGCCTCAATGGTGACGCACGCCCTGGTCGTCACCACCTGGCGCGTCTTCTTCGCCGCTTGAGCTTACACGGCCTCAAGCGCCCGCTCGAAGTCTTCGAGCAGGTCGCGCCAGTGCTCGATCCCGATCGAAATGCGCACGAACCCGTCGGTGATCCCCTCGGCCTGGCACTGCTCCTCGCTGAAGCCGGAGTGCGTCGTCGTCTTCGGATGACACACCAGCGTCTCGACGCCACCCAGAGACACGGCGTTATGCCCGATCCGGATATTCCGCAGAAACTCGAAGGCCGCCTTACGTCCGCCCTTCAGTTCGATCGAAAGCACGGCGCCGGGATACTCGCACTGCGATTCGAAGATCGCAACCTGGTCGGGGTTGTCAAACAGCGTCGGGTAGTAGACCTTCCGGATCTTCGGGTGTCCATGCAGCCGCTCGGCGATGCGCTGCGCATTCTTGCTCTGCTTGTTCATCCGCAGCGTCACCGTCGGGAGCCGCCCGCCGAGCATCCAGCACTCATCCGGCTGCAGGATATTCCCGAACAGTCCGCGCTTGCCGCGGATCTGCCGGATCAGGTTCGGATCGGCCGCCAGCGCGACGCCCCCGATCATGTCGCTGAAACCCGCGAGGTATTTGGTGGCCGAATAGAGCACCAGGTCGGCGCCGAGCGGGATTGGATGCTGGAACGTGGGTCCTAGGAAGGTGTTGTCCACCATCACGAGCGGCGCGGGCGTCCCGTCGGTGGCGCGCGCGGCTGCGGTCGCGACGGCGCGCCGGATGTCGGTCATCACCAGTGTCGGGTTCGCGGGCGTCTCGATCAGGACGATGCGCAGGTTCTCCGCCGTCCGGATCGCCTCATCGAGCGCGGCGCTCTGCCCCGCGAGCACGCCGATTCCGCGGATGCCGAACGGCTCCAGGAAGTCGTGGATCAGGTGATGCGTGCCGCCATAGAGCGGCATCGTGAAAACGATCGAGTCGCCGGGCCGCGCGACCGTGAGGATCGCGGTCATGATCGCCGCCATCCCTGAGTTGAAGACCGCCGAGGCCTTGGCGCCGGGCTCGAGCGCCAGGATCTGTTCCTCCAGGATTTCGGCATTCGGGTGATTGAACCGCGAGTAGATCAGATCGACGGCCTCGCCCGGCTCGGGTTGCGCCCGTCCGGCCGTGATGTCGAAGGCACGCTCGGCGGCCTCCGGGCTGGAGAATACGTAAGTGGAGCTGCGGAAAACCGCGGGCCGGGCCGAGCCGACCGAAAGACTGGGATCAAAGCCGCGCGTCAGAAGCGCCGTCGGCGGCCGCACATGAGAAGAGCCTTCATGGTCCGACACAAAACCCTCCCTACTTCGAGTGTACGCCCGGCAGGGCCCAAGCCCGGACGACTCGTCGCCGGAGTTGCCATACTCAAATCGGGGAAGCTATTTTCAAGTGAACTGGATTCGACCATTCTTGTTGTTGTGCATCGGTTTGGCCTTGAACGGGATCCACCTGTACGCACGGCTAAGTCCGCTCTCCCAGCTCACGGAGCAGTCGGACTCGGTCGTCGTCGGATCGGCCGAAGGCGGGGTCGTGACCCAGGACGGGATACGATACACCGTGCGGGTGGTCAGAACCCTGAAAGGCGAAGCGGCGCCCGGGACCGCGCTGAAAGTAAACGTAGCGATTCGGAAAGATCCCCGACTGGGACCTCCGCCGGCGTCCATCCCGTGCGGAATCTGGATGCTAAAGCGCGTCGATGGCGGTTGGAGCGCGCTGAAGCGTGGAATGGAGATTGGAGCGTCGTCGTTCCACTACCCTCTACCGTCGTGTACTGCTGTTCCCGATGGCTCGGGAGAAGCGATGACCGTCACGGAGAAGGTTGCGGTTGAGCTGGCGTCTGCGCTTCAGCTTCCCGGCGCGGAAGAGTCCAGCCTTCTCTATGCACTCTTTCGCGAGTTGAGTCCGAATGAAACACCCCTCGTTCGCAAGTTCTCACACCGCTGGAGAACCTCTCGGTCCGCTGACATCCGGACTGTCGGGCTTGCCTGGGGGATCGTGTTGCATGAACCCGCCGCGCTTACTGCCGCCGCGCGCGACATGAGCAAGCTTGCCAACGGCGGACAAGGCGCGGTTCTGATCACGGCGCACCATGAGTATGCGAACGCGGATCCGGCCGGCGTTGCGGCCTTGGGCAGATCGCCCGCATGGCCGATCTCAATCAGGGAAACGCGCTGCTGATTCGGAAGGCGGCGGCAAAGGCGCCCGCCGCGAGCCGCATGGATTGTCGTGTTCATCCTGGCTCTGCCGTTGCTCGCGAAGGTGGTCTGGGTACTCCGTTAGCTCCGGGCCGCTTTCTAACGCAAACGCTTGTACGGCGTGCACCAGCCTCCGGCGCGGCGGACGGCATAAGATGTAGCATCATTACATGAGTGCACACATAAGAATCCTCTCCGCCGTCTTTCTGCTCACCGGCCTTCTCACCCCTGCGCTTTCTGCCGAAACCCTGCCGTGGACCGTCTTCTCCGGCATCGTGCACGATAACGACGACCACCGCGACGTCTATACGGACGAATACCTGCTGGCGCTCGCCTCGATTGGCAACATCCGTCTCAAAGCCCTGACCACCAGCTACACGGCCAATCAGGGCGAGTACGAGCTCTTCCGCGAGGGCCGCCCCGAAATCATCGAGCGTGCGCGCCGAAGCGGCTTCCACAACCTGCCCATCGCCGCCGCCGGACCCGGCGTCCGCCTGATGCGCCCCGGTTCCAATCGCATGGCCGACACTAAACCCATCCGGACCGAAGGCGCCAAGGCCATTCTCGAAGCCGCCAGAAACGCCACCCCGGCCCGTCCCTTAATCGTTGTTACGGGCGGCCCGCTCTCCACCGTGGCTGACGCCTGGCTGATGGACCCCTCCATCGCCGAACGCGTCGTCGTCAGCGGAGTTTTCGGGCTTCCCCGCCGCGACTACAACGCCGGCCTCGACGCCTGGGCCTGGGCCATCGTCGTCTCCCACTTCAAAACTCTTGCCGTGCCCATCGGACCGCCCGGCGCGCGCGGCAAGGTCTACATGAAGCCGCCGGCCGTCCCGAAAGCACGCATCGCCCGCGAACTCCCGCAGACCGTCGAGTTCTTCCGTTGGATGTTCGAGAAAAAGCACCCCACCAACAGCCTGCCCGACGAACACGACTTCGACGGCCAGGCGGCCATCCCCCTGATGCGGCCCGACTACATCACCGCCGTCTCCCGCTGGCGAGTCACCGGCCTCGACGATCATGGCGAGCCGCAGTTCGTTCAGGACCCCGACGGCCCGCTGTTTGTTGCCGAAGACGCAGATCAAAGCATCGCCACGTCGGAGTTCTGGCGTGCACTGAACGCAGCCGCCCGGCGGCTCCGTTGAATTAGCGCCCCGCCGCTTCGGACTCCGGTCCGGCCCGGTCGATCACCTGTTTCAGCCGGCACTGCGAACTTCGGCAGGCGCCGCCGAGGACGTCCTCCTCAGTGAATGCCGCGAACAGGATCTCGCGCGCCTTGGTCCGTTCGCGGTCATAGATCACGAAAATCCGGCCGCTCTCGTCTTCGACCCCGTCGGGATAAGACACCGCGATCCGCTCGTCGAGCAGCAGCCCGCCCTGCCACGTGCGCCCGTCGTCCGTCGAAATCTGCGCCGTCAGGTGCGAACGCGCCATCCCTTCCGGCGAGTTGTGGCGCACCAGCAGCAGGTTGCCCGAACGAAGCCGCCGGATGAAGAACCTGCTATTGGCGTGCGCAATCCCGGTGTCCCGTCCCGGCGACCAGCTCCTGCCGCGATCCGTCGAAATGCTCTCGCCAATACCGTACTTGGTGCGCGCCAGCACCCACCAACTGCCGTCCTTCCTCTCGACGACCATGTGCTCGTCGAAGTGCGTGTCAGGAATCCGCGGACCGTCAATCCGCCGGAACTCCTTGCCGCTATCCGACGACAACAGCAGGTGCGATCCGCCGCTCGCCCGCAGATCGTACGTCACCCCCTCAATCTGTGCCTCGGTCAACCCAAGCGCGTAATTCGCGTTGACCTTGTGCAGATCGTGCGGGATATTCGCCCAGACTGCGGCCGGCAGCAGCCACTCCCCGCTGCGGAGCACTGACGGCTTGTTCATCATGACGCCGTCAGCCAGCCGCCTCGGACGGCTCCAGGTGGGATTCTCCGACTCCGGGTTCCCGGTCGAGATCGCCCACACGCCGCTTCGCCCGTCGAAGTGCCCTACGCCCTGGCCCCAGAACAGCCACAGCCTCCCTTTCGGGTCGAGCCACAGGCAGGCGTCGAAGGCCCGCACCAAGCCCGGGGGATCGATGACCAGCTTCGGCCCCGACCAGGACCGCCCCTCGTCGCCGCTCGTTACAACCACCACGTAGTTCCACGGACCCTCGCCCGGCCCACCCGCGTACCAGGTCGCCCACAGCCGCCCGCCGCGAGTCCGCTCGATGCCGGGAATTCCCTGGAACCCCCGCCGCCGCGACTCATACGCAGGACCCGGATCGACATCCACCCGCGCCGGCAGCAGTGCCGCATCCGCGCGGTGCCTCTGCCACTCGATTCCCGGCCGCTCCGTGCGGAACTGCACCAGCCGTCCATGCTCCACCTCGGTCACGTAAGCCGTGCGGCCGTCCGGCCCGCCGAAGGCAATGTTGCTCGGCCGCGCCCCCAGCACATCGACTTCCCGCAGGATCTTCCCCTCGGGCGAGACGATCGCCACCGTCCCCTTGCCGTATCGCGTGATGTAGAGGTTGCCGTCGACGTCGCAGCGCATCCCATCCATGCCGTGGTCCGGGAACTCAATCAACAGGCGCTTGTTCGAAAGCGAACGGTCCTTTTCGATCGTGAACGCCCACACCTTTCTCTGCGCCGACTCATTCACATACAGCGTCCCGCCGTCCGGACTGACCTCGATCCCGTTGGTCGTTCCCATGTCCGCCGCCACGCGCGTCACCTTGCCGTTGGTATCGATCCGCCAGACTTGCCCGGTTCGCTCCTTCCAGTTCGGGTCGGAGGCCCACAGCGTGCCGTCCTCGGAGATCGCCAGATCGTTCGGCTGATTCATCCTCGGCTCGTGCGCGAAAACCTCGATGCGCTGCGTCGCCGGATCGATCCGCAGCACGTTATGCCCCGTGTAGTCGGCCACGTACATCATGCCCGCGCGGTCGAAGCGGATCCCATTGCCAAGCGAGCCTTCCGGCATCTCGATCCACACCTCGCCCGTCCCGTCCGGCCGGACCCGCCCGATCGTCGGCTTGCGCTCGAAGCTCACCGCGTAGATGTTCCCGTCCCGGTCCACCGCCGGACCCTCAACGCCGGGATCGAAACTATGGGGCGCGGTCAGCGGCCTCGCGACGAACAGCGCTTCCGGAGTCTGCACCCGCGCCGACTGGTGCGCCGCGAACTGCCAGCGCCCGCCGCGCTTCAGATACACGTGCAGAGTGCGGACGCGAAACTTCTCGCTCCCCGTCATCTTGACGTCGCAGAACCCGGTCAGCACGGCCGTCTTCCCGTAGACGCGGATGTCCAGGTCGCTGTACTCGAACGACTCGTACCGCGGCGGACCGCTCGCCACCGCCTCGATATACTCCGCCTTGTTCTGCGGCCTGCCGTTCGCATGGGAGTAGCGCAGATCGTCGGCCAGCAGCCGATGGAGTGCCGCCCGGTCCTGCTTCACAACCGCCTGTGTCCACCCAGCCGCCGCCTCGCGCACGGCCGCAGTGGGATCGGCCCCGAGCAGCGGCGCCGCCAACAAAAGCAGAAACCCGACAGATCGCATCGCAAACTCTCCTTCCCGGTACTCTACGACAGGAACAGCCCGAGCCGCACCCAGCAAACTACTCCGACTCTCGATTGAACCTTCCATGTGTCATGTAAAACATGATAGACTCATCCGCCTATGGACCGCCGATCCTTCATCCAGCTCACCTCCACCCTGAGCCTGGCCGGAGGGCGCGCCCCCGCCCAGGAACCCGTCCCCGCCTATAAGGTGGTCGGCGCGCCGAAGCCCGCCGCTCAGCCCGGAATGCCCGGCCCATATCCCGGCCAGGTCGTCGTTACGCACTCGCCCAAGGTCGTGGATGAGGCGAGCGAAAAAATCGACGCCGCCATCGTCCGCGAAATGATGGACCGAGGCATGACCTCCCTCACCGGAACATCCACACCCGAGGCCGCCTGGCGCACCTTCTTCTCAAATAACGACGTCGTGGGCATCAAGGTAAACTGCGTCGGCCGTCCCAACGTCGTCTCCTCGCCCGAAGTTGTCGCCGAAATCGTCCGCAACCTCATGGCGCTCGGAATTTCCGAAGACCGCATCTACCTCTACGAGCGCTTCCAGTTGCAGATGGACGAAGTCAATTACCCGGCGTATCTGCCCGCCGGAGTCCGCTGCATCGGGGCCGAACGCGACCGCAACGAAAACACCGCCTACGATCCCGGCCTCTACGTCGACGTCGATTTCTTCGGCGAGGACGACACCCGCTCCAACCTCATGCGCATCGTCTCCCGCACCGTCACCAAGGTCATCAACATCCCGAACATGAAGGACCACGGCGCCTCCGGCGTCACCGGCTGCCTGAAGAACATCGCCTACGGAAGCTTTTCCAACGTGGCGCGCTCGCACCAGCGCGGCGTCTCCCACACCTACTCCTTCATAGGGACCCTGGCGGCCGTCGAACCCCTGCGCTCCAAGACCGTCCTCCAGATCATGGACGGCATCAAGGGCGTCTGGCACGGCGGACCCTTCGGGCGGCAGCGGCGCTTCCGCTTCTTCCCCAAACAAATGATGTTCGGCACCGACCCTGTCGCCATCGACCGCCTCCTGCTCGATATCATCGACAACAAACGCAAGGAAGAGGGCGCCATCTCGATTTGGGATCGCTCGCGCGAAAGCCTCGGCTCCGGCGCGCAGCGCGACGCCGACCCGAATGTCAATATCCTGATCCGCGAGCCCGGCCACATCGAGTACGCCGCTAAGCTCGGCCTCGGCGTGTATGATATCGATCGGATTCGTCTCCGGAGGATCGACATCTGATGCGCCTGCTCATTCTGCTTACAATGCTCGCGGCTTCCGCCTCCGCCGAACTCGTCGTCTGCGTCGCCGGCGGCAAGCTCAACTTTTCCGCTGACGCCTGCCCCGCCAACGGCCGGCAGAAGGCCACGCCGCCCATGATCGACAGGCGAGTCTCGGTTGCCTCCGCCACCCGCAGCCCCTGGATCAACTCGAACGGCTGGCGCTATCGCCGGAATCCCGACGCCCGCTTCCTCCTCGAAGCGCCCGCCGGTACCGCGGTCCGCGCCGCGGCCGAAGCCGCCGCCTTCGGGGCCGACCTCCGCTTGGTCGCGCAGGATCAGGAGCGCGCCGCGCTCGAACAACTCGCCGCCCTGCTCGCACAGCTTCCTTCCCGCAGCCTCGCCGATGTCGCCGACTTCACCTTCCTCGACGACGGCTCCGCTGCGACAGGCGAAATCCTCAACCTGTTCACGCGCCGCAACCTGCTCTTCCGCCTCGCGGGCGACGCGAAAGGTCAGAAAGGGACCGTCATTCGCATTGGGTCAGGAGAGTTCACAAAGGAGGCCGCGCAGAATCCCAGCGAATTCGCCTACCTGGTCCGCAAGAAGATCGGTGACGACAAGCGCTCGCTGCGGATCTATGGAACCGAGATGACAATCGCGCGCCTGCTTGCCGATAACCGCGGCGCGCGTCTCCAACTCGTGAATTACAACGATAGGCCGGCCGACGGCATCCGGATCCGGGTCCGGGCGAAGGTAAACCGCGCCGACGGCCGGGTGCTGGGCAAGCCGGACGCCCGGATCGAAGAGATCCGTCGGGACGGCGAGTATTCGGAATTCACAATTTCCGAGGTGGGCACATATGCGGTGGTCGATCTATGGTAGTTGGATACTGGCTCTCATGACGATGTTCAGCAGCGCGCAGGCGCAGCGCTTCACGGTTGGGATTGGCGGGATCAGCCACGAGTCGAACTCCTTCAATCCGACCAAGACCACGGTGGAAGACTTCGGCGCCACGCGCGGCGTCGCGACCACCTCGACCGCCGATCTCCTCGACCTCTGGCGCAAGTCCAACACCGAAGTGACCGGCTATCTCGAAGGCGCCGATGAAGAGGGCTTCGACGTCTTCCCCGGCTTTGTCGCAACCGCCACGCCGAAAGGTCCGCTCACTCGCGAGACCTTCGACACTCTCACTGCGCGGCTCATTTCGAGCCTCAAGGCCGCGCCCAAGCTCGACGGCATCCTCCTCGCGCTCCACGGCGCCATGGTCGTCGACGGCATCCCCCAGGGTGACGAGGAGATCGTCCGCCGCGTCCGCCAAGCCTTCGGCGACGCCATCCCCGTCATCGTCACCCACGACTTCCACGGCAATCCCTCGCCCGAGCTCATCCGGCTCTCCACCGCGCTCGTCTCCTACCAGCAGAACCCGCACCTCGACACGCGGCAGCGCGGCCGACGCGCCGCGGGTATCATGGCGCGCACCCTGCGCGGCGAGGTCAAGCCCGTCCAGGTCATCGTGAAGCCGCCGATGGTCTACAACATCATCTTCCAGAACACCTACGCGGAACCGTTTCTCTCGATCACCCGCGCCAGCATGGAACTCGAGCGCACCAACCCCAAGGTTCTCGCCGCCAGCGTCATGGGCGGCTACCAGTACGGCGACGTTCCCTACATGGGCCCCAGCGTCATCGTCATCACCGACAATGACCGCGAACTCGCCGAGCGCGAAGCGAAGCGCCTCTCCGACATGCTCTGGGCCACGCGCGACCGCATCGTCCTCAATCTCCCCGATCCCGCCGAGGCCGTTCGCCGCGCCATGGCAGCCAAAAAGTTCCCGGTCGCCCTCTTCGATACCGGCGACAACATCGGCGGAGGCACCGCCGGCGACAGCACGTTCATCCTCGATGAATTGCTGAAACAGAAGGCGATCGGCTGGGTCATGGTCATCGCCGACCCTGAGGCCGTCAAGACCGCGATGAAAGCCGGCATCGATGGCCGCTTCGACATGGCCGTCGGAGGCAAGACCGACAACCTGCACGGCAAGCCGGTGCGCGTGCGCGGCAAGGTGAAGTCGCTGCACAACGGCGAGTACATCGAAACCGAGGTCCGCCACGGCGGAGGCCGCTACTTCAACCTCGGCCACACGGCCGTCATCGAAGTGGAAGGCTCCACCCGCGACGACAAGAACCTGCTCGTCGTGACGATGCGCCGCACCTCGCCCAACAGCATCCACCAGATCGTCGGCCTCGGCATCTACCCCGAGCGCCAGCGCATCCTCGTCGCCAAGGGCACCATTGCGCCGCGCGCGGCCTACGAGCCGATTGCCGCCGAGATCATCCCGGTCGACTCGCCCGGACCCACAGCCGTCAACCCGGCGCGTTTCACCTTCAAGCACGTCCGCGAGAAGCTCTGGGGCATGGACTAACTGCGCTGGAAGAAAGACGGCTCCGGCGCCTTGTAGGCGATCCGCAGCTCCGGAGTCTCCACCGCCTTGCCCGTGCGCTTGGATTCGAACAGAAACGCGAGCGTGCCGGTCGACAGCAGCGTGCGCTCCACCGGATACATCGGCTTGCCCGTGAGAAAGAGCTGTTCGATGCAGTAGACCAGCCCGTCGAAATGCGGCAGCGGGCGCGTTGGCTCGGCCAGGCCGAAGCGGCACGAATCGATGGCGCTTGCGCCCTGCCGCCGCCCCGCGAAGGCCCAGTTCGACACCGCGCCCTGAAGCATGTAGCAGACCGCGCGAAGCCCGTCGTTATAGTCGATGACGAACAGCGCCGGCCGCCGCGCCAGTTGCTCGATGGCCCCTTGCGGCCTCCTTGTGCAGCGATCGAGCGCGGCCGCAAGCAGCGGCTTCGACCACGCGCCCGCGCCGTCGCGCCACTGCCACACCGCCTCGCCCTCCATCATCTCGACCCGCCGCACGCCGCTCTCGCCCCCGGCGCGCCGCTCCACCATCGTCTGCATCGTCTCGATCGTGTGGAACCCATAAGCGTCCAGGTCGCCATAACCGAGCATGACCGCTTCTTCGAGCCGAGTGCCGATCGGAAACTCAAGTACCGGGTCCCGCACTGTCACCGGAATCGATGAGCCCGCAAACCACGGCACTTTCAATCGCGCCGCGCGGTCATAGATCGCCTTCGCTTTGGCCCACGAATAGGAGAGGTGCTTGTCGAAGAAGGTCGGAACCACCTTCCCGGTCGCTTCATAGACGTCGAGAATCTGGTTGAATAGCTCGTAGCGCGGATAAAGCTTCTGGCCCAGCTCATTGTTCGGGTAATTCCCATGCTCCCCGACAAAAACCACGGCATCCACCCCGACCGTATCCTTGCCCAGCGTCAACGCCTCGTGAACCGTCGGGTAAATTCTGAATCCGTGCCGCGCCGCCAGATCCCGGCTCATGTCGTTGCTCGGGACCTGGTCCGTGAACAGCGAAACCACCCGGCTCACCGGCGGCCGGTGCACGCCGTTCATCGAGTACCCGCCGAGCAGCCGCCCGACGATCACGTCCGCATGAGACCAGAACCGGTATTCGGTCACCACTGCCGCCACCGTCACGGTGCGCCCCTGCCCGAACAGCGGCGCCGCCAATCCCGCCAGCCCCAGCCGCGCCGCGTCCCTGCGAGTCATTGCAGCCATGTTCCTCCTCCTTCAGCGCGCCGCAATCACGTCAATCTCGACCAGGCAGTCCTTCAGCGGAATCGCCGCGATCGCAACCGTCGTCCTTACCGGAGGCTCCGGCCCGAAGCGCCCGCGGTATACCTCGTTCATCGCCGCATAATCGTTGATGTCGGCGAGATAGACGTTGCACTTCACCACCTTCTCCATCGACGAGCCGGCATTCTCGAGCGCCGCCTGGATCGTGTCGAGCACCTTGGTCGTCTGTACCCGCACATCCCCCGCCGGCGTCGCCACGCCGTGGCCGGAGATAAAGACAAAGTCTCCATAGGAGACCGCCTCCGAGTAGAGCGGGATCTCCGATCCCGACCTCGGTCTCCGGCTGTGGACCCGTTTCACCTTGGCGCCGGTCTGCGCCGTCGCCGCCGCGGCCAGCGCTGTCCCGGAAAGCACCGCCGCCATCGCTTTTCTACGTGTCGATCCCATTTGGCTGAACTCCTGGTTCAGTCTATACGATATTGAATGCCAATTCAAAAACATTTGTGCCGTATAGAAAACTTCCATATAATGCGGAGGTGTCTCGATCGGTGCTCCTCTTCCTCGCGGTCGCCGCCGTGCCGGCCTGGGGCCAGGACCTCTCCCAGCGCGCCCGCGAGCTGCATCGCGACGCCCTGGTCTTCGACGCGCACGTCCATGTCATCAACCGCCAGTTCTATCGCGGCGGCGACATCGGCCAGCGGCTCGAAGGCGGCCATTTCGATCTCCCCCGCGCCCGCGAAGGCGGCCTCAACGCCATGTTCTTCTCGATCTGGGTCCAGGAGCAGTACTACCCGGCCCGCTTCGAAACCAAGCACACGCTGCGCCTCATCGACCTCGCCCTCGATCAGATCGAGCGCAACAGCGCCGTCATCGCTTTGGCCAGGAACGCATCCGACGTCGAGCGCATCGCCAGGCAAGGGCGCATCGCCGCGGTGCTGGACATCGAAGGCGGCTTCGATCTCGACGGCGACCTCGGCGTGCTGCGGTCGCTCTACCGCCTCGGACTCCGCTCGGCCCAGCTCCCCGCGCACAACTGGGCCAACAACTTCGCCGACTCCTGCTGCGCGCCGGCCAAGTGGAACGGCCTGAACGAACAGGGACGCGCCGTCGTCCGCGAGATGAACCGCCTCGGCATGGTGATCAACATCTCGCATGCCTCCGACGACACCATGCGGCAAGTGCTCGCCATCAGCTCCGACCCGGTCGTTGCGACGCACCACGGCCTCCGCAGCTTCAACGATATCCCCCGGACCATGCCGGATGATATCCTCAAACTGCTGGCGGCGAAAGGAGGCGTGATCGCGTTTCACATCGGTAATGAATTCCACAACCGCGCGCTCTTCGAGCACCAGACCAAACGCGCCGGCCGCCCCTTCTGGGATACACGGTCGATTGCTGAGCGCGTCGCCGGCCTCTCGATCTTCGAAATCGACAAAATGCTGGCTTCCCGCGCCAGGGGAGAGGGCGCCGGCGGCCCCGACGAGTTGATCTTCACCATCGACGACTGGTTCAAGGTGGTGGACCGCGCTATCGAACTCGTCGGTGAGGACCATGTCGCGCTAGGCTCCGACTTCGACGGCGGCCCGACCCTGCCCAAGCCGATGCGCGACGTTCGCGACCTGCCGCTGCTCACCGAAGCGATGCTTCGGCGCGGCTACTCGCCCGAGCGCATCCGCAAGTTCCTCGGCGGCAATCTGCTGCGCGTCTTCCGCCAGGTGACCGAAAAGGACTGAGACCCCGATGTCGACCACGCAAACCGCCCCGAACCTCGACTTCACAGCCCGGATCGAGAGCGTCCGCAATAAGACCACGGGCTCGCGCGAACGTTTCGCCCGCGCCGGCCGTTCGCTTGCCGGCGGCGTATCGAGCGGGCTCCGGCGGAGCATGAGTCCCTATCCGCTGTTCTTCCGCCAGGGTGACGGCGCCCGCGTCGAGGATGTCGACGGCAATCGCTATATCGACTATGGTCTCGCCTGGGGTCCCCTCATACTTGGCCACTCCCACCCGGCCGTCGTCGCCGCGCTCCGCAAACAGGCGTCCCGCGCTACGACCTACGGCGCGCAGCACGATCTCGAATACCAGGTCGCCGAGCGGCTGAAGTACATTATCCCCTGCGCCGACCTGATCTCCTTCGCCAACAGCGGCACCGAAATCGTCCAGGTCGCCCTTCGCCTGGCTCGCGCCGTAACCGGCCGCCAGCGCTTTCTCAAATTTGAGGGCCACTATCACGGCTGGGGCGACAGCGTGCTGGTGAGCTATCAACCGACCGAGGCTCAACTGGCCGAGTACGGCCGCGATCCCGTGCCCGTCGGCCGCGGCCAGCGTCCCAACCGCGAAACCCTCGTCGCGGAATGGAATGATTCCGACGCCGTTGAGCGCATCTTCGCCGACCACGGCAGTGAAATCTCCGCTGTCATCTGCGAACCCCTGCTCTGCAACTGTTTCTGCATTCCGCCCGCGCCCGGTTTCCTCGAACGGCTCCGCGAGCTCACCCTCGAACACGGAGCGCTCCTGATCTTCGACGAGGTGATCACCGGCTTCCGCATCGGCCTGCAGGGAGCGCAAGGACACTACGGAGTCACGCCCGATCTGGCGACCTACGCCAAGGCGGTCGGCGCTGGAACGCCCCTCAGCGTGCTCGCCGGTCGCAGGCAGTACATGGATCTCATTGCCTCGGGCGAGGTCGTCCACGCCGGTACGCTCAACGGAAATCCGCTCTCGCTGGCCGCCGCCAACGCGGCCCTGGACGTGCTCTCAGCCGGCAACGGCGCCGTCTTTGAGAAGATGTCGAAAACTGCTGACCGCCTGCGCAGCGGCATCGAAAGCGAACTGCGCCGCTGCCGGATGCCTGTCGTTTCCGCAGGGCTCGGCCCGGTCTTCCACATCTCCTTCATGTCCCGGCCAGCGCGAAACTATCGCGAAACACTCGCCGCCGACCGGCGCCTTTACGCCGATTTCGCCGCCGCCCTGCTCGACGAAGGAGTGCTGGCGCTACAGGACGGTCGCTGGTACGTCTCGGCCGTGCACGACGACAAAGCGATCGATGAAACCCTGGCCGCCGTGCGCCGCGTGCTCGCCTGAAAGCTCCCCTTATTTTGCACGCGCGCCGCGCGCCTTGCCGCCCGTTCCCGTTCGAAGCTGCTTGGAGATCTCCGCCGTCGCCTTCAGCAGGCTCTCGATCACCGGCGAATCTTTCTTGGGGTTGAATCGCGAAGTCGGCCCGGAGATGCTGATTGCCGCCACCGCCTCTCCGGAGCCGTTCAGAATCGGTGCGGCCACGCACGTCGCCAACAGTGTGATTTCGCCCCGGTCGAAGGCGTAGCCCCGCTCGCGCACCCGCTTCAACTCGGCAAGAAATTCGTTCGGATCGGTAATCGTATTCCGCGTGAGCATCTGGAGCTCGCGGCCTTCGACCAGGCTCCGCGCCCACTCCTCATCGGAGAAGGCCAGAATCGCCTTCCCAAGCGCGCTCGCATGAAGATAGACCGTCGCCCCCGGACGCTCATGCAGCCGCAGCGCGTACTCGCTCGGAACCACCTCGACATAGGCGACCTTGTCCTGCTCCAACTGGCCCAGGTTGACCGTCTCCCCATAATGATTCCGCAGCTCCAGCATATGCGGCATCGCCAGCCGCCGGATCGTTTCGATTCCCGCCGAATCCTTCGCCAGCTCCGCCAGCGTAGGGCTCACCGAGTAGTTGCGGCCGGAGTCCCGAATCACATAGCCCAGAAAAGTCAACGTCGTCAGGACCCGGAAGACCGTCGATTTCGAGATGCCCGTTCGCTGGGTGATCTCATTCAGCCCAAGCGGCTGGTTCTTCGCCAGCTCCTCCAGAATCCGGAAGGTGCTTCGCACCACCGGCACCATGTAACGTTGCATCGAATCCATCGTGTCGCCACGCTTTTGCTTCACTTCGTTCCCCTGCTGAAGCACGATATCATAACACGGTTTCAATAGCGAAATAGAGGCGGGCTCCCGGACTGGCAGGCTTCGTGCATATCAAACGGTGCAATGGTCCCAACCATCACGCGAGCCGAGCTGAAACAAAAGATCGACCGTGGCGACGAATTCTACCTCGTCGAGACGCTCTCGGACGAGCAGTTCCGCGAAGGCCACCTCCCCGGAGCCATTCATCTGCCGCCCGGCCGCCTCGCCGAACTTGCCCCGCAACTCCTGCCCGACCCTGTTAAGGAGGTGATCGTCTACTGCACAAATCCCGAATGCCGCGCCTCGGAATTTGCCGCCAGGATGCTGACCGCGCTCGGTTACCAGAACGTCCGCCGCTACCCGGGCGGCAAGCAGGAGTGGCTCGAAGCCGAACTGCCTCTGCTCACCCGCTGAAGATCTCACCCCTGCGGTGAAACACACCCCCGCCTGATGTTGTCCAACAGATTCGGAGATGTACCCGACCAGGAGGCTCCGTGGCGACTACAACCGCTGATGTTTTGATAGACACCATCATCGACTGGGGAGTGGAAGCCGTCTTCGGACTCCCGGGCGACGGCATCAATGGCATCATGGAGGCCCTCCGGAAGCGCCAGGACCGGATTCGCTTCATCCAGGTCCGCCATGAAGAGTCTGCCGCCTTCATGGCCTGCGGGTACGCTAAGTACACCGGCAAACTCGCCGCCTGCCTCGCGACCTCCGGACCCGGAGGCATTCACCTCCTCAACGGCCTCTACGATGCCAAACTCGACCTCGTCCCGGTGCTCGCTCTCACAGGGCTCCCCTATCACGACCTGATCGGCACCCACACGCAGCAGGACGTCGCGCTGGACAAGCTCTTCGCCGATGTCGCCGTCTTCAATGAGCGCGTTATGGGCCCGGTGCACGTCGAAAATCTCACCGAGCTCGCCTGCCGTACCGCGCTCGCAAAGCGCGGTGTCGCCCACCTCACCATTCCGGTGGATGTGCAGGAGATGCCGGTCAGTGAAGATGAGCGCTCCAGGCGCAACGTGCCCCGCCGCGGCTCCCACGCCTTCGCCCGCGGCGTTCATTTTCCGCACGAGGCCGACCTGCGGCTGGCGGCCGATCTGCTGAATCAGGGCCGCCGAGTGGTCATCCTCGCCGGACAGGGCGCCTTCGGAGCCGCCCAGGAGCTTGAGCACGTCGCAGACGTCCTGTCTGCCCCGATCGTGAAGGCGCTGCTCGGCAAAGCAGTGATACCAGACGACAGCCCGTACGTCACCGGCGGGATCGGCTTGCTGGGAACCCGTCCCTCTCAGGAAGCGATCGAAGAATGTGACACGCTCCTCATGGTGGGAACGTCCTTCCCCTACAGCGAATTCCTCCCCCGGCCCGGCCAGGCGCGCACCATCCAGATCGACATCGACCCGATGCGCATCGCCCTCCGCCATGCGGTCGATGTCGGCCTGGCCGGCGACAGCCGGCGGACGCTCCAGCAGCTCCTGCCCCTGCTGCACCGCAAACAGGACCGCAGCTTCCTCCGCAAGGCCCAGGCCGGCATCCGCGACTGGAAGCGCCTGCTGGAAACACGATCGAGCGTTGCCTCCAAGCCCATGAAACCCCAGGTCGTCGCCGCCGAACTCGATAAGCGCCTTTCCGGCACCGCGATCATCTCCTCGGACTCCGGCACCGTCACCACCTGGTGGGCGCGCTACATCCGCGCCGCCGGCAGCCGCATGTTCTCCTGCTCCGGGACCCTCGCCAGCATGGGCTGCGGACTCCCCTACGCCATCGCCGCCGCCATCGCCTATCCCAACCGCCAGTCCATCGCCTTCATCGGCGACGGCGGCTTCACCATGCTCATGGGCGAGGTTGCCACCTGCGTCAAATATAAGCTTCCCGTCAAAATTTTTGTGATTCGCAACAACACATTCGGCCAGATCAAGTGGGAACAGATGGTCTTCCTCGGGAACCCCGAGTTCGGCTGCGACCTCCAACCCATCGACTTCGCCCGATTCGCCGAAGCCTGCGGCGCCACCGGCATTACCATCGACGATCCCCGCAACTGCGGCGCCCTGATCGACAAGGCTCTCAAAACACCCGGCCCCGTGGTCGTCGACGCCATCGTCGACCCCTACGAGCCGCCCATGCCCGGCAAAGTCTCGCTCGAGCAGGCGGCCAAACTCGCCGAGTCGCTGGCGAAGGGCACACCCCACCGCGGCAAAATCGCCCTGACCGTCGCCTCCGACAAGGTTCGCGAGCTCGTCTGAGGACGCGCTCTGCTTCCGGCGATCAGTTACGAAATCCCGCCAGCAGCCCGTCGAAACCGTCCGTACGCCAATCGATCTTCGGACCGAAGATCGAACGATAACGCCGCCCCACCGGATGCTGCCCGATGGCCCGCAGCGCCTCATCGGTGCTCTTCTCCACCACCGTGATCCGCTCCGGAGCGCGGCTCGCCAACTCGCCCAACCCCCGCCTAAGCAGATAGATTACGTCCAGATCGTCATCCGGCAGGCTGTATCCGATAAGAATCGCACGCTCGGCGGCGCGCAGCACCTCCTCCGCCCCCGTCCATACCGACGCCAGGTGCGGATTGCGGTAGTCCTTTCGTTGCGAAGGCGTGATCAGAACGGGCTAAACAAATGTCGAACACCGCGTGCAAGGAAAACCGTGGCAGGAGTAGCGTTCCTCGAGCGGGTTGACCTGGTACAACCCTTCGAGCATCTTGTACGCCCGCCCAGATTGCCCCACGCCCAGATCCAGCCGGTTACAGCCCGGGCAGTATGACCAATTCAGCGATCCATGGATCTTGAGTAGCTTGCCGGTGTGCTGCTGCTTCCGGTAGGCCTCAGTCGCAATGTCGCAGCCATAGTCGGGCAGTTGCCCGGTGTGTTCCACCAGCGCGTTATCGACCAGGATGTCGTAGTTGAGCGAGATCACCGCCGGTGGATCCTGCCGCATCGGATCGAGCGCCGCGAACAGGTCCGCGTAGTAGTTGTGCTCAATGCGCCGCAGCTTGTACTCGAGCAGCGCGAAGACCACGTACTGCAGCGCCCGCCGCACCTGCCGCAACAACTCCACCGGCCAGGCCCGCCCCATCGGCTGGTTGCGGTCGATCGCCGTATCGAGCAGGCTCAGCAGCAGCGGCAGCGCCGGATAATCGGCCTCGGTCCGGTCCCGGTTCTCGGGCGGAACGTGAAAGTTCTCCACCAGGAAGCGGTCCAGCAGGTCGATGTAGTACTCGCGCTCGATCTCGCGCCGCACCGCCGGTTCAAACGCCTGGAACAGAATTTCATTCGTCAGTGGGCCGCCGCAGATCTTCGAGGCGCCCGCGCCAAACAGTAGAACGACGTTCGATCCCATCCCGCGCCGGACCTTCCTCTAGGTGAGACGTAGAATCCGCGGAACGCAAACGCAAATCAACGCGCCGGCCCGGCCAGCATCGCCGGCCAGGACTCCTCATCCTGCCCCACGCTGAGCAGCTTGCCCGACCGCACCAGCGGCAGCCGCAGCAGCTTCGGCTCCTTCCCGATCCGCTCGATCAGTTCGGCCTCCGACAGCCGCAGGTACTTCAATCCCGCATCCACATACGCCGCTCCCTCGCTGTCGAGCAGCCGCTCCCATCCGAACCGCTCGATAAACCGCCGGATCTCCCCCGGCGCAATCGCCTTCTGTTTCAAATCGACCCACTGGATCGCCACCCGCCGCTCCTTAAAGAACCGCTCGGCGGCCCGCGACGCCGCCGAGTTCTTCAACCCGAAAATCTGCACGCTCGACATATCTCTACCATGCGCTACCTTAAAATCAGTGACCGCCGCAACTTCGGAGACACTGGACACCCTCCCGCTCCGCTCGCGCACGCAGGCCGAGTGGGCGCGGGCTGTCCTCGCCGACCCCGTCCCCCTCCTGGTCGATCACGCCTTCCTGGAAAAGAAGGCCGCCAACAACGCCATGGATCTCATGACGCGCTGGCCCGACGACTGGGTCCCCGGCTGGGTCGAAACCATGGCCGCCGTCGCCCGCGACGAAGCCGCTCACCTCGCGCAGGTCACCCGCATCCTCATGCGCCGCGGAGGCCGCCTCACCCGCATCCACAAGAACCCCTACGCCAACTCGCTCCGCGCCCTCGTCCGCAAAGGTCAGGCAGCCGAAGCTTTGGATCGCCTCTTTGTCTCAGCCCTCATCGAAGCCCGCTCCTGCGAACGCTTCGCCGTCCTGGCCGGCGCTGCGGCCGACCCCGAACTCGCCGCCTTCTACAACGGACTCTTCTCCTCCGAGCTCGGCCACTACAAGGTCTTCCTCAAACTCGCCTACAAGATCGCGCCCAAAGAAGCCGTCGACACCCGCTGGCACCAGATGCTCGCCGCCGAGGCCGAGATCCTCGCCCGCCAGGAGCCCGGCCCCCGCATTCATTCCGGCATCGGCTGAAATCGCTCGCGATCCGGTGTAGAGTGGTTTTCACTATGAGCGCCTCTTACACCCGCCGTCAATGGCTCGCCACCGCCGCCGGAACGGCAGCCGCTCTCTCTGCGCGCCCCGCGATGCTCGCCGCCGACAAGCCTCTCCGCGGCATCTTCATCATCGTGGCCACGCCCTACACCGAGTCCAACCAGATCGACTACGAAGACCTCGCCCGCGAAATCGACTTCCTCGACCGCTGCGGCGTCCAGGGTATGGTCTGGCCCCAACTCGCCAGCGACTACCCTCGCCTCACCAACGAAGAACGCAGGCGCGGCATGGAGGTGATCGCGAAGGCCGCCAAGGGCAAGAAGCCCGCCCTCGTCTTCGGCGTCCAGGGCGCCAATACCAAGGTCGCCATGTCCTTCGTCGAGAAGGCGGAATCGCTCGCCCCCGACGTCCTCATCGCCATCCCGCCCACCGAAGCCAAGACACTTGACGATTTCCGCTCCTATTACCGCGCCATCGCCCGAAACACACGCCGGCCGCTGTTCATCCAGACCACCGGCGGAGCCAAAGGCATTACGCCGGACATTCCCTTTCTAGTCGACCTCGCCAAAGAGTTCCCCCACGCCTCCTACGTCAAGGAGGAGGCCGAGCCGGTGCTCCAGCGTATGAGCCAGCTCGCCGAGCACCGCCCGACAATCAAAGGAATCTTCAGCGGAAAGGCCGGACGCGCGATGCTCTACGAGATGCGCCTCGGCTTCGACGGCACCATGCCCGGCGCGCCCTATTCCGACATCTACGCCCAGATCTGGAACCACTACCAGGCCGGCGACAAAGACAAGGCTCGCGAGATCTTCGCGAAGCTCCTCCTCATGATCGACCTCGACCAGCAGGTCCCCGGCACACGCCAGTACATCATGAAGCGGCGCGGCGTCTTCAAGACCACCGCCTCCCGCCGCCTCGAAGTAAACCTCTCCAAGGAAGCGATCCAGGAGATCGAGTTCCGCTACCAGGCGCTCACGCCCTATCTGAAGGCATAGGCAAGCACGCACGTTACCGAGCCGCGACCGTCAGGGAGCGGTTGCCCGAAGAATTTACAGTTCTGCGCACAGCCCCCTTAGACCCCGCGCCACAGCTTCGTCAGCGCGCCCCCGCTCCCGTGACCGGATCGGAGCTCGCAAACGGCAGCCGCTTCATCCGCGCGATCGCTGCCGCGTCCGGTGCACTGCGGCACAAGTCCCAGTTCTGGTTCGGAGGATATGCGCCCACCACCAGAAAATTCCAGCTCGAATCGATTCGGCAATGCGGCGTTCCATCAGCAGCCGTTCCTGCCTAGGCTGGTTCCCTTAGGCACAATTCCCAATGCGAATTGTTTATGCATTACACCTGTTAAAGGCGCTATTGGAATTGCACCATTTCCGATTTGCTGTACACTATACATGCTGGCGTCGTCGTACATATGCGCGCACATTTACCTTCGCGTTGCATCTCGGGTTCGTGAAAAGCGCCGTTTGCGTCTGCCATGTCGCCGAATACTCCCAACGCGGACCATAGCATTATTCAGGCTAGCATCCGCTCGCTTCCATCAATTTTCGCTCAAGTGGCGTACCTCGCTCAGCTCCGTGACCCAAACACCGGCCTTTACCGTCACCGCCTCTACCAGGGGCAATCTCGAGCGGAGGGCCATCAAGTTCTAGAGGCCTTGCATGAGGATGCCTTCAAAAAGTGGCTTCGACTGCACGCCACAGCACAGAAATCCGACCTAGAACGCTATCTCGATAGTCTGGAATGCGAGAGGAGCATCGCTATTCGGAATTGGACGAGCTTGGAACCGTATCGGTCCTACGTTCCTGCACCAGCATCCGCGGTGGATCGAGAGTGGTTCTTCAGCGGGATGGCGACGTTACTTCGGATGCTTGCAGTCCGGGACACGAGCCCCGATCGGCCGACTCAATCGGGTTGCGCGAACGGGCAGATCATGAAGGTTCAGGAGGTTTCGGAGTGGCTACGTGTCCCTCCCCGAACGGTTCGCTACTGGGCTGACGCCGAGATCATCCCGGCCGTGAAGATTGGACGGCAGTGGCGCTTCCGCCGTGGTGATATCGAACAGTGGCTGATCCGATCAAGGTACGGGAAAACAGAATAGGAGCGGCAAGAACGGCAATAAAGGCGAATATGACCTAGAAAAATCGCCGGAGCGTGATAAATACATTCAGCAGAGGTTGTACTTTCAACGCGACAACGTCGCGTGCGATTTCGGTGGATTCAAGCTTGCCGCGGATTCTTGACTCGGCGAGTAAGAACACCTGGACGATGATCGAGAAAGGAGAATCCATGAAACACATGTCGCTTTGCACCGTGCTATTGCTCTGCGTTGCTGTCATGCCCGCGCTAGCGCACAATCCTCTATTTACTCCGCAAGGATGGTCCGGACCGTACTCTGGAGGAGGAACAACGTCCGACCATCCGGAGAATCTCTGCCAGAACTTCACACAGCACGTCTGTATCGTGGCTGCCACGCACACGCACGGTATCGCTCTGAAGAAGTGGCCGATTGACGTCTCGAACTCGGCAGGCCTCTTCGCAAGGTATCTCACAAATGACACGGTAACTCCCGGATGGATTGTCGTGATTGGCGCGAAAAATCTCAGCTGGACATTCCGGCCTGCTCCGGGCACGCACAATAACGTCACATGTCAGATGTTTAGCCCCGACCAGGCTGGCGGCATCGCTTCCGTGGAGTGGGGGTCTGCGCGGTTCTATTACCAGGCTGTCTTCAATGGCAGCTTTGGTGGGTCGACTTGTGTAGGTTAGAAAACTTCGGAGGAAATCACGGATCATGATGCGACCGATGGCGTTCGCTGGGTTATCGCAAAGGGTGGACAGAATGAGTGGAAAGAATCCAATCCAAATACTACATGTCGGCTCACTGCTACTGGCTCTGCTCATTTTGCTACCCGAGAGCTCTGCCGCGAGAACCATCGTCTTCGGTCGCGTCGTCGATTGGAACACTGGTCAAGCTGTTCCACGTGTTGAAGTTGAGCTCGTCCCATTGGGTTCCGACCAGAAAGAGTATCGGATGCACAATGGAGAACTTTCGCCACCTTCGATAGTTGTCAATACGTTTCGGGTTCTTTCCGATCACTGGCAGGAAATCGGGATACTTGGAATCACGTTACGGCGCTGTTAGTCCGATCCAGTTGCCTGTGATCCTTAACGTTCGCGCTGAAGAAACCATAGAGATAGTCCTCCGTTTGGTACCACAGGGCGTGATTGCAGGTAGAATTATGGATGAAGACGGTGAGCCCGTAAGCACAGGTTACATACATTTAATCGCCACAGCAAGAGCGAAAGAGAAACTGTATAACACAGTTGTGAACAGTGTTCCAGTGAATGATCTTGGAGAGTATCGGCTGGCAGGGCTAGGGCCTGGCGAGTATTATCTTCGCTTTCAGCCGCGAGAATCGGCTGTGGCGCTCGGTGACCAGAGGCGGTCGGGAGAGCGGATCGACACTCTCGTGCCAACATATTGTCCACGTGCTGCTACGCTCAGAGAAGCAAGACCGATTCGAGTCGGATTCGGGGAAATGATTTCTGGGGTAGATATCGTGGTGCGAAGGTCCCTCACATCACTACTGTCCGGCTATAAGTCCCACAGATTCAACTGGTTAGAAAATGAGCTGGATTTTTCTTGGGACTCCAGCT
>JBKBWD010000063.1:0-30967 GCA_046289265.1 Bryobacteraceae bacterium | reverse complement strand
TGGAGAAGCTGGAGATCCGACTACCCGCCGCCCTACCCCACACCGACACCCCTGTAGTCACGCGCAAGAAACTCCCCAATCGCCGCAAATCCTGTTAATGCTTGAGCTTGTGCCCAGAATCGTGGTGCGTCATTGGGGTGAACATCCGTTGCAACGGAGTGGGTTGTCGACTCGAGCAGCCGTTCCGGTTCAGGCGCGGACCAGAGGGAGGGTGAAGCAGAAGCGGGAGCCACGGGGCTCGGCAGGTTCGACCCAGATGCGGCCGCCTTGGCGCTCAACGATGGTTTTGCAGAGGGCAAGTCCGACACCGGCGCCGGGCGCCCTGGGACCTTCCAATCGCTTGAAGATACGAAAGACCTGATCGCGGTGACGGGATTCGATGCCGATGCCGTTGTCTTCGATGCAGAAGACGGCGAAGGCGAGGGCGACGCGCTGGGTGACCCGGACGATCAGGGGTTCGTCGGAGCGAAATTTGATCGCATTGCTCAACAGGTTCTGGAAGACGGCGGTGAGCTGGTTCGGGTCGGCGAGTACGGTGGGGAGCGGTTCAGTGACGATGCGGGCGCCGGATTCGGCGACTGCACCCCGGAGATTTTCGAGCGCGCGATCCAGAGCAACGGAGGCGGCGACGGGCGAGGGGAGCACCTCCTGGCTCACGACCTCCCCATAGAGGAGCATGCCTTCGACAAGGGAGCCCATGCGGCGGGCGCCGGAGAGGACGAAGTCCATCAGTTCACTGTCCTCTGGATCGAGGCGGTCGTTAAAGCGGCGGCGAAGGAGTTCGGTATGGCTCGAGATGGTCCGGACAGCTTCCTGGAGGTCGTGGGCGGCGATAAAGGTGAACTGCTGCAGGTCCTCGTTGGTGCGCCGGAGTTCGGCTTCGTATTTCTTGCGCGCCGAGAGGTCGTGGAAGACGACGACGGCGCCGGCGATCTCTCCGCGGGGGTTACGGATGGGGGATACGGAATCAGCGATGATGCGGCGGCGTCCGTCCTGGGCGATAAGGAGGAGGTCCCCGTGGAAGGTGAGGGGCTTGCCGTTCAGGACCGAGCCGACCCGAGGCTCGGGTACCGGATCGCCGGTTTCGGTGAGAACGCGGTAAACCTGGTCGGCTTCCTGTCCGATGGCCTCGGATTCCGCCCAGCCGGTGAGTGCGGCGGCCGCGGAATTCATAACAGAGATCCGGCCGCTCTGGTCGGCGGCGATGACGCCTTCGGCGATGTTTTTGAGGATGGCCTCAAGCCAGTCCTGGCTCTGGCGGAGGCGCCGCTCCAACTGGTATCGGTAAAGCGCAGTTTCGAGGGTGGCGCAGAGTTCCCGAATGCTGAAGGGTTTGACCAGGTAGCCGTAGGGAGCGGAGGCTTGGGCTCGCTGAACGGTCTCGTCATCGGTGTAAGAGGTGACATACACCATGGCGGTTGGGACGTTGCGGCGGATCTCTTGAGCGACTTTAATACCATCGTCGATTCCCGGGCCGAGGTTGATGTCCATGAGGACGAGGTCGGGGCAAAGCTCCGAGGCCATCCGGATGGCTTCGGCGCCGTGGGCCGCCCAGCCAACGACATCGTAGCCGCAGTTTGGAAGCCTCTGCTCGAGGCTGAGGGCGACTATGGCTTCATTCTCCACGATGAGGACTCGGGGCTTCATGCCGGTGTACCCGTGGGGGGAAATCGGATGATGAAAGCAGTTTTTCCGTCCGAGGTGAAGCTGAATTCTCCGCCGAGCTGCCTGGCGAGCGCCCGAATGATGAGGAGGCCGGTGGATCCTTTTTTCAGATTGAAGTCCGTGGGGAGAGCGACGCCGTCATTGGAAACTTCGAGAACGCAGTAGCCGTTCGCTTCGCGAATTTCGATGCGCACGACGCCGTGGCGTTTCTCAGGGAAGGCGTGTTTGAGTGCGTTGGAGACAAGCTCGTTGATGATGAGTCCCCAGGGGACAGCTTTGGTGAGGGTAACGCGCCGGCAGTCCGGATCGACGCTGGTTTCGAAGCGGATCAGGCGGGAGTCGACGCCGAAGGTGGCGAACTGGTCGCCGATCAGGTCAGTGATATAGGTTCCGAGGTCGACGTTGGTCGGATCCGGAGCGGCATAGAGCTTCTCATAGATGACTGCCATGGCCCGGACGCGCGCCTGGGTGCGATCGAGGAAGGCATGGAGTTCGGGATTCTCGGAGCGCTGCGCCTGGATCTCCATCATGCTGGACATGAGCTGGAAAGTGTTTCTGACGCGATGGTGGAGTTCCTGAAGGAGGATCTCCTTGTGGCGTATGGCTTCTTGGAGCTGCTGCTCCCGGGCTTTGGATTCGGAAATGTCTTCGAGGATGCCGTCGAGCACCTCCCTGCCGGCCTCATCGACGACAGCGGTCTGGGTCATCCGCACCCAGCGGCCTGCGCCGTCGGGGCCCTGCATCTGGAGCATCGTCTGGCCGACGGGCTGCCCGGCCTGCCGAAGCCGCTCCATTTCGGCTTCGACGCCTTCGGGCCAGATGTGGGATTCATCGAGTGCAATCTGAGCTTCCCGGAGGCTGCCGGCCCCGAGCAGGTCCAGGAAGGCGCGGTTGGCTTCGAGCAACTGACCATCGAGGTTGACGCGAAAGACGCCGATGCGGAGCTGGATCAGAAGGGTCTCAAGGCGTGTTTCGAGGGCGGTGAGGCGCCGCCGGGTGCGTGCGCGCTCCAGCGAGACTTCCACGGAGGCAGGCAGGCGGACAAGGTGCTTCGGCGATTTGAGAATATAGTCGTCCAGGCCGGACTTCATGGCAGCCACAGCGACCTCCTCCGTGCCGCTGGCGGTGAACATGATCACGGGACGGTGGGGATACTGGGCCTTGACCTGGCGAAGGACTTCGAGCCCGGTGCCCCATCCGAGTTGATAGTCGGTCACAACGACATCGAAGTTGCCGGCATTGAGCGCCTGATTGAGGGCGGCGGGGGTTTCGACCTCGATGGCTTCGACATCCGGGAGGGCGCGGCTAAGCTCCCTGGACACCAGCGCACGGTCATCCCGACTGTCATCTACCAGGAGTACCCGAATCATGGCCGCACTTCCCGCTCATCCCGCGTGAATCGCCGGCGCCAGGGGCTTGGTTCAGCGCCAACCAATAGACGCCGAGAAGCCGGGTCATATTCTGCAGCTCGCCGAATTCGACCGGTTTCACGAGATAGGAGTTCACGCCGAGGTCGTAGGCGCGGGTCATGTCTCCCGAATCCTGCGAAGAGGTCAGGACGACGACGGGGATGTGTCTGAGGCCGGGCTGGGCGCGGAGCCAGGCGAGGACATCGAGACCAGAGCGCTTCGGGAGCCGGAGGTCCAGGAGAATGATGCCCGGGAGTTCACGGTTTTCGTAGGGCTGGGACCCATGCAGGTAGCGAAGGGCTTCCTCGCCGTCACCTACGAAGTAGAGGGGATTGGCGAACTTCGCTTTGGAGAAGGCCCGCGCGATGAGAAGCCGGTCGTTTTCATCATCTTCGATGACCAGAACGGGATCACAACGCACATTCATGGCTGCTCTCCTCCGGGCAATTCGATCCAGAAGGAGCTGCCCTTACCTGGCTCGGAGAGTATCCCAGAGCTGCCGCCCATTCTGACGGCCGATTTCCTGACGATGGCGAGTCCGATGCCGGTGCCGGGGTAGGCGGAGCCGTGGATGCGGCGGAATGGTTCAAAGATTTCGGCGTGATAGGCGGGATCGATTCCGATCCCGTTATCCCGAACCCAGATTTTCACAAAATCGTCGCGCCGTTCGGCCCAGATTTCGACTTCCGGGCGGATGCCTTGGGGGACGAATTTGATCGCATTGGAGAGCAGGTTGCCGAGCGCCTGAACGAGCATGCCGGAGTGAGCGTAGACCGTGGGCAGAGGCCGACGCACACGCACCTGGGCCTGGCGCTCCTGGATCGAGTCTTTGTATAGCCGGAGGACCTCGTCAACGACCTCAGCGAGCGGCACCTTCTGCGACTCGACCTCGGTGCGTCCGAGGCGGCTGTAGGAGAGCAGGTCCCGGATGAGCATGTCGAGCCGCTTGGCGGCGGCGATTATGCGTGTTGCGTAGTCTCTTCCAGTTTCATCGAGCTGAGCTCCGTAATCCTCCAGGAGCGCCTGGCTGAAGCCCTCCATGGTACGGAGCGGCGCGCGGAGGTCGTGCGTGACGGAGTACGCGAAAGACTCGAGCTCCTGGTTGGCCTCCCGAAGTCTGTTGTAGGCGAATTGCAGGCTGCGCTCGACGCGTTTGCTTTCCGTGATGTCTTCGAACAGAATCACGGCGCCGCAGACGGCGCGTTGACGGCAATCGGGTATCAGGGTGCCGCGGATCTCGGCGGGGGCGCTGTCGGAACCCGGCAAGGCGAACTCGAAGGCGACGCGGTCGCCTTCGAGGGCGCGGCGGAGGTGCGGCTCCAGGCGCGGGTAAACCTCCGGATCGAGCAGATCGGGGAGCCGGCGGCCGAGGACCTCAGAGCCCTCGGGTCTGAACAGGTTCCGGCCAGCCTGGTTACAGAAGGTCAGACGTTGCACCGGGTCGATGTAGGCGATAGCGACGGGAAGGGAGTCGGCGATGAGGGTGACACGGCCACTCTCGCTTCGGGCCTCGGCTTCGCTGCGGGCGCTCCTCCGTTCCGCCGCTCTGAGCCGATGAGCCAGCCACGTGATCGAAAAGCCAACCGCGCAGAACAGGAGCAAGCCGAACAGGTGGCTGAACGGGGTCAGCGCGGTGAGACCGCGAGGGCTGAGGAGGATCAACTCAACAAAGGCGGCGCTGAGGAGTGTGGCCAAGATGCCGGGTCCGATCCCTCCGCGGACGGCGCTCAGCAGCACAGCCAAGTGAAAGAGGAGAAAGGGCGAAAAGCCCTGGAGGGACGGCCACAGCAGGAGGTGGATCAGTCCGGCCGCAACGACGGTCAGGACAGCCGTACCGTAGCGCGCGACGGGGTGCACCGCGTCCCGGGAGCGATGCGGTAGGATCGAGTCCATAAATGCTACATCCGCACGCGGCCCGCCAAGGGTGAGCAGCAGGCGCCGTATACCGCCTACAGCCTTTTCCGTAGACAGATACCCCCTTCACGGGATGCCGTCCTGGCAGGAGATTTTCGTACGATTGAATTTTGGAGGTTTGCCGTGTCTGATTTTTACCAAACGGGCGTAGTCACCACTCTACATCGTTTGAATCCGAACGGTATCGACCGGTTGGAAGCGGAGCTCGAAACTTACTCCCAGCACACCCCGATCGGGCTGGTGCTGCCGGCGCTGTACACGGAGTTTCAGAAGCCGGCGATGCGGCAGATTGTCGATGAGCTCGCCCAGGTACGGTATGTCAGGGAGATGGTGGTTGCGGTCGGCCGGGCGTCGGCGAGCGACTTCGAACGGGCAGTGGCGTTCTGCCGAAACATTCAGGCGCCGGTTTCGTTTCTCTGGATCGAGAGCCCGCGGGTTCAATCGCTGTTCCGGATGCTGGAGGAGCGGAACCTGTCACCGGGGCCGGACGGCAAGGGGCGCTCCTGCTGGCTGGCGTATGGATATCTGCTGGCAAAAGGGGAGTGCGACGTCATCGCGCTGCACGATTGCGACATCGTGAACTACAGCCGGGAACTGCTGGCGCGGCTCTGCTACCCGGTGGCGCACCCGAACCTGGGGTTCGAGTTTTGCAAGGGATTCTACGCACGCGTCTCGCGCCGGATGCACGGCCGGGTGACACGGCTATTCGTGACGCCGCTGATCCGGGCGATGGAAGGCATGGCGCCAGGCGCTCCGTTTCTGAAGTTCCTGGACAGCTTCCGGTATCCGCTGGCGGGCGAATTCGCCATGAAGAGCAACCTGGCCCGGGTGAACCGAATTCCGGGCGACTGGGGGCTGGAAATGGGAGTCCTGGCCGAAATGTTCCGTAACTGCTCGACGTCGCGGATCTGCCAGGTGGACCTCACCGACAATTACGAACACAAGCACCAGGAGCTTTCGCCGGACGATCCGAGCACGGGCCTGCGGCGAATGACGCTGGACATCGCCAAGGCGCTGTTCCGGACGATGGCCGGCGAGGGCCTGGTGTTAACGCGCGATCACTTCCGCAGCCTGCAGGTGCGCTATGTGCGCATGGCCGAGGACACGATCAACCGCTACTACGCCGACGCGATGCTGAACGGTCTGGAGTTCGACCGACACGCCGAGGAGTCCGCGGTGGCCGCCTTCGCCAAGAGCCTGCGGGAAGCAGCGGCGCAATTTCTGGACGATCCGCTGGGGCTGCCGCAGATTCCGAACTGGAACCGGGTGATTGCGGCGATACCGGACTTCTTCAATCTGTTGCTGGATGCAGTGGAGGAGGATTCTCAGTTGATCAGCAAGAGCTACGCGTGAGGAGACGCGAATGATCGAAGACCCAAAACGCGCGCTCGAGGGGATACAGAAAGCCGATATCGTCGTCGGGATACCGAGCTATAACAACGTGAGGACGATTTCGCACGTTGTTAACGCCGCGCACGCCGGCCTCTCGAAGTATTTTCCGCAATTCACCGCCGTGATCGTCAACTCGGATGGCGGCTCGACGGACGGCACCCGGGACGCCGTCATTTCGAGCCGCGTAGAAGACGCTCACGTCCTGCTTCTTTCCACACCGATGTTTCCCGTGCATCGTCTTTCGCTGCCCTATCACGGGATCCCGGGGAAGGGCAGCGCATTCCGACTCATCTTTCAAATTGCGAAACAGCTTGAGGCCAAGGCGTGCGTGGTGGTGGATTCCGACCTGCGTTCGATCACGCCGGAGTGGATCGACCTGCTGGTGCGGCCGGTGCTCTATGCAGGCTACGACTTTGTTGCGCCGTACTATCATCGGCACAAGTACGACGGCACGATCACCAATAGCATCGTCTACCCGCTGACGCGCGCGCTTTACGGGCAGCGGGTACGGCAGCCGATCGGGGGAGACTTCGGCATGTCGGCGCGGCTGACGGCGCGGTATCTCCAGCGGAACGACTGGGAGACCGACGTTGCGCGCTACGGCATCGACATCTGGATGACGACGATCGCGCTAGCCGAGGGTTTCCGCGTCTGCCAGAGTTTTCTCGGGGCGAAGCTGCATGATGCCAAGGACCCGGGCGCGGACCTGAGCGCGATGCTGCTGCAGGTGGTGGGCAGCGTGTTCATGCTGATGGACGAATACGAGGACGTGTGGAAGACCCGGAACGGGAGCGAGCCCGTTGACCTGTTCGGATTCCGTTTCGATGTCGGGTTGGACCCGATCCATGTGAACCTCGACCGGATGTTGACCGCGTTCCGCCGCGGGTGCGACGAGCTGGGCGAGCTGTGGTCGATTGCGCTCACGCCGTCCACGATGGACGAACTGATGCAGTTGGCCCGCGAGAGCACGCACGGGGCGGCGCGCTTTCACATGGACGACGAGCTTTGGGCGCGCATCATTTACGAGTTCGCCTCCGCGCATAAAAATGAGCCGCTCGAGCGAGGCCACATGCTGCGTTCGCTGACGCCGCTATACCTGGGCCGGGTCGCCTCCTTCGTCGCGGAGACGGAGAGCCTGTTTTCCGCCCAGGTGGACGAGAGGATCGAGCAGTTGTGCCTGCGCTTCGAAGAGCTCAAGCCGTACCTGATCTCCCTGTGGAATGGGGGGGAGACCGCCGCAGCGGCGACGGCGCCGGAGCAGGCCGCGGCCGCAAGCGACGGGATCGAGCCCAAGAATTTAGAGGTGAGCCATGATTAATACACTGCGCCAGATCATTGAGCAGGCGATCGAGCATCTCTCGATCGGCCTTCAGGCCTATCTTCCTCCGCTGCTGGCCGGGATCACGATTCTGCTGGTCGCATACGTGGTCGCTAATTTCGTCCGATGGCTGTTGACCAAGATCATCCGCGGCGTAACGTTCGACCGCTTCCTGCACCAGAGCGGCATCTCTTCGATGTTCGACCGTACCGGGCACCTGCGCGCGACGAAGCTGGTGGCGGGAACCGCGTACTGGATCATCCTCGGCATCGGCGTGCTGACGGCCCTGAGCGCGTTCAACACTTTGATCACGACGCGAATGGTGGAGACGGCAGTCTTCCTGTTTCCGAAGCTGGTGACGGCGGGGCTGATCCTGCTGGCTGGCGCCTGGCTGGCTCAATATCTGGGCCGGAGCGTGCTGGTATGGGGCGTGAACGAAGGGTTTCCGTTTTCGCGGAAGCTGGCGGCGGCGACGCGGATTGTGATCATGTTTGTCGCGGTGGTGGTTGCGGCCGATCACCTGGACTTCGCGCGGAGCGTATTCCTGGCGGCATTCGTCATCCTGGTGGGCGGTGCGGTGCTGGCGTCGAGCCTGGCCTTCGGGCTGGGAGCACGGAGCTGGGTGCAGCGCACATTACAAGAGTCGGCGCCGAAACAGGGCGAGGAGCAGGCAGAGCGCTCCGTCTGGCATCATCTGTAGGCGGGGGCTTGCTTAGAGCGTGTGAGACGTTCGGGCAACCGCTCCCTGACGGTTTCGGCTCGGAACATGCTGAACGCGCGGGTCAGCGAATCAGGCTAAGGATAGCGGCGTTCCAGCCGGCCGGGCCGGCTTCGCGGCCGAGGCGGCCGTGGGGGACCGCCGCGCGGAGGCTTGGAAGCGCCGGCGAGGGCATCAGGATCGGGATGTCCACGGCGTTCAGGAAACCGGCATCATTCATTCCATCGCCCAGACCGATGGTGAGGACCCGGCTGGCGGACCGGCGATAGAGATTGGATACGGTGCGGACGGCGAGTGCCTTGTCGTTCTCTCCGAGGATGTGGTAGAAGCGTCCGCCCCTGGTCCACTGCTTCCCCAGATTTTCAATCGCGGCGAGGAGCGGCGCCTGCCGCTCGGCATCGAGTATTTCGAATGCCTCGTCGAACTCTCGCGTTTTGGCGAGGGCGGCCTGCTCGGGCGTGAGAGCGCAGAGTTCGCTCACCTCCTCGATGGTCATATCCGAGAAGCCGCGGACGCGGACGCCGCTGACCCGCCCGGCTTCGCGGAGCGCCGCCACGAGGCTGGCGTAGGAGTCGCCGAATTCGAGGACCTGGTAAGCTCCGCGCTGCCTGGCTCCCGCAAGAGGAAACTGGAAATAGTCGTTGGGAATGTATATCGCACCGCCATTTTCGACTACGGCTGGGTGGCGGTTGGCGATGCGGCAGCGCCAGAAATCGGTCTCCGCCCAGGTCTTGCTGGTCACGAACACGAGGGGTGTACCGGTGCGGTCGAGCAGCTCCAGCGCGGGCCGGGCGGCTTCCCACCCGTACGTGTCGTGATCGAGTAGGGTTCCGTCGAGATCAGTGTATACCACCCGCATCCTTAACCATTGTGACCTCGGATGTACGCGGATGCGATACTCCGTATCCTGTATTTTTCCGCTCCGGCGAGAGTAATTCAGGTCTGAACCGCGATTGTTTTCTTACAATGGAAGTTCGGCCCTGCCATGAGAACACGGACATGGCCCGTCCTGACGGTCGCCTTCGGGAGCCTGATCATTCTGATCGCGCTCTCGGGGCTGGGCGCCTTCCGGAAAGGGCTGCAGATCTACGAGGAGATCTCCTCGCTGCATGAGGACTACCAGCGGCGGGATCGGGCGCTTGCGGGCATTCGAACGAATATCTATCTGGCTGCGATTTACGTTCGGGACTACCTGCTCGATCCTTCGCACATCACGGCGCCGATGCACCGGGAGCAGCTTCTGGCGATTCGGGCGACCATGGGGCAGCAACTGGAAGATCTGAGGCCGCTACTGTCAGGCGGGACCGAAGACGCCACGATGCTGCATCGACTGGAGGAGGAGATCGACGCGTACTGGAACGCCCACGAGCCGCTGTTTGAGTGGACGCCGCGGCAGAAGCTGGCGCTCAGCTCGTTCTTCCTGCGCAATACTGTTCTGCCGCGGCGGGAGGCAGTGCTCGATCTAGCGCGGGAGGTTCGGGAGATCAATGAGCGGAACCTGTCGCGGCAGCAGGCAGAGGTCGCGAATCAGCAGCAGCGCTTCATCCAGGACATCGGGCGGATGCTGTGGATCTCGCTTTCGCTCGGGCTGCTGGTGGCGCTGGCGAGTATTCTGCGGATTTCGCGGCTGGAACGGCGAGCCGAGGAGGCGCTGGCGCGGACCGAGAAGGCCGAGGCAGAGTTGCGGCGATTGTCGCAGCAGTTGGTCCGGGCACAGGAGGAGGAGCGCAAATCGATCTCGCGCGAGCTGCACGATGAAGTCGGGCAGATGTTGACGGCGCTGCGGATGGAGTTGGGTCATCTCGATCGTCTGCGGAACGCCTCGGAGGAGGAGTTCCGCGAGCACATCGTCGAGACGAAGCGGCTTTCCGAACAGACGCTCCGATCGGTACGGGACCTGGCGATGGGACTGCGGCCTTCGATGTTGGACGACATCGGGCTGCAGCCCGCACTCGAGTGGCAGGCCCGGGACTTTTCGCGGCGATACGGCGTACCGGTGACGCTGCGTTGGGATGGTACGCTTCCGGCAGGACGGTTGTCGGAGCGGCACCGCACCTGTATTTTCCGGGTGATCCAGGAGGCGCTCACCAATTGCGCCCGCCATGCGAAGGCGAACGAGATCCGGATTTCGTTCCACGGGCATCGCGATGGGATTGCCCTGACGATTCAGGACGACGGGGTCGGCTTTTCAAAGCACGAATCGCGCGGGCGGGGGCTGGGGTTGATCGGGATCGAGGAGCGGGTCCGCGAGTTGGGCGGCACCGTGACGATTTACTCGCAGCCGGAGAAAGGAACAGTATTGAGCATCGAAATTCCGGTGGCGGACAGCAAGGAGGCGGCATGAGCAAGAAGATTCGGGTGCTGCTGGCCGACGATCATGGTGTCGTGCGTAAGGGCCTGCGTTTTCTGCTCGAACAGGAGCCGGGCATGGAGGTGGTGGGCGAAGGCGCCGACGGCCGGGAGGCGGTGCGGCTTGCCGAGGAGTTGAATCCCGATATCGTCGTGATGGACGTGGCGATGCCGCAACTGAATGGAATCGACGCCGCGGTGCGAATCCTGAAACGGAGTCCGGGCGCCGGCATCATCATGCTGAGCATGTACTCGGATGAGGGCTACGTGGTCCGGGCGCTGAGCGCCGGGGCAAAGGGGTACTTACTCAAAGACTCGGCGGAGGCCGACTTAGTGCGGGCGATCGAAGCGGTATCGGAGGGTAAGAGTTTTTTCAGTCCAGCGATTACGAACGCGCTGCTCGAGGATTACATGCGATATTTGCAGCAGCGCGGCCTGCAGGACTCCTACGATCTACTGACGGAACGCGAGAAGGAGGTGCTGCAGCTTCTGGCCGAGGGGAAATCCAACAAGGAAGTAGCCGGGCTCCTGAATCTGAGTCTATATACTGTGGAGACTCATCGGACCCATCTCATGCAGAAGCTGAACCTGCACAATACGGCCGAGATAGTGCTGTATGCGGTGCGGAAGAAGATCATCTCCTGAGAGTATGCGGCTTCTCCTGATTCTCGCGGTAATTTCGTGCGCCTCGGCGCAGGATGCCCGCGAGATCGTGAGGCGGTCGGTCTCGCGCGATCAGTCCAACTGGCAGCGGCTCAGGGACTACACGTTCGTCGAGAGAGTGGAGCGGCGGAAGCTCGATCGGGACGGGAGGGTGGCATCCAAGGAGTCCGAGACCTTCGACGTAATCATTCTCGGCGGGCAGCCGTACCAGCGCAAGATTGCGCACAATGACAGCCCACTGGGGCCGGCGGAGGAGCGCAAGGCGTCGGCGAAGTTCGGCAAACTGATGGCGGAGTTGGATGCCGAGACGCCGGAGCAGCGGCAGAAGCGGATCGAGAGTTTCGAGCGGCGGCGGCGCGAAAGCCGGGCATTTCTCCAGGAGGTCCCGGATTTGTTTCATTTGCGCCTTCTGGGCGAAGAGATTATCGACGGGCGGCGGATGTGGGTGATCGAGGCGCTACCGCGGCCGGAGTATCGTCCGAAACACCGCAATGCGGCCATGCTCCAGAAGTTTCGCGGCAAGCTATGGGTGGAGAAAAATGAGTACCAGTGGGTGAAGCTCGAGGCCGAGGCGATCGAGACGGTCTCGTTCGGATGGTTTATTGCGAGGCTGGGAAAGGGGTCGGCGGTGGAGTTCCAACAGACGCGGTTGAAGGATGAACTCTGGGCGCCGAGCTATGCACGGATTCGCGTGAACGGCCGCCTCGCCCTCGTGAAAAGGCTGGCGGGCGAGGCGGAAGTCACGTATCGGAATCACCGGAAGTTTCAGTCGGATTCGCGGATTCTTCCGGCGGAACCTTAACAGCCCGTGGCTCTCCATTTTTCACGGCTGTGCGGCGGCTCGCGGCGCGAGGCGGGTGCGGACCGATTGTAGCTCCGACTCGAGCGCGGCGCGATAGAGGCCGACGTCGCTCTTCCACGAAATCACGTTAAAACCGATTCCGAGCCACTGTTCGAGCTGCTGCTTGCTGCCGGGCTGCATGCCGGCGGCTTTGCCGTGTTTGCGTGCTGCGGCGACAACGTCGGCGAGGGCCTGGAGAAAGTCCGGGTGCTGGAACTCGCCCGGTATGCCCATGGCTTGCGTGAGGTCGTAGTGACCGACCCAGAGCACGTCCACGCCTTCGACGGCGGCGATCCGATCGGCGTTGGCGAGGCCGGTGGGGGACTCGATCATGCAGAAGACGGTGGTGTTTTCGTTGGCGCGCCGGAAGTAGGAGGGCGGGTCCGGGACGAGGAAGTCGGTGTGGGCGGTTCCGAGAGCGACGCCGCGCTTGCCGAGGGGTGCGTACTTGACTGCGTCCACGATGGAACGGGCCTGTTCGGCGGTTTCCACGTTGGCCACCATGACGCCCAACGCTCCGGCGTCCATGGTGCGGGCGAGGAAGTGGTAAAGGCCCTGAGGGACGCGAACAAAGGGAGCGATGTCGGTGGCTTTGAACCAGGCCATGAGGTCGGCGACGCGGTCGGTGTCGAAGCCGGTGTGCTCCATGTCGACGAAGGCAAAGTCGAGATCCAGGGAGTCGAGGACGCGGGCGATGCCGCGCGTGGCAAACTCGAAGACCATGTGGCCGACGGGGATGCGGCCTTCGGCGAGCGCTTTTTTGAACTTGTTGTCTTTCATACGTGGCTGCTCCTGTAGCGGGCGAGTTTTTTCTGAAAGCCGGGGCGGTCGAGGACCTGACGGTTAACCGGCGATGCCGGAATTTGGCCGCGGAAGACGGCGAGGATGTTCTCGCAGGCTTCGAGGCCGTTCTCGCGGGCGGTCTCCGTGGTCCAGGCGAGTCCGTGCGGCGTGACGATGACGTTATCGAGACGGAGGAGCGGATTATCGGTAGAGGGGGGCTCCTTTTCGAAGACGTCGATGCCGGCGCCGGCGAACCAGCGCTCTTTGAGCGCCCGGATGAGGGCGCATTCCTGGACGATGCCGCCTCGCGAGGTATTAATGAAATAGGCCGTGGGCTTCATGAGCCGGAACTGGGGTTCACCGATGAGGCCGCGCGTCGTGGAATTCAGCAGCGTATTGACCGCGACGTAGTCGCTTTCGCGGAAGACCGTATCCATGTCGACGAGTTCGACCCCGAGTGGGCGGACGGCATCCGAGGAGACGTGGGGGTCGCAGGCCAGGAAACGGCTGAAGCCGAGCGAGGAGGCGATGCGGAACATTTCCTGGCCGATGTTGCCGCAGCCGACCGAGCCGAGGACCTTGCCCTGGACGGTGGAACCGAGCCGGCTCAGGTTGCCGCGCCATTTGCCTTCGCGGGTGATGCGGTCCTGTTCCAGCAGGTTCTTTGAGAGCGCGAAGATGAAAGTCAGGACGGCTTCGGCGACCGGGCGGCGGACGGCGTTTGGGGTGATCGCGAGCAGCACGTCAGATTCGGTAATGGCCTCGACGTCGATCATGTCGTAGCCGACGCCCCAGCGGGCGATGAGGGCGAGACGGTCGACGCCGCGCAGGCTGTCGGCGTTCACACAGAGAGCGAGGGAGAAGATGGCGTCGTAGCGGTTAAGCGCCTCCGGCGTTGCGATTTTGCCGGGCTGATCGGGCATGGGCTCCCATTCGAGGCCGGGGATCCCGCTGAATTTCTCTTCGAGGACGGCTTCGAAGCGTCCCTTGGCGTCGATGTAGAAGTCCGGGGAGATACCCACACGAAAGGTGTCCATAGTTGTTCCCTGAGACTATATCACTTTGTGGAAGGGCCGCGCGGCGGTTAAATAAACGATTAGGTAAAGGGTGAACGGATTGACAGGAGCGGGACGGCGGTATAGACTGGCGGTGCACCTAAACGATTAGGAAGGAGGAGTGTGCGAGCGTGAGGCGATTCGGAGTATTGGCTGGAATGCTCTTGCTGGCGGTAGTGGGGGCGAGCGCACAGAACAGCAGACATGAGATTACCATTTCGGGGACCGGCTTCCGGCTGAATGGGGCGCCGTTTCCGTTTATGGGTGTGAGCTTCTTCAACGCGATCTACAATCCGGCGTTCAATAAGAGCTCGGAGGAGCGCCGCGAGTGGATGCGGAAGTTTCAGAAGTACGGGATCAACGTCCTGCGGATCTGGAGCCAGTGGGACAATAAGCGCGGTTTTGTGGACACGTGCGCGGAGTGCAGCCTGTACTATCCGGACGGGCGGCTGCGGCAGGAGAACGTAGCCCGTCTGAAGCGAATTGTGGAAGATGCGGACGCGTTGGGTATGGTGGTACAGATCGTCCTGTTTTCGCAGGAGAGCTGGCACGACGGGATCCGGCTGGGTCCGGAGGCGTCGGATCGCGCGGTGGAGGCGATCACGCGGGAGCTGGCGCCGTACCGCAACCTGACGATTCAGGTCTGGAACGAATTCTCCGAGCGGGTGATGGATTACGTCGAGATCATCCGGGCTACGGATCCAAAGCGGCTGGTGACGAACTCGCCCGGTTTTGCGGGGGTGCTCGGGGACGTCGCGCAGAACAGCGCTCTCGATTACCTGACGCCCCACACGAGCCGGCAGCGTTCGGGGAAGCCATGGGAGATCGGGCCGCGGGAGATCGCCTATTTGCTGGCGCGATTCAGAAAGCCCGTGGTGGATGACGAGCCGGCGCGCAACGGGACGCCGAAATTCGGAGGACCGGGCGAGCAGACGTATCCGGCCGATCACATGCTGCAAATCTTCCAGGTGTGGCAGCTTGGGGCGCACATCGTCTACCATCACGACATGTTCCAGACAGGATATGGATCGCCGGCTGTGCCTCCGAGCGGAATTCCGGACCCTGAGTTCAATCCCTATCACCGCGAAGTCTTCGAGTTCATGTCATTGCGCGAGCGCTACGCGCCTCCGGTTCCATAGCCATGAGCCGCTGGGACTTCCTTGAGGGCGCCGTGGATATGCACGTCCACAGCGCGCCCGATCTCGATCCGAGACGGTACGACGACCTGGAGCTGGCGCGCGAGGCGGCGCGGGCCGGCATGGGAGCGCTGCTGCTGAAGTCGCACCTGGGTTCGACGGTGGAGCGCGCCTACCTGGTCTCGCAGGTGGTCCGCGAGATCAAGGTGCACGGGAGCATCGTGCTGAACGAGCCGGTGGGCGGATTGAATCCTGCGGCCGTGCGGGTGGCGCTGGAGCTGGGGGCGCGCGAGGTGTGGATGCCGACGCGGTCGGCCGCGAATCACCGGCGGCATCACGGCCAGGCCGGTGGATTGACCGTGGTGGACGACTGTGGCGGGATCGTCCCGGAGGTTGAGGAAATTTTACGGCTGATCGCGGCCAGACAGTGCATCCTGGGCAGCGGGCATCTGGCGCCGGAGGAGACCGTTGCGCTGGTGAAGCGGGCAAAAGAGTTGGGCGTCGGCAAGGTTCTGATCACGCATCCGGAGTGGTCGGCCACGTTTTATCCGATCGAGCTGCAACGGCAGCTTGCGGCGTTGGGCGGCGTGTTCTTTGAGCGCTGCTATGTCTCGACGACGCACCGGTGCGGGTTTACGCCGTTTCCGGTCATCGAGGACGCGATCGCGGCAGTGGGCGTCGAGACGACGGTGATCTCAACCGATCTCGGACAGGTGGATACGCCGGCGCCGGTGGATGGATTGCGGCTCTATGCGGACCGGCTGCTAAGCAGCGGCTTCACGCGCGAGCAGATCCGGGAGATGGCGAGGGAGCTTCCCTTCCGGCTGCTTATGGACGGTGCGCACTAATGCCGGATGCACAGGTCCGGTTTGAGAAGCACACGGCGCGGGGGCTCGTCGGGGTGTTTGAGCCGATGGAGGAGCATGTCGGCTGCTGCTTCGCCCATGGTGTAGCTCGGCTGGGCGACGGTGGAGATGCGGGGCTGGAAGACGTCGAGCCATTCGGAATCATCCGAGCTCATGACCTCGACCTGTTGCGGGACGGCAAGGCGGAGATCCTTGAGCCCGCGGAGGACTCCGACCATCATGAGAAAGTTCGCGGCGAAGACGGCGGTGGGCGGGTTGGGGCCGGCGAAGACGCGGCGGACGTAGTCGCAGCCGGAGGTTTCGGTCCAGTCGCCCTCGCCAATCCATTCGTCGGGCGCCGGGAGGCCGTGCGCCTGGAGGGTGAGCCGCCAGCCTTCGACGCGATCGGCGCTGGTGGTGAGCGAGAGCTGGCCGACGAGAATCCCGATGCGCTGGTGGCCGCGGGCAATCAGGTGCTCGACGGCCATACGGGCGCCCTCGACGTTGTCGCCGGTAACGGTATCCGCCTCAAAGGTGTGGGGCGCACGCGCGACCATGACGATCGGTTTTTTCGCCTCGACGACGCGCCGGACGTCATCCTCTTCTCCGGCTGCGAGATAGATCAGGAGACCATCGACCTGCTTGGAACGAAAGATGGCGAGATAGCGGGTCTGCTCGGTGGTGTCGTTGTATGTGTTGCCGATCAGCAGCGTGTAGCCGGCGTTGCGGAGCTTGTCTTCGACGCCGCGCACAACTTTGGCATTGAACGGGTTGCCGATGTCGGGTACCAGCATTCCGATGGTGCGGGTCTTGCGGGTTTGAAGGCTGCGGGCGAGGTCGTTGATGGTATAGTCCAACTCCTGGACTGCTTCCAGGACCCGCTTGGTCAGTTCCGGACTTACAAAGGCGGAGCGGTTGAGGACAGCGGAGACTGTGTAGGTCGATACGCCGGCCCGCTTAGCCACGTCGTAGATGGTCGCCATCGAGTGATCTCCCATTATAGCGGCGTGGGCCAGGGGAGGACGGATGGGCGGGCCTAAGCTGGGCTACGATCGGTCGGCGCCGTGGATGCTGTGCGGCTTCTTGTTCCTGGCGACGACGCTGAACTATCTCGACCGGCAGACGCTGAGCATTCTGGCGCCGACGATCCAGCGCGAGATGAGCCTGGACAACGAGGCGCTGGGATGGCTGTTTTCGGCTTTTTACTACTCCTACACCCTCGCGCAATTCGCGATCGGGCTGATTCTGGACCGCTACAACTTGCGGTGGGCCTATGCGCTCTCGGTGCTGGCGTGGTCGGCGGTGACGGCGATGACGGGGATGGCCGGGAGCTTCGCGGCGCTGCTGCTGTTCCGTATTTTGCTGGGGGTCACGGAGTCCGGCAACTGGCCGGCGGCAATGCGGATCGTGGCGCGGGCGCTGCCGCCGAAGGACCGGCCGTTTGGCAACGGCATCTTCACGAGCGGGACGAGCGTGGGGGCCCTGATCGCTCCGCCGCTGATATTGGGGGCGGCGGCGTGGTTCGGGTGGCGATGGACGTTCGTGATGGTGGGAGCGTTCGGCGCGGTGTGGTGGATCGGGTGGATGGCCTATACGCGCGGGCCGCGGTTTGCAGGTGTTTGGAAACCGGCGGATCCGGTGGGTCCGCGGAAGCAGCAGGCTCGCACGGCGGTATACCGAGAGATCCTAATGACGGGCCAGTTCTGGCAAGTTTTCGTCGTGGCGGTGCTGGTGAATCCGGTTCTGTATTACAACCTAAACTGGCTTCCGACGTATTTCGTGCAGCAGCGCGGCGTGGAGCCGGAGCAGCAGAAGTGGCTGCTGATGGGGATCTTTCTTGCGCTGGACCTGGGTTATCTGGCCTGCGGGGCGGCAGTTCTGCTGCTGTGCCAGGCCGGTAAAACGGTGCAGACGGCGCGCCGGATGGTCTTTCTGACGGCCACGGCGCTGCTGCTGCCGTCGGCGGCGCTGCCGTTCCTTTCCGGGCTCGATGCTGCCGTGGGGGTGCTTGCGGTAGTAAACTTTGGCGTGGGGCTCTGGATTGCCATGTATCTGACGATGGCCCAGGAAGTCTCCTCGACGCATGTATCGACGGCGGCCGGCCTGCTCGGCGGCTCCGGCTCTTTGGCCGGGGCTGTAGCGATGTGGGCGGTCGGAAGGGTGACGCAGCAGACCGGCAGCTTTACCATCCCGATGGTGGCGGTAGCGGTCGCGGCAGTCTTCGCGGGGGCCGGCGGTATGGCGGCAAGCCGCGCGCGTCTATCGAGTCAACCGATTGACGAAAGGAACTGATCTATGTCCGCAGCAAGTTTTGCTCCGGCGCCGAACACGCCGGGCGTTGATATTTTCTCCCCCCTTCCACCCGAATTCGCTGAAATTCTGACGCCGGAGGCAGTCGCTTTCGTCGCTGCGCTGGCTCGCAAGTTCGAGCCGCGGCGCCAGGAGTTGCTGGCGCGGCGCGCCGAGCGGCAGAAGGAGCTGATCGCCGGCAAGATGCCCGACTTCCTGCCGGAGACGGCCGAGATCCGCAGCGCCGACTGGCAGATTGCGCCGATACCCGCCGATGTGCAGGACCGCCGCACCGAGATTACCGGTCCCGTCGACCGAAAGATGGTGATCAATGCGCTGAATTCAGGCGCGAGCGTCTTTATGGCAGACCTGGAAGATGCGAACTCGCCGACCTGGGATAACAATCTGAACGGCCAAATCAACCTGCGGGATGCCGTCCGCAGGACGATCGGGTTTCGGAGTCCGGAAGGCAAGGAGTACAAGCTCAAGCCGCAAACGGCGGTGCTATTCGTACGGCCGCGCGGGTGGCATCTGAACGAGCGCCACTTCCGCGTCGACGGCCAGCCGGTCTCGGGGTCGCTGTTCGACTTCGGGCTCTACTTCTTCCACAACGCCAAGGCGGCGCTGGAGCGTGGGACGCAGCCGTACTTCTACCTCCCGAAGCTGGAGAGCCACCTGGAGGCGCGGCTTTGGAACGAGGTGTTTACCGAGGCCGAGAAGGCGCTCGGTGTGCCGGTGGGTACATGCCGCGCGACGGTGCTGATCGAGACGATTCTGGCGGCGTTCGAGATGGATGAGATCCTGTATGAGCTGCGCGACCATTCACTGGGGCTGAACTGCGGCCGCTGGGACTACATCTTCAGCTTCATCAAGAAATTCCATCATCGTCCGGATTTCGTTTTGCCGAATCGCGCGCAGGTGACGATGGACCGGCACTTCCTCAAGTCCTACGTGGACCTGCTGATTAAGACCTGCCACCGGCGGGGCGCGCACGCGATGGGCGGCATGGCGGCGCAGATCCCGATCAAGAATGACCCGGCAGCGAACGAGGCCGCGATGGAGAAGGTCCGGCAGGACAAGCTGCGCGAGGTGCGGGCGGGCCACGACGGTACGTGGGTGGCGCATCCGGGGCTGATTCCTGTCGCCAAGCAAATCTTCGACGAGGGGATGAGCACGCCGAACCAGATTCACGTCAAGCGCGAGGAGGTAAACGTCACGGCCGCGGACCTGCTGAAGGTTCCGGGGGGGACAATTACCGAAGACGGCCTGCGGCTGAATGTGGATGTCGGGCTCCAGTATCTGGAGGCGTGGCTGGGCGGGCTCGGCTGCGTACCGATATACAACCTCATGGAAGATGCGGCGACGGCGGAGATTTCACGCGCGCAGGTCTGGCAGTGGGTAAAGCACGGCGCCAAGATGGACGACGGCCGCACGATCAGGGAGGAGATGGTGCGCCGGACAATTGCGGAGCAGCTAGAGACGTTCCGCGCAAAGCTCGGGGCCGAGCGGTTCGACAAGGGCCACTACGTGAAGGCCGCCGAGATTCTGGAGTACGTGATGACGGCGCCGCAGTTCGTCGAGTTTATGACGAGCGTGGCTTACGAGCACATCTAGCAAATCAGGGCGGAAGGGCCTTACCACTCGCGGCTGCTGTTGATGGCGATAGTCCTTTCGCTCTGCTGCTCAACAATCACGATTTTTCCGCCCTCCACTTTGACGTCCGCGGTTCCCTTGTAGCCGGACGGGATTTCAGCCAGGAAGAAGAGATAGCGCTGGGTCTGGCGCTCGCGGGCTTCGATCCAGCGGAAGGTGGGGACTCCGAGGACGCTGCCGCGGTCGACGCTCCTGCGGAGGCCTTCGGCGAACGGGGTGGTGCCGATGTCGATGCCTCGCGCGATCGCCTTCCCGTTCCACGGGATGGCAGTCACGCGCTGGTTCTCCTGCCAGTCTCCGATCCACGGGTTGCTTTCGGCCGGAAAGATGTAACCGATGAGGACCGGGTAATCGGGATTGTAGAGGGTGAACCAGACCTTAGGGCGGGAGCGGTCGAGAAGCCAGGCGGTGTAGCGCCCGGAGTTCGGCGTTTCGATGAAGCGGCGCTGGTTGACCCGGAGGCCTTGCGGGTCGGTGATTTCGGGCCAGTCGCCTTCGTGGAGCTTTGTGCCGTCTGCGAGCAAGACCCTGGTGACGGGCGCGTCGGCGTAGGTGCGGCCGGGCGCGAGGAAGGGCGGCCCGAAGGTGATGTGCTGAACCCAGTTTACCGGGCGGTCATAGGGCGTGAGGTTCTCGATGGACTCCTCGACATAGCCGACCGTTTCTCCGGGCGCGAGCGTGATGGCGCGTTCGATGCGGTACTGGTTTTTCGGAAGCTCGGCGGAGTAGCGCAGTGTGACGCCTTGTGGTCCGCTCTCCACCTTCTGGCGCTTCCATTCGACGGCGAGGGCTTCGCCATGCTGGCCGAGGTCGAAGTTGAGCTCGGCGGCCGATGTAGGGCCGTACTGGGGGAAGCAGAGGAAGTGTCCCATATAGCCGCTCATGAGGCGGCGCTGGATGCCGGTTCCGTATAGCTCGCCGTGCGTGGCGGCCTCGTAGCGGAACGGATCGATGGTCTGGTAGTGAGGCACCCGGAGCGGGTTGACGCTCTTCCTTGGGTCCGGGGAGAGCAGCCGGATTTCGCCGATGAAGCCGCCGCCCGGAAGGGTGCTGACGCGCATCAGTCCGTTTTCGAGGACAAAGGCGCGGCGACCGTGGAACTGCTCCTCTTGAAACGCAGGCTGCTGGCCGAGGAGGGCCGGGGTGGCGGCCAGGAGGGCAAGCAGGGACAGGTATCTCATTGACTTCTCTCCAAAACAGGTACGTGGGAGAAGTATATCGCTTCTAGTGGGCGTGCCCGGCGTGCTCCTCTTCCTCTACCAACGTGACGCTCCATTCGCCGAAGGGGTCGGGGAGTTCACGCCAGGCTTCGACGCCGCAGCTGATCTCGGCGCCGGTGAGAAGGCAGGCTTCGAGGTCGGCTTCGATCCGGGTGCGGTCCATTTCGATGCCGATGAAGACGAGTTCCTGCATACGGTCGCCGTAGGGCTCCTGCCAGAGCCGCTCGATGGCGGCGATCTGCTCGGGCTCGTCGGGCCACTGCTCGCGGGGCTGCGCGGCGTACCAGAGAGCCTGGGGCTCGAGCGTCACGCAGTTGCCGGCCTGCGAGTAGCTGCCGATTACGTCATGCTTCGTCGCGAGCCAGCAGAAGCCCTTGGCGCGCAGGACGCCGTCCCAGCCCTGGTTTAGCGCGTCCCAGAGGCGTTGCGGATGGAAAGGACGGCGCGCGCGGAAGACAAAGCTCGCGATGCCGTACTCCTCGGATTCCGGCGTGTGGATGCCCTGGATCTCCTTCAGCCACCCCGGCGTGACCGCGGCTTTTCCCTCGTCATACAGGCCTGTGTTCAGGAGGGAGGTCAGGGGGACGCGGCCGTAGGTGGACTCGAGGACGCGGGCGTCCGGGTTGAGGCGCTTGAGGAGCTCGCGCAGGCGGCCGATCTGTTCGGGCGTCATGCGATCGGTCTTGTTGAGGACCAGGACGTTGGCGAATTCCACCTGGTCGATCAGGAGATCGCTGACGTTGCGCTCGTCCTCCTCGTCGAGTCCGATGCCGCGTTCGGCGAGGATGTCGTAGGAGTCCATCTCTTCGAGGAACTTCTCGCCGTCGACGACCGTGACCATGGTGTCGAGCCTCGCGAGTTGTCCGAGCGAGGCTCCGGACTCGTCTTCGAAACTGAAGGTCGCGGCGACGGGCATGGGCTCGGAGATCCCGGTCGATTCGATCAGGAGATAGTCGAAGCGCTTCTCAGCCGCGAGGCGGGCGACCTCCTGGAGCAGATCCTCGCGCAGGGTGCAGCAGATGCAGCCGTTGCTCATTTCGACGAGCTTTTCATCGACGCGGCTGAGCCCGGCGCCTCCGGCGACGAGGCGCGAGTCGATGTTGACCTCGCTCATGTCGTTGACGATGACGGCAACGCGCATGCCTTCGCGGTTGTTGAGGACGTGGTTCAGCAGCGTGGTCTTGCCGGCTCCGAGGAAGCCGGAGAGGACGGTGACGGGCAGACGGGTGTCGGCAGAGGGCATTATTGAAATTATATTCTCAATAATGCCCTCGTGACAATCAGTAGCGGTAGTGGTCAGGCTTGTACGGGCCTTCGACCGGGACTCCGAGGTAGTTGGCCTGCTTCTCCGTGAGTGTCGTCAGCTTGACGCCGATCTTTTCGAGATGCAGGCGGGCGACCTCTTCGTCGAGCTTCTTGGGGAGCGTGTAGACGTCGGCCTTGTAGACGTCCTTGTTCTTCCAGAGGTCGATTTGAGCGAGCGTCTGGTTGGAGAAGCTGTTGCTCATGACGAAGCTCGGGTGGCCGGTGGCGCAGCCGAGGTTGACGAGGCGGCCTTCGGCGAGCAGGTAGATGCTGTGGCCGTCCGGGAAGGTGTACATGTCGACCTGCGGTTTGATGTTGGTGCGGGTGACGCCGGGGGCGTTGTTGAGCCGGTCGACTTGAATCTCGTTGTCGAAGTGGCCGATGTTGCAGACGATGGCCTGGTCCTTCATCTTCTGCATGTGCTCGAGGGTGATGATGTCGCAGTTGCCGGTGCAGGTGACGTAGATGTCGGCGCGGCCGAGGGTGTCCTCGATGGTGGTGACTTCGTAGCCTTCCATGGCGGCCTGGAGGGCGTTGATCGGGTCGATTTCGGTGACGATCACGCGAGCGCCGAAGCCGCCGAGGGACTGGGCCGAACCCTTGCCCACATCGCCGTAGCCGCAGATGACCGCGACCTTGCCCGCCACCATGACGTCGGTAGCGCGCTTGATGCCGTCGGCGAGGGATTCACGGCAGCCGTAGAGGTTGTCGAACTTCGACTTGGTCACCGAGTCATTGACGTTGATAGCGGGGACAAGCAGCTTGCCCTCCTGCTTCATCTTGTAGAGGCGGTGAACGCCGGTGGTGGTCTCTTCGGAGACGCCGCGCCATTCGGCCGCGATCTCATGCCAACGGCGGGGATTTTCGGCGTGTACCTTCTTGAGCAGGTCCTTGATCACCTGCTCTTCGTGGCTCTCCGAGGGAGTGTTGACCCAGTCGGAACCTTCCTCCAGCTCATAGCCTTTGTGGATCAGGAGGGTGACGTCGCCGCCGTCATCGACGACGAGTTCCGGACCTTTGCCGTTGGAATGGCTGAGCGCCTGGTAGGTACACCACCAGTACTCCTCAAGCGTCTCGCCTTTCCAGGCGAAGACGGGGACACCGGCGGCGGCGATGGCGGCGGCGGCGTGGTCCTGCGTGGAGAAGATGTTGCAGCTTGCCCAGCGGACGCTGGCGCCGAGGTCAACGAGGGTCTCGATGAGCACGGCCGTCTGAATGGTCATGTGCAGCGAGCCGGTGATGCGGACGCCAGCGAGCGGCTTTTCGGCGGCATACTTGCGCCGGATGGCCATCAGGCCGGGCATCTCGGACTCGGCGATGGTGGTCTCTTTTCGCCCCCAGTCGGCGAGCGACATGTCGGCGACTTTGTATTCGGTAGCGGTCTTGTTCAGCGTTACGGTCCCCATGGAGCTCCAATCCTATCGAAATATCAAGATACATTGATATAATAGGCGCCAGACCCCGATGACGTCAATCCTGCGATCGATGCGGCTGCTGGCTGACCCGAGCCGGCTGCGGATTCTGCTGCTTCTGGAGCGGGAGGAGCTTTCCGTGGCGGAGTTGCAGGAGATCCTGGCAATGGGTCAGAGCACGATTTCGACGCATCTGGCGCAGTTGAAGCAGGCAGACCTGGTGGAGGACCGCCGGGCCGGGAAGAACGTGCTGTATCGGGCGAAGGCCGGGCGCGGAGCAGAGCTGGTGGAGGTGCTGCGGCAGGCTGCGGCGAACGAGATCCCCGAGGCGGAGGAGGATGCGGCGGGGTTGGAGCTAGTGCTGCGGCGCCGGCAGGACAAGGTTCGGGCGTACTTCGATGAGCTGGCGGGGCGGTTCGGGCGGCAGTATGTGCCGGGGCGGTCCTGGAAAGGGCTGGCCGAGGTCTTTTTGAAGCTGCTGCCGCCGCTGGCGATTGCGGATCTGGGGGCCGGCGAGGGGACGGTGTCGCTGATGCTGGCGCAGAGGGCCGAGCGGGTGATTGCGGTGGACAACTCGGAGAAGATGGTCGCCTATGGGGCGGAGGTCGCGCGGGAGCATGGGGTGGCGAACCTGGAGTACCGGCTGGGTGATCTTGAGGCGCTGCCGATCGGGGACGGTGAGGTGGACGTGGCTCTGTTCAGCCAGTCGCTGCACCATGCGCAGCATCCGGAGCGCGCGGTTCAGGAGGCTTGGCGGATTCTGCGGCCGGGCGGACGGGTGGCGATTCTCGACTTGGTGAAGCACGGCTTCGAGGAGGCCCGGGAGCTGTACGCGGATGTGTGGCTGGGGTTCACGGAAGTGGAGCTGCGGCGGTTTCTGACGAAGGCGGGGTTTGGGGAGATCGAGACGTCGGTGGTGGGGAGGGAGGCGGAGCCTCCGTACTTTCAGACGCTGTTCGGGATGGGGCGGAAGTAGGGAGGCGGTCACGAGCGTTCCGGGTTTTTTTTCATACCGGGTATCAGGGTTCTAAGCTTCTCATTTTCCAGACGTTACGATCAAGGGTGTTGGCCGCAGCCGCGCGAATGACGCCGGTAGTTCGGCCGCGGCGCGAGTGCAGCGCAGTAGGGTCAAGGTGAAAGCGCGTGGCGAGGACGCCACGCGCATCCTGGAGCCTCTATGCGATTACCAACGGCACTCAAACAGATCCCGATTGTCTGGGCCCTGGCGGCGATCATGCCGGCCCAAACCCTCTTGAATCTGCAACGGCAGGCTAAAGAAGTCGATTTCTCTCAAGCTTCCTACACTCGTCCGTTCCGGACGGGAACGCAATTGCCGGCGACCTGTTCGGTGGGCGAAATGTACTTTCGAACCGATGCACCCGCGGGACAGAACCTGTTCGGCTGTGCGGCGACGAATATCTGGGTTCTCGAAGCCGGGGGCGGTGGTTCGTCGGATTTCGAGGCGCAGCGGACGAGTCCGAGTAGTCTGACCGTCGGCGGGACGTGCAGCAGTTCGGCGCCGTGCCGGGCCCGCTTCGGCAATATAGTGATACAGCGCGTAACGGGCGCGACGGCGACGATCACGGCCGGCAGCGGGTCGGGCGTCGCGAGGGTCTTTTTGTCGGAGAGTGGCGACATCGTGCTTCAGCACCCGAGTTCGGCTGGCCTGACGGTGAGCGCGTCGGGAATGGTCGCTCAACAGGTGGCGAGTCCGACATTTCCTAACAGCGCCATTCCGATCGCGGAGGTCCCCATCACGGCAGGGCAATGGGGTGCGGTATCGGACCGGAGGGCGTTTCTTTCGACGTCTCCGAACGGGCTTCCCTCCGGATGCACGGAGGAGGGGCAGGGCGCATTCGCCTGCAGTGGCCGAATTGCGGCATCGGTGTTCGAGTCGCCCGGGCCGTGGGAGTTGAGCGGAGAGACATCGGCGGAATCGGCGGCCACCCCTGCTGCCGAGATGTTCGAGGCGCGGGTGGACCGGACGAATAAGAACCTGGTTGTGCTCAATGATGCGGGCAATGCATCGGTGACCGTCTATCCCGTCGCGCCGCAAGGGAGTGAGGTCCTGACAGGGCTGGGAGCGGATGGGGCGTTCATCCGGAGGCAGCTTTCATATAATGACATCGGCGGCACTCCGCCTGGCGGCGGTGGAGGTGGTGGCGGAATCGAGAGGTATCGACTTATTTTTGACGGATCGACCAGTACGCTCGCGAATGGCCAGACGATCTCGTGGACTGACTCCGGAACGCAGTGGACGGCTAGTTGGACTGTCCCGGCTGGTGTGCGCTGGGTGAGGGTTGAGGCTTGGGGCGCCGGCGCTGGCGGCGGCGGCGGCAGTTCGGCTTTTGGTGGTGTTGGTGGCGGGGGCGGCGGTTATCTGGATAAGCTGTGCCCGGTGACACCCGAGAGCACCGTAACCATCAAGGTTGGTAAAGGCAGCGCTGGGTCCACGGGCTATGTCAGTCAAGGCAACGGCGGCACATCCGAGTTCGGGGCGTGCGTGATTGTTCTGGGGGGAAGAGGCGATAATTCGACTTCAGGTATGCGCGGGGGCTATCCGCAGGGGTGGCCAGAACTCAGTACACATATGCCGGCCGGCTATCAGGCCAGTAACGTGTTTGCCGTTGCCTTTAATTCCACAACAGTGCCTCGGATTCCTGTGGTTCCGTGGCTTGGCGGCGGTAGCAGCGCCCAGCCCACCGACGGCAATCCTGGTGGAGTTGGTGGGCCATCTTTGTATGGTGGAGGCTCTGGGGGAGGTGGTGGTTTTAACAACGCCACCGGGGGAGTTGGTGGCGCGTCCGCGTACGGCGGAAGCGGCGGAAATGGAGGAGGATATACCTCTGGCGGCGGCCACGTACCCTGTACCGCCGGTTCGATCCCCGGGGGCGGGGGGGGAGGCGGAGGTGTTGGGACTTCGTCACCTGCGAGCATGGGATGCGCCGGCGCGCGAGGAGAAGTGAGGGTGTACTACTAATGCGACTACTACTTTTGCTATTCGTACTCGGCTCGGGTGTTTCAGCACAAGACTACGGCCTGACGACCTGGGTTAATCCGGTCAGAGTCTACGCGGGCTATTCGATGGTCGTGCAAGTCAAGGTCGATTACACATCGACGGTTGGGCATCTCTACTTCACCTCGCTATCGACGACCGAACCGAAGATCACGGTTACTCCGTGGTGCGGCTGGGCAAACCCGAACTGCTGGGGAGCGGGCGATTCGAAGTTTCAATGGAACTCGAGCAATAACCCGCTATACACACACGTTTGGATTACCGCCGCTGCCGATACGGCGCCCGGACAATATCATGTCACCCTCACAACGACGGCGAATAATGTTGTGCGGTCGCTGAACGTGCCGATTACAGTGCTCGCGGCGCCCTCTGCGATCACGCCGTGGGAGCGTCCGCGAGTTTCCGGCGCGCCACCCGGAAAGGGCACGTGGGAGGGTCTGATGACCAGCATCGCGCAAACATGGTGCGACCCTAAGAAGCCCTATGCCAACACCTACTCCTTCGGAGTCGAGAGCCAAGTTTGGTACTACGATGGCGCCTGGGTGTACTTCAAAGTCGCCGACTATACCAACGACCCGCGCTGGAAGGATTGTGCGCTCAATATCGCGCAGCAATACCGGCAATACGTTTCGAGCGGCAACGGCGCCATCCCTGGCTGGAGGGTGTTCACGCAGGGCCTCAGGCGGGCCTACGAGGAGACCGGGACGGCAAGCTACCGGGATGCCGTTGGTTTGATTGCGTCGAACGGACTTTACTCATCGAGCGCCGGCGATCCGCGAGACACCGTAGCGCGTGAGACCGCATACATCCTGCGGGCGTGGACCGACGCTCACCTGCTCGGGTTTCCGACAGATGCGACCAAGGTGGGACGGGCGGTCATGTATCTGCTTGGGCACCTGAGAGTATTTTCGAATCTGCCGCCTCAGGAGAGCACCGCTTTAGAGCACCAGACCTTCATGGGCGGCATCGCGATGCAGGCGCTCGCGTATTACTACGACCATTGTACGCCTGATCCGCGAATCCCGCCGACGATCAAACAGTACCTGGACTGGCTCTGGCAGTACGGATGGGACGGGAACCAAGGAAAGCTTGTCTGGAATCCGCACCCGACGAACACGGGGTTCCCTCGCCACTGCCAAAGCGGGTGTCAGGTTTACAACCGCGACCTGATGAATCTTACCATCTGGGCTTATTGGTGGTACTGGCATCACACTGGCGACGACGTATACCGCCAGCGAGGCGACGAGATGTTCGGGTATGCGGTCGCGGACCCCATCGACTACAGTGGCAAAATTTTCAGCCAGAACTTCCGCGATTCGATCCCGGCGATGGCGCTTCGATTCTGGCGGGCGACGTCTAAGCAAACGGGCGGACGCGTAAAAGGGGGCAGCAGCCGGTAGGGCTGGAAGGCACGCCTCAGAATGCTGCTTCGCTGCGCGCGGAGGCTTAGTCAGGGTGCTTTCGTCTTTACATTCAAAGGTGTATCATCCCGTCACCATCGCCACGGGTCACGTGGATAGCGTTCTCGATTCCATGGGCAAGTTGGAGCGCCTTGCTTAGCGGTCTTGACAGCGCCAGAAGATAGTTCGATGGGGCGGGTAGAAATCCTGATCGGCGCAATGCCTCCCTCCAGGTGGGATGAGAATGATTGGCGACAATCAGGTCGGCGCCCATTTCGGCAAGCCGCTGGCGGGAACGTTGGACCATTGTCGGCAGTACGGTGGGATCCGACAATCCGTCCAGCATTGTGGCAACGCGAAGCGACCCGAAATGGGGACTATCCTCCATTTGAGTGAGCAGGCACGTAGTCCACCCAACGATACGGCCATCTGGTCGACGAAGCACGAAACGCAAAACCCGATTTTCGGCAGCCGGATAGAGCCCCTGCAATCCGGCTGTGCCGCGACAACAGGCGAAGCGTATGTGCTGGCGGGAGGATTCCCAGATCGCGTCCGTCCAGTCCCCCCAGTCGGGCGCCGGATCGAGCCGGTATTGGGCGGCTCGGCCGAAACCGTGGAAGCCGTTCCAGAGCGAATTCGCGGCAGCTCCCAGCCCAGTGATCGCGGCGAAACGGGCTGCAGCCCGCAGAAGCCCGGACTGCGGCAGAGGAAGGCGCCTCAACACGGCTTGAGATCGAACGATCGACAGGAAGAAAGGAACACGCTGGAGCTGCCATTGGGCTCCAGCAAGGAACCGCGCGAACGGATTCTGCTCACTTCCCATGCCTACGGCATAGATGTAGGGAGAAAGTTCGTGGAGGAAGCGAAGCATATAGAGTGCAATCGCGGAAAATCGCCGATCGAAGAATCCTTCGAAAAGAGGGCTTTGGACAGTCAGCAATGGAACGGTCTGGCCGTTCAACCAGCCCTGCTGCTCTTTGAGGAGAAAACCGCCGCGAACTACACCTGCTTCGTCAACCGCGAGCCATTGGGACGTGTGGACCGAGCCCTCCTGGCGCGCCGGCAGGTAGGTGTCTGGGAGAGTAAACGGAGGACGAGCGTTCGTGGCAAGACGCTGGTTAAATTCACGACAGCCCTCGACCAGATCCGGGGACAAAGGCAGAAAGCGAACTTTCATGAAGTACCACGAAGCAGCTTTTCCCGGAGCCAAGACCGCTCCATAGTTCGCCGAATCTCGGCCGGGAGGATACGGATTCCCTGACGTGCCGCCAGTTGATCCAAGATGGTACCGGCAGGAACGAACCATCCGTTCCGACTACTGAGGCGCTCCATCAAGCGGATGAATTCGGGATTCAGCTTACCATCCGTGACGAAGTCATAGCCGAAGTGAGTATAGAGAATACAGCAGCCCTCTTCGGCCTCAAGCTGTTCCTGGTTCTTCTCGCAAAGAGCTTGCAAAAAGGTTCGGCAGCGCGCACCCTCACTGGCGGCGAACCATGCGTTTACGTAAGGCCGCTCAGGATCGAAGTACGGCATCCACGGACATGCAGCCAGCGTATTGAGATTGAAAAAGACGAAAATACGGTAGTATTGGATGCGTTGTCCACAAAGATCACCCCAGTACCAGGGGTGGCCCTTCACTTCGCCGAAAAACCGGTTTCGAGTCTGCCCTCGGGTGAAAATTTGGTACAGTGTGCGCCGCCAGCCGCTCAAACGTTGCGGCCCCAAATAGATGGCTTCACCGTTGAAATGATTCGCACCACACTTCGGATCAGAGCCGAAAAGCTCACGGAAGTGTTCGAGTGCAGCGGCTGTCTGCTCCCGTGTTGAGGTATGAGGGCTCGCCAAGTGCCACGCGATCTCGAATCCGGCGGCCTGCAATTTTCTGAGAAGATCAAGATACTCCGGATTCCCGCAGGTCTCCCCTCCGGCGTTAGTCACCGAAGTGGGCGGCGCCACCCACACAGCGATGGTCGTGCGCAACCCAATATCTTTCACGAACGTGTAGACGAGGCGAGATACCGAGAGCGGCTGTCCGTCCGGGTCATCGAAGATCGTAAACGCAAAGCGTTTTCCGTTAGGCCATTGCGGCTGGAGCGAGGTCTGGCCGGTTTCCAATTCAGCCATGCTTTTGTCGCTCCACGGTGGCGAGCACGTCGCCGTAATCTTCCCACTCGGCAACGTCCTCAAGGTCCAGTGCGAATCCGAATTCCTCCTCGATCATCGTCGCCAGAGTCACAGTAGCGACTGAGTCCCAAGCGGTCAACGCCGCTCGCTCGGCCAGATGCGCCGAATCAGCCGACAGTCCAGGGAATGCGGCCGCGAAGAGCTGCCGCAGCCGGGAGTCGATTTCATCGCTACTCATCCGTCGAATCCCCTATCCCGTGCCACGTTTTCAGGCACGTCGATCCGAACCGATCCCTATCGATTCGGGGATCATCTAAGTCGATCTCCAGTGATCTCATAAACTCCGCGAAAGGATTGTTTTTCGGTCACTACTGTCCGGATATAAGTCCCACAGATTCAACTGGTTAGAAAATGAGCTGGATTTTTCTTGGGACTCCAGCTCTCCGAAGGCCTGTAA
>JBKBWD010000062.1:0-30979 GCA_046289265.1 Bryobacteraceae bacterium | reverse complement strand
GACCGTACTACATACGCTCAGACAAGTGCCACAAAAAAAAGAACCTGCGATCCCCCCTACATCCATGTCGCGCACCCACGGACTCCCGTACCTGTGTGCAGTTCCGGCTGTCATCTGATATCGTTATCTGCTTATGTCCAGATATCTGGTTGTGGCCGGCCTGTTCGTCCTTTCGCTGATCACATACATCGACCGGGCCGCGATCGCCTCCGCGAAGGAGACCATGTCGGCGGACCTCGCCTTGGGGAATCAAGCGATGGGAGCGGTCTTCAGCGCCTTCGCTCTCGGATACGCACTCGCCCAGATTCCGGCCGGATGGTTCGCAGACCGCCGCGGACCGCGCCTGATGCTCACCTCGATCGTAGCGATCTGGAGCGTGCTGACGGCGTTGACTGGAGCGGTGTCGAGCTTCGTCTCGCTCCTGACGGTGCGGTTTCTGTTCGGCGCGGCCGAGGCGGGCGCCTTCCCCGGCTCGGCGCGCGCCTTCTACAACTGGCTCCCGAGCGCCGAGCGCGGCCGGGCCAACGGGATCATCTTCTCAGGCTCCCGACTTGGCGCGGCCTTTGCGTTTCCGATCATGGCGTGGCTGCTCGACAGCTACGAGTGGCGGATGGCGTTCTATCTGCTGGCGCTGCCGGGCCTGGCTTGGGCCGCGGCATGGTGGTTCCTGTTCCGCGACGAACCGGCCTCGGCGCCGAGACGCGAGGAGCCTCCGGCCACCGAGAGTACGTCGTTCGGCACGCTCTTTCGCTCGCAGGCGATGGTTCTGGCGATGTTCCAGTACTTCTGCACAAACTTCGTCACGTTCCTGACGCTCTCCTGGATGCTCCCTTACCTGCGCGAGACCTACTCGCTCTCGCGCGAGCAGGCGGCGGTATATGCGATGTGGCCGCTGCTGTTCGGCGCCGGCTCAAACTGGATTACCGGCTTCCTTGTTGACCGCATGTACAACTCCGGGTTCCGGTCCTGGTCGCGGGCCTTCCCGGCGATTCTGGGATACGGGCTCTCGGCCGCCGGGCTGCTGGGGCTAATGCTGGCGCAGTCGGCCGAAATGGCAGTGATCTGCTTCACGGCGGCGGCTTTCGGCGCGGACATGACGATCAGCCCGAGCTGGGTCTACTGCGTCGATATCAGCGGGAAGCGTTCCGGGGCGCTTACAGGTTCAATGAACATGATGGGGAACCTCGGCTCGTTCGTCAGCGCAAATGCGTTCCCCTTCCTGTTCGGACTGACCGGAAGCGCCAACGCCTACTTCCTCATGACCGCGTGCATGAGCGTGCTCAGCATCCTGTGCTGGCTCCGAATGCGGGCGCTGTCGCCGCTGGCGGCGCGACAGGCTATCGCGACACGGACTTAAGCAACGCCTCGAAACCGGCCTCACTCGCGGCCACGGTCTTGGCGGGACCGGTCAGCTTGAAGAAAACGGCGCCCTGCGGCCCTTCCACAATTGCGCCCAACAAGCGGTAACCGGGCTTGTCGACCGGAGGCGCCATGGGTCCGGCCGATCCGGTGTAGATGCCGGAGAGGTCGATGGTGGTAACCGCCAGTCCGTTGATGGTGCGCTTGTCCCTCTTTGCCTTGGAAGCCGATGGCGACCCGTCCGGCTGCTTGAATTGGCCGATCCAGCGCTGAATGTTCGCCTGTACGCCGCCTCCCTGCCCCGGGCCGAAATAAAAGACGGCCATTTCGCCGGCCTCCGAATCTCCCTGAGCGGCGGGCACGGTGTAGGTGGCGGCCCGCATCGGTCTGTCGCCTTGTGACTTCCAGCTTGCAGGAGCGGTCCACTTGATGCCGCCGGCTGTCTCGGCGGCGGAGATCGAAACGGCGGCCAACAAGGCCATACCCAGGTACAGGCTATGCATATCTTCAGAATAACCGGAAACGCCCCTGCCCGATCCAGCTTGCGATGGCGGCGATGTCGGCCGAGAAGGGCCGGTCTTCCATCGAGGCGGCGTAAGGATGAAGTTCCGCAGCGAGCGTTTCGAGAATCGGGCCGGTGCGAAGCGGCCGCAGGAACTCGAGCGCGCGCACCGCCGCCAGGGCCTCGATCGCCAGAACGTTTGAGGTGTTGCGCACCACCTCGCGCAGCTTGAGCGCCGACGTGGCTCCCATGCTGACGAAGTCCTCCTGATTGCCGCTGGTCGGGATGGAGCCGGGGGAGGCCGGCGAGGCAAGCACACGATTTTCGGCCACCAGCGCCGCGGCGGTCACCTGCGCCATCATCAATCCGGATTGCAGACCTGGGTGCTCGGCGAGAAAGGGCGGCAGTTGTTCGTTGACTGCCGGATTCACCAACCGATCGATCCGCCGTTCTGAGATACCCGCGAGGGCGCAGAGCGCGATGGCGAGGTAGTCGAGTTGGAAGGCAATCGGCTGCCCGTGGAAGTTGCCGCCCGAGACAATCTCTTCGTCGAGTACGAGCGGATTGTCCGTGGCGGCATTCAGTTCAATCGAGAAGACGCGCCGCGCCTCGGCGAGGGAGTCACGCACGGCTCCGTGCACCTGCGGCGCGCACCGAAGGGAGTAGGCGTCCTGAACGCGCCGGCAGGAGATGTGGGAGTGACGAATCTCGCTGCCTTCGAGGTAGCGCCTAAGGTTTTCTGCGCTGCGAAGCTGGCCGGCGAAGGGGCGGGCGCGGTGGAGACGCTCGTCAAAAGCCCGCGGGGTTCCGCGCAAAGTGTCGAGCGTCAGGGCGCAGAGAAGATCGGCCGCCTCGGCAAGGTTCTCGGCGGCCAGCAGTTCAAGGCAGCCGATCGCCAGCATCGTCTGGGTGCCGTTCACGAGCGAGATCCCCTCTTTCGACGCCAGGGTGACCGGCGCAATGCCAGCCTGGCGAAGGGCTTCCCCGCCCGCCATACGGCGCCTCCCGTATTCGGCTTCGCCTTCGCCGATCAGGACCAGGGCCATATGAGCCAGAGGAGCAAGGTCACCGCTTGCACCAACGCTGCCTTTCGAGGGCACAATCGGCGTGACGTCGCGGTTCAGCAGATCGCACAGCTTCTCAGCGAGCACGGGACGGATGCCGGAAAGCCCCTTGGCGAGCACATTGGTCCGGATCAGCATCATAGCGCGGACGTCGGCGCGCGGCAGCGGGTCGCCGACACCGCAGGCATGAGACCGCACGACATTGCGCTGAAGCTGCTCGAGTTCGGAGGCGGCGATGCGGCGATTGGCCAGGAGGCCGACACCCGTGTTAAGAGCGTAGACGGGAAGCTCGCCGCCGGCCAGGCGGTCGACCACTGCGCGGGAGTGCTCCATTCTTTCGACCGCTGCGGCAGAGAGGGAGACCGTTTCGCCGGAGAGGGCAACCGAGGCGACCTGCTCGATGGTCAGGCTCTCTCCGTCGATCGTCACCATATACACTCAAATCTTACCGCTATGGAGCGAGTGCCTTTTCAAGTGACGCATCCGGCGGCGGCGTATGAGGGGATTGAACGCCTGCCCGTCGTCGTGCTGCTGGACAGCGTGCGGAGCATGTACAACGTCGGGTCGTTCTTTCGGACCGCCGACGCAGCCGGCGTAGAGAAGCTTTACCTTTCCGGCATCACAGCCCGTCCTCCGAAAAAGGAGATTACCAAGACGGCGCTCGGAGCCGAAGAGACGGTCCCGTGGGAGCATGCTCCCAACCCGGCAGCGCTGCTGGCGCGTCTGCGAAGCGAGGGCTTCGAAGTGGCGGCCGTGGAAACGAGCCTGCATTCGGTCGATTTATTCGACTGGCGCCCGCGGTTTCCGGTCTGCTTGATATTCGGCCACGAGGTGGAGGGGGTCGAACGCGGCCTGCAGGAGGCTTGCGATACACACGTACGTGTACCGATGCTCGGCTTGAAGCACTCATTGAACGTCGCGACGGCTGGTGGCGTGGTCTTATACGAGTTGCTGCGGAAGTACCGTCGTTTGAGGGAGAATGCACGGATATGATAGCTCGCTGGGTAGTGTGTGCGATCGTCGGATTCGCGTGGGCCGCCGAGACGGCCGGCGCACAGCAGACGATGTTTCCACCGGTTCGCGGATTGCGCGAAATGGTCGCGGCGGCAAATAACTTCGAGGTCGAGGCGGGCTACCGCATGTTGACGCAGGGCGGCAACGCGGTGGATGCCGGAGTGGCGGCGGTGCTGGCGGCAGCCGTAACAGAGCAGGCCCGGTTCGGGCTCGGCGGCGAGATGCCGGTCCTCATCAAGATGGCCGGAAAGCCGGTGATCTCGATCAGCGGCGTGGGTACGGCTCCGGCGCGGGCTACCGTCGAATACTACCGGAGCCGCGAGCCGGAGCCGTGGGAGCGCCCCGATCGGATGCCCCCAATCCCCACCCAGGGTCTGCGCGCCGCCATCCTGCCGGGTGTCTTCGACGGCCTCATCCTGGCGCTTCGGCAGTACGGGACGATGTCGTTCGCTCAGGTGGCCGCGCCAGCCATCGAATACGCCGATGCCTTCCCGATGCCCGAAGAGTTTGCGCGCTTTATCTTCAATCATCGGGAGGTCCTCGCGACATGGCCGACCTCGCGGGCCTTCTTCCTGCCCACGGGCGCGCCGCCCCGCCATGGCGAAATCTTCCGCCAGCCCCACCTGGCCCGCACGCTGCGCGAGCTTGCCGCAGTGGAACGGAAGGCCCGGGGAAGGCGGGACCGGAAGCTTCAGGCCATCCGGGATCACTTCTACCGCGGTCCGCTTGCCGCCCGGTTCGCCTCGCACTCGCAGGAAAACGGCGGTCTGATTACGTTCGACGACATGAAGGCTTTTCACGCGACCGAGGAGCGGCCGCTCAGTGTCACGTTCCAGGGTTACGAGGTCTACAAGACCGGCTTCTGGACCCAGGGTCCGGTGCTTCTACAGGCGTTACAGCTTCTTGAAGGATTCGATTTGCGCTCGATGGGCCACAACAGCCCGGCCTACGTCCATACGGTTACGGAGGCCCTGAAGCTCGCCTTCGCCGATCGGGACCGCTACTACGGGGATCCGCGCTTTTCGGAGATCCCCGAATCGACGCTGCTTTCGAGCACGTATGCGGCCGAGCGGCGCAAGCTGATCGATTCGAAAGCGGCTTCGCTCGACCACCGTCCGGGCGCCTTCGGCGGACCGTTGGCGATGCCCTCCACCGCGACCACCGCCGGCCCTGCGAACGACACGACGTGCGTCAACGTCGTGGACCGCTTCGGCAACGCATTCTCGGCGACTCCAAGCGGCGCGTGGCTGCCCTCGGTGATCGCGGGCGATACCGGGATCCCCTTCAGCAGCAGGCTGCACAGCTTCGTCCTCACGGCCGGGCATGCGAATCAGATCGCACCCGGCAAGCGCCCGCGCGTTACCCTGACCCCGACGCTCGTCCTGAAGGACGGGAAGGAGTACATGGCACTATCGACACCGGGTGGCGACAATCAGGACCAGACGCTGGTCCAGGTGCTGCTCAACATCCTGGTGTTCGGGATGGGGCCGCAGCAGGCCGTCGAGGCGCCGCGCTTCCAGACCGAGCACTACTACAGCTCATTCGGCTTTCATGAGTTCAAGCCGGGCGTGCTGCTGATCGAGGGGCGGTTCCCGCCCGAGACCGTGCAGGCGCTCGAAGCCATGGGACACCGCGTGACGGTTCAAGCGGCCTGGGGCAACCCCTCGGCGCCGACGGTGATTCAGATCGTCGACGGCGTGCTGCACGGCGGCGCGGATCCCCGGCGCGGCCGCTTCATCTTCGGCCGGTAGTCAAGCTATTGGTAGTCAGGCTATTTCGAGACGCGCTCCGGGCGCACCTCGTTGGCGCACTTGCCCTTGGTTTCGAACTCGTGAATATTGGCGAGTGTCGTCCGGACGATGTTCACCAGCGCTTCGTGCGTGAAAAAGCCCTGGTGGCCGGTGATGATGACGTTGGGGAAGGTCAGGAGCCGCGCGAAGACATCGTCCTGCAGGACCCGATTGGACTGGTCCTCGAAGAACAGATTCGCCTCCTCTTCGTAGACGTCGAGGCCGAGGTAGCCGATCTTGCCGGTCTTCAGGCTCCGGATCACGGCCCGCGTGTCGACCAGCGCTCCGCGGCTCGTGTTGATCAGCATGACGCCGTCGCGCATCCGTTCGAGCGCTGCCGCATTGATCATATGGTGTGTCTCCGCCGTGAGTGGGCAGTGGAGCGTCACGATATCGGAGCTCGCATACAGGTGCTCGAGCGAGACGTATTCGACCCCCAAATCGATCGCTTCCTGGCTGGGAAACGGATCGTAGGCGAGGACACGGCACCCGAAGCCCACGAGGATACGGGCCGTGGCGAGTCCGATCTTGCCGGTTCCGATGACGCCCGCAGTGCGTCCGAAGAGGTCGAATCCGAGCAGGCCGTCGAGAGCGAAATTGCCCTCCCGCACGCGATTGTAGGCGCGATGAATCTTCCGATTGAGACTCAGGATGAGAGCGATTGTGTGCTCGGCGACCGCATAGGGTGAATAGGCCGGAACGCGGACAACAGCCATTCCGAGGCTGTAGGCGGCGGGCACATCCACGTGGTTGAAGCCGGCCGAGCGCAGGGCGATCAGCTTCGTTCCCTGCTCCGCCAACGCCTGCAGCACGCTGCTGTTCAGATCGTCGTTGACGAACGCGCACACGCACGGATATCCTCCGGCGAGCACGGCGCTCTCCCCGTTCAGGCGCGCTTCGAGATAGGCGAGGTCGTGGTCAAACTCCAGGTTTTCGGCTTCGAAGTACCGGCGTTCGTAGTTCTTTGCGCTGAATATTGCGACTCGCATGATGGTGTTCAGGCGGTCCTGGAACGCCAGCGGTCGAGTTCGCCTCGCAACCGGTCGCGCACGGTGACGAAGTGGGGGTTTTCGAAAACGTTCTCCCGCTCACCCGGATCCTCGGCGAGGTCGTACAATTCGTTCGGGCCGGCGCCCTTGTTCCGCAAGACCAGTTTATAACGAATGTCGCGCGCCATCTCGGTATTCCGAAAGCTCCCGAAGACAATGTTGGGCCACTGGCGATTTCGAGGGAACGGCCGGTTCATGACAAGCTGCAGGTAACTTCTCCCGCAGAGTTTGCGGCTCGGCGCCGCGACGCCGGCGGCATCGCAGAGCGTAGGAAGGAAGTCGTAAAAGCTGACGAGTTCCGGACGGGTGGACTCGACCGGCACCTTGCCCGGCCAACTCCAGATCATCGGCACCTGCATGACCTCCTCGTACATGTTGATGGGGTCGGACGCGAGCCCTTTGCTCCAGAGGCCGTGGCGGCCAAGCAAGTATCCGTTGTCACTCGTGAAAACGATGATCGTGTTGTCCCAGAGTCCGCGCTCGTGCAATTTAGCGAGCAGCGCCGGGATCTGATCGTCGAGCGCCGTCACCGAGGCGGCGCACATGCGTAGATGCGGGACCGGATCGTCAAGAAACTGCTTCTCGCGGAGCGCATTTGGGGCGGGCGACTCGTAACCGACCTTCTCAAATCGCGCGTCTTTGTATATATCGTAGTACTTCTGCGGATGCCCGTCGTAAGGCGTGTGCGGATTGAGGTAGCTGGCGACGAGGAAGAAGGGGCGGTCCGGCTTCTGCGCATCGAGGAATTCACAGGCGCGCCGGGTCATCAGTTCGGTGAGGTAGCCCTTCTCCTGGACGGCCTCCCCGTTGAGGTACATCTCCGGATCGTTATAGCTGCGCGAGCCCCCGAGCATGGTGTAGGTGTAGTTGTATCCGTGACCGGGCTTGCGGTCCTCGCCCATGTGCCATTTGCCGACGTAGCCGCAGTTGTAGCCGTTCGAGGCGAGGACATCGGAAACCATGACCTCCTGCCCGAACGAGGGCGGCTGCTCGGCCTGGCCTTGAGGCGGGTTTTCGATCGGCCTTTCGGTCAGGAAGTCATGGACGCCATGCTGGCTTGGAACGCGGCCGGTGAAGAATGTGGCGCGGCTTGGCGAGCAGACCGGCGTACAGACGTAGCTGTTGATGAAGCGCATGCCGCTGCGCGCGAGCCTGTCGATGTTCGGCGTGCGGAACTCGGTGTTACCGTAGCATCCGAGCATCCATGAGGCCAGGTCGTCGGCCATGATGACGAGGATGTTGGGCCGAGGCGGCGGCGCAGGGGTCTTCTGTGCGACGAGCGGCAGGGCGCTGCTCAAAAGGAAATGACGACGCGTGAAGGACATCAGAATTCACCGAAAGTTTAGCATAGGCAGTTCGGAGGGCGGCTTTCGAGGCAACTGGAAGCAGTGCGAGACCCGCGCCTTCCTGCTGCTTGCGTCCTCGACCGGAATATGAGTAAGATCAAGTTTCCCTTCCACGCATCGCACCGGTACACAGGGACTGAAACCGATCGCAAATCAACCAGAGGTCTAGATTTAATCTTCTATGCAGAGTGACAGGAAGAAGATTCTCGCCGTGGTGGAAGACCTGTTCTTCACCGTGAAAATCAGCGACGCAGCCAAGCGGGCAGGCCTCGACGTCGAATTTGTCAAATCCGACAAGGATGTCTTGGAGCGCGCCAAATCCATGCCGATTCTCATCATCATGGACTTGAATTGCACCTCCGTCCAACCGCTAAAGCTCGTCTCCAAGCTCAAGGGCAGCTCGGATCTGAAACAGATCAGTCTGCTCGGCTTCGTCTCGCATGTTCAGGGTGAGCTGAAGCAAAAGGCGCATGAGAGCGGGTGCGACATGGTGATGGCGCGCTCGGCATTCTCGCAAAACCTGCCGCTGATTCTCAAACGGCACGCCGGACTGCCGGTCTGAACGCCGCTGTTAACGCCCGAGATCGAATTCGACACCGCGCTCGCGATTGAGGCGCTCCGTCAGTGCCCGGTCGATCTGATCGAGCGTGGCGCGGTTGTGGCTGCCCTGCGTCGTCACGTAGTGAAGCGTGTCGCCCTGCACCCAGTAGGCGTAGGCTGGGTAAATCGTCTGACCCTTCAGCGCGATCAGGTAAATGGTCGCCTGCTCTTCCACTACTTCGGCTTTCGGCCGCACTGCCGCGGCTTCAGGTTCGGGCGCCGGACGCGGCGCCGGGGCCTCGTAGGTGCGCATGCCGCTCGAATCGGGCCGGCGGCCGTCCTGTGTGTACTCGCGCATGCCCGGCCTCGCCTCCTCCCTCACGATCGTCTGCTGGTGAATGACCATCGGCGGTGCCGGCGGTTGCTGCGGATAAACCACAGTCACATTCGGAGCCATCGGCTGCGCGTAGGGCATACCGCCCCCGACAAAGACCGGGAACGGCATGAATCCGAGATTGGGTTGTCGCGGAACGCCCGGCACGGGCGGTGTGACACCGGGATAGCTGGGGAATCCGCTGACGGTCGCGCCAAGCCTCTGGGCGAAACTCGCCTGCGAACTCCAGTTCTGGTTGAGCGGCGGCGCGGTTCCCACGCCAGGGAACAGAATGTTCCCGAATCCACTCGGCGAGCCGTAGGTTCGCGCGGGCGGCGCACCGGAGAGCCGGCCTCCGCCCCGCTGTGCGCTCAGCGTATCGGCGCCCAGGAACAGAATGAGAGCAGCCGGAAGCAGCAGTTTCATACCACTCCCCTCCAACTACCAGTCTATCGTGTCTGCGACTCGAATACAGAACGGCTACTGGACGGGATTGCCGTCCGCGTCGATCACCGTCAGGTCGCCAAGGTTCAACTCGCGAATCCCAGCCTCGATCTTCGACCGGTCGCCGACAATGACCCACACCAGATTGTCCGGGCGCAGCACCCGCTCGGCTGCCGCGTTGACATCCTCGCGCTTGAGGGCCCGCACCTTGCCCTGGTAGGTCTGGAAATGATCGTCCGGGAGACCGTAGCGAACGATCTCGGCGAGGGCTCCGCCAAGCTGGTTGGTCGTCTCCTGCGAACCGGGCAGCCGGAGGGTCAGGCTATCCTGCGCCAGGTTCATCTCTTCCTCATTCACGGGACGGTCCTTCAGAATTCCCCGGATCTCCTTGTCGACTTCGACGATGGACTCCTTGGTCTTGTCCGTCTGGACCGGCGCAAGCACCGCGAATGGCCGCTGACCGCGCGCGGGCAGCAGGTACGTCCGAGCGCCGTAGGACCAGTGCTTGTCCTCGCGCAGATTCATATTGACGCGCGACAGGAACATACCGCCGAGAATCGCGTTCATGGTCTCGATCGCGATCTCGTCGGGGTTCACCTTCGGCGGCGCGACCTGGCCGGCGAGGATGACGGATTGAATCGAGCCGGGCTTGTCGATCAGGTAAACGGATGACTTCGGCCGTAGCGCCACGTTCGCGATATTCTTCTTCGGAACATCGCCGCGCTGCCACTTGGAGAAGAGCCGCTCCAGCTTGGGCGTGATCTCGGCCATCGTGGTATCACCCACAATCACCAGCGTGGCGTTGTTCGGCTTGAACCATGCCTCATGGAACTTCTTCATGTCCGCGACCGTCATCTTGCGGACCGAGTCCTCCGTCCCGCTGCCGCTGAACGGATTGCCGTAGGCGTGCCCGGATCCGTAGAGCAGCGCCGGCAGCACGCGGAGCCCAGCCTGCGTCGGAGACGCCTTCTCGCGCTGAATCGCCGCAAGCTGCTGCTGCTGGAGCCGCTTGAACTCGGATTCGGGGAAGGCCGGATTGAGAATCACATCGGCGAAGATTTCAAGCGATGGATCGAGCTTGATCTTCACTGCCGAGAGCGAAACGTTAGAGATATCCAGGCTCGAACCGGTAGAGAGGCGCGCGCCGAGGTTGTCGAGTTCCTCACTGATCTGGAGCGAGTTACGCGTGAGCGTTCCCTCGTCGAGCATCTGCATCGCCAGGTTGGCGGTGCCGGGAATGGCGAACTGGTCGGCGGCGTAGCCGGCGTCGAGCATCAGGTTGAAGTTGACGATCGGAATTTCGTGCCGCTCCGCCAGCACAACCTTCAGCCCGTTAGAGAGCGTGGCCCGCTGGAGGCGCGGCATTTTCAGGTCGGGCGGCGTCCCGACATCTGGTAGCTTTGAGCGATCGGCCGAGGCTGCAACGGTCTTGAATTCCGGGAAGGGATGCACTTCAAGATTGAAGTCGCCCTCGGAGAGCCAGCGGACCGCAGCCATGCGGATGTCTTCCTTCGTCGACTCCTGCTTGCGCTTCAAGCTGATCTTGTAAAAGCCGGGGTCGCCGGTGTAGGTCTGATTTGTCGCCAGCAGGTCGGACTTGCCGCCGAAACCGCCGATCCGCTCGATACCGCGGAGGAAATTGGCAAGGTATTGCGTTTTGACCCTCTGCAGTTCGGCATCGGTCGGTCCGGATTTCAGAAACTTCTCCAACTCTTCGTTCACGGCCTTTTCGATCGTTTCGAGGCTGACGCCCGGCTTCGCCGTCACGATGATGGCAAACTGTCCGGCGATCTCACTCGGGGCGATGTAGGCGTTGGCCGAGGTGGCGATCTGGTCCTCGTAGACAAGCCGCTTGTAGAGGCGCGAGGTCTTGCCCTGAGCCAGAATGTCGCTGACAAAATCGAGGTAATCGGTGTCGGCCGCGGCCCACTCGGGCGTGTTCCAGACCTTGTAGAGGCGTGCCTGCGGAACGCGATCCTGCATTACCTGGCGGCTCGATTCGGTGCGCTTGGCGATCCAGGTCCGGTGCTTGGGGATCGGCGGGCTGGCGGGGATGTGGCCGAAGTACTTCTGCACCTTTTCCTTCGCGGTCTTGACGTCGATGTCGCCGGCCAGCACCAGGACCGCGTTGTTCGGGCCGTAGTAGGTCTTGAACCATTCGCGGACGTCGTCGAGCGTGGCGGCGTTGAGGTCCTCCATCGATCCGATAACGGTCCAGGAGTAGGGGTGGCCGGCCGGATAGGTCGCGCGCGTGATGATGTCGTAGGCGAGCCCGTAGGGCTGGTTCTCGCCCTGGCGCTTCTCGTTTTGAACAACGCCGCGCTGCTCATCGAGCTTACCCTGATCGACCACGCCAAGCAGATGGCCCATGCGATCGGACTCCATCCAGAGCGCCAGGTCGAGCGCGGGGGTCGGGACGTTCTGGAAGTAGTTGGTGCGGTCGTTACTTGTGGTGCCGTTCAGATCGGTGGCGCCGACCTTTTCGAGCGCCTTGAAGTAGTCGTGGTTGAAATTCTCGCTCCCGTTGAACATGAGGTGCTCAAACAGGTGTGCGAACCCGGTCTTCCCCGGCTTCTCGTTCTTCGACCCAACGTGATACCAGATGTTCACGGCCACGATGGGCGCCTTGCGATCCTCATGCACGATGACGGTAAGGCCGTTGTCGAGAACGAACTTTTCGTAGGGGATATCGATATCGATTGTCTGCGCGAACGCGGCGGCGGCGAGCGCGAGACCGAGTACAAGCGTTGCCGGTTTCCGGCCGAATCTGAAAGGCATATGGGTGATTTCCTCGATTAGAGCACGCGCTCCTCGACGGGGCGCAAGTTAACGGACGCGGTACGTAGCCCGCTGCGTTACATGGAAGCATTGTACCCGTTGTTCGCGGCGAGTTGCCCCGTTCCCATCGAACGCTGTTATCATGCTCCCGAGTATGCGGATTCTGATCGGACACATCGTATTCCTCGCGCTGGCGGCGGGAGCGCTGGCGCAGTCGCCCATTCCCCGCGGCGTAAAACCTCTCAGCGAGGGTGCCGTTGGCGCGGGCGAAGGACCAACCTGGCATCCGGTGGGGGGCCTCTACTTCACAGGACAAAACCGGATCGGGCGCCGGTCGCCGGAAGGCAAGGTGGACGTCTTTCGCGATCCCTCCGGCGGCGCGAATGGCCTGCTTTTTGATTTCGAGGGACGCCTGATCGCATGCGAAAGCCGCAATCGCCGCATCACTCGGACCGAAGCCGACGGCAGCATTACGGTCCTCGCCGACGGCTACGAGGGCGCACGCTTCAATTCGCCCAACGACCTTACGATCGACTCCAAAGGCCGGATCTACTTTACGGATCCGCGCTACGGCCCGCGCGACACCATGGAGATGCGCGATGCCGAAGGCCGCCTGGTCGAGGGCGTCTACCGCATCGATGCTCCCGGAAAAGTCACCCGGATCATCACGCACGAGGTGGACCGCCCCAACGGCATCCTCGTCTCACCGAAAGACGATTTCCTCTACGTCGCCGACAACAATAACAACACCGTCGGCGGCGCGCGCAAGCTCTGGCGCTTCCGCCTCCAGCGTGATGGTTCGATCGTGCCGTCCAGCCGCACCCAGCTCTATGACTGGGCTGACGGGCGGGGTCCGGATGGCCTCAAAATGGACCGCAAGGGCCGGCTCTATGTCGCCGCAGGCCTGAACAAGCCCAAGCCGCCGGCCGAGCCGTCGGAGAAGATCAAGGGTGGGATCTACATTCTCACGCCCGACGGGAAGCTGCTCGATCTCGTTCCGATTCCGATCGATGAGGTCACCAACTGCGCCTTCGGCGGAGACGAATTGAAGACCCTGTTCATCACGGCGGGCGGCACGCTGTGGAGCATCCAGGTGGACACCCCGGGCATCGTGCCGTTCTTATCGCGACGACGCTGAAAAGCTCTTAGCGCAGCGGAAACCGATTGTCGGGCTGCGCTCGACCGGCCGCGCCCAGCTACGGTAGGAGCAGGTCAGGAACTGCGGCTGGTCGAACCAGGAGCCGCCCCGCAGCACACGATAGCTGCCCTCCTCGGGGCCGCGCGGATCCTTCGCCGGAGCGCTCTCGTAGTAGTTGCGCCCATACCAGTCCGAGCACCACTCCCAGACGTTGCCGATGATGTCACACAGCCCGAGCGCACTCCGCTCCTTGCTGCACACCTCGGCGGGCGTCTTCGAATCGTAGTGCGCGAGCGCGGGCGTAATGGTGTCGTCGCCCCAGGGATAGGTCTTGCCGTCCACGGTTCCCCGGCAGGCACGCTCCCACTCGGCTTCGGTCGGCAGGCGCTTTCCCTCCCAGGCGCAGTAGGCCGTGGCATCCTCCCAGCTCACATTCACGACAGGGTGGCGCTCCTTGCCTTCCGGCAGCTTTCCCTTCTTCCAATGGTAGGGTGCGCGATGCCCCGCCGCCGTGACGAAGGCGGCGTAGCGCTCATTGGTGACCTCAGTCTCGTCCATATAGAATGGCTCGACAAAGATGCGCCGGACCGGCAAGTCGTCCTTGAGGGGATTCGGATACCAGGGCAGCTTGGTGTCGGACCATTCGTAGGTGCGGCCGCGTTCGAATTCGCCGCCCGGAACAAAGACCATCCCCGGCTCGCCCGCACCGAGCGCTCCCGCCAGCAAGGCCGCAAGCAGCGCCAGCTTAGCCGTAGATCTCAGAGATCTCATTCGTAGGAATATACCCGTTCGAGCCGAGCGGGTCCACATAGACGTAGGAACGGCCCGAAGGCGTGTTCCGGATCTCCTTGGACCAGTCGATCCCGAGCGCCGAGTACATCGTCGCCACGACGTTCTCGATCCGCGGCTGCTCCTTGCGGTCCCAGCCGGGGTCAACGCAGCGGTCGCCGTCTTTATCGCTCTCGCCGATGACGAGCCCGCCCTTGACGCCCGCGCCAACGAACAGCGCCGGAAAGACGTACTTGTGGTGATCCCGTCCGCCCATGTGGTTCAAATCGCCAGGCGTACGCCCGAACTCGCCCATGATGACCACGAGCGTTTCATCCAGCAGGGTCTTCTCCGGATTGGTCTTCGACGGCGTCACCGCGAGGTCCTCGATCAGGCTCGCGATCGCCGGGTCAGCTTCACCGATTAGCTTGTAGTGATTGTCTTCGACGGAGCGGTCCCAGATGCGTCTGTGGTGATCCCAGCCATTGTGGCAGATGTGGACGTAGTGCGTACCCGCATCCTGGGCGAGCACGTTCCGGGCGAGCGCGCAGGAGAGCCCGACCTGAGTGTTGCCGTAGCGCTTGCGGTCCTCCTCCGTGAGCTTGAACGCTGCCGGCCAGCGCGGGTCGGTCAGGAGCCGCTTGGCTGTCACGCTGAAGTCTTCGAAGGCTTCCATCTCCCGCCCGTAGGACTTCATCCGCTCGCGCTCGATGTCGCGGAGCTCGGTGAGAAGACGCCAGCGCTCCTCGAGCAACTCGGTCGCCTTCTGGTCGAGCGACATGCCCCGCAGCGCCTGCTCAGGGTTGAGATCGAAGACGGAAAATCTCGGCGGCAGGAAGCCGGTCGCCAGCGCACCGACCTGATTGGTTTCGAGACTGAAAGAGACGTATGTCGGGAAGGTATCCTGCTCGCGCCGGCGCGATTCCAGCTCGGCTGCGACCACGGTTCCGATCGACGGGATCTCGCGCGCAAAGGCTACGTTCAACGGACGGCCGGTCTGAATGTAGTACTGGCCGCGCAAATGGACCTCTTCATGGCTCAGGAATGAGCGCACAATCGCGACGCGGTCCATGATCTTTTCCATGCGCGGGAAGAGCGCATGGGGCAGGTAGATGCCGGTCGAAATTTTCCGGACGTCAAAGTCCTTCTGGGTGGCGACGTTCTCCTTGAAGTCGAACGTGTCGAGGTGGCTGATCGCACCCGCCATTTCGTAGAAGATCACGTTGCGGGCGCTGCCCCGCGGTTTGGCCTCGACGCGCGGGTTGGCGTGGAGCCGGAGGGGCCAAACGGAGTTGACCGAGGCGCCCAGGAGTCCGTAGCCTCCGAACTTGAGCAACTCCCGGCGCGAAGGGATAATTTGGCCGACCGTTTTCATCGCGTACCTTTCCTAGAAGTTGTAGAGAAACTCCACCAGGTTAAGCAGCGCCCAATGGAGGTTCTGCGCGCCCTGCGCCCGGTCGCGTTCGAGCGCCGCAATCGAAATGGAACGCTCGGCCTCCGAAGGCATGCGCGAGAGCGTGGCCAGGAAGAGCTCTTCGACCACCTTGCCGTCGTCCTTGTAACTGTCGAGCAGCCGCTGCACACGGCTGTCCTTTTCCGCAAGGACCCGCTCACCTACCACCGGCGACTGCATGAGCATGATCGGCTGCAGCGGCGACGGCGACGGCGGACGCGGCGGTGCGCCGCGATTCGACTGCCCGAAGGCCTGCATGAAGCTCTTGAGATCGCCCGAGGAGCGCGGCACGCTCATCTGCATCGCCATCTGGACGGTTTCCTTGCCGGCCTTGAAATTACCGGGGCGGCCCGTGGCGGTTGCGATCGCGTCGTGCAGTTCCTCGGCCGTCAACATGCGCGCGAACTTGCGCGCGTAGTACTTGGTGTAGTTGTCGCTCCACTCGCCGGGGAAGCGCGCCGAAAGCTGATAGGCGCTCGAATTGCAGATCAGCGTGAAGAGCTTGTGCAGGCTGTAATCGTTCTCGCGGAACCAGGTCGCCAGTTCATTGAGAAGTTCCGGATGCGTGGGCTGCACCTCCCAACCTTCGGGAACGTTGTTGGGATCCAGGCGGGCGAGGTCGAACTCGTCCCACGGCTCGACGATGCCGAAGCCCATCATTTTGGACCAGAACAGGTTCACGGTGGCGCGCGCAAACTGCGGATCCGCGGTCAACATGCGTCCCAGTTCGTCGCGGGGATGAGCATCCGGATTCGCAATCTCATCCGTGAGGATGAACTTGGGTGAACTCGGTCCTCCAAAGCGCTTGATCCGGAGCATGCTCTCGCCCTTGGTGTCATAGCCCGGGCCGAGGTCATCGACGATGAAGTGCCCCATGATCGCCTCGGTCCTCTCGACGTGCGGGATGTAGCGCGTCCAACCCATGAAGGCGGCCTGTTGGAAGAAATCCGAGCGTTTCTTGCCGGTCAGATAAACATTCACCTTTTCCAGGTGCGCCTTGCCGTCGTGGCAGGAGATGCAGGAGAGATTGATGCCGAGAAAGGTCTTGCCAAACAGAATCGTCAGCTCGTCGTGCGTATCGAGCTGGTGGACCTTGCTCAGATCATCACCATGCTCCACCTGCCCGGGACGCCCTTCGACGTGCTCGCGCACGATGGGATTCGAGGCGGCCACAACATAGTTACTCTTGGCGGAAGCCGCTATAATGCTGCGGACCAGGTCATCGTAGGGACGGTCCGCCGCCAGGCTTTCCTTAAGAACGTAGTGGAAGAGTTCATGCGCGCGCCCCATCTTGCCATTGGCGCGCAGGATCTCCATGATGAAGTACGACCACTTGTCGACGAACGCATCGCTGCCAATGAGTTCCGCCACCAGGCGCTCGCGCTTGTCGGGCGACGGGTCGGCAATGAACTCGCGGAACTGGCTGGGCAAGGGAATGCGGCCGGTGAGATCCAGTGTGACGCGGCGAAGAAACTCCTGGTCCGTGGAGAGCGGCGCATGCGGCACGCCGTCCTTTTCCATCTTGCCAAAGATGTGCCTGTCAATGAAGTTGCGGCGCGGAACCGGAGCCGAGGGTGCCTCAACCTTGGGCAGCGCGGCGGCAACACGTTCGGTGATGCGCCCGGCCTCACGAGACTTCGGCGGCTGGAATAATGGTGCGTGAGCGTCGGCCGTCATTCCGCTGTCGGAATGGGCGGCGTTTTTTCCTGGATCGGCGGCCCCGGCTTCTTTCTTGCTGTTGGGGGCGCCGGCCGCGCAGAGCATAGCGGCGAGAAACATCGCCGCAAGTAGCTTCATGGCTGCCTCCGTCCCTGCCAAACTGTACTGCGGACAGTATTTCGCGTTACAAGACCGGTGTCAAGGGGGCTAAGGTCCTTTTGGTCCAACCGATTACTCCACGACGTCGACCGTGTCGAGCTCACCTTTCACCTTGGCGATCCCGATGGTGAGCATCTCAAGGTCCTCCGGTCCGGTGTTCTCGAAAGAATGGACCTCGCCGAAGCGCACAGGAACGGCGTCGCCCTTACCGATGGCGCTCGATTCCCGGTTCACCGTCACGCTGCCGCGGCCGTCGATCACATAGTAGAACTCCTCGACTCCCTCATGCTTATGGCGGCCGATCGAGGCGCCGGGAGGAACCACGACGTGATCGATGTATGCCCAGTTCGAGGTGTAAACGCTCGGGCCTAAAAGGCGCCGATAGCGGACAGTGCCCTTGCCGCCGTTCATCCTTTCGACGCTCTGCAAGAGGGCGTGGTCGAGCGGCATCGTCATGAAAACAGGTTTGGGATCGAGCGTCACGTTGGCGCGGTCGTCGCCAAGGTCGAAGGTTGCGGCCGGGTCGCGCACCACCGGGTTCGGGTCGACTCCAGGCAGACGCACGCTGATGTTCATCCACTCGAGCGGCTTGTCGGTCGGGTTGTAAAGCGCGTGGGAATGGCCTCCGCGCAGTGGTACGCCGACCGGGCCGACCAGCCGCGACGTGCGGCCGTCGATCGTAAACTCGCCTTCTCCGCCGAAGATAAAGAAGATCTCCTCGGAGATGTTGTGAAAGTGGTGTCCGATGGAGCTTTTCGGCATGACTACGCCGCGATGGAGGAAGTTCAAATTGTCCAGCGTGTCGCGGGCGAGCACGGTCATGTAGTGCAGTTCGCCGGCGCCCGCGTGAACGCCCTTGCGGACGTTGTACTTTGCCGGATCGGTCCGGCCGATGCGCTCGGCAAGCGGGAGCGTTACTGTCAGAGCCCGAACCTGAAGCAGCGCCTGAGGCGCGGCGCCGGCCGACGCGGGCACGTCCCCGGCGATCACAACGGACTTTCCATCCGCATCGGCAGCGGGAGCCTGCACGCCCTTCCATTCGAGATCATAGACGACGGGGATCCCTGCGTCGAGCCGCCACTGGTCGCCGCTGCGGCGTAGGACGCCCGCGACCCGAACCTCCGCTCCCCCAGGGGTGAAGCCGGCGCCTTTGATCCGGTCGCGCAAATCGTCCAGCTTGATCCGATTGCCCTCCTCCAAATCGAGACGGACAACGGACCTGGCAGGATCGACCGAGGCCGCCCGTACTCCGCGCAGCCGGCCCAAAGATCGTTCGAGCGATCCGGCGCAGGAGGCGCACTCGATACCTCCGAACTGCTGCTCGATCCAACGGAACTCGGCCGCGAGCGGCAGGGCGGCCAGCAGAAATAAGCAGACCTTCCTCGTCATCTTCCCATCCACCCGCCGTCGACGGTTAGGATCGTGCCGTTGACGTAGTCAGAGGCGCGCGAAGCCAGAAAGACGACGGCGCCCTTCAGATCGCAGGTCTCGCCCCAACGGCCGGCCGGAATGCGCGAAAGGATCGCCTTGGAGCGCACCGGGTCGGCCCGAAGCGGCCCCGTGTTGTCCGTGTTGATGTAGCCAGGGGCGATAGCGTTCACCTGAACGCCCTGCGAGGCCCACTCATTCGCCAGCGCCTTGGTAAGCTGCCCGATCGCGCCTTTGCTGGCGGCATAGCCCGGTACGGTGATGCCGCCCTGGAACGTCAGGATCGAAGCCGTAAAAATGATCTTGCCCGCGCCACGCTCGACCATGCGCTTTCCGAGTTCGCGGCTGAGGACGAATTGGGCATTCAGGTTCGTTTCGATCACCTCGTCCCAATAGTCATCCGGATGCTCGGCTGCCGGCATCCGAAGGATCGTGCCGGCGTTGTTCACCAGGATATCGATCACAGGGGATTCTTCACTGCAGCGAGCAAGGAAGTCATACACGGAGCTTCGGTCGCCGAGATCGCAGGTATAAGCCTTGAACCGCCGTCCAAGCGCAGTGATCTCCTGTTCGACTTCGCTGCCATGCAGCTCCAGAGTCTTGCTGACCCCGACGATGTCGGCGCCCGCTTCCGCCAGCGCCACCGCCATCGCCCTGCCGATGCCGCGCGTGCACCCGGTCACCAGCGCAATCTTCCCGTCCAGCCGGAACAGATCGAGCACGCTCATCGGGCAGCGCCCTCCCCGGAGCACTCAACCAGTATCTTCATCACCTGCCCGCCGCTCTCCATCTGGTGGAACGCGCGTTCGAGCCCGTCGAGCGGCACGACGTCTGTAATCAGGCGCGCGATCGGGAGCGCGCCGCAGGCCGCAATCTCGATGGCCTGATCGAAGTCCTCCGGCTCATAAACGCGGGCGCCGGTCATCCGAAGCTCGCGCCAGAAGAAGCGGAACAGATCGACCTGCGGCGGCTTGGCAAAGATCGCCACGACGACCAGGCGGCCCCGCACGCGCGCGAGTTTCGTCATGACCTCCGCGCCGGCAACAGAGCCGGAGACCTCGAAGACCACGTCGGCGCCCGCTCCGCCCGTCTCCTGCTCGACCAGTGCGATCAGGTCGGTTTCCGTCGGATTTACCGCTTCCAGCCCCAACTCCGCGGCGAGCCGCAGCCGGAAGGGATTGACCTCGGAGACGACGACCCGCGCGCCCTGGTGCTTCGCCACCAGCGCCACCAGCACGCCGATCGGGCCTCCGCCGAGAACAACGGCGAACTCGCCGGGCTTCACTTCTCCGAGCCGCACGTCATGGCAAGCGACCGCCAGCGGCTCGATCAGCGCGCCATGTTCGAGCGAGAGATTCTCCGGCAGCCGGTGCAGCGTGTGGGCCGGGACCGTCCAAATCCCCTGCATCGCTCCGGGTGCGTCGATTCCGATGAATTTCAGCTTCTGGCAGATGTGGCTGTGGCCGGCACGGCAGGCCGGACAGACGCCGCACGGATCGAGCGGGCGCACCGTGACGCGGTCCCCCGCAGCCCACTCGGCCACGCCTTCGCCCACCGCCCGGATCACGCCCGACATTTCATGTCCGATCACCTGAGGGAAGGTGACGCGGTGGTCCATGTTGCCATGGAAGATATGGAGGTCGGTGCCGCAGATGCCGCAGTGCGAGACCTGGATCTGCACTTGGCCGGCACCGGGCGGGACCGGGTGACAGTCGCCGATCCGAATCGTTCGGTGTCCTTCGTAGAATGCCGCTCTCATGTTGGAATATCGCCACTCTATCACGGGCCGTTCGCGCCGCGCCGTCCGGCCCGTTTATACTCTTTCTGAAGGGTACTCAAGGAGAACTCATGAATCGCCGCAGCTTTCTCACCACCACCGCCGCGGGCCTGGCCGGCTCGATGGCAGGTTATGCCCAGGACAAGCCGCGCCGCGTCGGCCTGATCGGCGCCGGCTGGTACGGCAAGTGCGACCTGTTGCGCCTGATCCAGGTCGCCCCGGTCGAGGTGGTTTCGCTTTGCGATGTCGATAAGCGGATGCTCGCCCAGGCCGCCGAGCTTGTGGCGTCGCGCCAGGCGTCGAAGAAGACGCCGCGGACGTATTCGGACTACCGCGAGATGCTCAAAGAGAAGGACCTCGATATCGTGATTGTCGGCACGCCCGACCACTGGCACGCCCTGCCAATGATAGAAGCCGTCAAGGCCGGCGCCGACGTCTACGTGCAGAAGCCGATCAGCGTCGATGTCATCGAGGGCCAGGCGATGCTGGCGGCCGCGCGGAAGTATAACCGCGTGGTCCAGGTGGGAACGCAGCGGCGCAGCACGCCGCACCTGGTGGAAGCGCGCGACCGCTTCATTCGGGAAGGAAAGCTCGGCAAAATCGCGCACATCGAGATCTACTGTTACTACCATATGCGCGCCCGGGCTAATCCACCCGACACGGCGCCGCCCGATTATCTCGACTACGAGATGTGGACCGGCCCCGCGCCGATGCGCCCGTATAACGAGCTTGTCCATCCGCGCCGCTGGCGGGCCTTCGAGGAGTACGGCAACGGCATCATGGGCGACATGTGCATCCACATGCTCGACATGGTCCGTTGGATGCTCGATCTCGGCTGGCCGAAGCGCATCGCCTCAACCGGGGGCATCCTGGTGGACAAGGCCAGCAAGGCGAACATCCCGGACACTCAGACCGCGACGTTCGAATACGACGACCTCCGCATCGTCTGGCAGCACCGCTCCTGGGGCCACCCGCCCGATCCGAAGTATCCTTGGGGCGCAACGATCTACGGCGACAAGGGAACGCTCAAGGCCAGCGTCATGAGCTACGATTTCATCCCGGAAAAGGGCGATCCCATTCACAAGGACGTCACCTACGAGTTGGAACAGTATCCCGAGGACAAGACCGAAGAGGCGCTCGAGCGTCACGTCGCGCCCGCCATCCGCTACCACATGAAGGATTTCCTGGCCGCAATCGACGCCCGGAGCAAGCCCGGCGCCGATATCGAACAGGGTCACATCTCGACCACAAGCTGCATCCTGGCGAACATGGCGATGAAACTCGGCCGCACGCTCGCCTGGGATCCGGACAAGCACCGCGTCATCGGCGACGACGAGGCGAACCGGCAGCTGCGCCGGCCGTACCGCAAACCCTGGGTGCACCCGGAGCCGAGTCGCGTCTGACCGGCCCCGGCGCCCCCGCTGGCACTACTTGCGCTCGGCGCTTACCGACACCGGCACGCCCCGGGTGATCGAATCGAAAACGGGCGAGAACTTGGGCCCAAGCTGCACCAGTTCCTGGAGCTGATCGTCGGAAACGTCTGCCTTGATCTTGAACTTCATCCGGACGTCCTGGTATCCGTTCCGCACCGTCGGGTCGATTCCCAGGAAACCGCGCAGGTCCAGATCGCCTTCGAGCGAGGACTCGACCTCCTCGATCCGGATTCCCCGGGCGGCAGCGTGGTACACCATCGCCGTGGTGACGCAGGCGGCCAGAGCGTGCAGCAGGTGTTCCACCGGGTTCGCGCCCTTGTCGGTCCCGAGCAGGATGGCCGGCTCATCGGCTTCCATGACGAACTTCCCGGCGTGGTTCATCTCTTCCATGGCGCCGTAGAAGCCCGTCACCGTGGAACGGTTGTACCCGCAATCCACCCACTCATTGCGGACCCGGAATTTGAAATCCGCAATGGCCGGGGTCGCCTTGACGGCTTCGATCGTTTTGAAGAGGTCGTCGACGTTCACTCCGTTGACGATTCTGACTTGAGTCGATTGGGTTGACATGTTCGTATCTCCTTTTTTGATTTGGCTTTCGCCTCGGACAAAGGAGATGCACACACGACGCCATTCCCGATCGCGTTGAGTTTCATACACTTACCAAAGAATGCGAATCTCGGGATCTCGCAAGTCGCGAAATCTCGCAAATCAATCTCCGCGAGGGCGCCGAATTCCGAGCGCCTTCATACGGGACGCCAGCGTCGATGGCGGCAGCCCGAGCAGCGAGGCCGCGCCGTTCGGCCCTGAAACCCGCCACGACGCGCTCTCCAGCGCCCGGAGCAGGTTCGCCCGCTCCAGGTCCCTGAGCTCCTGCGCCGTGTGCGGCGACGCGTGATCCGCCGGTATCGCGGCGGGCGCGGTTCGCGGCAGCGCGGTGTCGAGGTTCAGCCGTCCGTCCCTCGCGGTGATCACACCGCGTTCGATCACGTTCTGTAACTCGCGGACATTGCCGGGCCAGTGATACGACTGCAGGCGGCGAATGCATTGCGGCGTCAGGGTGACGGGCTTGCAGCCGATCCTGCGACAGATCTTCTCGGCGAAGACCCCGGCCAGCAGTTCAATGTCGCGCCCGCGCTCGCGCAGCGGCGGCACGTGCACGGGGAAGACGCTGAGCCGGTAGTATAGGTCCTCGCGGAAGCGCCCCGCTTGGATCTCCCCCTGCAGCTCACGGTTGGTCGCCGCGATCACCCGGACGTTAACGGTCCGGCTGCGCGAGCTACCCACCGGTTCGAACTCGCCCTCCTGCAGCACGCGCAGCAGCTTGGGCTGAAGCTCGACCGGCAGCTCGCCGATCTCGTCCAGGAAGATCGTCCCACCGTCGGCAAGCGCAAATCGTCCTTCGCGCCGTTGTGTCGCGCCGGTGAAAGCGCCGCGCTCGTGTCCGAAAAACTCGCTCTCCATGAGCGCGGCCGGGATGGCCGCGCAATTCACCTTGATGAGGGGCCGGCCGGCGCGGCTGCTGGCGGCATGGACCGAGCGAGCGACGAGTTCCTTTCCAGTGCCGGTTTCTCCATAGATCAGGACGGTAGAATCGGTGGGCGCCACGCGGCTGATGTCTTCGAACAGGTCGAGCATCGCGCGCGACTGTCCGACGACGTCCTTGACGCCGTACAGCTCCTCGAGTTCGTTCTTCAGATAGCCGGACTCGGTGGTGAGGACCTCGATTCTACGCTCCGCTTCGCGCTGGTCATGCACGTTACGGAGGATCAGGGTAAAGTGCGACCGGCCGTTGACTTCGAAGCGGGAAAGACTCGCCTCCGCGGGGAACTCGCTCCCGTCGGGCCGCAACGCAGTGAAGCCGTTCGGGACCCAGAGCGACTGCTTCCCTTCCCGCGTCGCCTGGAGCTCTTCGGCGAGGCGCGACAGTTTCCGGCCGCTCTCCCCGGCAAGGTAGCCGCGGAAGTCGCTGCCGGCCATGGCGCCTGCCTCGCAGCGGAAGGTGGTTTCAGCCGCGCGATTCGCCTGGGCGACCGCGAGATCGCCGTCGAGTTCGATAATGGCGTCGAGGGCGCTGTCGACCAGGCGCGAAAGCTTCTGTTCGCGCTCCCGCACCGCGGCCTCGGCCCGGAGGCGTCGCAGTTCGGCGGTCGCGCGGTCGCCGAAGATCCGGAAGAGCGCCTCCACCCTCGGGGTCAGCTCTAACTTGCTCGAGTGGAGCACGGCCAGGTGTCCCAGGACATCGCCTCCCACACTGAGCAGCGGCGCGCCCAGATAGCTCACCGCATTCAGTCGCTTCAGGTCGGGATCGGCGGGAAAGAGGGAGATCACGTTCTCCGGGTAATGAATCAGACAGCTCTTCTCAACGACGGGCTCGCAGGGTGTGCCGGCGATGTCGTACTCATAGTCGGGGATGTACCGGTCCTCGAACCAGAAGGACAGCGCGCGGAGACGTCGGGACTCGGGCAGATACTCGGTCACCCACGAGCCTTTGACTTCGAGGGCGCGGCAGAGAAACTTCACCAGTGCATCGAAGAACTCGCGGCCGGTATGCGTCGCCGTGCCTTCGAGGATATAGCGAAGCGCAACGTCCTCCCACGTCGGCTGTACATTCATCTGTCCGCGATCCATCTCTTAAATCAGGATCTCGCGGATCACGTTGCCGTGCACGTCGGTCAGGCGGAAGTCGCGGCCCGCATAGCGGTAGGTGAGGCGCTCGTGGTCGATGCCTAGCTGGTGCAGGATCGTCGCGTGCAGATCGTGAATGGAAGCTCGGTTCTCAATCGCCTTGAACCCGAATTCGTCCGTTTCGCCGTAGGAGATCCCGCCCTGGACGCCGCCGCCGGCCATCCACATGGTGAAGCCGTAAGGGTTGTGGTCGCGGCCGTCGCCATTCTCCGAAACCGGCGTCCGGCCGAATTCCCCGCCCCAGACGACGAGCGTCTCATCCAGCAGCCCGCGGCGCTTCAGGTCACGGATGAGCGCGGCCGAGGCGCGATCCATGTCCGGGCAGCGCTCACGCAGGTTCTGATTGATCTCCTTGTGATCGTCCCAGGGCTGTCCCGGCCCGTAATAGACGTGGACGTACCGCACGCCCTTCTCCACCAGGCGGCGCGCCAGCAGGCAGCCGTTGGCGAAGGGCGTGGAGCCGTACTCCTCACGGGTCGGCTCGGGCTCCTTACCGAGGTCGAAGACATCGAGCGCCTCCATCTGCATCCGGTAGGCGGTCTCCATCGCCTGAATTCGCCCCTCCAGGAAGGCGTCGGCGCCAAAGGAGGCGGCATGCTCCCGGTTGAGCGCCTGGACGAGGTCGAGCTGCCGCCGCTGCTGCTGCGAATCAAGCTCCGTATTCCGCAGATACCGGATCATCTTGTCCGGGGTGACCTCAGAGTTGTCAAAATGCGTCCCCTGATGCTCGGCCGGGAGGAATCCCGAACGCCACAGGCTGCCGCCCCGGGCGCCCGGACTGAGGACGACGAAGCCGGGCAGATTGGCATTCTCGCTTCCGAGCCCGTACGAGACCCACGCGCCCAACGACGGACGCGTCGACGTGATATTACCCGAATGAATCAGGTTGCGCGCGGGCGTGTGGGTCGGGTTGAACGTATAGACCGACTTGAGCACGCAGATCTCGTCGATCGCGGCCGCCAGGTTCGGCAGCAGTTCGCTGACGTCGATCCCGTTGCGGCCGTATTTCCTGAACGCAAATGGCGACGGCAGCAGACCGCCCGTCACGCGCTCGGTCCGCAAATCGACGGACTCGGGCCGTTGGCCCTCGTACTTCGCCAAAGCCGGCTTAGGATCGAACATGTCCATCTGGGACGGTCCGCCGGTCATGAACAGGAAGATGACATGCTTGGCCTTGGGCGTGAAGTGAGGGCCGCGAGACCGCACGGATGCGGCGGCCCGGTCAGCGGCGAACATTCCGGCCAGCCCGACGGAGCCGAAGCCTCCGCAGACCGAAGCGATCCAGGAGCGGCGAGAGAGTTTGTGATCGGTCATGGCCAGAAGATCATCTCGTTGGTTGCGAGCAGCGCCTGCGCAAACTCCCGCAGCGAATTGTGCGCCAGATAGCTGAGCGCGAGGTCCAGCTCCCTGGCGCCGGGATTGCGCGCGAGCACATAACGGTAAATCGCCCGGACTTTAGCGGCGTTGTCCGGTTCCGCCTCGACACGCTTGGTGAGCAGCGCGGCCTGTTCCTGGAGGAACGGGCTGTTCATCACGAACAACTGTTGCAGCGGCGTGGTAGTAAGCTCACGCGCCGGGCTGTGCTGCGATGGGTCGGGGAAATCGTAAAGCCGAAGAATCGCGTGCAGGCGGCTGCGGCTCACCTTCGCATACACGGTGCGGCGCGTATTGGCATCGTCCTCCAGATCGGGCGAAGGACCATACATCCGTCGATCGAGCGATCCGGCGGCCTGCAGGATCGAGTCGCGCCAGGCTTCAATATCCAGACGCCGCGGGTTCATCCGCCAGAGAAGCCTGTTCGTCGGATCGGCGCCCTCGGCCTCGGCCCGGGGACGGCTCGACTGCTGGTAGGCCGCCGACAGCATGATCTCCCGATGGAGCCACTTGAGCGACCAGCCGTTCTCGATGAAGCGGGCGCTTAAATCATCGAGCAGTTCCGGATGCGAAGGCTTCTCTCCCTGCGTGCCGAAGTCGCTGGCCGTGGCCACAAGCGGAGCGCCGAAATGCCACGCCCAGACGCGGTTCACCATGACGCGTGCGGCGAGCGGCGCGGCATCCGTGAAGATACTCTCCGCGAGATCCAGCCGGCCGGCGCCGCGGCGGAACGGCTCGTCGTTCTTGGCGAGCACGGAAAGAAAGCGCCGCGAGGCGGTTTCACCCGGTGTCGCGACGTTGCCTCGAAGGAAGACGGGCAGGTCGCGCGGAGTGTCGGGCCGGTAGTCCATGTGCGTCAGGTCCGGGTCGCTTCCGTCAATCCAGAGTCCGGCGTCGTACACCGCGTGGACGAATGGCGCCTCCGGATCGACGCCCTGGCCCCGGCGATTCGCCGGGCCCGATTTCTCGAAATTCCCATACGGTTCGAGCAGCTTCCATAGCGCCGGGTATCGCTCGCCGATGCGTTCGAGTTCGGCCCTGAGCCGCGCGGCCTCCTGTTTAAAGCGCACCACCTTGCGTGCGGACTCGTCCGGTTTGGTTCCAGGCTCGCCGCTGAGCAGGCGGGCAACGTAGTCCAGGTGAATGAGCTGTTTCTGAATCCAAAGGAAACGCTTTTCCGTCTCGGGGTCCACATCCTCAAGCGGACGGGCAACGGCGGCGCTTGAGGCGAAGACGCCGGCCAGTGCGTGATAGTCCTTCGTGGTAACCGGATCGAACTTGTGATCGTGACAGCGCGCGCAGGCAACCGTGAGCCCCAGGAGGCCGCGCGTGACAGTATCGACGCGCTCGTCCCAATCGTCAGACGCGATAGTTTCGATGACCTCTTTCGACAACCGCGCATCCTTGTGATAGACCGGAGCGGCGCCGAGGAAGCCGAGAGCGGGCAGGTCGCGCCGGGTCGCGCCCGCGAGCCAGTCGGCGGCAAGCTGAAGTTGGACGAAGCGGTCGTAGGGGACGTCGTTGTTCAGCGATTCGATCACCCAGTCGCGGTAGCGCCAGGCGTAAGGATAGGGCTGATTGGTGGCTTCGGTGGTCGGGTTGTCCTCCGCATACCGCGCGACATCGAGCCAGTAGCGGCCCCAGCGCTCCCCGTAATGTGGTGAGGCGAGCAGGCGCTCGATGAGACGTTCGTAGCCGTCGGGAGCGGCGTCGGCGGCGAAGGCCTCTACTTCTTTGTAGGTGGGAGCGAGGCCCGTCAGATCGAGCGTTGCGCGGCGGATCAGCGTTCGGGCATCGGCCTGCGGAGAGGGACCAAGCTCTTTCCTTTCGAGCGCGGCAAGCAGGAAGCGATCGATTCGCGTGCGCGGCCAGGCGGCATCGGTCACTTCGGGAGGCTCACGCCGGCGCACGGGTTGGAAGGCCCACCATGTGCGGCCGGTTTCGATATCCATGCCCTGCGCCTGTGCGGTATTTTCGCCATCCGGCCGGGGATCATGCGCGCCCGCCGCGATCCAGGCTTCGAAATCGGCGATCACCTGGTCGGGGAGCTTGCCGGTGGGAGGCATCTGGATGTGCGGATCTGTGTAACTCAGGGCCTTCAGGAGGCGGCTCTCGGACGGCTTCCCGGCAACCACCACTTTGCGCGTGCCGGCCTTCGTGTCAAGCACCAGTTCGCCCATCGGGGACTTGGATTCCGACGAGTGACACGGATAGCAGCGAGTCGCAAGGACAGGACGGATTTTCTTCTCGAAATGATTCGCCGCAGGCTCCTGGGCGAGCAATGCAGAAGCGACGATGAGCAGCAGCAAAACGGGCAACCCGAGACCTCGGATACAAGATATCATGCTGGCCCAACTGGCCTCCGGCGCCGTCACACTCCGCTCCAGGGATCGCCCCATCCCGCCTTGCGCGCGGCGCGGAAGCGTTCGCGGTCGCGATGCGGAATCCGCGAGGTGGCGGTCTCCGGAGCGCGGCAGAGTTCCAGCGTGATCAGGCCCGGTTGCTGGGCCGGCCTGCGAAGGATCCGCGCGGGGACCGGGTTCGTCTCCCCCTTTGCCAGTGCGACGTAACTGTACTTTTCGTCCTCATAACTAAGACTTCCCTCCTTCATCCGGCGGTGGAGCCTGGAACGTTCGACACGGGCTCCGAAATGGCACCAGTCCGGATCGCGCATCGGGCATTCGGCCGCGCTGGGGCACGGAGCCGCCATTCGCGCGCCGGCCGCGATCAGGCGCGCGCGAATCTCGCGGACGAGCGCAAACCCTCTGGGCGTTCCCGGCTCGATCAGGACGAAGGCGACGTGCGCGGCGGCCCAGAGACGTTCGGCCAGGCGGATGGCCTCTTCGGAGGGAAGTTCTCCGAGCGTATAGCTGGCCAGAACGAGGTCGTGGGGCTCGAAGCTGGAGATCCTGCGGAGATCGGCCTGGCGCCACTCGGCCTCGGGGAGCACCTCGCGGCCGGCGGCAAGGAGCGAAGGCTCCGCTTCAATCAGCGTCGCGGCGGCGCCGGGAAAGAGTTCGCGGGCAGCCAGCGTGGCGGCTCCCGTGCCGGCGCCAGCGTCGAGCACCGTCGTCACGGTTGATCCGCCAAGGCCGTCCAGGGTCGCCTCAAGCACGCGAAACGCGGCCGCGTAGGTCGCGGGCATGCGAGTCACCAGGTAAGCCGCCACACGGTGCGCCGGAGGCAGCCTCAGGCTCGCCAGCGAAGCGCCGCTTCGATAGGCTTCCGAGAGCGCCGCCGCCGCGCGCTTCAGATCGGCGAACGGGACAGAGTTCGCCTGCTGCTCGATGAAGAGGCGGACCGCCTCCGGCAGATGCATAAGCTCGCGGCTTAGAAGCGACCGTACTTCTCGTAGGCGTCGATCGGCAGCATGCCCTCGAGGACTGATTTTCGGACGAGATCCTCGGTGTGCACCACCTCCTCGGCCTTGGTAATCACCTCTTCGGCGATCTCCACCGGAATGACGAGCACACCGTCGCGGTCCCCGACGATGAAGTCGCCGGGACGGATCGTCGCGCGCCCGATCTGAATCGGAACATTGCTCTCCACCAGGCGCCAGCGGCCCCGGATGTCGCGCGGCGTGCGGTACCGGCAGAAGACCGGGAAGCCGAGCTTGACAATGTACTCGGTATCGCGGCAGCCGCCGTCGATTACGGCTCCGCGCGCGCCGCGGTACTGCGCCGTTTCGGCCGAGAGTTCGCCGAGATGCGCGGAGTAGTTGTCATTCGGCTGGGTGACGAGCACGTCGTCTTTCTTGAGGCAGCCCAGCATCCGGAGGTAGGGCGCAAAGACCACGTCCGGATCGGTGCTGTCGGTAGGTTCGCCGGTCACGGTATAAGCGCGGCCCGCCAGCGTCTGGCCCGGCGAGAGCGCCTGGATCTGCTCGGGCAGGCTCTGATTGGTGTAGCCCATCTCGTCCAGAATGTCGATGATCGCGCCGGTATAAGGGATCGCCGCCAGGCGCTCGACGAGTTGGCTGCTGAAAGTTTCATCCATCTTCGATGCATCATATCCCGTTTTCTGAGATATGATCTATTCCCACGGCCTATGGAAACCTTTGACGTCATCGTCGTCGGCTCCGGCGCCGCCGGGGGAACCCTTGCCGCCCATCTCGCGCGGCAGGGAGTCAACCTGGCGGTCGTCGAGGGAGGCCCGCGGATCAACACCCGCACGGACTTCAACACACACGCGATGCCGTTTGAATTTCCCAACCGCCACATCCCAACCATGAAACCAGGCAAGCCGGGGTTCGATTCCCAGCGTGCGAGGGGCGTGGGCGGCAAGACGCTGCTGTGGAACGCGGTCTCGCTGCGGTTCAGCCAGCGCGATTTCAAGGGGCGGTCTATCGAGGGCGCCGGCGAGGATTGGCCGCTCGGCTACGACGACCTGGCGCCCTACTACGACAAGGTCGAACGCGAGGTCGGGGTCTGCGGCAATCTGGATCACCTCGAGGACCTGCCGGGCGGCATCTTCCTGCCGCCGGTACCGATGAAGTGCAGCGACATCCTGGTCCAGCGGGGCGCGGCCAAGCTCGGAATTAAGATCGTGCATGTCCGGAAGGCGACGCTCTCGCGCCCTGGGAAGGGGCGCCCGGCCTGCCACTTCTGCGGCAACTGCATGGCCGGCTGCGACGTGGTGGCGAAATACAACTCCGCCGACGTACATATCATCCCCGCGGCGCGCGCGGGGCTGCTGACAATCTTCCCCGATTGCGTGGTGCGCGAGGTGGTTGTCTCGAAGGAAAACCGCGTCACAGGAATCCGGTACATTCACAGCGCGGCGTAGCCGCAACCAAACACTGACGGCGTTTCCGATCTCGTAGGATATTGGTTTTCCACGACCATCC
>JBKBWD010000061.1:0-31065 GCA_046289265.1 Bryobacteraceae bacterium | reverse complement strand
GGATCAGCAGCGGCGGCGAGATCCTCAGATGCTGTCCCAGCCGTTTGGTGCGGAAACTAATTTGGACAAGAGTGGTAACTATCATGCCAGTTTCCCGCCGTATTTTTTATCAGAACGACATTAATCCACTTTAATCTCAGTCCTAATTGACAGCCGCCTCTGTTCCCCTTATTCTCGACTAAATGTTTTTTCATTACCGGAGGGTGAGATGAGGGGAATTTTGCGCGTCGCCGCCGTTACCTGTGCGCTTTCGCAGTTCATGATTGCGCAAGAGTATCGGGCGACAATACTCGGCGAGGTACTCGATCCGGCCAGGGCGCCGGTTCCGAATGCGACGGTTCGCGCGACGAAGGAAGACACGAACGTCAGCCGCGAAACCAGAACGAATGAGCGCGGTATATACAGCCTGGGCGGACTGGATCCGGGAACTTATACGATCCTCGTTTCCGCAGACGGTTTTCAAACCGAGCGGCGAACCGGCATCGTGCTGCAGACGGCCGACAAGCTGAACCTGACCTTCGGGCTGCAGTTGGGGCAGGTCTCGCAGGAGATCACAGTCGTCGGCGAGCAGGACCTGATCCAGACAGCGACGGCCTCGCGCGGACTGGTTTTCGATCCGGTGAAGATGCAGGAGATTCCGTTAAACGGCCGGCAGTCCTACATGCTGATGCGGCTTTCGCCGGGCGTCATGTTCACGCAGCGCACGTTCGGCTCGACGGGTTTCTCCGGAACGCGTGCGTGGGACGTCAACGGATCATTCACGATGAACGGCGGCCGCACGGGAACCAATCAGTTTCTGCTCAACGGAGCGCCGATTTCGACGAATGGCACCTTCAACCTGGCGCCCAACGTGGAGGCCGTCCAGGAGATGAAGGTCATGGTGAACACCTATGACTCGCAGTACGGGCGGTCGGGCGGCGGCCACGTCTCGACGACGCTGAAATCCGGCACCAATGACTGGCACGGATCGGTCTTCGAGTTCTGGCGGAACCGAATCCTGGACGCCAACACCCGGCAGAATAACGCGCTGGGCGTGGGCCGCGGCTTCCGGAACCAGCACCAGTTCGGCGGCGTGATCGGCGGCCCGATCCGCAAGGACAAGGATTTTGTCTTCTTCTCCTTTGAGGGCTGGCGCGAACGAGTTCCCTTCCCTTCGAACGTCAGCGTACCGCCGATGGAGATCCGCAACGGCGATTTCAATTTCACTCCACAGGGTCAGACCGGACCGATTCAAGTCTACGACCCCATGACGTCGGTTCCCTGTACCGAACCCGGCACCAACTGCCGATCGGGCGGCGTCTACGTCCGGCAGCCCTTCCCCGGCAATCGCATTCCGGCATCGCGGATCAACCCGATCGGGCGCGCGATCCTGAACTTCTATCCCGCCCCAAACTTCCAGCCGCAATCTCTGGTGAATAACTTTACGCGCCCGGACAACCTCGGCAAGTATCGCTATGAGCAGCCGATGATGCGCTATGACAAGGTGCTGACCGACAATGACCGGCTCAACGTGCTGTTTACCTTCCAGGACGGCAGCGAGTTCCGCGATCAAACGGGGTTCGACCCGCCGGCGCGTTGGGGAAACATGGACGGAACGGTCCGGCGCGACTGGAACTGGGTGGTAAGCTACGACAAGACGCTCTCGCCGACGCGGCTGTTCCACATTCAGGCCAATTACAACCGCTTCGTGCAGAATTTCCCGAACGTCTCCGATCCGGAGTTCACCTTCGACAAGGTTGGCATTCGGAACATTCCGCAGGTGGACACCTTCCCGAGCCGGCTGATGCCCCGCATCACTAACAGCGGCTACCGCGAACTGTTCGGCAACCAGTTCATCAACCAGAGTTCGCGGCAACAGATCAACTTCCAGGCGAACGTCGCGGAGACGCGGGGCCGTCACGCGTTCAAGTACGGCATGGAATGGGCGCAACTAATCCGGCACAATCGCGCTTCGGGCGCATCGACGAGCCAGTTGAACTTCAACGGCCAGTGGTCGCGCCAATATTTCGGCGTGGGCCAGGGCGTGCGGGACGGCAGTTCGATCGCTGACCTGCTGCTCGGCAACATCTGGAGCGGATCGATTCCATTCAACGACACGTTCCTGCGCCGTGAGCCGTACCTGGCGGGTTTCGTCCAGGACGACTGGAAGGTGACGTCGCGGTTCACGCTGAACATCGGCCTGCGCTACGACGTCCAATTCCCGTTGTATGAGATCCACAACCGCCTGCTAAACGGGTTCGACTTCGAGTCGGTCCAACCGTTCAGCGGCGCCGCCGTGGCGCGCTGGCAGACGCTGGCGGCACAAAACGCCAACTATCCGGCGGCTCCCGATGCCATCCGCGGAGGCCCGCTGTTTGCAGGCAATCGGGGCAACCCCCGCCGTGTTTACAACTGGGACTTCTCCAATATCCAGCCGCGCTTTGGCTTCGCCTGGAACATGATGAACAAGACCGTCATGCGCGGTGGATTCGGCATCTTCCATAGAACCGCGACGCAGGGCAACTTCGCCACCGGGTTCAGCCTGAATACGGACTACGTGCGTTCGCTCGATGCCGACCGCACCCCGAGCAGCGGCTTGACCGGGCGCTATTCGCTTGAAAACCCCTTTCCGGACGGGATTGTCCGGCCGCTGGGCGCCAGTCTGGGGATCGAGACGAACGTCGGCGCCGGTATCGACTTCGATGCTCGCAACCGGCCGATACCGCGAACGTTCCAGTGGTCATACACGATTGAGCGCGAACTGCCCGGCAGCATGGTAGTCGAAGCCTCCTATGTGGGGAGCCTGACGAACAAGGAGCCCCGGACCATGCAGCTTTCCGAGATGAGCCGCGCCGACTACGATGCAGCCCAGAGCAATCCGGGCTTCTTCCAGACGGCCGTTCCAAATCCGTGGTTCGGGATCCTGCCGGCCAACCGCGCCCTTGGCGCATCGCCGAACATCTCGCGGCGTGAACTGCTGCGGCGTATTCCGCAGTTCAACAGCGTGCGAAACTCGATCAACCCCTGGGGCCGGGCCTGGTACAACGGCCTCCAGATGCGCTTCGAGAAGCGCTCCTTCGGCGACCGCTCCTCGGTCGGGGCGGTCACCTGGATCATGGCCTACACATGGTCCAAGATGATGGAGCGCGTCTGGCGCGACGAGTTCTCCTTCGAGTGGCGCACGCCGATCAGCCAGGTGGCGGCCGAGGACCGTTCGCACAATTTCACCTTCGCCGGCATCTGGGACCTTCCGTTCGGGAGGGGCCGGAAATTCATGACCGATCTTCGCGGACCGTCCCAGTTTCTACTCGGCGGCTGGACGCTGAACACAACCGTGATCTATCAGTCCGGTGTCCCGCTTGGTGCATGGCGTGACTGGGAGTTCCGCTGTGGCGATCCGCGCGTAGGCAACCGCTCCGAGTCGAACTGGTTCTTCAACGACCGCACGCGGTTCAACGAATGCTGGCGGCAGTTGCGGCCGTTCGAGTACCGGGAACTGCCGAATCGCTTCCACCAGCTTCGGAGCCACACGGCGCCCCAGATCGACCTGATGGTTTCAAAGAAGTTCAATCTCAATGAGCGGTGGCAGTTCGAGTTCCGCGGAGAGGCGTTCAATGCCTTCAACACGCCGCTGCGGGGCGACCCGCCGTCGACCAATCCGGCCGGCGCGGATTTCGGGATTCTGCCGGTTTCGCAGTTGAACTTCACCCGCAATGTCCAATTGGGCATGCGCCTGCGGTTCTGACCTGAATCCGGACCCGGTCAGCTCTGGCCGGGTCCGGAAACTCCGCCGCGCAATGATCCTGCGCATACCAACCAAGGCATTTCGTATACTCCTTACATAGCTGAAGCCGTCGGAGCGAAAGATCGTGCCTTCTGGGGCTCGCTTGCTGAGGAGATATCGCCCTCATGGAGAAGCCTGCCAAATACTCCTTCCCGCGGAGGCTGAACCGGATCTGGATGGATTCGCCGCTGCGATTTAAGGGAATGGTCGTCATCAGCATTCCCCTCCTCTGCATCCTACTGTGTGTCGTCAGCATACATATGCTGCAAAAGCAGCGTAGCAACCTCTCCGACGGGATCTCCAGAGCATTTCGAATCGGCAGTAGTATTCAACTGATGATCACATCCCACACAGATGCGGGGAGCGGCGTGCGCAGCTACCTGCTAACGGGAGATAAGGAATTTCTGGCGCCACTCGAACAGCTTCGACGCGATCTTCCCCAACGGCTGGACCGCGTGCGAAGCGGACTTCAAGACAGCCCCGAGCAATTGGCGCGGCTCGGTGCCGTCGGCGAACTCGCGCAAAGACGAATTTCCATCCTGACCTCCCTGGCGGAACAGTACGGAAACGATGCTTCCGTCGGGCTTGCCGAAGACCGGCGGCTCCGAGCCGAGATGGATCGTGCGCTTGCGGAGATGCGATCTCACGAGGCAGAGCTTTGGATCGCTCGGATCGGAGCTGAAACCGCAACACGAAGGCGCCTGATGATGGCAACTTACGTGAGCGCGCTGGTCGCATTTTTTGGGGGAAGTCTTGCGATTGTATTGTTCGTGACGGGCATCGCGAGACGCCTGGAATTGATTCGAATCAATGCGTATCGCGTGGTTGAGGGAGAAGCCCTCCTGGCTATGCCGACAGAGGGCGATGAGATCGGCCAGTTAGGAAAGGCGATCGCGCAATCGGGCCGGATGTTGATGACCCGCGAACAGGAGCTTCGCAATCTGAATCAGAACCTGGACGCCCTGGTTTGGGAGCGAACCGCCCAGTTGGCCGAAGAAGCAGGACAGCGGCGGGCTGCGGAAGAGAAACTGCATCAGGTCCAGAAGATGGAGGCGATCGGACAGCTTGCCGGCGGGATCGCCCATGATTTCAACAACCTGCTCACAGTTATCAACGGTTATGCGCACATGCTCAAAGGCGCCCTTCGGGAAAACGATCCGGCTGTGAAAACGGCGGACCTCATTCAAAGCGCCGGAAATCGGGCCGCCCAGATGACGGCGCAACTGCTCGCTTTCAGCCGCAGGCAAGTCCTGGATCCGCGGGTGATCGATGTCAACGACTGCATCACCCAGCTGGAACCGATGCTCCGACGACTGATTCAGGAAGATAGGGAAATTGTCCTGGTTCTGGAAAAGGACCTCGATCTGGCGCGCGTGGACCCATCGCAATTGGAGCAGGTCATTCTGAACCTCGCGATCAACGCTAGGGATGCGATGCCGAGGGGAGGCCAGTTGACCATCGAGACTAACAGGGCCTATTTGGATGAGTCCTACTGCAGCACACGCCTGGACGTGACGCCCGGCCCATACGTACTGCTCAGTATCGCCGACAACGGGGTCGGCATTCCCCCCGAGCATCTGCCGCGAATCTTCGACCCATTCTTCACAACGAAGGAGGTCGGCGAAGGTACCGGACTTGGCCTCTCGACGGTTCACGGGATCGTCAAGCAGAGCGGCGGTCACATCAGCGTCTACAGCGAGTTGGGCGTGGGCACGACATTCAAAGTATATCTACCCGTCGCAACCGGAGCGACCACCGCAACCGATTCGCCGATCCGAGCGACGGAAGCGGTCCGAGGAAACGAAACTGTGCTGGTGGCCGAAGACGACCCAGGCGTCCGTGAGTTCATTGCCGACTCGCTGCTGCAGCACGGATATACCGTGATCGAAGCATCCAGCGGCGCGGAAGCCATCCTGGCCCTGGAGCGGCACAATGGCCCGGTTCACGTTCTCGTGACCGACGTGATCATGCCAAAGCTCAATGGGCGGCACCTGGCGGAATTCCTCTCTTTGAAGCGCCCGGAGTTGAAAGTTTTGTACATTTCGGGATATACCGAAAACGCGATCGTACACCAAGGCGTTCTTGATCCAGGCGTGCATTTTCTGGCCAAGCCCTTCTCGCCGATGCAGCTCGTTGAGAAGCTGCGGGTGGTGCTTGAGACTCCGAATCGGATCAAGTCGGTTGCCGTGATCGATGACGAGGAGGCGATTCGCAACCTGATTCAGCAGTCGCTTGAGGAAGCCGGGTATGAGGTCCGCGGGTTCGGCATCGGGAGCGAGGCTCTGGATGATCTGCGGCGCAGTCCGGTGAACCTCATTATTACCGATCTTTTTCTGCCCGAGCAGGCGGGAACGGAGATCATCATCCGAATCCGGAAGCAGTTTCCTCACGTGAAGTTGATCGCCATGTCGGGTCATAGTGATGTCGAGACAGCGATCCATCTGGGTGCGAATGCCGCTCTGGCCAAGCCGTTCGAAGTCGGGGTACTTTGCGATAAGGTGCGTGAGCTGATTGGTCCTACTCGCGCAGTTCTCCCCCCCGACAGAGATACGGTGGAGGGCGAGTGATCCCTGCCCCGCGGACGCCCCGTCCAGGGGCGCCGAGGGGATCGCGGGCTCTACAGAACCATCGCCTCTTCGCGGTGAATGCCGGCGGAGAGGGATCTCTTCTGGCGGTTATCGAGCGCGCGGCGGAGTTTCGGAAACTCTACTTCCTCTTCATCGCGCACATGGCTGGAGATGAGATTGCTGAGGGAACGGACGCGGCCGGTCCAGTCCTGATTGTTTCTAAGGCACTGCTCGAGCTCATACAGGTGGATCTTGACGTCCGCATGTTCATCGTACAGACGTTTGCTGTCCTCCCTGGCGCCGGCTTCGTCGTGCAGCATCGGGTACACGACGTCCTCTTCCGCCATCGCGTGCTTGGCGAGCGTGCGCCGCAGCGTGATGTAGAGCCTGGTCCGCTCTCCGACGTTGCCGGTGGGCGTATGCTCCATCTCGCGAAGGCAGGATTCGATCTTCCTGTGTTCCTGAATGAGGGATTCGAACGGATCTCCGCCGAGGTGCGCCCGCACCGAACCCGAAGCCGAGGCGAAGATCGGAGGCAGCAGCCGCGCGCCAAATATACCTGCGGCGATACCCCCGCCGAGCGCCCCTAAAATCCGAAGAGCCTTTCTTTCCATAGTTCGACACTCCTCCATCCGACACTCATTGGATTCGACCTGAGGTGAATTGTTTCGACCAATGAGAAGTCGGTCAGTTCGGCGGGAGGCCGCGCGACGCGCACAGCATTCAGCACGGCGAAGAGGTCGATGAACTCCTGGGCGACGGCGCCAGCGAGAGGCGGAAGGTAACTGGCTACGGCGAGGCCCATGCCGAAGATACTCAAGGCCATGCAGCCGATGGCGCTCTGGAGTGCGATGCGGCGCATGCGGGCGCCGATGTGCAATAACGACAACGGCCAGGAATCGCATCGGCTCACCGCTGGCGATCCAGCCGAGCGAGGCGACCGCGAGGGTAACAGGAGTGTACCAGACGCCGAGACGGTCTCCAACCCGGCGCACACGGGGACGTTTCCGCTCGGCTTACATGGTGAGGGCATTGTCGCCATTGATCGCTCCGGAGAGCACGCCTGAGCCGGGCGCCTTGGAAATCTCAAAGGGCTCGCCGGTGAGGAAAGATTCGTCCATGAGGCCGCGCCCATCGACGACGCCGCCGTCGACCGGGCAGATCTCGGATGGGCCACGGTCGGGACGCGACGGGCCAAGGCATCGAGGACAGAGGAGGCGCGGCGCGTGGCGATTCGCTCGAGCGCGGTCCCGCCGGAGAGCATCAGGACCACGATCGCGCCAACCAGGTACTGGCTGAGCAGGACCGAGGCGACGATCGAGACGCCTGCCAGCAGGTTTGAACCAAACTCTCGTGAGAGGACGCGGCGGGCGCTCTGACGTCCGCCGTAAACCGAAGCACCAGGTGCAAGCCGATTCCCGCCAACGCGAGCAGGGCGATGCGGGAATCGGTCACTCCGGCTATTTTACCGATTTTGCGGCAGAGCCCACGGCACGGGACCCTTGCGCGGCGGCGGTGCGTAACGTCTGCGGATCGCCGCGAGGCCCTCGGCGTGGAATCCATGCCCGTACTCGAAGACGGCGCCCTCGTCCTTCAGCCGCCGCTGGAGTTCGCCGATGTTGATGTCCTGCACGGCAGAGTTCGAGGAGACAGCGAGCGCTGCCGCGATGCCAGCCGCATGTCCAAGGATCATGTACTGCGGCTCCATGCGCATGGAGGAGTACGCGATGTGGCTGGCCGAGAAGCAGACCGGAACCAGCAGATTGGCGGCCTCCGTGCGCTTCGGCGTGAGGACGCGATAGGGGATCTGATAGGGCTTCACCGCAACCTGCACGTCGCCTTCGTTCTCGACGAAACCACGGTCGTTTACGAAACGCTGGACGTTGTGTGAGTCCGAGTTGTAGCTGCCCATGCCGATCGCGTCGGGTTTCGTGAGATCGGTCTGGAGGTCCTTCTGGGTCGCGACAAAGTCGCCGACCATGCGGCGGGCTTCGCGAATGTAAAGCTGGTGCGGCCAGTTGCCGGTATCGACGAACTCATCCTTGGCGAGGCCCCACTGGCGCATCTGCTCCCGTAGAGGCTTCGGAACACGCGGGTCGTTGGCCAGGAAGTAATAGAAGCCCTTCTGGTAATCCTCGTGCTCCTTCCAGATACGTTCGCGTGTTGCGTAGTCGCCTTCGGGGTACTCGTAGTTCTTTCCGATGTAATCGGTGGAGAACGGACCGCGATTGTTGAAGTCGGCCTTGCCGTTGGGGATCACGCGAAGGAGATTGACTTCATTGATATCGAGCGGACGTCCGAGATAGGGCGTCATCGCATTAAGATAGAGTGCGAGCAGTTCATAGCGCTTCGGGTCGTAATTGTCGGGTTTTGGCCAGGGGATTCGGTTTTCCGGCACATTGGTTGCGATGACGCGGAAGTTATAAGCCTGGAGGCGCTTGTCGGCGGAGCCGGGCTCGCCGCGAGGCTCCGGCGAGATCTCGGGGAGGAGGTTGCCGCTATTGTCCCGGGCTGGGATCTCGACGGCAAACTGGTGGCTCGGAGTGACGGCGCGAACGCCGGCGAGGGATTCCCCATACTGCTGCGTGCTCTCGCGGCCGAACGTGTAGCTGACCTTGGACTGCGCCATCAGGTCACCTTCATAAGTCGTATCCGCGAAGACCTTACCCGCAAAGCGCGCGCCGTTTTCCATGGTGATCTCGATGACGCGCGTGCCTTCCTTGCGGACGCCGTTGTTCTGGCGAAGCCGATGGCGGTGGAGCAGCGTCACACCGGCCTCTCGCAGCATGTCCCGCATGACGGCTTCGGCGACCTTGGGCTCAGGCATCCAGGCCAGGTCCTGGAGGTGGCGATCCAGACTGTAGCGCCGGCCGGCGAGAAAGTAGAACTCGAGGGCAAGGCCGCCGATGACCTCGCGGCGTCCCACGTCCGTGCCGGAGAGGCCGCCGCTGACGAGTCCGCCGACGTGATCGCGAGGCTCCAGCAGTACGGTTTTGAGTCCCTGGCGGGCTCCGGAGACGGCGGTCATGATACCGGCCGCGCTGCCTCCGTATACCACGAGGTCAAAGCTCTGCTGCGCGGCAAGGGTGCCCGCAGCCAGGAGGAGTACAAGCAACGTTTTCATCTTTTCACCCCACTTTGCACCGGATCCGGGGTATATTCCAGGACCTGGCCGTCGGCGAGCAGCCGCGCCCGCAGTGCCTCGTAGGGGAGGTCCTGGACGGCGGCGCCGGAATCGATCGCCAGCACGGCGGCGGTTGCGGCGGACTGGCCGAGAATCATAAAGACCGGCTCCATGCGGATGGAGCCATACGCGATGTGCGAGCTGGATACCGCCACGGGGACCAGCAGATTGGCGGCCTGCCCCTTCTTCGGAACCAGCGAGCCGTAGGAGATCTGGTAGGGGCCTTGCGTCGAGACCCCGATGTCGCCTTCATTCTGCACGTAGCCTTCCGGGGTGATGTAGCGCTGGATGTTGTGCGAGTCGATGCCGTAGGAGCCCATACCGACAGGTTCGGGCGTGGGCCGCCGCTTGAGGAGTTCGTTCTCCGTCATGACGTACTTGCCGATCATGCGGCGGGCTTCACGTACGTAGATCTGGTGCGGCCAGTGATTGTTGTCCGTGAATTCATCTTTGGCGAGCCCCCACTTCGCCATCTCGGTTCGGACCTCTGCCGGAACGCGCGGGTCGTTGGCGATGAAGTAGAGCCAGCCCTGCTGGTAGTCGATGTGCTCCTGGATAATCTCCCGGCGGCGCTCGTAGCTGGCTTCCGGGTAGTCCCAGTTGCGCCCTATGTTATCCGTGCTGAACGGGCCGTGATTGTTGGTATCGGTTTTCCAATTGGGGATCGGATCGAACTTGCCAAAGGTTTCGCGCCAGCCGGCATCGAAGATCCGTCCGAGCAGTTCGTACTCCTTGGGATCATAATTGGCGGGGCGCGGAAACGGGACACGATTCTCGGGGACCTGGGTCAGGCACATGCGGAAGCAGTAGGCCTGGACTTTTTTATCGCCCGAGCCGTACTCGCCGGGGTGCTCGGTGCTGATGCGCGGCAGGACGCCGCTGGACGGATCGTTGGGAACCACGTAGGGAGAGATCGGAACCTTCAGGACGCCGAAATGGTGGCGGTGATGGAGCACGCCGGTCTGAACGCCAGCCCACTTTTCATCGTACGTTCCCGTCGACTCGCGGCCGACGTGATAGTCGATGCCGGCGGCGGCCATCAGGTCGCCTTCGTAGGTGGCGTCGATGAACATGCGGGCGGCATAGGTTTTACCGTCGAGCGTCGAGATGGAGGAGATGCGGTCGCCCTGCTTGCGAACGCCTTTCTCGCGGTTTAGCCAGGCATCGCGGACAACGGGAATTTCCAACTCCTTGATCCAGGCCTCATAGACGCTCTCGGCGACGCTCGGCTCGAAGATCCACATGGTGCGGTTGCCCTGATCGAGGGCCTCGGTTCCCTGCCCCTTGTTTCCGTACTCCTCGCGCTTCTGCCAGCGCCAGGCTGAGGGCTTGTCGTAGTGCTGCCAGACACGGTGATAGAACTCGCGCGAGAGTCCGCCTATGACGGCTTTATTTCCGGAGTCGGTCCATCCGAGGCCGCCGGCTGTGAGGCCGCCGAGGTGGCGCTCGGGACAGACCATGATGACGGACTTGCCCATGCGCTTGGTCTGGACAGCGGCGGTAATTGCGCCCGAGGTGCACCCGTAGATCAGGAGGTCAACCTGCGGTTGCGGGTGCGTGCATCCGATCAGCGAGAGGGTCAGGATAACAGTAGCTAGATAGAATCCGGCAGACATTCATTACTCCGAAACGGGATTTGGCGATGTGCAGCGGCTCGTGCCGCTGCACATCGATACATGACTGTATGGAAGCAGTTTAAAACGTCATGCGCATTCCGAGCTGCATGCGGCGCGCATCCCCCGCACCGAAGATCCGGCCGAAGTTGGCGTTCGTGTTGACGCCGGCCGCGTTGGGAGAGAAGGAGGTGTTCGGGTTGTCGAGATTGACCGTGTTCAAAGCGTTGAACATCTCCCACCGCATCTGGAGCTTGAAGCGCTCCATGAACGTGAAGTTCTTGAACACGGAGAAGCTGACGTCGACGAGGCCGGGGCCGCGCGTGCGGGGCAGCGTGCGCGGCGCGTTGCCGATCACGAAGTTCGCCGGGTTCCGGAAGGCATCGGTATTGAACCAGCGATTGGCACTGCGCTCGCCGGAGGGCAGCGTCGGATCGGCCACCAGGTCGGGGTAGTTGATGCCCGTGAAGTTGTTGCTTCCCCGGACCATCAGCGGCCGCCCGTTCTGGATCGTGGTGATCGTGTTGAGCTGCCATCCGCCGATGATGCCATCGAGCGCCCTGGGCATGCGCGATCCCAACTTGCGGCCACGGCCAACGGGCAGTTCGACAACGCCACTGCCGACGAGGCGTTGGGAGACGTCGTCCTGATCGAGCGCCTTCTCTAATCTGCGGTTGTAGGCGCCAATGCGGAAATCACCGAGGCCGGCGGCCGAGCCTGCGCTCTGTAACGCAAGGTTGTCGGAGATCAGCTTGCTCGCGGTGTAGCTGATGAGCGCCGAAATGCCGCTCGAGAAGCGCTTCTCGACGAACAACTGGAAGGAATGGAAGGAACTGTTGGCATTGTTCGCGCCGAAGGTTTGCACCGTCTGGTAGTCCGGGAAGGGCACGAGGAGACGGGAACGCTGCACGTTCCGGCTCGAAAGGGGTCCCGAGGCGATCTGGCCGAAGAATGGATTCGGCAACTGATCCTGGAGGACGAGGCCGAGCGCGAAGTGGGCAGGGTCGAGCTGATTCAGATTGTAATTCCCGCCGAAGAGCTTTACCCCACGGCTTCCGGAATATATACCGGAGATGGTCCATCCGTCCCAAAGCGCGCGCTGGAGTGTGAAGTTCCACTGCTGCATGTATGGCGTGCGGCCGTTGCGATCCTGATATCGAACGCCGAAACCGCGGAACGCCGATGGACCACCCGCTGGGCCTTGCGGCTGGAGGATCACATCGGGCCCCTGGCTGAACTGGAAAGCCTTCAGCGGCAGCCCCGCTGGGCCTTGAAACGGCGTGTCGACCGAAAACCCGAAGGCATTGGCGTTGTCTCCTCCGGTGTGGCCGATCTCAGCAATCGTGTACATCAGGCCGTAGCCTCCCCGGATGGCGGTCTTGCCGTCTCCCCAGGGATCCCAGGCAAAGCCGATGCGGGGACCGAAGTTGTTCCGGTCCAGGTCGACGAAGGTCGTCGGGAATCCGCCGACTCCGGCGTAGTTTAGCACGCCGGGCATCCCGGTTTCCGAATTCATAACGAACGGATCGAAGCTCGAGTAGCGGTTGTGCATCTCCGAAGGACCGAAGCTGACGTCGTAACGAAGTCCGAGGTTGAGCGTGAAGTTCCGCGTGACTTTCCAGTCGTCCTGGAAGTATATTCCAAGCGGCAGCGAGCGGAACTGGAAGAATGGGCGCACACCGATATTGCCGCCGCCGACTTCGCCGAGCAGGAATGACGCGAGGCCGAAGCCTGTATTGGGCGGCGCCTGCGGATTGTTCGTCAGGGCGGGACTGAAGTCGAAGCGTCCGGACGGGTTTACACGATTGATGAAGCTCAGGCGAGACCAGCGTAGATCGAAGCCGGTCTTGAAACTGTGGCGCCCGCTGGTGATGTTCACGGCATCGACGATTTGCACGTACTGCTGCGCGCGCAGCCCTCCGGAGAAGGCCGTCTGCCCGATATTGAGAAGGCCGCTGCCCAGAACGACGGGCGGAAACTGGTCTTGCGGGATCTGCCGCGGATACCCAAGTTTTTCGGGCCAGTTCTGGTCGAAGCTGGGGTGGAGGAACGGCAACCACTGACGCGACGCGGCGACGCGGAGATCGTTGACGATGCTGGAGGTAAAGACACGCGTGTGGTTCGCAATAATGCTGTGGTTGTCACGCTGGTCGTTGCGGGCGGCGGGATCAGCCTCCTCGAGGCCCCATCCCCGGTCGCGACGTGTATTGCGGGTACTACTCAGACGGAAGAAGACGGAGTCTCGCTCGGAGACCCGATGGTCGATCCGGAAATTGCTGACTCCCTGGTCAGAAGAGGACGGCACCAGGGCAATGAAGTTATTGGCAAAAGTGAACGGGTCGGTGGGAATGGCATTCGGCATCGGGTGGTGCTGCAGAACGCGAGCCGAGAGAGGATCGATACGGCTGGCCGGGACGATGTTGCCGGGCAGCGGGTCGCGCACGAAACCGGAACCGGATGGGTTCACACGCGTCGTGGCGGGATCGAAGAGCTGAATTGTCCGGCCGAGGCCATCGCGAAGGTTGGAAAAGTTGCCCGTACGGAACTCTGGAGCCGCAACGGTGCCGAGGCGCGGGTTGCCCGTCGCGCGAAAGCGCCATTGTTCGTATCCGGCGAAGAAGAAGGTCCGGTTGCGGCCGTCGTAAACGCCGGGAATCCGCACCGGCCCACCGACGGTTCCACCGAACTGGTTATACCGCAGCACCTGTTTGATGCGGCCGGTGCGGGGATCGGGCTGCACGGCGAAGGCGTTGCGGGCATCGAGAGCATCGTTTCGCAGAAACTCATAAAACGAGCCATGCAGTTCGTTCGTGCCAGACTTAGTCACGACATTAATGACGCCTCCCGAACTCTGTCCGAACTCGGCCTTGAGGGCGCTGGTCTCGACCCGGAACTCCGCGACAGCGTCGGCCATCGGCACCACGGCGATCTCGTTGTGAACCGGCGCGGAATTGACGGCGCCGTCGAGGAAGAACTGGTTGCCATATCCCGGACCGCCGTTGATCCGCAATTGTGAAAAGGTTTGGTTGGCGATCTCCGCGAAGCCGTCCGTTCTGTCGTTGCGAGGCTGCACGCCCGCCACGATTCGGACCAGGCTGAATACGTGACGGCCGTTGAGGGGGAGATCCTCGATACGGCGGGACTCGACAACCGCGCCGAGCGAGGAGTCCTCGGTCTGAATGCGCGGGATCTCGGCTACTACGCTGATGCTCTCATTGACGCTGCCGACGTCCATACGAAAGTCGAGGCGGAGGCGCTGGGCGACCTCGAGGTTGATGCCTGACTGTTCGTATGTTTTGAATCCGGGAGCCGTCGCCTCCAGACGGTAGGGACCGATCGGAAGCTGAGGTATGACGTAAGCGCCGTCCTGGGAACTGGTTCGGCTGAAAGCAAGGTTCGTGGACAGATTCGTTGCCGTCACCTTCACGTCGGGAATTCCAGTTCCCTGTTGGTCTGTGATGATCCCGGTGATGGTGGCGTGGCTGGTCTGTCCCAACAGAGAACTGCACATCGAGAGCGCCAAAAGGGCGCCTGCCCAGCGAGCACGTAAACGCATAGTCTAGCCTCCTGTGTCTGCAAGTATGCGCTTGCTTTTGTGTGAGCAGTGAGCTAAAACAAGTTGGTTAACGGTTAAGAGCGTGTGATTTCAAAAGCTTCTGAGATTTATGCCGAACTCGATCGAATTCTCGAGACCAAGTGGCTCCGCGAATCCTACCAGCTCAGCTCGCTGCTGCGGCATCTGGTGGAGGAGACTCTGGCCGGTCGAGCCGAAGGGCTGAAGGAGTATTCTCTCGGGCTGAAAGTCTTCAACCGGCCATCGGACTACGATCCGCGCACCGATGCGATCGTCAGGGTTCAGGCCAGCGTGCTCCGTAAGCGGCTGGCTGCGTATTACGAAAACGAGGGCCGGGAGTCCACTCTCCGGATCTGCATCCCAAAGGGTCGCTATGTGCCGGAGTTCCAGGAGGTGGAACCAGCCAATAAACTCGGCCCGGATCTGGCGATTGTAGGGACCGTTCCCGGCAAGCGCCGCATCGGCTCGTTCGCCGGAGGCATAGTGGCAGGGATGCTTCTGGCGGTCTGCGCCATGCTCCTGCTTCGGGGCACCGCGGAGACTACGAATGTGGAATGTCCCGCACTTTGGGCGGGCTTTCTGGACCCCCGCATCGAGACCATCGCCAGTTTCGGAGTGCCATTGTTTTTTGCGGGAGGCGAAGGGCTTTTCGTTCGCGACACACAGGTGAATCGCCTCACTGACGATGCCGGGCAAATCGACCGGATCGGCGAGATCCTTGGCCGCGGTTTCCGGCCCCAGGAGGATGTTTACACGGGGGTCGGGGATGCCATCGGTACCCACTATGTCGCCCGCTGGCTTGACGGCCGGAAAATCCCGGTCAGCGTCGCCAACTCCAACTACATCGGGTTATCGGACATTGAGCAGAAAAATCTGATTGTCGTCTCCTCGGCGCGATTCCAGACCCTGCTGGAGCAGATGGCACTTCCCAATCACTTCCTCTTCAACGGGTCGGAGCCCGGAGGCGGCTTCACGCTGATGAATGCGCTTCCCGGAGAGCAATCAGCCTACGAGCCGCAACGTCCCGGCACAGGCGTCAACAACTCATATGCAGTGGTCAGTCTTTGGCCCGGAAGGCCGGCGTCCCGGAGAATCATGTATCTTTCCGGGATCGAGACGTGGGCCACGCAAGGCGCCGCACAGTTTGTGCTCGATCCCGAGCGGATGGCCGATCTGCAGAAGCGTCTGAACGCAGACCCGCCCGAAGGGCCGCGCGGGCGGAAGTCGCCCTTCTTTCAGGTGCTACTCCGGGTCGAAGGCCGGCACAATCGGGTGCACGCCGTAAGCTACGTCACGCATCGGTATCTGCCGGAGTCCTTCTGACCCTCAGGCCGTGGTTTCGGCCGGCACGAGTTCCCGCTTATATTTGCACTCGTTGTTCGGGCACTGCGCCACTGGGCCGGACTTGAGAAACTTCTCAATCAGGTAGCTGCTGCTGCACTGCGGGCACTGTTCGGGAATCGGCTTGCCCCAGGAGACGAAGTCGCACTCGGGATAGCGATTGCAGCCGTAGAAGGTTTTGCCGCGCTTGGAGCGGCGCTCGATAATCTCGCCCTCGTTGCAGTTGGGGCACTTGACGCCAATGGTCTTTTGCTTGACGTACTTGCAGGACGGATAGTTGCTGCACGCGGTGAACTCGCCGAAGCGGCCGGACTTGAGGACCAGGTGGCTGCCGCACTGCGGGCACTTCTCCTCGAGCGGCACGTCGGGTTTCTTCTGCGCTCCGCCGATCTGCTTCGTGGTCTTGCAGTCCGGGTAGCCGGAGCAGGCGTAGAATGTGCCGAACCGTCCCTTTTTGAGGACCATCGTGCGCCCGCAGTTCTCGCAGTACTCGGTGGCGTCCTGTTCGGTAAGGTCCGCCTTGTCGATATCGGGCAGTTCGACCGTGAGCTGGCGCGTATTGGTGCACTCAGGATAGCCGGTGCAGGCGATGAAGCTGCCGTGCTTGCCCCACTTGATGACCATGGGCTTGCCGCACTTGTCGCAGACGATGTCGGTGGGCCGCTCCATTCGCTTGATGTCGGTCATCTCGTGCTCGGCGCGCGTGAGGTCGGCCTTGAAGCGCTCGTAGAAGCCCGACATGGCAGCGCGCCAGTCGAGCTTGCCCTCCTCGATCTCGTCGAGCTCCTGCTCCATGCGGGCGGTATAGCGTACGTCGAAGATGTCGTTAAACGACTCAAGCAGCAGGTCGGTGACCACCATTCCAAGCTCGGTGGGAATGAATTTGCCGCCCTCCTTCTTGACGTACTCGCGCTCCTGGATGGTGGAGAGGATCGAGGCGTAAGTGGAGGGGCGTCCAACGCCATCGGCTTCGAGCTCCTTCACCAGGGTCGCTTCCGTGAAGCGGGGAGGCGGCTCGGTGAAGTGCTGTTCGGGGACGATGGCCTTTAGCTTGAGGACCTCGCCCTGTATGACATTCGGCAGCTTGTTCCTCAGCTCCTCGTCCTCTTCGTCCTTCTGGTCCTTACCCTCCTCGTATACGGCAAGGAAGCCGTCGAACTTCGGGACCGAACCGGTGGCGCGGAACAGGAAGCTGGAGCCGTCACGGCCGGTGGTGGAGACCTCGATCGTGGTCTGGTCAAACAGCGCTGGCGCCATCTGAGAGGCGACAAAGCGCATCCAGATGAGGCGATAGAGCTTCAGCTCGTCTTCGGCAAGGAATTTCGCAACCTCGTCGGGTGAGCGCAGAACCGAGGTCGGACGGATCGCCTCATGGGCGTCCTGGGCATCCTTCTTACTCTTGAAAACGTTTGGCGAAGCGGGCCGGTACTCGGCGCCGTAGCGCTGCCCGATGAATTCGCGGACCTCCTTCAGGGCGTCCTCGGAGACGCGAGTCGAGTCGGTACGCATGTAGGTGATGAGACCGACCGAACCCTCTTTGCCCAGCTCGACGCCCTCATAGAGCCGCTGCGCGAGCATCATGGTGCGCTTGACGCTGAAGCGCAGTTTTCGCGCGGCCTCCTGCTGGAGGGTCGAGGTGATGAACGGAGGGACCGGATTCCGCTTCTTTTCCTTCGTGGCGACAGAGCGGACGACGTATTCGGCGCCTCCGAGCTGTTCGACCAGCGCGGTAGCGGCGGCTTCATTCGGAATCTCGACGTTCTTGTCGTTGTGTTTAACCAGGTGCGCGTTAAGGACCGGCGGCTTTTTGGCGTTGAGCTGCGCGTCGATGGTCCAGTATTCACGCTTCTGGAAGGCACGGATTTCCCGCTCCCGCTCGACGATCAGGCGGACCGCGACAGTCTGGACACGCCCGGCCGAGAGGCCCCGGCGCACCTTGTCCCAAAGCAGGGGAGAAATCTTGTATCCGACCAGCCGGTCAAGGACACGGCGGGCCTGCTGGGCTTCCACCAGATGCACGTTGACCGTACCGGGCCGCTCGAATGCCTTTTTGATCGCGTTGGCGGTGATTTCGTTAAACATCACCCGGAAGATCTTGGGGCCGCCGTTCCGCTTGCCCTCCAACTCTTCCTGGAGGTGGTAGCAGATCGCCTCGCCTTCGCGGTCCGGGTCAGCCGCCAGATATATGATTTCGGCGTCCCTGGCGGCCTTCTTCAGCTCATCGATGAGCTTCTTTTTGCCTTCGATCACCTGGTAGTGAGGGCGGAAGTCGCGCTCGACATCGACAGCGAGGTCCTTCTTGGGCAGGTCCTTGACGTGGCCGAGCGAGGCCTTCACGGTGAACTGCTTGCCGAGATACTTACCGATTGTTTTCGCCTTCGCCGGCGATTCGACGATGACGAGAGATTTAGCCATATGAGTTCTGACGCTATGAATTCTAATCTATCTCACCCGGACGGATCTCCCGGATTCCGTCACGGTCATTCCAACCACACTTTAACAAAGTTCTTTCCGGGAAGTTGACGGAGGAGCCCGGCGAGTTCCAATTCAAAGAGGGTCGCGATCAGCTCCGACGACGAATAATTGTCCAACTTCGCCAGCAACTCGTCAAGGTGCATGGGCGCATCTACCGGTAAGTTATTCAAAACATTACGAGCGATCTCGCTGCCGGGTCCGAAGGGCAAAGACGGCTGAGCGGCCGGGTGGCTTCCCTCAACGTTAGGATGATCGGGGCCGGAGGAAAGATTCCGAAATCGGGCGGCCAGCCGCTGCCGAGCCGGAAGCGGCAGCCCTTCGAGGACATCCTGTGCGTTTTGAATAAGTTGCGCGCCCCCCTGCTTGATCAGCAGATTGGGCCCCCAGCTCATCTTCGAGGTCACGTTGCCAGGAACCGCGAAGACCTCGCGCCCTTGATCGAGGGCCAGCCGGGCTGTAATGCTTGAACCGCTATATTCGGCTCCTTCCACCACGATAATTCCCTCGCTCAGGCCGCTGACGATCCGGTTGCGGGTCGGAAAATTCTGAGGGTAGGCCGGGGTTCCCATCGGGAACTCCGAGAGCAGGAGCCCTCGGGATGCGATATCTACGGCAAGCTTGCGGTTCTCGGACGGGTAGACGACATCGACGCCACAGCCGAATACAGCGATGGTAGGGCCCTGGACAGCAAGGGCTCCCCGGTGGGCGGCGGTGTCGATGCCGCGGGCCATCCCGCTGACAACGGTAAGGCCGGCAGAGGCGAGATCCGAGGCAAGCCGCTCAGCGACAGCGAATCCGTAGGGAGTGGGGCGCCGGGTCCCGACGATCCCGATCATGAGGGTTGAAAGCAGGTTGAGATCGCCGCGGGCGAACAGCAGGATCGGGGGGTCGAAGATTTCGCGGAGCCGCTCGGGGTAGCGGGGATCGGCGAGTGGAATGACGGAGGCGCCAACGGACAGCGCCTTTTCCTGCTGGAGGACGGCGTCGTCGAAGGCGCAGCCGCTGGCGATACTCTGGGCAATCGCTCCCGCGACCCCGGCGGCTTGGAGGGCGGAGCGGCCGGCGCGGAAGATCTCCCGGGGGCTCCGAAATCTTTCGAGCAGATGACCCGCGTTGCGGGGGCCGAGCCCAGGCGTCATCGCGAGGGCGATCCAGTGGAGCTCATCATCTCTGGTAAGTGTAGGAGCGAGCATAGTTTAGTTAGAAGAAGTGCCGCCCTCGGCTCCGAGTTCTCACTGCTTCCCTGCTAAGCTGGTGGTTCTGCACCATTCACATAAAGGAGAACATGATGGCGACACAGGCTACCTACGACGATGCCAATCTGATCTTGCGGCTCTATGAGATCCGGCGGGAGGAGAAGATGCGAGCGGCACGCGAGTGGTTCGCGAAGAATTTTCGGCCGAAATCATTCGCGGAGCTGAACCAGCTCTGCCCGGCCGGGTCCCAGGAAAACGCGTACTACCGGATGGTCGTAACCTATTATGAGATGGCCGCTTCGTTCATCACGAGCGGGGTCCTGAGTTCGGAGCTATTTTTCCAGAGCGGGCTCGAACTGATGCTGGTGTGGGAGAGGATTCGCCCGATCCTGCCGGAACTGCGCGAGACCTTCAAGCACCCCGGCCTATACAAGAACCTCGAAGCGGTCTCGAAGCTCTACGTGCAGTATCTCGATCGCCAGGGGCCGGACGCCTACCAGGCTTTCGCGGCCCGCGTCGGCGGGTAAGGCCGGCGTTCCAGGGAGGAGGAGTTTTGCGACGGGACGACGCTGACTTTGCGGCGAAGGACCTCGAATTGGTCTACATCGCAAAGAGGCTGAAGGAAGCCAAAAAACTGGAGGACGTTCTGACGGAGGCGGGCATCGACTTTGTGGTCGAAACCGATACCTACAAGGGCGGGATCGTTTTTCAGACCGAGCGCGTCGGGGCGTTCTTCTATGTCGCTCCGGAGGCAGCCGAGATGACGCGCGAGTTGCTAGCGATGCGGGGCTACAGAGCGCACGAGCGAATCGGCCGCCAGCTGTAACCTCATCCGCCGATTCCGCGCCTCCCAATTATGCAGGAGAACTGACGTTCTCCTCCTCTCCTTGGTGTTTGTGTGTGTTGCGCCGGCCCTGGGACGATAGGGCCGGCGCCTGCATTCGTCCTCTATACCCCCGCCTCAACCGGTTCGGTACGGCGTAGGATCTCGGCCTGCTCTTCAGCCTGCGTGTCGTTGAGGAACGTGCCGGAGCCGCTTTCGACCGCCGCCAGAAACTTCAGCTTCGTCGCGCTGCGCTGCACCGGGCAGAACTCGATATGGAAGTGGAACCAGGGCGCCGGCCCCTTGGCCGGTCCCTGACGCACGAGCATCATCAGCGGGACCGGCTCGTCGTAGAGGTTGTCATACTTGCGGCGGATGAGGCTGATCATCGCCGCGAGGTCATCGGCCTCTGCGGGAGCGAGATCCGTCAGAGAAGCGAAGTGTCGCGTCGAGTAAATCTGGACCTCGGTGGGCCAGCGGGCAAAAAAGGGGCAGAAGGCGACGAAAGAGTGATTCGCCGCGACGATCCGGGCGCCGGCTTGGCGCTCGGCGGCAAGGATATGGCAGTAGAGGCACTCACCCATCCGGGAGTGGTGTTCGGCGGCCGACTCGAATTCGGTCTGGATCAGCGGCGGAAGGAACGGAAAGGCATAAATCTGGCCGTGGGGATGGGGCATGGTGACGCCGATCGCCGCGCCGGTGTTTTCGAAAACGAATACATAGCGCGTCCCTTCGACAGCAGCAAGCTCCGCGGTGCGGCCGGCCCAGAGATCGATGACCTTGCGCCAGTGTGGGACCGGGAGTTCGGAGGGGAGCAGGTGGTGGTCCGGGTGGTAGAGGACAACGTCGCAGGCGCCGCGCGCGCCCGTGGCCTGGAAAATTCCGGTCGGATCGGTGCGGGGCGCATCGGGACGGAACGGTTCGGCGGTCATCTCGAGGGCGGCGAAGTCATTCGGGTAGAGCAGGACGTCGTAATCGTCCGGCACCTGGCCGGAGCCCGGACAGAACGGACACCAGTCTTCGGGCATCTGCGGACGCCCCTGCCGGTGCGCCGCCACCACAACCCACTGGCGCAGCAGCGGGTTCCAACGAAGCTCGCTCAAGTGATTCTCCTATGGTTATTTTCGCGCATCGGGGACGGCACACTCGCCGGCTGTGATATATTCATCCCGCTGTGAGAATCCATATGAATCGCCGCCAGTTTTTGATCGGAGGCGCCGGAGTCCTGGCGGCTCCCGTCTCCGCGCTTGCCCAACAGGCCGCACGCCAAGCCAAGCCGCTTAACTTGAAGATTACCGGATTGAAGACGTTTGTCGTAAACGTCGGCGGATCCAACTGGGCTTTCGTCAAAGTCCAGACGAATCAGGGAATCACAGGACTCGGAGAAGGCTCCATTACAAGTAAGGAAGCGACTCTGGTCGCTGCCATCATGGAGCACGAACGGTTTCTGATCGGCAAAGATCCGACCGAGATCGAACTGCTCTGGCAGGGCATGTTCCGCCACCCGCGCTGGCGGGGCGGCCCGATCCTGAACAGCGCGATCAGCGCCATCGAGATCGCCCTCTGGGACATCCTGGGCCAGGCGCTCGGGGTGCCGATCTATAAACTGCTGGGCGGAGCGGCGCGGCAGCGCGTCCGGATGTACCTGGACGTGGGCGGGCGCACGCCGGAGGCGCTCGTCGAAAGCTTTCAAAGAGCCAAATCCCTGGGCTACACCGCGGCGAAGTCGGGATTCATCACGGTCCACGACAACGTTGTCATGCCGCGGTTCGCGGTGCGCGAAGCCGCGCGGAAGCTCGCACTGGTGCGCAAGGCCGTCGGAGAGGACTTCGACATCTGCATCGACGCGCACGGCCAGTTGACTACCGTCATGGCGGTCGATTTCTGCACGCGCATCGAGGATCTGCGGCCCATGTTCGTCGAGGAGGCAACGCAGTTGGAGGATCTCGGCGAGTTGGAACTGCTCCGCCAGAAGACCAAGGTTCCGCTGGCGACCGGCGAGCGGTCATTCACGAAGTATGGCTTCACCGATTTCTGCTCGCGCCACCTGGTGAACTACATCCAGCCCGACGTCTGCCACGCTGGCGGGATTCTGGAGATGAAGAAAATCGGCGTGATCGCCGAGGCCTATCGGATCGAGATGTCCCCGCATAATCCACAGAGCGAAGTGAGCACGCTCGCATCGCTGCACGTGGATGCTACGACTCCGGCCTGCACGATCCAGGAATACAATCCGCGATCGGAGCAATGGATCCAGGACCTTTTTTATGGCGGCGCAGTGAAGGTCAGGGACGGGTTCGCGGAACTGCCGGACCGTCCGGGACTGGGCGTCAATCTCGACGAGAAGGTGGCTGCCGCGCACCCGTACAAGCCCGTCATTCGGCCCCACTACACCTTCCAGGACGGCGGTGTGGCCGACTACTGACCTCGACAGCGGCCCACACCCGAAAAGTTAAGACACATTCACTTTTTGGGTTTACAACTCGGCGCTTCCGCGATAAGATTAAACTTCGTTCATTCACGTGAACGAAGCACAGATCAATTTTATTGATCTCCCTCCACACACTGCGGGGCGCCGAGGCCGGGCCGAACAGTCCTCGGCGCCTATTTTTTAGCCGCGTTTATTCCCGCAGCAGACGCCATTTGGACGCACACCTGCGTGGATTTCACGGGGCAGAAGCTGCGGGCTGTGAAGCCAACTGTTGCACAATGATGGGCAGAACATGATGCGCTTGACAGCCTTGCTCATGCTCGCGGCACTGTCCGGGTGGGCGCAGCCGACTGACAGCCAGCGGACGCGCAACCGGGATCTGCTCCTGCGGAATCTTCTCCCCAGCCGCCCGCCCACCGACGGCAGAATCAACCTGCTCGATCGCTCCTGGGAGGACTGGGTGAAGCGGACCCGCGAATTGCCGCCGGATTTCGACGCCCTTCTCTCCATAGCCGATCTCCCCGATCCGCTGGTGGCGCCGAACGGAACCAGAATCGCCAATGCGGAGCACTGGCAGCGGCAAAAGCAGTGGATTCGCTCCCAGGCCGAGCAGTGGATCTTCGGGCGCATGCCGCCCGCACCCGGCAACCTGCGCTCGCGCGTCGTTCGTGAAACCCGCGAAGGCACGGTCACGATACGCGACGTTCAACTGGAGTTCGGCCCAAGGCACCGGGGACAGCTCCGCTTGCAACTCATCCTGCCGCCGGGCCGCGGCCCATTCCCAGTCTTCCTCACCAACCACAACCGTAACCGCCCGTGGATTTACACCGCCGTCAATCGCGGCTACATGGTGTGCATCTACCATGCCACAGATCCCATCTACGGCGAGCCGGACGATTCCGAAGGCTATCTGGAGGTCTACCCCGAATCTGACTTCTCCAGGCTGGGCCGCTGGGCCTGGTCGGCGGCCCGAGCGGTGGACTATCTCTTCACAATCCCAGAGGCCAACCGCGAGCAGATCGGACTCGCCGGACACTCCCGCAACGGCAAGCAGGCGCTGCTCGCGGCGGCGTTCGACGAGAGGGTAGGCGCCGTCGTTCTCTCCAGCGGTTTAACGGGCGAGGCGCTCCCGTGGCGCTTCAACTCCGATCCCTACGTCGTCGAGAGCATACAACTCCTCACGGGCGCGCGGCCTCACTGGTTCCATCCTCGCCTGCGCTACTTCACCGGCAGAGAGCACAAGCTGCCAATCGACCAGAACAGCCTCATGGCCCTCGTGGCGCCCAGAGGACTCATGATCGTATCGGGATACGCCGAAGCCAGTTCTAACCCTTTAGGACTGGAGCAGGCTTACCGTTCCGCAAGGGAAGTCTTTCGCTTTCTCGGCAAGCCCGAAAACATCTGGCTGAACCTGCGCGAGGGCGAGCACGCCACCTCGCCCGGCGACGTCGAGATCTTCTTCGACTTTTACGACACGGTCTTCGGCCGGCGGACGCTGCCGCGCCTGGAGACTTGGATCGTCGGATACGATTTCGATCATTGGAAGCAGGTAACCGGCATCGGCGTCGATCTGCGGCAGTATCCGGCCCGGAAACCGGGGGATTTCGTCCCCGCATCTCTCCCGGCTTGGGAACGGTCAAAGGCCGAAATCCGCGAGCGTTTGCGCTGGATCCTGGGAGACACGCCGCCGCGGGTCCCGCAGCCTCCTCGCAAGCGCCTGAGGGCTGGCGCCACCACGGCGGACGGCTGGCTCTCCTACATGTACGGACGGCCCGGCAGCGAAGAGGCCGCCAAGGCTGGCATGCGCGTTGCCCCGCTCTCCTTCGGCGACGGATTACACGGCACAGTCTTCTATCCGCTCCACGACGGAAAGTATCCGGTCGTGATCTGGCTGCATCCGTATGCGTATGCCGCGGGATGGTCCGCGAAACGGCCGTGGAGTTCGAAGCAGGTGGATTTTGTCCTCGACCAGCGGCCCTCCTTCGAAGCTCTCGTCCAGCGAGGCTTCGCCGTGATGGCTTTCGATCAGATCGGATTCGGCGTCCGCCTGCATGATGCACGGCGATTCTATGAGCGCTACCCGAACTGGAGCCTGATGGGCAAGATGGTCGCCGATACACAGTCGGCGATCGAAGCCGTCTCGACGATCGAGGAGATCGACTCCTCGCGCATTTACCTGTTTGGTTATGCGCTCGGAGCGAAGCTGGCGCTGATCACCGCGGCTCTCGATGAGAAAGTGAGCGCGGTGGCATCCGTGGCCGGCTTCGATCCGCTTCGGCCGAGCAAGGGCGACAGAGGTGTCGAAGGCGTTCGTCATTATTCGCATCTCCACGGCCTGCTCCCCAAAGCAGGGTTCTTCCTCGGCCAGGAGGAACGTCTGCCCATCGACTTCGATGAGATCCTCGCGCTGGCTGCTCCGAAGAGGGTCCTGCTCGTCGCACCGTCGCTGGACCGCTACGCACCCATAGAGCGGGTCCGCATCGGAGTGGAACATGCCCGAAAGATCTACCGACTGCTGGGCCGGCAGGACGCACTCGAACTTCGCAGCCCGGAAGACTTCAACCGCTTCCCTATAGCGCTCCAGGAGGAGGTCATCGCCTGGCTTGCGGAACTGCCCTGACGGCCTCACCGTTGGCCGGTGTCCGGCGCTGACGGTTGGGAAGAAGGGGGATTGGCGATCGAAGGCCGGATGCCAAGCGCGCCGGCGAATTCGCCTTCCAGTCAACGTGCATGTAGGCGGTAGCGGGGGAACTTCGGTGTAGGGTCCGTTTCGAACGAATGCGATACAATCGGCGGTTTGATGCGCGCAAAAACTTTCCTTATGGCTGCCGGACTGGCCCTGGCGGCGGCGGCATTCGCCTGGCAGGCCGGAGCGGAGGCGGCTGTCGGACCGGCTGCCCTTGTCGGCCTGTTGTGCCTGATCCTTTCTACACGCATGTGCGACCGGCTGAAGGGCTTCACCTTCACGCTCTCGGTCTTCAGCTTCGTCACGGCGTCGATGTTCTATCCCTGGGCCTTCGACACCTGGGGCGGTTTCAAGCTGACGCGGCTCATCGTTCCACTGATCCAGATCATCATGTTTGGCATGGGAACAAGCCTGAGCGTAAAGGACTTCGTGCGGGCGTTTCAGATGCCGAAGGCAGTCGGGATCGGGATGTTCCTGCAGTTCACAATCATGCCGCTCACCGGATGGACGCTGGCAGGGCTGTTCGGATTCGATCCGGCGGTAGCTGCGGGCGTGATCCTGATCGGCTCATGCCCCGGCGGCGTGGCGTCGAACGTCATGACCTACCTGGCGAACGGAAACGTCGCACTGTCGGTGACAATGACGGCCTGTTCCACGCTGGTGGCGCCGCTCGCGACCCCGGCGGCGATGAAAGTTCTGGCGGGTCAGTACGTGCCGATCGACTTTTGGGAAATGATGGTCTCGATCCTGAACATGATCATCCTGCCGATCGTCGCGGGCCTGATCGCCAACAAACTGATTCACGGGCGCGCGGCGTGGCTGGACAAAGCTCTGCCAGTGCTGTCGATGTCGGCGATCTGCTTCATCATCGCGATCATCACGGCTTCTTCCAGGGACAAGCTGCTCGAAGTCGGGCTGGCGCTGATTGCGGTCTCGATAATGCACAACGCGATCGGCTATCTGCTGGGCTACTGGGGCGCGCGAACGCTCGGACTGGCTGAAGGCGATTCGCGGACAGTGGCGATCGAAGTCGGGCTGCAGAACGGCGGGATGGCTTCGGGTCTGGCAATCAACGTCCTGAAGAGCACCGATGCGGCCCTGGCGCCCGCGATCTTCGGGCCGTGGATGAACATTTCGGGCTCGGTGCTGGCGTCGTGGTGGCGTGGGAAACCGGTTCGGGACAAGAAAAAGATCGAAGCAGCGATGGTTTAGCGCCGAGGGTGCGTCTCGTACATGACAACCGCGCCAAAGAGACCCGACAGCAGCGTAAGGCCTCCCACGGCGGTGATGGCCCAGGCCATATTGAACTGGTCCGCGAGGGTTCCGGCGAGGACTGCGCCGAAGGCGTAGCCGCCGTCGCGCCAGAGCCGATAGACACCGACCGAGGTCGCGCGCCAATCCGGGTGGGCGACGTCACCGATCGCGGCGATGAGCGTCGGATAGACCATCGCCGTGCCGATGCCCAGTCCCACGAGAGCCGCGGACCACGGCCAGAATCCCTGTATCAGGGCAAGGACCACGATGCTCCCGCCCTGTAGCAGCATACCTGCGGCGATGAGGCCCTTACGGCCGGTGCGGTCCGAAAGGGCGCCGGTTCCAAGCTGCGCAAAGCCCCACACGGCCGGATAGATCGCTCCCAATACGCTCACCTCGGTGAGCGAGAGTCCGTAGGCGTAGAAGTAGAGCGGAAAGAGCCCCCAAGCCATTCCGTCATTCAGGTTGTTGATCATCCCGGCCTGGCTCACGGACATGAGGGCGCGGTCCTTCCACGTGGTGAGGCGGAAGACGCTCCAGAAGGTCTGTCCGGCGGCGTCCTGGGCGTGCAGGGCGGCCTCCTGCCGGACGTGGAGAATCGATTCGCGGATCCAGCCCGCCGAGAGCACAAGCCCTGCGACGACGCAGAAGCCGCCGATGAGCAGCGGGGCGGCGCGCAGTCCGTTGAGCACGGCCAGATAGCCGGAGCCGAGGGCGGCAAGTGAGACTGCGAGATAGCCGGATGCCTCGTTCAGACCCATCGCCAGTCCGCGCCGCACCGGACCAACGAGATCGATCTTCATGATGACCGTCGTCGACCAGCAGAGGCCCTGGTTGACTCCAAGGAGGATATTGGCGACCACGACCCAGCTCCAGGCGGGCGCAAAGTAGATCAGGAGCGGCACCGGAATGCCGAAGAGCCAGCCTGCAAGGAGAACCCGCTTGCGGCCGATGCGGTCGCTGAGTCCTCCGGCCAGGAGGTTGGCCATGGCCTTGACGACGCCGAAGCTGACGATAAACGAGAGAATGGCCGTTCGGGAGGCAAGTCCGAACTCGGTCCCGGCAAGCAGAGGGAGCACGACGCGCTCCATGCCGACCATCGCGCCCACGAAGGCGTTTAGCAGAACCAGGAGCGCGAACTGCCTCCAGTTCTCACGGAGCCCGAGCGTGACAGTTTCGCTATGAGATCGCACAGCGATTGGCTCCGGCTTCGAGGTCCGTAGGATCGTTTTCCGGCAGGACGCCCGCCTCATTGAGTTCGATGATGCGTTCGTAGTTCGGCGGCGTAAGCGGGATGGCTTTCAAGAGCCGCGCGGCGAAGGACTCTTCATCGGCCAGCCAGGGACTGACCCTGGCAGAGACCTCGGCAAGAGTCGCGGAAATCGGGCGGCGGTCAAATGGGATGGGCTCGCTGACATGCCCGGGCAGCACGGCTGCGGCGGGATCGATAGTCAACAGCGCGCGGAGCGAGTTGTACAAAACGGAGATGCGTCGCCGCGCGCCAGCCTCGTCGGTGTGGAGGTCGGGACGCCCCACACCGGCGAGGAACAGGGTATCGCCGGTGAAAAGTGCGGCACCGTTCAGTGAATAAGTCACGCTTTCCGGCGTGTGGCCTGGCGTAGGGATCACTCTCAACTCAGCGGCCCCGAACCGGATCAGGCGGTCGCTATCGACCGGATGGAAGGGGAAGCGCACACGCTGCTGCGGCGGGAGGAACGGCAGCGCTCCGGCCAGCGCCGCCAGCGATCGAGAACGCGAGAGGTGGTCGGCGTGAACGTGCGTGTCGAGAACGAATCGGATGCGCCAGCCGCGCTCGGAGGCGATGCCGGTGTAAACTTCGGGAGGCAGCGACGCGTCGATCACGGCGGCTTCGCGGTCTGAACCCACGATGTAGGAGAGGCAGCCCTTTCCGGTGCGGCGCACCTGGAGCACTGAGACGTTGTCGATGCCGAGCGGCACCTCGGCCATGTTCCAGGCAGGGCTCCATGCTTTCATGCCGCCTTCGAGAGAAGCTGCATTCAGGCCGCGCTCCCGGAGCACCTCGGCCGCAACGCGGCTTATCCGGCCTGCATTGCAGATCGTAACGATAGGGGCATCGGCGGGAAACGTCAGGCCTGCGAGCGGCCCGGGCCGTCCGGCGCGGAGTTCGTCATAGGCGTCCACATGGAGGCTGCCGGGGATGGACCACTGCTCGCGATCCTGCTGAGAGCGGATGTCAAGCACGGTGACGGGCTGGTTGGAATCGAGCCAGTCCCGGAGTGTCTGGATATTTATGTCTTCTTTCATGTAGATGCCTCATTGGCGGCGCTTTCGACCGGCAGGTCGAGCGCCTGCCAGTCCGGAAAACCTGCATTGAGCCGGGCAGCGCGGAAGCCGTGCTTCCGCAGCAGCGCGACCGCCTCATCGGCGTAGACACAGTAGGGGCCTCGGCAGTAAGCGACGATCTCACGGCTCTTTGGCAGCTCTTGCAGACGGCCCTCCAACTCGGCGACGGGAATCGAACGGGCGCCTGCGATGTGGCCTGCGCGGTACTCCTGTTCAGGCCGCACATCCAGCACAACGACGCTGCGGCTGCGGAGGCGATCCTTCAATTCCTCAGCGTCGACAGCTTCGAGCGAGGCACGGTCTCGCAGGTAGGTTTCGACGATGTGCGAAATTTCGGCCAGCCGCGATTCGCCGAGCGAGCGGAGCGCGAGCCACAGGCGCATGACATCCCGGTCCGCAAGGCTGTAGCTGGCGTAAAGGCCGTCGCGCCGCACCGTGACCAGCCGGGCGCCGCGCAGAATCTGAAGGTGCTGGGAGCAGTTGGCCACCGACATAGCGGTTTCCCGCGCCAGTTCCTCGACTGTGCGCTCACCTTGTGAGAGGAGTTCGAGGAGTTCGAGCCTTCGCCCGCTGGAGAGAGCCTTGCCGACGCGGGCGAACTGTTCGAAGATCTCGTCCTTGAAACGGCGCTTCGCGGAGTCGTGCATACTCCATTATTCAATCGAATACTTGAATATTTGTCAAGTGAAAACCGGACCGTCGCTGAGTCCGCCACTGCCGGTCAGACGGCGCTCAGTACATCATGGAGCCGCACGCGAGCGCCGTTTTCGACGCTGCGATACGCCGCTTCGACAACGGCAAAGGTTTTCAGGTAATCCGCGCCCGTCGACTCGAAGGGTTCGCCGGTGCGGAGGCCATGGAGGAAGTGGTCCTGGGTGGCGCGGACGCTGTCGCCGCGGTAGCCCTGGGTGCAGGTATTGGTCCAGATGGGAGAGCCGCCAAGCAGGACGTCGCCGGCAGGGGTCACCTGCAGGAGGCCGCTTTCACCTTCGATAACCGTGTCGCCGAGGGGGGGGCTGTCGGGAGCGAGGTCGAGGAAGCGGTGACCGTCGATGCAGCCCGGCAGGCCGTCGGCGTGGCGCAGGAGCAGCATCGCCTGGTCCTCGCCGGCGATCACGGGATTGCGGCGCCGGACTTCGGCCACGACGGAATCGACATCGCCGAACAGGAAGCGCGATACGTCAATCGCGTGCACCAGCGTCTCATGAATCAGGTAGCGTTTCATCTGGCGGAAATACGGCTGCTGCTTGTACGGGGCAGGTCCGTAGCCGTCTGCCTTGCGCATCCGGAACAGGTAGGTGATCGGCGCGCCGATGTCGCCGCGCCCGATAGAGTCGCGAACCACGCGGTACCAGGGCTGCCAGCGCCAGTTCTCATGCACCATGAAGGGAATGCCGGCCTCCTCGACCACACGGACGAGTTGGACGGCCTCGTCCCAGGACGGCGCCAGCGGCTTCTGACAGATCGTCGGAATTCTGCGGGCGGCGGCTTCGGTGACCAGCGGCAGGTGGGTCGCCGGCTGGGTGGCGATATCGAGGAAGTCAACCTGTTCACGGTCGAGCAGTTCGGAGAGCGACGAGTAGGGACGGTGCGAGAATCGCGCGGCGCGCTCCAGATCCATGTCGCAGGAGGCGACGATCTCGACGCCCTCCATGCGCCTCCACGCCTCCATTTGGATCTCCCCGAAAAACCCGCAGCCGACAATCGCGCCTCGAAGCACGGAACTGTTTTCGCTCAATTGTATCTCCTCTAGAACTTCACAGCGCGGCGTAGCCGCAACCAAACACTGACGGCGTTTCCGATCTCGTAGGATATTGGTTTTCCACGACCATC
>JBKBWD010000060.1:0-31071 GCA_046289265.1 Bryobacteraceae bacterium | reverse complement strand
AGAAGCGGTTCAACAGCAATGGGTTAGCGACTGCGGCCTCGTGGGGATGCCTCCACTACGAGTAAACTCCCGCTAGGTGACGAGTTGCGTGTCCAGTACCCGAAGAATCTGGTCAAGAAGAAGTCGTACAAGAGCGAACTGGTAGTGTATGCTCAAAAGGGATTAGTTGGTCTGTGCGACAAACTGGATTCCTTCGCGTGTGAGGTTTCCAAGATTCTTTCTGCCCCGGCGGAACTCTCGGCCTTGGCTTTCGGATCAGAAGCCAAGTTCTCTGCGTTCACGTTTGAGCGCCGCATCAACACACCATATTCGGAGAACAAATTCTTTTCCACCGCGTTGCTGGACTCGGAGAGTCATTTCGCCCTACTCGAAAAGTTAGATCGAATATGAAAGTCCAGCGGAGTTCACCGGTGTAAGCCAGCGTCAACAGACCAACAGCAGTAAATTCAGAGATCGGCTCCCAGCTATGTACAATAGGGCAATGCCGCACCGGCGCATCCTCCGTTCGATGATGGCTTGCCTGCTGCTCTGGGCAGGGGTGGCCGGGCCGCGCGCCTCGGCGCAGGAGAGTCCCGCGCCGGTGGTCTATGTCGTGGCGATCGAGGGCGTGATCGACCTGGGCCTGGCGCCGTTTCTCGCTCGGACGATCCGGGAGGCGGAGGCGGCGGGGGCGGCGGCGGTGCTGCTGGACATCAATACGCTCGGGGGCCGCGTGGATGCGGCGATCGTCATGCGCGATGCGCTGCTCGGTTCCGGGGTCCGGACGATCGCGTTCGTGAACCGGCGGGCGATCTCGGCCGGGGCGTTGATCGCGTTGGCCTGCGAAACGCTGATTCTGACTCCGGGGAGCACGATCGGGGCGGCGGCGCCTGTCGTCGGCGGAACGGGGGAGGCGCGGCCGGCCGATGAGAAGACCGTCTCCTTTCTGCGCCGGGAGTTCCGGGCGACGGCCGAGGTGCGGAACCGCCCGCCGCAATTCGCCGAGGCGATGGTCGATGCCGACGTCGAGATTCCGGGAGTCATCGAAAAAGGCAAGCTCCTGACCCTGACGACGACCGAAGCACTCGAATATGGGGTAGCGGAGTTGACGGCCCCGACGCTGAACGCGGCGCTTGAGGCCGCCGGGCTTCCGGGCGCCCAGATTATTCGCGCCAGCCAGACCTGGGCCGAATCGCTGGTGCGGGCCCTCACGCACCCGGTGGTAAGTTCACTACTGCTGACAATCGGGCTGCTGGGTCTGCTGGTCGAGATCCGGACGCCGGGCTTCGCGCTGCCGGGGACGGTGGGGCTGATCTCGCTCGGGCTGTTCTTCTGGGGCCACTGGATCGTGCGGCTGGCAGGATGGGAAGAACTTCTGCTGGTTCTGATCGGCGTGGTGCTGCTGGCGCTCGAAGTCTTTGTTTTTCCTGGCGTAACGGTGGCGGGCATCCTCGGGGCGATCGCGCTCGTGGCGGGTCTGGGGATGTCGCTGTTCGGCGAGGGTGCGACGTTTGCGGTGATTGTCAACGCGCTTGGCCGGGTCGCGCTGGCGCTGCTGCTCGCCCTTGCCGGGGCCTTCCTGCTGCTGCGGGCGATGCCCCGGCTGCCGCTCGGACGGCGGCTGATTCTTTCAACCGAGATGCCAGCCGGACTCGGCTATGTCTCAACGCCGGAGAGCGACCGCCGCTGGCTAGGGCGGACCGGGACGGCGCTGTCTCCCCTGCGGCCCGCTGGAATCGCCGATTTCGAAGGCGAGCGGGTCGATGTAGTCTCCGATGGCGGCTTCATCGAAGCCGAAACCCCAATCCAAGTCACGCGCGTGGACGGCAACCGCATCGTCGTGCGGCGGGCGCCGCCACGCCAGGAGCAGAATACATGAACGGATTCGACCCCACTGCGATCGGCGCGTTTGGCCTGCTGATCATTGCTTTCCTTGTCCTGATGGTGTTCCTTTACCTCGTGCCGCTTCCGCTGTGGATTGCGGCGTGGTCTTCCGGCGCCTATGTCGGGCTGCTGACGCTGATCGGCATGCGGCTTCGGCGCGTGCCTCCGTCAACTATCGTGATCGCACGAATCAGCGCCGTGAAGGCAGGGCTGAATATCTCGATCGACGACCTGGAGGCGCACTACCTGGCCGGCGGAAACGTCACCCGGGTGGTCAATGCGCTGATCTCGGCGGACAAGGCGAATATCGCCATGTCTTTCCAGCGAGCGGCGGCAATCGATCTGGCCGGCCGCGACGTGCTGGAGGCGGTGAAGATGTCGGTCATTCCCAAGGTGATCGAGACGGCGCGGATCGCGGCGGTGGCCAAGGACGGGATCCAATTGATCGCGGTCTCGCGCGTGACGGTGCGGGCGAATATCGACCGGCTGGTTGGCGGCGCGGGCGAAGAGACGATTATCGCGCGCGTTGGCGAAGGCATGGTCAGCACGATCGGGTCGGCGGCGACACACAAGGACGTGCTCGAAAACCCGGACCATATCTCGAAGAACATTCTGAGCCGGGGCCTGGACGCCGGAACGGCCTACGAGATCCTCTCGATCGACATCGCCGACGTGGACGTGGGCGAGAACATCGGGGCGAAGCTCCAGATCGACCAGGCAAATGCGGATAAGCAGATCGCCCAGGCGAAGGCCGAGGAGCGGCGTGCGATGGCGGTGGCGCGCGAGCAGGAGATGCGTGCGGCCGTCGTCGAAGCCGAGGCCGAGGTGCCGCGCGCGATGGCCGAAGCCTTCCGGAGCGGGAATCTCGGCATCATGGACTACTACCGGATGAAGAACATCCAGGCCGATTCGGCGATGCGGGAATCGATCGCCGGCGGCGAAGAGGACGAAGAATCGAAGCGCCGGTAGCCTATGCCAGCCGAAGTCATCGTTCTGATCATCATCTTCGTAGTGCTGCCGCTGCTGCAGCAGCTTCTCGAGAAGGCACGGGAGGCGGAACGGCGGCGGCAGCAACCGCCGCCACAGCAGCGGCAACCGCAGCAGCGCGAGCGGGTCCGGCCAGCGCCGCGAAGGATACCGGAGGAGGTCGTCCGTCCGGAGCCGGTGCGGATTCGGGAGGTTCCATCGGTCCGGGCCGCTCCGGCCGCCGCGCGGATCCGGCGGCCGAAACCACTCGTTACGCTTCGCAATCCTCGCGAGTTGCGGAGGGCCGTGGTAATGATGACGGTCCTGGGGCCGTGCCGGGCGAACCGTCCGCACGAATGGCAGGACAGCAGCTCACGCCGGAACTGATTCGGCCTTGCGGGCCCGGACCAGGTCGAGCGCGACGTCGAGGATCATGTCCTCCTGGCCGCCGACCATCCGGCGCTTGCCAAGTTCGACCAGGATGTCCCGCGTGTCGATTCCGTAGCGCGCCGCGGCGGCTTCGGCGTGGCGCAGGAAGCTCGAGTAGACGCCGGCGTAACCGAGCGAGAGAGTTTCGCGGTCGACGCGCACGGGCCGGTCCTGCAGGGGCCGGATCAGCTCTTCGGCCGCGTCCATCAGGGCGAAGAGGTTGCAGCCGTGCGGAATCTCGAGGCGGTTCAGCACGGCGATCAGGACCTCAAGCGGCGCATTGCCGGCGCCCGCGCCCATGCCGGTGAGCGAGGCATCGACGCGGGTGGCTCCGTTCTCGATCGCGGCGAGTGTGTTGGCGACGCCGAGCGAGAGGTTGTGGTGCGCGTGCATGCCCCGCTGGGTCGCCGGGTCGAGGACGTCGCCGAAGGCTCGGAAGCGTTCGACTACCTGGTGAGGCAGCAGCGCACCGGCCGAGTCGACCACGTAAACGCAGTGCGCGCCGTAGGACTCCATAAGTTTGGCCTGCCGCGCCAGTTCCTCGGGCGGGGCCATGTGGGACATCATCAGGAAGCCGGCGACGTCCATCCCGAGGCCGCGTGCGAACTCGATGTGCTGCCTGGCGATATCGGCCTCGGTGCAGTGCGTGGCGATGCGGGTGGAGCGCGCGCCGGCCTCGTAGGCCTGCTTCAGATCCTCCGCCGTCCCGATGCCGGGGATGAGCAGCACCGTCACCCGCGCCCGCTCGATGCTGGCTGCGACGGCGGCGATCCATTCCAGATCGGTATGGGCGCCGAAGCCGTAGTTGAAGCTCGATCCGGCGAGACCGTCGCCATGCGTGATCTCGATGGCGTCGACTCCCGCGTCGTCGAGGGCGCGGCTGATGGTGGAGACCTCTTCGAGGGTGTAGCGATGCCGAATGGCGTGCATGCCATCCCGCAGAGTGACGTCCTGGATATAAAGCCGTGTTGGATGCATAAGCGCCTCAGTGAATCGCCTCCGCGAGCTTTTCGCCCGTCTTCAGGGCCGCGGAGGTCATGATGTCGAGATTGCCGGCGTAGGGAGGCAGATAGTGGCCCGCTCCTTCGATTTCGAGAAGTATCGAGGTCTTGAGGCCCCGGAAGGGTGGGAACCCGAGGTTGAGCCGCGTGGAGTCGAAGGGCTCGTACTGGACTTCCTGCTTCAGCCTGTAGCCGGGGACGTAGGTCCGGACCTCGTCGAGCATCCGGTCGATGGAGCGGCCGATGGCCTCGGTTTCGGCCTCGTCGCTGAAGCAGAAGACGGTGTTCCGCATGATGATCGGCGGTTCGGCCGGGTTGAGGACGATGATCGCCTTGCCGTGCGTGGCGCCTCCGACGCGCTCGATGGCGCGCGCGGTGGTCTGGGTGAACTCGTCGATGTTCAGGCGCGTGCCGGGGCCGGCCGACTTGCTCGCGATGCTGGCGACGATTTCGGCATAGTGGACCTTGGCGACGCGGTTGACGGCCGCGACCATCGGAATCGTGGCCTGCCCGCCGCAACTGACCATGTTCAGATTGGGCGAGTCGAAGTGCTCGCCGAGATTGACGACCGGAACGACGTAGGGGCCGATGGCGGCCGGGGTGAGATCGATGAGCTTGCGGCCGGTGCTGCGCAGAGCCTCGTCGTGGCGCGCATGGGCCTTGGCCGAGGTGGCGTCGAAGACGATCTCGACGTCGTTGAACTCGGGCGTTTTGAGGAGGCCGTCGACGCCCTGGTCTGTCGTGGCGACACCCATGCGGCGGGCGCGCGCGAGTCCGTCGGATTCGGGATCGATGCCGACCAGCACGCCCATCTCGAGCACCTTGGAGGTGCGCAGGACTTTGATCATGAGGTCGGTCCCGATATTACCGGACCCGAGGATGGCGACTTTGGTGCTCATGGCCCTTCCATCGTATGTCAGGCGGGCTCGAACTTCCAGGCCGGCGGCGCCAGGCCGCGGGCGCGCAGGTAGGCGACGGCCTGGCCGCGATGATGCGCGGTATGCGTGTAGGCGCGCATGAGAACGTCGATGCCGGTGTGCGAGGAGCGCAACTGGTAGCCGGAGCGCAGTAGTTCCTCCTCGCTGAGTTTCGCCAGAACCTCGGCGCAGTAGTCGAAGGAGGCGACGGTGAAGCGGCGGACGGCGTTCTTGTCGTTGGGGTCCGCGACCGCGTCGAGCAGCTTTGTCTCGCGCGCCAGCGGAGGGCTCGGAAGGGTCACGAGATTGAAGACCCGGAAGTAGATCGAATTGACGTGGGCGAGGTGCCGGATCTGGTCGCCGAAGGTGCGCTGCACCGGGTTGGGACGGAACTCAAAGCCGTCAGGCGGCATGGCTTCGAGCACTTCGAGCGTGTAGTCGCGTTCGTCGGTCCAGTGCTTCCGGTAATTGTCGCGCCAGATGAGGGCGAAGCTCCGGGGCGACTGCGAGTCCTGGGCGTTGGCGGCCAGGGCCAGGGCGGGGAGAAAGAGCCGGCGTTTCATCGTGCCTCCTCGGCGAGCGCCCGGTAGCGGCGCCGCGCCTCGTCGAACTGCGCATATACGTGTTTCTTTTCGCGATTCGAACGCCACCAGGACCACTCCTCGGCCTTCCCATGCAGCTTGTCGATCCAACGCAGGAAGTATTCGGCCGATTCGCGGCTGCGAATCTTCTGATCCCCCACGTAGACGCGGATGGCGTTGGTGAGGGCCTGGGGGTACTCAGAATCGAGCCAGTTGTAGGCGGGGCCTTCGGCGTAGAGGGCATACCAGCCGCTCTCCGTGATGTGGACCTGCTCCTTCAGGCCCGAGGCGGGCACGTCCTTCCAGGGCTTGCCATTGCGGTAGATCACAATCTTCGAGAGCGGGGCGATCGAGGCGGCCCGCGCCTGAATGGATACTGTTCCGCCGGCCGGGTCGAGGCGGATTTCACCTCCGGGGAGTTCACGATCGATGCGGAAGTCGAGCAGCGGACCGGTGCTCATGAAGGTGCGGCCTTTGCGCAGCGCATCGAGCCACTCCGTGACGGCGCGGCTGCCGCCGGTGTAGGCGTAGGTACGGACGCTTCCAACGAGCTTGGTCCAGTGTAGATTGCTGATCGAGTCTTCGCCGCCGACGGGAGCGATCCGCAGGTCGTTATTCCAGGCGTGGAAGAGGGGGAAGAGCGAGGCGCGGCTTGATCCGGACCATTCGAGACACTCGAACGTGCCGAGCGCGGCGTCAACACCGAAGCCCTTGGCCACGCCGAGGTTGGTTTCGACCGGATCGGTTTCGCCGTAGAAGGCGTGGACGTAGCCGTTGACCGCGCCCTGGGCGCGCGCCTTGCGGAACATGTCTGTGTTGCTCGGATAGAGGCTCTCGATGCCGGTGCCCTCGTAGCCAGTGGTGAAGGGCGAGATGAGGTGCTCTCGGAGTCCGAGGAAAAAGACGTGGCCGTAGAAGGGCGGGCGGTACTCCTGGCCGACGTGGAGCTTGGCCTCGGGATCGGAGGCGCTCGCGGGGTGCTCGCCTCCGCCGGGGACGAAGTACTGGTAGTCAAGAATGCGGTTGTCCTTGTTAGCGACCTGGTTCATGACCATGTCGAGCGCCTCGGCCTTTGCCATGCGAAGCAGGTTTTCCGGCGTGTTCCGCAGGTTGCCGCCGTAGTTCATGTGGACGTGCGTGGAGCCGCTGTACCAGCCCTTCTTCTCGAAGCCCTGGAGCGGGCGGAGCTGGATGGTCAGGGCGGCGGTCTGGCCGGCGCGGATTTCGATCTCTTTGGACTCGGGCAGCCACTCGAAGCCCTTGACAACCGTGACGCGAACCGTGCCGGCGGGCACGTCGAAGCGCTCTTCGCCCTGCGTGTGGAAGCTGTGCATGCCGGAGCGGCCCCGGCGCGCGTAGGCGGTCTGGGGCGCGTAGAACTTCCCGTCGGGCCCGAACAGATGAATGCGGGCCGCGGTCTGGCGCCCGCCTTCGGCGGCGACGCGCAGGTGCAGGCGCCCCATCGGGCGCTTCCAGTGGAGCTCGGAAAACTCGACGCGCGTGCGCTTGCCTCCGTAGGTTTCGAGCAGCCAGAGCCAGGGAAGTCCGCCTTGATTTGAAATGTGGGCGATGGTTTCGCCGTCGGGGGACCAGCGCGGGTGGAAGTTGTCGTGGTCGCCGAAGGTGAGCTTGTACGGCTGGCCACCGTCGACGGGCAGGACGTAAAGGTGGTTGAACTGATCGGCGGCGCCGCCGGTGGAGGAGTATATGAATCGCTTGCCGTCGATGGAGACATGCGGGCGGGTGCGGTAGAGCGACTGCTCGGCGAAGATGCGGCGGCCGTCCTGCAAACCGTCCCGGACGGCGGGCATGCGCCAGATATCGCCCGCGCCGAGGGCGACGTTGCGATTGGTGACGAAGAGCAGGTCGCGGCCGTTGGCCATCCAGGCGGGTTGTGTGTGGAAGTCCCAGGGTCCGAAGTAGAGGCGGTCGCGCTCGTAGCGGTTGTCGCGCGTGAGGGTGACCTCCTCGCCGGCCCACTGGCCGTTGCGGATGGGGCGAACATGGACGTTAAAGTAGCCGGCCGGCTTGGTGGAGACGTAGACGAGCGCGCTGCCGTCAGGCGAGAAGGCAGGGTCGAGGTAGAGCTGGTCGTCCGAGGTGAGAGCGTGGGTCTGGCCGGTTTCGACGTTCAGGACTTCGAGTTGGATACTGCGAGCGTCGTGGTCGGCGGTGTAGACGATCCACTTGCCATCAGGCGACCAGTCGGGCGAAGAGTGATAGGCCGAGGAATAGGTCAGCTCGGTGGCGGCGCGTGTCGCGAGATCCACCTTCCAGATGGAACCCTGCATGGAGAAGGCGATCGACTTGCCGTCAGGCGACCAGGAGGGCCACCAGGGCGTCGTGCCGGGCGCCGGCGGGATGTAGTAGTTGTGCATGTACTGGCCGCCCTGGCGCGCCGCCGGGTAGACGACGGGATAGCCGTACTGCTGGGCTGCAAGGGAAACGGGGAGCGCAAAGATGAGCAAAGAGGCGAGTTTCATGGGATAGAACCGGGGTCCGGGCCCCGCACCTCGCCTAAGAAGCTATCACAGTCTTCGGGCGCGGGACGTAGATGCAGCGCGGATCTTCGGCGAGGAAATCGCCCGTGAGCGCATAGGCGCGGCTGCGAGAGCCGCCACAGAGATTGCGGTACTCGCATTGGCCGCACTTGCCGCCAAGACGGTCGCTGTCACGGAGCGTACGGAAGAGCGGGGAGTCCCGGTAGGCCTCGACGAGGGAGTCGCGCCGTACGTTACCGCCCGAAACGGGCAGGAAGCCGCTCGGGTAAATCTCGCCGGTGTGGGACATGAAGACGAGTCCCTTGCCGTCGTTGATGCCGGTCTGGCGGGCGATCGGGCCTGCGGGGGCGTGATGGGCGGAGCCGCCGCCGGCCTTCTTGCGCTGGGCGACGTAGCGGCGGTAGTGCTGGGCTTCGGTGGTTTTGATGTCGAACGGCGCGACGGTGGAGAGTTCAAAGAGGAATTCGAAGACCTGCTCGTACTCTTCCGCCGTAAGGTCGTCTTCGACCAGGGCACGGCCGGTGGTGACGAGGAAGAAAACGCTCCAGAGCTTCGCGCCGACCTCTTCGACCAGGGCGGCGATCTCGGAGAGGCGGCCGAGGTTGCGGCGAGTCACCGTGGTGTTGATCTGGGTTGCAAGGCCGATGCGGCGCGCTTCGCGCAGAGCGGAGAGCGTGCGGTCGAAGGAGCCGTTCACGCGCCGAAAGCCATCGTGGGTGAGGGAGTCGGGGCCGTCGAGACTCAGGGCCATGCGGGCGACGCCGGCGAGTTGGAAGTCCGCGATGGCGGCGGCGGTGAGCAGAGGAGTAGCGCTGGGCGTGACCGTAGTGCGGAGTCCGAGCCGGACGCTGTGCGCCAGCAGGTCCGAAAGATCGGGGCGCTTGAGCGGGTCACCGCCGGTGAAGACCACGAGGGGGTCCCCGAAGCTCCGGACGGTTTCGAGCAGCCGGAACCCCTCGCCGGTAGTGAGTTCGCCGGGGTGGCGGCTGGGGACCGCGCAGGCGCGGCAGTGCGCGCAGGCCAGATCGCAGGACTGCGTCACCTCCCAGATCACCAGAAACGGCGCATCGTCGAAGTTGCGCATGTCTTCAGCGTATCGGCGAAATTCTTCGGGCGCTGTGACTTCAGTTACAGCCTGGGTACGGCTTTCGTCCTACGCTGGAGGTGATCATACGGGAGGAATCATGGTTTTCACCGAACAGATGACAGTTGGCGAGATCGCGGCGGCGAATCCTTCGGCTGCGTCGGTCTTTGAGAAGTACCAGATCGATTACTGCTGCGGCGGCCAGAAGTCGCTGGCGGCGGCCTGCGAGGAGATGCGCCTTTCTCCGGCCATCGTCCTGGAGGAGGTGGAACAGGCCGCTCCGGAGTCCGAAGCGACCGACTGGACGACAGCTTCGCTCGCGGAGCTGGCCGATCATATCGTCGCACGGCATCACAGCTACCTGCGGACGGAGCTTCCGGCGCTCTCCGGACGGCTGGCCAAGGTGGCAACCGTCCACGGAGCGCGGTACGGAGAGACACTCGGGCCTCTGCGCGATACTTTCGAAGGGCTGCACGACGAACTGACCTCGCATATGTTCAAGGAGGAAGTGGTTCTGTTCCCCTGGATCAAGCGGATGGAGGAGGGCGCGCGCAGCGGCGCCGGCCTGCCGCACGGGCACTGCGGGTCGATCCGGAACCCGATCAGCGTGATGGAGCATGACCATGACAGCGCGGGTGCGGCGCTGGCCGAAATGCGCCGGCTCACCGGCGGCTACACGCCTCCTCCCGATGCCTGCACGACGTTCCGGGCGCTTTACGAAGGGCTGCGGGCGCTCGAGGAGGATTTGCACCAGCACATCCACCTGGAGAACAACATCCTGTTCGTGCGGGCGAGCCGGCTTGAGGAGCGGCTGCTCGGATGATCCCGGCGGGGCAGTTATTCGGAGGCGCGGGAGCAGAGAGCGGGACGATCGAGCGGCCGCTTGATCACCTGGTCGCCTGTCACCGCCGCATCGAGGCGCGGCTGGATGCGCTTGAACGCATCGCAGCGCATCTGGATGCGGCGCCGGAGGAGGCGCTGGAGGCGGCGGCAGGCTGCTTCCGGTTCTTCGACACCAACGGCGTGCTCCACACCGAGGACGAGGAAGAGAGCCTCTTCCCGCGCCTGCGGAAGGGCCTCACTGCCGAGGAGTTGCGATTCCTCGACGACCTCGAACGAGGGCACGTCGAAGCCGAGCGCATCTATGCGGAGCTGAAAGAGGCCGTCGCTGCGCGTTCGGGTGCGCGCTCCCGCGAGTCGGCCGCCCGGTTGTGCAGCCTCTATCGTGCGCACATCGCCGCCGAGGACACGGTCCTGATTGAGTTGGGCAGGCGCATTCTCAAGACGGCGGAGCTGGCGGAGATTTCCCGAGAGATGAAGCGCCGGCGCGGGCTAAAGGTTCAGGCGGCGGCCGCGGCGGCTTTGCGCTGCGCCGCCTGGTAGCCGCGAACGACACTGTAGACCACTTCGTCGAAGAAGCCGTCAATGGCGCGGATCAATTCGAGCTCGCCATAGAGGTCCACCGAGGTTTCCGGAAGGCTTGTATCACGAATGTATTCGCGCAGCTTCCGCTTGATCATCTGCAATTTGTAGACGATCTCTTCGAGGGGCACTCCTTCGGAATGCCGCCTGGCTCCAAGCGATTCGTAAATGCGCGTGGCCTCGGCGGTTTCGCCGGTGAGCCAGCGGCCGAGATTGCGGACCAGATGATCGGCTCGGTCGACAATCTCCCGGTCCGGGAGCTTGTGGTAGTGCGCCACGCGCGGTTCGCGATGGATCTGGTCGATGACGGATTGTGCTATCTGCTTCCAATTCTGTTCGATACGCTGGATCAGACGAATCGATACCATCCCAGGCCTCCAGTTGAACTTGTGCAACTGGACGGGTGAGCTGATTCGGCCGTTACAAAAACCGGACAAAAATCGGTCGGATCCCCCCTGATAGAATTTCACTTCACGCCGATGATTCGGCCGGGAGCAGAGATTGCGAAAGCGGATCTACGTTTGGACGAGGGAGTTGCACCTGTACCTTGGGCTGTTCGTCAGCCCGTTTGTTCTGGTGTTCGCAGCGACGGTGTTCTTCCTGAACCATGCGCGCGCACCGGTCGGGCAATCCTCCTCGGAACCTGTGCAGTTCACGGGACTGAAGATTCCGGCGGAGATCGAGGAGCCGGACCCGAGGGCGCGGTTGCCGCATGTGCGGGCGGTCCTGGACCAGATGGGCGTGGCCGGCGAGATTGACTACATCCGCCAGGTTCGCAGTGAAGGAAGGCTGGTCATTCCTGTGACCAAGCCGGGATTGGAGACGACCGTCGATCTGGCCGCGTCCGAGGGGTCCGCCACCGTGACCTCGCAGCCCATGGGATTCTGGAACGCCTTGGTCTATCTGCACAAGAGACCGGGTCCGCACAATGCGAATATCCGGGGGAACTGGGTGTGGACCAATGTGTGGCGCAGATTCGCCGATGCCACGGTCTATCTGCTTCTGTTTCTATCGCTCAGCGGCGTTTACCTGTGGGCCGTGCTGCGGAGCGAGCGCAGGATCGGGCTGGTCCTGATCGCCGCGGGTGCACTGTCGTGCGGGGGATTGATCTATGGGCTCCTTTGAGCACTGGAACCGCAGGCTGCACTACTACCTGGGGCTGTATTTCCTGTTTTTTCTTTGGCTGTTCTCCCTGTCAGGGCTGCTGCTGAACCATGGGGACTGGAAGTTTGCTCAGTTCTGGCCGATGCGGTCGGAGACGACCTACGAGGCGGGCGTCACGCTGCCGCAGGAGGGTTCGGATCTGGACCGGGCCCGGGCGGTCATGCGGCAGTTGGGAATCGCGGGCGAGATCGACTGGCCCGGCCAGTGGGAGGCCGAAGTCTTCGCCTTCAACGCAAACCGCCCTGGGCGGATGAATCAGGTCCGCGTGGAGACCGCCACCGGGCGTGCGACGGTCAAGCGGATCGAGGTGAACGCCTGGGGAATCGTGCAGTTCCTCCACACGTTCAGCGGCGTCCGGATGAACCGGCCGGAGATGAGCCGCGACTGGGCGTTAACGACCGCCTGGGTCGTCGCGATGGATGCGCTTGCTGTGGGGCTGATCGTAATGGTGCTCGGCGGCTATTACATGTGGTGGCGGCTGAGGGCGAAGCGCCGGTTCGGACTGCTCGCGCTGGCGGCGGGGGTGCTCTGCTGCGCGTTGTTCACGAGCGGCCTGCTATGGCTAACGTGAGCACCCCGCGCGCTGGGCCGGCGGCTACCAGTGGGTCAGGGAGCCGTCCGGGCGGACGTAGACGTTGCGACGTCCGGGTTCAGTGACCTCGCCGATTTGCGTGAGCAGCTTCATTTCGAGAGTCGTTCCGAGTCCGGGCCGCTGGTTCGAGTACGCCTTGCCGTTTTTGAAGTCGAGGCACTCGGGGAGGTAGTCGATGGGACGGCCGGCGTAGTTGTATTCGAACAAGACGGGTCCGGGGAAGGTCGAGAGACAGTTGACCAACGCGGCGGTGGCAATGGGGCCTGTGAAGTGGGGCACGATGCCGACGGCGTGGGTTTCGCACATCGCGGCAATCTTCATCATTTCGGTGATGCCGCCGACGTTGGGGAGCGTGGCGCGGATGTAGTCGATGTCGTGATTCTCGACGAGCCTGTTGAAGTCGTAGCGCTGGCCCCACTCTTCGCCGTGCGTCAGGGGGACAGTGGTCATCTGGCGGAGCTTGGGGATGTCCTGGTGGGCGTGCTCGTCGCGGACGGGATCTTCGACGAAGTAGGGTTCGTACTCCTCGATGAGGCGGCAGGCGCGGACGGCGTCGATATAGTCGAAGCGCTGGTGGAAATCGATGCACCAGTCGCCGTTCTCGCCGACGCCTTCGCGGATCTCCTTGGCGTCGCGTGCGACTTTGCGGACCATCTCACGGGTGTTGTAGACGCCGCCGATCGGGGCATCGCCGGCTCCGATGCGGAAGGCGCGATAGCCGGCCTCCATCGTGGCGCGGGCGCGCTCCTTGAGACTGAGGCGTTCTCCGCCGGGCGGGCGGACGCCGCCGGTGATGTAGCATTCGCAGTGGTCGCGCACGAGGCCGCCGAGCAGTTCGTGGATGGGAAGGCCGAGCGCCTTGCCCTTGATGTCCCAGAGCGCCAGGTCGAGGGCGCCGACGGCGTGGATCTTTTCGCGGCCGGGTGGGTAGAACCAGGCCATGTACATCTCCTGCCAGATCGCCTCGATCCGGAAGGGGTTCTTCCCGATGAGCGTGCCGGCGCACTGCTCGAGCGTGTCCTTGGCGCCGCCTTCGCCGACGCCGGTAATGCCGATGTCGGTTTCGACGGTGACGACCATGTTGCTCTGGTTGAAGAGCTGGTTGAGGTTGGGCGGCGTGTAGATGCGGACGCGTGTGATCTTCGCATTTGGAAGCGCGGCCTCGGCGTATTTGGGGCGCGCCAGCGAAAAAGCGGGGGCGACGGCCAGGGACTTCAGGAACGATCTGCGTTTCATGGTTTATCCTTTTTGAGTGCCTACTCGTAGGGCCAGGCGGGTTTGCTGAAGAGGGCGCCGTCGACCCAGAGGGTTTGGCCGCTGACGAAGCCGGCTCCGGGACTGGCGAAGTAGAGAACGGCCTTGGCGACGTCCTCGGGCAGGCCGACGCGGCCGATGGGCGTGAGCTTCGCCCAGGTGCCGGCGTAGTCGCCCGCTTCCTCCTTGGTGCGTTCGACCTCGATGGCTCCGGGAGCGACGCAGTTTACAGTGATGTTGTAGCGGCCGAGTTCGGCCGCCGCCACCTTGGTGAACATCTCGATGCCGCCCTTGCTGGCGGTGTAGTCGACCAGGTTGGGGAAGGCGACCTTGTTGCAGCCGGAGCCGAGGTTCACGATCCGGCCGCTGCCGTGCTCCTTCATTCGCCGGGCGGCGTTCTGGGTGCAGAGGAAGGTCCCCTTCAAGTTGGTGTCGATGACGCGGTCCCACTCGGTTTCGGTAAGGTCGAGCAGCGGCTTCCAGGTCTGGATTCCGGCGTTGTTCACCAGGATGTCGAGGCGGGGAAAGCGCGCGAAGACCTCGTTGAACATCGCCCGGACCTGGGCGGAGTCGCCGACGTTGCCCTGTACCGGGAAGGCAGTTCGGCCCATTGCGCAGATCTCGGCGGCTACGGCTTCGGCGCCGGCGCGGTCCGAGTGGTAGTTCACGGCGACGCCGCAACCATTGCGGGCCAGTTCGAGCGCAATTCCCTTTCCGATTCCCTTGCTTGCGCCGGTCACCAGCGCCGTCTGTCCTTCAAGCAACAACGTCATGGTTTCGATTGTATCCGCTTTTCCCGCATCCAAAGCCGTTGCGGTAGCGTCCAATATTGATTACGTTCCGGTTAACGATTTTTCAGTTGCCGGAGCAGCCGCTTTCGAAGGACACTGAAGAGTTTGGAGGCCATTGGAAGTTGAATTTGAAACTCACTGAGGGGACACCCGTCCTCCGCGAGCCGACCGAGCGTTGGACGATTACCGACGCACGCGAACTCTACGATGTGGCGGCCTGGGGGAAGGGGTACTTCTCCATCGGGGACAATGGCCATGTCTGGGTCCATCCGAGCAAGGACCCGGCTCGGTCGGTCGATCTAAAGAAGCTGGTCGACACGCTGGTGCTGCGCGGGATCTCCCTGCCGATCCTGATCCGGTTCGGCGAGATTCTGAAGCACCGGCTTGGCGAGCTGAACCAGGCCTTCCAGAGCGCCATCTCCGAGCACGGCTACCAAGGGCGCTACCTTTGCGTCTACCCGATCAAGGTCAACCAGCAGCGGCAGGTGGTCGAGGAGGTCTTCCGCTACGGACGGCCGTTCGGATACGGACTGGAGGCGGGGTCGAAGCCCGAGCTGCTGGCGGTGCTCGGCATCGCCGACAATGAGACGCCGCTGATCTGCAACGGGTTCAAAGACGACGAATACATCGAGATGGTGATGCTGGCCAAAAAGATCGGCCGCAACATCACGCCGGTGGTCGAGAAGTACACCGAACTCGACCTGATCATCAGGCATTCACAGAGGACGGGCGTGCGTCCGCAGATCGGGCTGCGAGTCAAGCTGGCGAGCCGGGGGTCGGGGCGCTGGAAGTCTTCGGGCGGATACCGCTCGAAATTCGGCCTTACCGTGACGGAGGCGCTACGGGCGCTCGAGCAGCTCAAGGCGCTCGGAATGGAGGACTGCCTGGAGCTGCTGCATTTCCATCTGGGCAGCCAGATCACCAATATCCGGCAGATCAAGGCGGCGGTGATCGAGTGCGCGCGGATTTACGTCGAGCTGAAGCGCGCCGGCGCCGGGTTGAAGTTCATGGACGTGGGCGGCGGGCTCGGAATCGATTACGACGGCTCACAGACCGACTTCGAGTCGAGCGTGAACTACACGCTGCAGGAGTACGCCAACGACGTCGTCTACCACATCCAGAACGTCTGCGACCAGGCCGAAGTGGAGCATCCGTCGATCATCACCGAGAGCGGCCGGGCGGTGGCGGCTTACCACAGCGTGCTGGTTTTCAATGTTCTCGGGGTGAGCGGCTTCGGCGAGGAGGAGATTCCGGCGGCACTGCCCGAGGAGGCCGAGCAGCCGCTGGTCGCCCTGCAGGAGACCTACAGGTCTCTGACGGCAAAGAACCTTCTCGAGAGCTTCCACGACGCGCAGCAGTCACTCGACGCGGCGCTGAACCTGTTCAGCCTGGGTTATCTTCCGCTCGATCAGCGCAGCATGGCCGAGAACTTCTACTGGGCGATCTGCCGGCGCATCCAGAAGCTCGCGCGGGATCTCGACTACTTTCCCGAGGAGCTCGAAGGGCTGGACAGCATGCTGTCCGATACCTATTTCTGTAACTTCTCGCTATTCCAGAGCATGCCGGACAGTTGGGCGGTGAAGCAGCTGTTCCCGATCATGCCGATCCACCGGATGAACGAGCTGCCGACGCGGCACGCGATTCTGGGCGACATCTCCTGCGATTCCGACGGCAAGGTGGACCAGTTCATCGACCGCCGGGACGTCAAAAAGACGCTGCCGCTTCACGGATTCAACGGTGCCCCGTACTACCTGGGCACGTTCCTGGTGGGCGCCTACCAGGAGATTCTGGGCGACTTGCACAACCTGTTCGGCGATACCAACGCGGTCCACATCAGCCTCGGCGACAACGGCGAGGTGATCCTGGACACGCTGGTGCAGGGCGACACGGTGCGCGAGGTGCTCGATTACGTGCAGTTCAACGCCAAGAGCCTGCTCGATCAGTTCCGGCGCGACGTCGAGACGGCGCTGCGGGAGGGCAGGATCGGCTACGAGGAGTCAGGCCGCCTCCTGAGGTTCTACGAAGACGGCCTGCACGGCTATACTTACCTCGAAGATACTCACGATAAGTAAGCCACTGGGACAGTCACTTACCAGTTCGTGAACGAACCGTCCGGCCGCTCAAGGATCGGGACGGGACGGGAGCGCTCGGTGACTTCGAGGGCGAACTGCGCTTTGGCCGGGTCGAAGGTGACGCCGAGGCCGGGGCGTTCGTTCGGCCAGAGCTTTCCATTCTTAAAGTCGTAGCATTCGGGCAGATGAGGCAAGTCCTGCTTGCCTTCGCCGCGCATCTCCATGAGGACGGGTCCGGAGAAGGCGCCGCAGCAGTGGACCAGGGCCGCGGTTGCGACGGGTCCGGTGAAGTGCGGAGTAAGGCCGACGTAGTGCGTTTCGCAGAGAGCGGCCTGCTTCATGAATTCGGTGATGCCGCCGGAATTCGGGAGCGTCACGCGGGAGAAGTCGATGAGGCGCTGCTCGATCAGTTCGTTGATGTCCCAGCGATCGCCGAACTGCTCGCCGACGGCGATCGGCACTTTCACCAGCTCACGCACATTCCGGTAGACGCCGGGGTTTTCCGAGCGGACAAGGTCTTCGACAAAGTAAGGATTCAGCTCTTCGATCTGCGTGCTGAGGCGCACAGCGTCGGGCAGATCGAGGCGGGTGTGGTAGTCGATGCACCAGTCGCCGTCGGGACCGACGCCTTCGCGGATTTCGCGGCAGTTCCGGACCGTCTGGTCGACCATGCGGCGCGAGTTGAAGACGGGGTTCGTGCCCGAGAGTTCGGAGACGGAAGTGCGGAAGGCACGGAAGCCGGCCTCGACGCAGGCGCGGGCGGTATCGCGCAGGTTGCCCTTCGACGGGTAGCCGGTTGAGTAGCACTCGATGTGCTTGCGAGCAATTCCCCCGAGGAGTTCGTAGACCGGGATGCCGAGCGCCTTGCCTTTGATGTCCCAGAGAGCGAGATCGAGAGCGCCGAGGGCGTGAAGTTTCTCGCGGCCGGCTGGATAGAAATAGCCGCGATACATGACCTGCCAGAGGTGGTCGATGCGGGCCGGATTCTCCCCGATCAGCATGGCGGCGCACTGCTCGATCATGTCGCGCGAGCCGCCTTCGCCGATGCCGGTGATGCCCTGGTCGGTTTCGACCGTCACGATATGGGCGCTCTGGTTAAAGATGGGGCGCACCGCGGGGAGATGGTAGAACCGGATGCGCGTAATCTTCATCCTGGCAAGGGCCGCTTCGGCCTTGCGGTGGAGGGCGAGAACGGCAGCGGCGCCCGCGATGGTTCGTAAAAAGTTTCTGCGATTCATAGGGATTTAACTCGGAAAAGATGAGCTTCTTTGAGCTCCATGACCATCGACCCGGGCTTGCTCAGGGCGCGGACGTTGAGGCGGATGCGCCCCTTGGGGAGCCGTAGCTCGCCAAAGGGGAGCGTGGCCCAGGACATGTCGACGTAGCGGGGAACGGGAACGCGGTTCTGGTTGGGTTTGGGCTCCATGGACGTTGCGGTTGCGACGGCGGCTTCGAGTTTCGCGGCGCCGGCCGAGACGGTGAGGCGCGCGCCCAGGTCCGGCTCCGGACAGAGATAGAGCAGGGAGACGCGGTAGAGGCCGGCGCCGACGACGTCCAGTTCCCACCAGACCGAATCGCCGGGATTGGTCCAGTTGGCGATCCAGTCGTGCGCGAATCCGTTGTCGTGGCGGAACTTGAGGTTGCCGTCGAAGTAGCTTTGGGTGGCGGGCAGGACGACGGGGTTCTCCTCGTCGTAGCCGATTGGAATGGGTAGCCGCGCGAAGCCGCACTGGCGGGCAACTTCGTCGTACCAGGCCTCGTAGGCGGCGCGCAGTTCCCGGGCCTTTTCGGGGTACTTATCCGCGACGTTCCGGGTTTCGCCGAGGTCGTTGGGGATTTCGTAAAGCTCGCGGCCGTTCACCAGGTTGAAGCGCTGGGTGCGGACGGCGCCGGGGTAGAGGGCCGACTGGTTGCCGTCGCGGTGGGTGAAGATCATGCGATCCGGCCAGTTCGCCGCTTCGGCGCTGCCGAGGAGGAGGGGGCGGAGGCTGCGGCCGTCGAGCGGCGGGCCCTCGGGACGGGGGGCACGGCAGAGGTCGAGCAGGGTCGGCATGAGGTCGATATGGGCGGCGATGCGATCGACCTTGCGGTTTTCCGGAATGCGGCCCGGCCATCGGACGAAGAACGGGACACGGACGCCGCCTTCGTAGACGCTGCCTTTCGTTCCGCGCAGGCCGGCGTTGAAGCGCTGTCCATTGGGTCCGTTGTCGGTGAGGAAAATAACGATGGTGTTGGCGGCGAGATTGAGACGATCGAGCGATTCCAAAAGCCGGCCGAAGTTGTCGTCGAGGTTTTCGACCATTGCGTAGACGGTTTTGGTTTCTTCGCTGAGGTCGGTGTTTTTGAATCGGTCATAGTATTTCTGGGGCGCCTGGTAAGGGGAGTGGGGCGCATTATAGGCCACGTAGAGGAAAAAGGGGTTGGAGCGGTTGCGTTCGAGAAAGGAGATGGCCTCGTCGGTGAGGACGTCGGTGATGAAGCCGCGGGTTTCAGTGGCCTGGGCGTTGCGTTCGAGCGGCGTGTCGAAGTAGTTGGTCCAGTGGCCGGTGCGGAACCCGAAGAACTCGTGGAAGCCACGGCCGTGGGGCACATAGGGGAAATGCTCGCCGAGGTGCCACTTGCCGACGAGGGCGGTGCGGTAGCCGGCGCTGCGCAGGCATTCGGCGACGGTCACCTCGCCCGAGCGCATGGTTTCGCGGCCGTGCGTGACGCCGTGGACGCCGGCGCGGAGATTGTAACGGCCCGTCATCAGGCTGGCGCGGGTGGGGGCGCAGACGGGCGAGACATAGAAGCGCGTGAACTCGACTCCCTGGCGCGCGAAGCCGTCCATGTTCGGCGTGCGGAGATAAGGGTTGCCGTGCGAGGTGAGGTCGCCGTAGCCCTGATCGTCGGTCATGACGAGAACGACGTTGGGGCGGGTGTCCTGCTGGGCGGAAGCCAGACCCGCCAGCGAGGCCGCGGCGGCGGTGCGGAGCCAGGAGCGGCGCGTAAGGGGCGCGCTCATCGGCTGCTTCTGGGCCACGGGTAATGGTTGGAGCCGGCGGCCGGATCGACAGGGCCCTTGGGAAGTGTCTTCTGCCATTCCAACAGCTTACTTGAAAGCTCGGCGACGACCTTGGGGTTGCGCGCGGCGAGGTTGTCCATTTCGGCCGGGTCCTTGGGGATGTCGAAGAGTTCGACGCGGCTGCGGTCGGGGTTCATGAGCAGCTTCCAGCGGCCGGAGCGGATGGCGAGCATGGGGCTCATGTCGAGGACGTGGCCGTAGACGGGGAAACGGTTCTCCCAGAGCAGCGGCTTCGACTTGGTGCGGGGTTTGCCCCGGAGTGCATCGGAGAGGTCCTCGCCATCGAGGTTAGCGGGCGGCGGCACGCCGGCGAGGCGGCAGATCGTGGGAAGGAAGTCGACGCCTCCCATGAGGGTTGTGTCGTCAACGCGGCCTTCGGGCGCTTTGCCGGGCCAGCGAACGATCAGGGGCGAGCGGATGCCGCCTTCATACAGGCTGCGTTTGATGCCGCGGAAGGGGCCGGAGGTGGCGACGCCGGCGTAATGCGAGGTGAAGGGAATGAGTCCGGACTCGGGCCCGTTATCGCTGGCGAAGAGGACGACCGTATTGCGGCTGAGGCCGGCCTGGTCGAGTTTGTCGAGAATGCGGCCGATGTGGCGGTCCATCTCAGTGAGGACGCCGTAATAGACCTGCATCGCGCCTTTGTTGTCGCCCCAGCGCGGGGAGAGGTCCCTGTAGGGTTCCATCATTTCTTCGGTCGGGTGGAGGGGCGAGTGCGGGTCGTAGAGCCAGGCGTTGATGAAGAAGGGGCGGTCGCGGTTCGAGTCGATGAAGGCGATAACTTCGTCGGCGATCCGGCCGCTGGAGCCGGGCCGGCCCAGGGGACCGTCGAGACAGGCGGCGTATCGGTCGACGCCGTAGCGTTCGGGTTCGGGCGAAAGTTTAGGGACGCCGAGGTGCCATTTGCCGAAGTGGGCGGTGGCGTAGCCGTGCTGTTTGAGGAGGGCGGTCAGGGTGGGAACTTCGGGGTCGAGGTGATTGGCGACGCCGCGTTTGCGGTTGAGTTCGGGATTGGCGACGTAGTCGTGGATGCCGACGCGGCCGGGGAAGAGTCCGGTCATGAAGGCGGCGCGGCTGGGAGAGCACACGGCGGAGGCGACGTAGAACTGAGTGAAGCGTGTGCCTTCGCGGGCCATGCGGTCCAGGTGCGGAGTTTTGAGCTCGCCGCGAACGATCCAGCCTCCGTGGGCGGTGGTGGAGCGGTGCCCGAAGCTGGGGAGATCGCCCCAGCCGAGGTCGTCGCAGAGAATGAAGATGAAGTTGGGGCGTTGGGAGTCAGGCTGTGCGGCCGGGAGAGTGGCGGCGGCCGACCAGGCGCCGAGGGATTTGAGGAATTGTTTTCGAGTCATCGGGCGTTCACCAGTAGGAGAGATTCTCTCACGTGGGCGGTGCGCGGCGCCCGGTATACTGAGGCTTCGGCGTGACGTATCGTGGACGCTTCGCTCCCTCCCCGACCGGGCCTCTGCATTTCGGATCGCTTGTCGCCGCGGCGGCGAGCTACCTGGATGCGCGGAGCCGCGGAGGTGCGTGGCTGGTGCGAATGGAAGACGTCGACCTGCCGCGGGTGCAGCCAGGGGCGGCGGAGCTGATCCTGCGGACGCTCGAGCGGTTCGGCTTCGAGTGGGACGGCGGGGTGATGTATCAAAGCGAGCGCACCGGGGCATACCGGGAGGCGCTCGATCGGCTGCGGGCGGCGGGGCAGGCCTTTCCCTGCGGGTGCACCCGGAAGGAGGTCTCCGAGGCTGGGCAGCGCTATCCGGGGACGTGCCGGGCGGGGCTCCCGAGGGGCCGGACGGCGCGGGCGTGGCGGGTTTGGGCCGGGGAGGAGACGATGTATTTCGAGGACCGGCTGCAGGGCCGGCAGTGGCAGAACCTGGCGGAGGAGGTCGGGGATTTCGTGGTGCTGCGGGCGGACGGTTTGTTCGCCTACCAGTTGGCCGTTGTAGTGGACGACGCGGCGCAGGGAATTACCGACGTGGTCCGGGGGGCGGACCTGCTGGATTCGACGCCCCGGCAGATCCGGCTGCTGCGGCTGCTGGGGTTTGAGATTCCGCGATATCTGCATGTGCCGGTGGCGCTGAATCGCGAGGGGCAGAAGCTCAGCAAGCAGACGCTGGCGCTGGCGGTGGACCCGGCGGCCGCGGGATCGCAGCTTGCGGCGGCAATGACGTTCCTGGGCCAGGATCCGCCGGCGGGGCTGGAGCGGGCGGGCGCGAAGGAGATCCTCCGGTGGGCGACGGAGGCCTGGGATGCGCGGAAGATCCCGGCGGTCCAAGCGATGCCGGCGCCTGAAGGGCTCACGTAAAGCCTGCTTTGGTACAATCCCTGCGTGAACAGACAACTTTCCCGCCGGAGTTTTCTTGCGGCCGGGTCGGCGGCCGTGATCTGCGGTTGCGCGACTGACGGCCCGCGCGTTCTGGTCGAGACGCACAAGCATCTCTACGCCGATGACCGCGAGCGGTTTCCCTATCATCCGAATGCGCTGGGGCATCCGGGGCCGCAAACGGTCGAGGAGTACGGGCGGTTTCTGCAGGAGGCCGGAATTGCCTACGCGGTGATCGTTCATCCGGAGCCCTATCAGGACGATCATCGATACCTGGAGTACTGCTTTGAGAAAGAGCCGGCTCCGGGCGTGCTCAAGGGCACGTGCCTGTTCGACCCGATCGATCCGGAGACTCCGGCGAGGATGGAGCGTCTGGCGCGCGACAATCCGAAGCGCATCGTGGCGATCCGGATTCATTCGACGCGGCTGCCGTCGGAGCCGCCGAGCCGATCCGGGCCGATCCGGGATCGGGACCTGGACGATCCGGCACTGAAGGCGACGTGGAGGAAGGCCCATTCGCTCGGGATGGCGGTGCAGATGCACTTTCATCCGCAGTTCGCCGGGAAGGTCGGAGAGCTGGCAGAGGAGTTTCCGGACTGCCCGGTGATCTTGGATCACCTGGGCCATGCGGGCGTCGGCGGGGCGGAGCCGGACGGGTCGCGGTATCGGCATAAGAGCGTGCCGTGGGGATACGACGATATGGCCGACTTCGAGGGCGTGGTGCGGCTGGCGCGGCACAGGAACGTGTATATGAAGTACTCGGGCCAACGCTACTCTTCCAAGCAGGACTTTCCGCACGATGATTTGAAGCCGCTGGTGCGGCGGCTGTTCGACGCGTTCGGTCCGGACCGCATGATCTGGGGCGGGCTGGGATTCACGATGGAGGAGTTCCGGAAGGCGTCGGAGTTGTTCGACCGGATGTTCGAGTTCGCCTCGACCGGCGATCGGGACAAGATCCGAGGGTTGACGGCGCAGCGGCTGTTCGGGTTCGGGGCCTGACGGCCCCCTGATTCCGGAGCCGGTGTCCGTTTTTGGGATTGGGATCGTTTTGGCATTTTTAATGTTTCGTTCTCCCCTTGCCGGGCAAAGCTGACGGCGAGGCCGGGGGCTCTAGAGCGTTCCATCTACAAGATAGACCGGTGTGTTGGCCCGCGTAGGGCTGGCGGCTTGTAAGTCATTGTGCAGAAAGGCTCAATTTCGTTGGGTTGGGCGTGACGGCCCATGGCGGCGCTTCGCTTTCGCCATAGAGGGGGATGAAAACGGGGCAGAGCTTGGCAAGCCGAGTTGTCGCCGCGCGCTTCGAACTCTTAGTTGCCTGCTTTCAACGGGTTACGTGGGGAGGTTTTCTAAGGACTCATGGTTCGGAAGATATCCATTGTGGGCGGCGGGATTATCGGGTTGGCGGTGGCGTACAAGCTGACTCGGGCGATGCCGGACGTGCGGGTGACGGTGTTCGAGAAAGAGCCGGAGGTGGGCCGGCACCAGAGCGGGCACAACAGCGGAGTGCTTCATGCGGGGCTGTATTACAAGCCGGGGTCGTTGAAGGCGAAGCTGGCGGTGAGCGGGATCCGGCAGATGGTGGCATTCTGCCGGGAGCACGGGATTGCGCACGAGATCTGCGGGAAGCTGGTGGTGGCGTGCTCGGAGGAGGAGCTGCCGCGGCTGCGGGAGTTGTATGAGCGGGGGACGCAGAACGGGCTCCGGGGTTTGGAGTGGCTGGGTTCGGAGGCAATGCGGGAGGTGGAGCCGCATGTGGCGGGTGTGGCGGCGGTGCGGGTTCCGGAGGAGGGGATCGTCGATTATGGGGCGGTCTGCCGGACGCTGCGGCGGGTGGTGGAGGAGGCCGGGGGCGAGGTCCTGACGGGGGCCGAGGTGCGAGGGCTGCGGCGCGTGGGAGAGAAATGGGTGGTTTCGAGCACTAAGGAAGAGCGGACGGCCGATTTCCTGTTCAACTGCGCGGGGCTGCAGAGCGACCTGGTGCTGCGGATGGCCGGGGTGCGGCGGCGGACGCGGATTGTGCCGTTTCGCGGGGAGTATTATCTGCTGAACCCGGAGGGGCAGCGGCTGGTGCGGAACCTGATCTATCCGGTGCCGGACCCGAAGTTTCCGTTTCTGGGGGTCCACTTTACGCGGATGATTCACGGCGGGGTGGAGGCGGGTCCGAATGCGGTGCTGGCACTGGCGCGGGAAGGGTATCGAAAGACGGACTTTCGGTTGAGGGACGTGGCGGATACGTTGAGTTTCCCAGGGTTCTGGCGGTTTGTCGCGCGGTACCCGCGGATGTGCGCGTATGAGCTGTGGCGCTCGGTGAGCCGGAAGGAGTTTTGCCGGTCACTGCAGCGGCTGGTACCGGCGGTGGAGTTGCGGCACCTGGAGCCGGGTGGGGCGGGGATCCGGGCGCAGGCGCTGGCGGAGGACGGGACACCGGTGCAGGATTTCGAGTACGTGCGCGAGGGGAGGGCGTTGCATTTGTTGAATGCGCCGAGCCCCGGGGCTACGGCTTCGCTGGCGATTGGGGAGTACTTGGTGGGGGTGGTGGGGGGGTAGTGATCACAGGTTCAGAGAGGCGTCTTCGGCGGTGTATGTCAGATTCGGATTGTAGAACGGATCACCCGCGGTCAAGACATGGTGCCATTTGCTCCAAAATCTCTCAGTTTCCTCAAGTGCGATGTCAGGGCTGCGCGACTGGCACTCGCGATGAATCAAGGCAGCTTCGGGCTCTAGAACCACCTGGAAGCCGGCGGCTGTTATGCGAAGACAATAGTCCACATCGTTGTAATTCACTGGAAAGGAGGTATCGAATCCTTGTAAATCCATGAAAAGGGCTCGCCGGGTCGCAAGGCAGGCGCCGGTGACAGCAGAGGCGTTTCTCGGCAGCTCCCACCAGGGCCAGTATTCACAATTGTACCTGTGGCGTCCGGGGTGGCCCGTCGCGGCCATGATCCCCAACGCCACGCCGGAGTGTTGAATCGATCCGGACGGATACCTTAAGAGTGCTCCGACCGCGCCAATCTCGGTTCGCATACCGTTTCGGACAAGAGCCCGGAGCCAGTCAGAGCGGAGCGGTTCGGTGTCGTCGTTTAGAAAGACGAGTATCTCTCCCTCTGCGGCCTCGGCGCCGCGATTATTCATGTCGGCGAAGTTGAACGGCCTGTTATAGGCGATGACACGAGAGCGTATCCGAGCCGCCCGGCAAGCTTCGCTAAAGTCATCGCGACAGACGTGAGTATGGCCAACAACGATCACCTCATAACTCGAGTAATCCGTCCCATTGGCGACACGGTCGAGACAGCGAGTCAGCAGCTTAATGTTTTTGGAGCAGATAACGATGCTTACGGCGGGCTCACTATCAAGGTTCCAGCGCATCCGATAGAGGTTCGGCTTACCGGAGTCGCTGACCTCAGCTTTCCAACCACGCCGGCGAATCGCATCTTCGAGGGCGGCTTGTCCGGCCGCGTGCGTGTAGGGCTTTGACGCAGCGCTCTCGGCGGTCGAGTGAGGGTGCTTGCGCCAGTGATAGAGTACACGTGGAATGTGCCGGACGGATACGGGTCCATCGGTCAGGCGTAAGGCCAGATCGTAATCCTGGCTCCCGTCGAACTGAGGACGAAACCATCCGACGCGGTCTATGGCGAGCTTGGAGCAAACCAGGAAATGGCCGAGGTACATGCAATTCGTGAGCAGGACAGGCGACCAGTCTGGCTTGAACGTCGGCTCAATCCTTTGCCCGCGGGAATCGAGTTTATCCTCATCGCTGTACAGGAGGTCGTGCTGGTCCATCTGAAGGCACCTGACCACCTCGTGAAGCGCATAGGGCGAGAGTTCGTCGTCGTGGTCGAGGAAACCGATGTAGTCGCCTGATGCCAACTGGCCCGCTGCATTGAGAGTTCGCGAGATGCCGGAGCGACAGGTATTCCTGGTAATGCGAACCCTGGGCTCGCCGCTTGCCAATGTGTGCAGATACGGCTCCAGCCAGTCAGCCGAAGAAGCATCATCGCAAATGCACAGCTCCCAATGCGGATAAATTTGTCCTCTGACGGAGTTCACAGCTGCCTCCAACCAGTCAGGATTCGGATTATAGACTGGCATGACAACCGAGATGACGGGTTGGAATCGGAAGGCCTTGTCAGGACGCGAAGGCGGAATCTCGAGCCCAGCTGCAACCCAAGCCTGGTATCGGTCATGCGGGGTGACCGGGCGCATCAGCCTTCGGTAGAGCGGGTGGAGACGGCTGTGGAGCAGCCATTGTCCACAGCGACGTTTCCCAGTATCCAGCGTGCGACCGATCCAGCGGAGCGATCGGAAGAATAGGCTATTCTCGATGGCCTTGAGACGCTGATCCAGGCTGATCTGATAACGAAGGAGGCGATCAATTCTCCTCCGATGCTCCTTCTGTTCGAGTTCGAGGCTGGAGAGGGCGCGGGCAAGATCGGCACGCGTCAAGGGGATTTCCAAACGCCCACCGGGATGTTCGGGCGCGCACCGATTCGATGCTGAATCACGGTTCGATCCTTCGTGCGTCACAATCCTATGAAGTGTACCGTAGTCGGAGTCGCTGTGCATTTTGGATTCGCGCGAAGCAGCACGAAATGGGAGAAGTTTCTGAACGATTTTACCTTCACGAATGTTGCTGAATGGGAATGATTGTTGTACCATGTCTTGGCAGACATCCACGCAGAATCATAGACCCGGAACGTTATGAAAAGAGACACGAATTCTGTTCTTGTAGTCGGAGGCGCAGGTTACCTCGGTTGTGTGCTTATCGAAGAGCTCCTCGCCCGAGGTTATGCTGTCACCGTATTCGACCGACTCTTTTTCGGAGATTTCGGCCTTTCGAAGGTGAGCGACCGAATTCGGCTGGTCACGGGAGACATCCGGGCAATGCCGGGCGAGGCGTTCGAGAACGTGCGAGCCGTCATCAACTTAGGTGGGCTCTCGAATGACCCGACGGCCGAGTACAATCCCGAAGCAAACCATCAGATGAACGCCGTGGCGACGCGGATCCTTGGCGAGATGGCGAAAAGCCGCGGGATCTCCCGATACATTTTCGCCTCATCCTGTTCTATATATGACGTTGGCGTTGTGGACGAAGAGCGGGACATTCTACTGACAGAGGAGTCTCCTGTATCGCCGCAAGCGGCGTACGCAGTCTCCAAGCTCGCGGGAGAGCAGGAACTGTTCTCTCTCATGGACGAAAACTTTTCACCCGTAATGCTCCGCATGGGCACGCTCTTCGGCTTCTCGCCACGAATGCGGTACGATCTGGTCGTGAATACGTTCGTCAAGGACTCGCTCTCGAAGGGCCGGATGAGTCTGCACTACGGAGGGCAAATGTGGCGCCCCCTTGTGGACGTGCGAGATGCCGCGCGGGCGTACATCACGGCGCTCGAAGCGGACATTCGGGACGTCCATGGCCAGATCTTCAACGTCGTCTCTGAGAACTACCGGATTTCCGAACTGGCCTTGCGGGTCCAGGCTGCATTACGGGATTGCGGCGTGAGTACAGAAGTTCACCCGATCTTCCAGTACTCCGGAATAAGGAACTACCGTGTTTCCGGCAAGAAAATCTTCCGGGCCCTCGGCTATAAACCGCTTATCAGCGTGGAGGAATCCGTGAAGGTGATGCACACAAAGATTCGGGAGTACGGTTATACGGATTTCGATAACGACCGGTACTACAATATCCGCTGGATGAAGCTACTGGAGCAGATGAAAAAGACCATTGACATCACGGGAACGGTTTTTGAGATGCCAACGGCAGTGATGGCAGCGGCTGGGAGAGGCTAAGGGGTTCAAGTGTGCAGAGGCGCAAGACGCTCCTGATTGGACATAGAGGTCAACTCGGATCGGACATAAAGCGTGTTTTCTGTACTGACGAGCTGGTCTTGGCGACCCAGGACGACGTTAGGGTGCAAAGCGCGGAGCAGGTCGAGGCGTTCGTCAAGGCCTGCCGTCCCGACCTGATCATCAATTGCGCGGCATTCCATAGGGTCGATGACTGTGAAGACCAACCTGCCGCCGCTTTCGAAGTGAATGTGTTCGGCGTACGAAATCTGGCCCTTGCAGCTCGTGAGCTGAATTGTCCACTGGTCCATTTCAGCACGGATTACGTATTCGACGGGTCCGGGCGCACGCCGTACCTCGAAGAGGCCGCGCCGTCGCCCAAGTGCATCTATGGCGTTTCGAAGGCCGCTGGCGAGTTGATGCTTTGCTCATTGCATGAGAAGCACTATATCTTCCGGGTGAGCGGATTGTATGGCTATGCTGGAAGCCGGGAGAAGGGTACAAACTTTGTAGAAATGATGATTGGGCTAGCGCGTCAGAACAAGCCGATTCGGGTTGTGAATGACCAGGTCTTGACGCCGACCAGGACGACCGATGTTGCACTCGCCGTTCGGAAGGTAGTCGAATCGGAACAGTACGGACTCTATCACCTGACGAACTCCGGGGAGTGTAGCTGGTATGAGTTCGCGGCTATGATTTTTCAGTACTCGGGTTTGCAGCCTGAGCTTAGCCCGGTAACTTCGGAGGTGTTTCCCACCCGTGCTAAGCGCCCGGCCTATTCGGTGCTTGACAATGCAAGGTATCGCTCGCTCGGCTTCGACGACCTTCCAGACTGGCGGGAGGCACTTCGCGATTATGTCGCAGGACGAGCGGCGGCAGGCAGAGTGTAGTCCCAGTTTCGGAGAGACTTGTGCAGCGGCTCCAAGGAAAGAGACAACTTCAATATTATGCCGGGCAAGTCTCATTGCTGCGAAGGAAAGTCTCACGATTGGAGGCAGAGAACACCATTTTAAAGCAGCTGCTAAACGAAGCAGGACGTCGCTCCGAGCAGGATATCGAACAGATACTTCAACATTTGGTCTTTTTCCATTCGCGGGTGGGACGCGCGGAATCGGCGCTATTGCGGTCTGAAGAACGCCTGAACGACGTTCTTCAAAGCCGCATCTGGAGGCTGCTGTGCTGGGGCGGGAACGTCGTGCTGCGCTTCGGGGGCAGCCTTTCCAGAGTCACTATGCTCCTGCGCCCGGCGTCGCGGTAGCGGCCGGATTGAGCCGGAAGAACGCCGACTCGGGGGAAGCGAGCCATTGCTCCAGCGTTCGGGCATTTCGATCCTTCTCCGACAGGATAGGAGTCGCGACTGGCCATCGAATTCCGAGAGCCGGATCGTCCCATCGAATTCCGGATTCGGCTTTGCCGTTATAGATTCCGGTACACTTGTATTGTATTTCCGCGTAATCGGAGAGTACGCAGAAGCCACGCGCAAAGCCGGCGGGCGCCCAGATAGCTATCCGATTCTCTTCCGTCACTTCGGCTCCATACCATTGGCCCAGGGTGGGCGAGTCCACGCGGACATCCACTGCGACCAGGTAGGCGGCGCCTTTGGTTACGCGCATGAGCTTGCCCATAGGGGGCTCCCACTGAAAATGGAGTCCGCGCAAAACGCCTTTGACGGATCCGGAATGGTTGTCCTGAACGAAGTCAGTCGGGAGTCCCAGCTCCCGAAAATGGTCGGCACGGTATGCTTCCAGGAAAAATCCCCGATCATCCTGAAATACGCTGGGTTTAATTACTTTGAGGCCATCAAGGTGTTCCGCTATGAGGCTGAATGCCATTCGTCGTTCTCCAGATTAATAGTATCTAACAATCTAAGGTACCCGGTTAGTGCAGACCTGCTGCAGGTGCTCGTCGATCATGCGGACATCGTAGTCTGAAACCTCCCGAACCAGATCTCGCCATGTGTAAAGATTCTCGATGTGACTTGGGTTGTCGCGTAGAAGCTCGATCTTGAGGAACGGGCAACGAAAGTCCTTGATCAGTACATCCCAGAAGAAATGCCCGGGATTCACCGGACGCCCTTCAAGGATATAGCTTGCGATGTTGAGCCAGAATGTCAAACGATTGTGGAACTGAGGCATGCTCAGGAAGTCCTGACCGCGCCAGAGTCCGTTGGATACACCGAGCGCGTTGCCCAGACTGGAGGCGAACTCGCGAGGCACAACGAAGCTCTCATCGAAGTAGCGGCGCAATCCGGACATCCACTTTTGGGCTACTACGTTGTAGGGGTACTGAACAGCTACACGGAAGCCAGCGCCCAGGAGCGACTGTGTCAACCCGACTTCTCCATAGTGGATCACGTCCTCTTTCTCGTTCAGATTTCGTACAGAATCAAAAAAAGACTTGAAAACCTGGCTCTGAAGCACCGGCTGCCTGAATGAGACGAAGTACGACTGAAGATGGTACTTTCGGTCCCAGCTATCGGTAACGCCCCAGAAGTCGCAATCTACCCCCTCCATCTGATCGAGGAGTTCCTGCAGCGGGAACAGCGGACCATAAAAGCTGTCGTTCAAAAGGAGAAGTTCCTGCCAGCCTCTAACGTCCGGAAGAACGCTCAGACCGTCGGCATACGCGCCGAAGTCTCGTCCGGCGTTCGTGCGATGGACGACGGCGCTGCACAATTCCAGCAGGCACCCCAAGTCCCGGTCGGTAATTTCATCGGCGCACGAACAGAGCACGCAGGCGACGTTTTCCCGACGCAGAGCCTGGATCAGGTGTACGACATAGGCTGGGATCGACTTTGGCGCATAATGAGCCAGGATTGCTACGCGCCGAGCAGGAGCCTCGGGCTTGGGTAGTTCGCCGTAGACTCGGCGAATCGTTGTAGATGGCTTTAGGCCTGTTTTCATTTGCTTACGAGTGGCCAGAAGCCGACGCTTCAGACCCGTTCATTCGTAGTGCCTGCAAAGAGACGATTATCTCAAACTTTCTGCCGCAGGAGCGAGACGGATGTGTCTTTTAAACAATGTGAGAATCGTCGGCGAGAAACCCCACTTTTTCGTGGGATGTCCTGGACCAATAGACTGCTCTTCGCTGCGATCGCCGCATCTGTCGCGGTCGCGTATTTTACGTGGAATGGCTCGTCCGATTCCGCGGGAACGCGAAACGGAACCGTGCTCGCCTCTGCGGGTGGACTGCCGGCGATGTTCCTTACGGGACAAGCGGATTCCGTTCCGTCGGCGGCCTTCCAGGGCGCCGGAATTACCGGG
>JBKBWD010000005.1:0-142923 GCA_046289265.1 Bryobacteraceae bacterium | reverse complement strand
GCGGTAAGCAGGTTCTTGGTGAGCTTATCGTGGGGGTTGCCGGAACCGGTCTCTGAGACTGCCATTTCGGCAAGCTGGCCTGCTTCGGCGCGCGCCGAGGCGGCCATCCGCTCGACGATCGCGTCCACCTGCTCCTGCGTATAACTCAGGTACCTGCGCCACGCCGAGTGGGCAGCGTCGATTTTGGTTCGGACCTCTTGAATGGAAAGGAGGTCTTGATCCTGGAGCATGAACTAACACCCGGAGCGCGCCGGAACGCCGGCGCGAGCTCAGCCGAGGGACTTCTCTCCCTTTTTCGCCCCGGGCAGGATCTTTTCGACCTCTTCGTGCGGGTTGGGAATGACGTGGACCGATACGAGTTCACCGACCCGGCGCGCGGCAGCCGCGCCCGCGTCGGTGGCTGCCTTGACGGCTCCGACGTCGCCCCGCACCGTTACCGTCACGTAGCCCGCGCCGATGAACTCCTTCCCCGTAAGGATTACGTTTGCGGTCTTTACCATGGCGTCGGCGGCCTCAATGGCTCCCACCAGACCCTTGGTTTCCACCATGCCGAGGGCTTCCATATCTTCTCCTAGTCGTGCCAACCTGAAGTGAACTCTTACAGTAACACAGCGCTGGAGTCCCTCGGAAGCCTTCTTTCAGGGGCGTTCGCTGCGCTTCACTTCGGCCCGCCGGCGGTTCTGCGACAGGCCCGCCGCCGCCTTCTCCCGCGCCTCCCTTGTCACCTGGATCTCATTGATAACCTTGCGCGCGCCGGCACTCTTGGCCATCCGGGTCGCGGCGGCTTTCCGCTGCACCACGTCCGTTTTGCCGCGGAGCGTCACCACGCCGCCCTGGGCCGAAACCTGAAAGTTATCGGATGCCGCCTTGGACCGGGCGAAGCGCTCCCGGATCGCGCGTTCCAACTCGGCGTCTCTCGGAGCCGGCTGTGACGGGCGCGCCGGCGCGGCGGGCTGCTGGCCTGCGGCGATTCCGCCCGCGGCCGCCATCGCCAAGAGAATCAACAGTAAAATTCTGGTTGCCATCTCTAGTTATCAGGTGGCGGCCGATGCCGGATTCTCTCCGGTTGTATAATTCGCGTATGCCTGAATCCTCTTCGCCCCGCCGGGAGTTCCTACAGACCGTCGCCACCGGCGCTGCCGTTATCTCGGCGGCCTCCTACGGCCGCATCCTCGGCGCCAATGACCGCGTCCGTCTCGGCGTGATTGGCTCAGGCGACCGCGGCCGCCACGTCATGACACAGTTTCTGGAAACCGGCGCCGTCGATGTCGCCGCGCTCTGCGATGTCTATGCGAACCAGATCGACCTGGCGAAGCAGAAGGCGCCCAACGCCCGCAGCTTCCGCGATCACCGGCAGCTCCTGGAGATGAAGGAAGTCGACGCCGTCCTCATCGCCACGCCGGACCACTGGCATGCCGATACCGCCATCGACGCTCTCAACGCCGGCAAGGATGTCTACGTGGAGAAGCCGCTGTCGCTGTCCATCGAAGAGGGGCCCCGCATCGTCAAGGCGGCTCGTGTCAACGAGCGCATTTGCCAGGTCGGAATGCAGCAGCGGTCTGGCAAGCACTACCTCACCGCGCGCGACGAATACGTAAAGAAAGGCCGGCTCGGGCGGATTACGCTTGTCCGGACGTGGTGGCACGGCAATTCGTATCACCTCCGGCGCGCCCCGGAGTCGCTGCGAACGCGGCCGAGCAACCTCGACTGGGCGCGCTTCCTCGGTCCTCTGAAATGGCGCGACTACGACCCCCAGCAGTACTTCAACTGGCGCGCGTATCTCGACTTCGGCGGCGGCCAGGTTACGGACCTGTTCACCCACTGGATCGATGTGGTCCACATGTTCATGGGCCACGACGTCCCCACTTCGGCGGTCGCCTCGGGCGGCGTCTATCACTATAAGGACGGCCGTACCGCGCCCGACACCATCAACGTGCTACTCGAATACGGCGACAACTTCACCGCGACCTTCGAGGCGACACTGGTGCCCGGCATCCGCGGCGCGGCGATCGAGTTCTGCGGCACCGAGGGCCGGCTGTGGATCGACCGGAGCCGCTTCGAGTTCCATCCGGCCACCCGCGGCGCCCAGCCCGAAATCGTCCGGGGCACCGACTACGACATGACGCTCGATCACGTGAAGAACTTCCTGGAGTGCTGCCGGACACGGCAGTTGCCGAACGGCGACGTGCTTGTCGGACACCGTTCGGCGCAGGCCTCGCATCTGGGCAACATCGCCTACGTACAGAAGCGGCGGCTGAACTTCGACACCGAGCGCGAAGAGATTCTTCCGCTCTAGTTGGAATGTCCGCTCCCGGCCTGAACCACGAATCCGAGATCAAGCTCGCCCTCCCGGACGCCGCCGCCGGACGCAAACTCCTGCGGCGGCACGGCTTTCGCCTCTATCGCCGCCGGGTTCTGGAGAGGAACCTCGTCTTCGATCAGCCGGATGGCGAGTTGCGCGCCGGCGGCCGCCTTCTGCGGCTCCGCACGGTGGGCCGGCGCAGCATTCTCACCTTCAAGGGGCCGCCCCTGCCGTCCCGCCACAAGCTCCGCGAGGAGATCGAGACCGAAATCCCGGATCCGGACGCCTTCGAGTTGATTCTGCGGCGTCTCGGTTATCAGGTGACGTTTCGATACGAAAAGTATCGGGCCGAGTACCGCGAGCCGGGCGGCCGGGGCACCGCAACGCTCGATGAGACGCCGATCGGAGTGTTTCTGGAGCTGGAGGGGCCATCGGACTGGATCGACAGCACGGCCGGGCGGCTCGGCTATTCCGATGCCGACTACATCACCGAAAGCTACGGCGCGCTCTATTTGGCTCACTGCCGCCGCGGCAGCATCGCCCCGACGCACATGGTATTCCCGGTACCCGGGACAACAGATTCTAAGTGATTTCGCTATAGCGGATTGAAAATAGCCTTAGTACCCGGAATTTATCTTGTCCAAGCTGTGGCTCGATGTTATTCTCGACATTGAAGAACGAGCACGGTGGCGTGGTCTCCAGCGGAGGCTGGGCCAGCTCGGATGGATAACAAGGAAATGGAATGCTCGCAAGCCTCGTAATCATTGTATTTTCGCTGGTCTTGTTCGTGTATTGGTTTCGATACACCTGCCTGCTGATTCTGCGCGCGATGCCGACGCAGGAATACGCCAGCCAGGTGGCCGAGGCCAATCACCTCAATTTCCTTGCAGTGCAGGACCGTCTGCGCGCCGGTGCGGGCGCCGACCTCGATGAGCTCCACACGATGCTGGAGCGCGACTACAATGTCCTCACCTACCTGCTCCGCCATGCGGCCGAGTTCCAGGTGGGTGGCGATGCCATCGAACACCGGATGTTGATGATCGACTACGGCATCATGAAAGCGTGGTATTCGGTCAGCCGCCGCTTCGCCAGTTCGCACTCCTGGAAGGCCCTCGAAGAGATGTCCCAGGTCGTGGGCTACTTTGCGCATGCCATGGGCGAGGGAGCCCAGGCCGAAAGCAGGGGATAGCTCCAGGCCGCGGCTCGGAAGCTCCACTCCAGCAGCCTTCGCTATAATGAAAGCGTGCATACCGACGATTCTCTCCAGGTAGCCGCTTCCGAACTCGATCAGGTCAGGCAGGAAATTTCAAAGGTAATCGTTGGACAGCAGGACGTCGTCGATGGCGTTCTCATCTGCCTGCTTGCCGGTGGACACGTTCTTCTCGAAGGTGTTCCCGGGCTCGGCAAGACCACGCTGCTTCGCACGCTCGCCCGCGTGCTCCACCTCAAGTACTCCCGGATCCAGTTCACCCCGGACCTCATGCCCGCCGATATCGTCGGCAGCATGATCATCGAGTCCGGAGAGAACGGAGCCAAGGCGCTTCGCTTTCAACCAGGCCCCATCTTCGCGAATCTGGTCCTTGCCGACGAGATCAACCGCGCGACGCCCAAGACGCAGTCGGCGCTGCTGGAGGCGATGCAGGAGCGCACCGTCACCAGCGGAACGATCACGCATGAGCTCGATGCGCCCTTCCTGGTGATGGCCACGCAGAACCCGATCGAAATGGAGGGGACCTACCCGCTGCCGGAGGCGCAGTTGGACCGGTTCCTCATGAAAATCGTGGTCAACTATCCCTCCCGCGAAGAACTCAACAAGATCGTCGACCGCACCATCCAGCCCGAAGACCAGCAGTTGCGGCAGATGGTCGACCGCGAGGCGATTCTCCGGCTGCGCCGCTTCTGCAGGCAGGTGATGGTTGCGCCGCACGTGCAGGACTTCGCCGTCGATCTGGTGATGGCGACGCAGCCTGACAGCGAGCACGCTCACGAGGCCGCCAGGAAATACATCCGCTACGGCAGCTCGCCGCGCGGCGCCCAGGCCCTGGTCGAGTGCGGCCGCGTTCTGGCGTTGATGCGCGGGCGGTTCCACCTCAGCGTGGAAGATATCCATACGGTCGCCGCCTCGGTCCTCCGCCACCGGATCATCCTTAACTTCGATGCCCATGCGGACGGCCAGACGCCCGATTCGGTCCTCGGCCGGATCATTCGCAGCGTGGCCGGGGCGACGGCGTAACGGGATGGCTTCCGTGGACGCCGATTATTTGAATTAGAATCGACGCATTGGGCGTCCTACATGTCGGGAATGCGTATACGCGGAAAGAAATCCCTTGCGCTGCTCCACTCTTCCGGAGGTCTGTTGTGTCTCAGCCGCCGCTGATCGAGCGGGCCTTTCTGGAGAAGCTCGAACGTCTCACGATCCACTGGCAGAAGTCGTTCCCCGGACTCGTCGGCGGGCACAACCCGTCGCGCTTCTCCGGTTCCGGCCTGGAGTTCCTCGACCATCGGCACTTCCACCACGGCGACGATCTGCGCGCGGTCAACTGGCGCGCGTATCTCCGGCTCGAGAAGCTTTTCCTCAAAATGTTTCAGGTGGAGCCGCGCATTCCGGTGCGCCTGATGCTCGATGCGAGCCAGTCAATGTCGGCCGGCGAGGCAGACAAGTTTCACTTCGCCCGCCAGCTCGCGGCCGCCCTCGCCTACATCGGCCTGGTGCGGCTGGATACCATCGCGCTGCAACCGTTCAACAGCGGCCTGCACGATCCGTTCTACTGTGGCGGCGGCCGCCATCGCTTCGCGCCCGCGGCGGACTTCCTGACCAGAATGCAGGCGGGCGGACGCACGGACTATCTGGAATCGGCCCGCCAGTTCATTGCGCGCTACCCTCAGCGCGGCCTGCTCATCATCATTTCGGACTTCCTCGATGATGCCGGCTGCGAGCGGCCCATGCAGCACTTGGCTGACTTCGGTCATGAACTGCTTCTGGTCCAGGTCTGGGCCCCCACCGACCGGGTCCCTCCGTGGGAGGGCGAACTCGATCTGGTGGATGCCGAGACGGGCGAGGCGATGGAGCTTTCGCTCAACGAGGAGGCGCGGACCGCCTACACCGCAGCCTTCGATGACTTCTCCCAGAGGCTCCAGACGATCGCATTGCGCAACGGCGGGCGCTATGTCTCCCTCTCCACCGACACCTCCATCGAAGAGGCGATCTTCGGTTCGATGGTCCGGCAGAAGGCGGTTGTGTAGATGTTCCTTCTGAATCTCAGCCTGGCCGAATTCCTCACTCTGTTCGGCCTGATCTCGGGACTGGTGGTGGCCTTATACCTTCTGGACCGCTCGCGGAGGCGCCTGGTGGTTCCGACCCTGCAATTCTGGCTCTCGGCCGAACTGCCCACCCAGGCGCGCCGCCGCCGCAAGATCCAGCAGCCGCTCTCGCTCCTGCTTCAAATCCTGAGCATCGCGCTTCTGCTGCTCGGGCTGGCGCAGCTTCACTTTGGCGCGCGCGACCAGTCCTCGCGCGACCACGTGCTGTTACTGGAGACCTCAGCCTGGATGAGTGCGCAAACTCCCGGCGGGGAGCGCCTCATCGACGGGGCCAAGCGGCTCGCGCTCGACTATCTGAAAGTTCTGCCCGCGCGTGACCGCGTCATGGTCGTGCGCGCCGACGCACTTGCCTCGCCGGCGACCGCCTTCGAATCCGACCGCCAGGTCGTCGAATCCGCCATCCGCACCTCCGAGCCGGGCGCTTCGGCCCTGAACCTTGACCAGGCGCTCGAATTCGCCGAGCAGGTGCGCAACCTGCACGCGCGGCGCGGCGGCGAGGTAGTGCTCGTCGGCTCCGGCCGGGTCGTCTCCCATGCCGCCTCGTCCATCCGTTCGGCGCCGAAGGGTTTCCGGCTGCTGACGGTGCCGGGCTCGGTCGAGAACGTCGGTTTGAAACGCATCGGTTTGCGGCGCCCGGACAATGATCCGGAGTTGTGGGAGATCTTTCTCTCGGTGCGAAACTATGGTGCGCGCCCGCAGGTGGTTCCGGTCGCACTCAACTTCGCGGGAGCGCCGGTGGGCAACCGCAGCCTGACCGTCCCGCCGAACTCGGAGCAGAGCGTCACGTTCACATATCGCACCCGTGCGTCGGGTTGGCTGGAAGCGCGCCTGCTGACCAGTGACGCCTTTCCGGCCGACGATCGGGCGGTGCTCGAACTGCCCGGCCAGCGCGTTCTGAAGGTCGCGATCTACACCAATGATCCGCACCTGCTGCGCCCGATCCTGACAGCGGCCACTCAGGTCTCGCCGGCCTTCTACACGCCCGGCCAGTATGTCCCTGAGCCGGATGCCGACATCGTCATCCTCGACCGATTCCGGCCCTCCGCGCCGCCGAAGCGGCACTCGATCTGGATTCAGCCGCCGCCGGACGCCTCGCCAGTCACGGTGCAGGGCGTGCGGAACAATGTCGAGCTGTCGCGCTGGCGTACCGATCACCTGCTCGCCTCGGGTCTGCGCGTCAAGGGCGTCCGTCTCGACTCGACCCAGGTCTACATCCCAGGAGAGGGTGACATCGTCGTCGCCGAGTCCGAGCCGGGACCCGTGATACTTGCGCGCTCAGGCGAGGTCAAGACCGTGGCGCTCGGCTTCCATCCGGTGCTCTCGCCTCTGCGGTATGAACTGGCGACGCCACTGCTGTTCGCCAACATACTGCGCTGGATGTCGCCCGAAATCTTCCGCCGCTGGGAGTTGAACGGCGGCAGCGTCGGAACGGTAGACCTGCGGCTTGAGCCCGAAGTGAATCCGGCCTCGGTGCGCGTCTTCGCCGACAACGGCCAGCCCGTTCCTTTCACGATTCAGGATCAGCGGTTGCGCTTCTTCGTGGGCGATCCATCAACTGTCCGGATCCAGGCAGGCGACCGGGAGATGGTTTACTCGCTCACGCTCCCGGAGGTTGCCGACTCCGCATGGGAGGCGCCTGCTGAGGCGCTCCAGGGTGTGCCGCCGCGACTGACCGACGAGGCCGGCGCCTATGACCTCTGGCGGTGGCTCGCGCTGGCCGGAGCGTTGGGCCTGCTCGTCGAGTGGCTGCTGTTCGGGCGGTCGCCGCTCCGCCGGCGCGCTCCGAGCATACGGAATTTCCGGCCGCGCTGGCCCCCGAATTGGCCCCCGAATTGGCCTTGGTCGCGCTCGGGCAACGATCTCCGGAGAGCATCTTGACCTTCGAGCACCCGCTCCTGCTCGTCGCCGCCCTGGCGCCGCTTGCCTGGGTCGCCTGGGGGTGGCGCGGTTCGGAGCGCCGCGCCGGCCTGCTCCTCAAGGCCCTCGCGCTCTCCTCGGTCCTGGTCGCGCTTGCCGAGCCGCGCCTGCCCGTGTCGGAAACCAAGATGGCGGTCGCCGTCCTGGCCGATACCTCGGCCAGTGTCTCGGAGAAAGACCTGGAACGCGCCTCCGAACTCGTGACCCGCATCGAGCGGGCGCGCGGCCGTCACTGGACCCGCGTGGTGCCGTTTGCCGCCTCCACTCGCAACCCCGAACCGGACGAGCGCAACCGAACCTGGAAGCTCAAGCACACGCGCGGCGAGGCCGGCCGCTCGACGGATTTGGAGGGCGCCATCCGCGAGGCGATCGCCGGGCTGCCCGAGGGGTTTGTTCCGCGGGTGGTCCTGATTTCCGATGGCCGCGAGAACCAGGGAAGTGTCGCGCGCGCCGTCTGGCAGGCCCGCATCACCGGCGTTCCGATCGACACCTATGCCCTGGCCGGCAAGCCCGAGCCTAGCCTGAAGCTCGAGTCCGTCAGCCTGCCCTCGGTCGCTTTTACGGGCGAGCGCTTCCCCGTTGACCTGGTCGTCCGGTCGCCGCAGCGCGGCAGCGGGACACTGGAGATCCGGGCAGACGGACGATTGCTCGGAAGCCGATCGATTTCACTCGACGAGGGATTGAGCCAGATTCGCGTTCACGCCAGCGTGAGCACCACGGGCGCCATCGACCTGGTCGGCGTCATCCGCTCCGCCGATCTCGGCGAAGTCGTCTTCGAACGCGCGATCACGCTGCGCCGCCCTCGCGTGCTCTTCATCTCGGCCGACCCGGTCGCCGCCGAGGAAAATTTCCTGAAGGTCCTCGAAGCCACGCAGTTTGAGGTGGTGCGCGCGGGCCCCTCCTGGTCCGACGAGTTGCAGGATATTCAGATCGTGGTCTTCAACAACTGGGACCTGGAGTCGCTGCCGCCGGCCCGCAAGGCCCAGGTCGAAGACTATGTGAAGCGCGGAGGCGGTCTGCTCGTCATCGGCGGCGAGCGCAATGTTTACTCAGAGAACAAGCGGGAAGAGGACCCGCTCGACCGCGCCCTGCCGGCCAAGCTCGCGCCGCCGCGCACGCCCGAGGGCACCTCAGTGGTTCTCATCATCGACAAGTCCTCCTCGATGGAGGGGCGCAAGATGGAACTGGCGCGCCTGGCCGCGATCGGGGTCGTCGAAAACCTGCGCCCGATCGACTGGGTTGGCGTCCTGATCTTCGACAACTCCTTCCAATGGGCGGTGCCGATCCGCAAGGCCGAGGAACGCACCCTCATCAAGCGCATGATCGCAGGCATCATCGCCGACGGCGGCACGCAGATCGCGCCGGCCCTCACAGAAGCCTATCGCCGCATCCTCCCGACCGCGGGCGTGTATAAGCACATCGTGCTTCTCACCGACGGCATCTCCGAGGAAGGCGACAGTATGGCGCTCGCCAAGGAGGCCGCGCTGAACCGCGTCACGATCTCGACGGTCGGAATCGGGCAGGACGTCAATCGGGCCTATCTTGAAAAGATCGCCGACTTCGCCAAGGGCAAGTCCTACTTTCTCACCGATCCCTCGGGGCTCGAACAGATCCTGCTGCGCGACGTCCAGGAGCACACCGGCTCCACAGCGGTCGAAAAGCCGATTCGGGCAGTGGTCGCCAAGGCGGCCGAGATACTGGAGGGGATCGACTTGGAGTCTGCGCCGCCGCTGAAGGGCTACGTCAAGTTCATTTCCAAGCCGACCGCCGATACGATTCTCAAGGTCGATGACTCCGACCCACTGCTGGCGCGCTGGCAGTACGGACTCGGCCGCGCCGCCGTCTTCACCTCCGACGCCAAGAGCCGCTGGGCGCAGAGCTGGCTCGGCTGGAAGGGCTTTGACCGCTTCTGGGCGAACCTGCTCCGTGACCTTCTTCCACACGCGCAGGCCGGTGAGGTGACGGCCGAGTATGACAGCGCCAACGGCGAGCTGGTCGTCGACTACCGACTGGCGCCGCACGTCGAGGAGCCCTCCGCGATTCCGCCGATCTTCGTCCTCGGCCCGCGCGGCTTCCAGCGGCCGATCGACGTCCGCAAGGTCGCGGCCGGCGCATTCCAGGGTCGGGTGCCGATCGACGGCCGCGAAGGGCTATTCCGTATCCGGCCACTGGAGGACTCGCGCGCCTTCCCCGAGGTCGGGCTGCTGCGCCAGCGCGAAGAGCTGAACGAGTTCGGCTCCAACGAACTGCTGTTGCGCCAAATCGCCGCTTTCACCGGGGGGCACTTCGAGCCGGAGCCGAAGCAGATCTTCGATCCCGGCGACAGGAGCATCGCGTCGAGCCTTCGTCTGTGGCCTTTTTTCCTTGGGCTTGCGATCCTGTTCAACCTGATCGAATTGGTCCTGCGGAAATGGCGCGGCGTCTGGCAGGTGCTGTCGCCCGCCCGGGCGACGTAACCTCGGCTTGCCTCGGGACGCCTATCCGTGATCTGATGATTCATTCACATGGCGTCCCGAACTTCACCTCTCACAACGGATAGCCAGGCGCCCACGCGTGCGCGCTACTGGGTTATCTTCTTCGCCGTCACTCTGGCGATTCTCGCTTACATCGACCGCGTCTGTATCTCGATGGCCGCTCCGCGGATCATGGAGGATCTGAATTTTACACGCGTCGAGATGGGCTACATCTTCTCGGCTTTCGCACTGGCGTACGCGATTTTCGAAATTCCTGGCGGGTGGCTCGGCGACTACATGGGGCCGCGCCGCGTCCTGATGCGAATCGTGCTGTGGTGGTCGTTCTTCACCGCGGCGACCGGCTGGGTCAGCGGCTTCAAGTCGATGTGGGCCGTGCGCTTCCTGTTTGGCGCCGGCGAAGCGGGCTGCTTTCCGAACCTGACCAAGGCTTTCACCATCTGGCTCCCCCAGATGGAGCGTGTCAAGGCCCAGGGCATCATGTGGACCTTCGCCCGCTGGGGCGGAGCTTTCACTCCCCCGCTCGTCATCTTTGTCTTCAAGTTTATGGACTGGCGGACGGCTTTCGGTCTGTTTGGAGCCCTCGGCATCGTCTGGGCTTACTTCTTCTACCACTGGTTCCGCGACAACCCGGCCGAGCACAAGAGCGTGAACAAGGCCGAGTTGGCCCTCATCGATACCGGCGATGTGGCCGGCAGCGGACACGGAGATGTGCCCTGGCGACGGCTGGTCACTTCGCGGACCGTCTGGCTTCTCTGGGTGCAGTACTTCGCCCTTTCCTTCCCCTGGTACTTCTTCATCACGTGGCTCCCAACGTATCTCCAGGAGCACCGCGGGCTGACGCAGGCGCAGAGCGGTACCTATGCGATCTTTCCGCTGCTGTTCGGCGGTTTCGGAAGCCTGATCTGCGGAATAATTTCGGCCCGGGTCGCCCTGGCATTCAATAGTGTTCGCGTGGCCCGGCGATTCCTCGCGGTTATCGGTTTCCTTGGCGCCGCCGCCTTCATGGTGTTGGCGATTCGCCTTGCCGATCCCCTTTGGGCGATGTTGGCGATGGGCATGGCCAGCTTCTGCAATGATCTGGTGATGCCGGGCGCCTGGGGCGCCTGCATGGACGTCGGCGGCAAGTACGCGGGCACGCTCGCCGGTTCGATGAACATGATGGGCAACATGGCCGGATTCGTAGCCCCGACCGTCGGCGGTTACTTTATCCAGAGCGGGAACCTGGGCTGGAACTCCTTCCTGTACCTGATGGCGGGCGTCTACCTGCTCGGCGCGGTATGCTGGCCCCTGATCGATCCGGTGACGCCGATCGAGAAGGAACTGGAAGGCAAGCACTAAATTTTTGAGGAAGCGGCCCGGAACTGCAACGCCCAGCCGGGCCGTTTTCTATTCCGCGCCCATCCGGAACGTGATCCACATCTGGTTCCAGGTGTAGTTGACCGTGTGGACTGCGGCTGACGAAGTTCGGGTATCCGGTCAACTTCTCGCGAGTGAAATCGTCCGGCCCGCCTGTAACGCGATAGAGCCGATTGTGGAAGCTGGGCTATCCACCCAGCCAGTTGCCGTCGTCCATTCGGTCAGCTGGGACCCGTCCGCCGCCCAAGTGAGACAGAAGTTATCGCCACGGCCGTCTGTGCGGCGCAGGCTGTCGGTGTGAAAGGCCACGCCGACAGGTCTCTCGGGACGGCTTGACGCACGGTCGGCCGCACAGTCGCTGACCAGCAGGAACGCGCCTGCACCGGCGGCGAGCCACAATCGTCTCGTTTGCATCCCGACACTCTATCAGCTAACGATGTTCAGAAACTCCGGACCCCCATCGCGACGATATCATCCACCCGCATCGTCTCCTTGACGACGTAGGGTTCGCCATAGCGGACGCCGATGAGGTTTCCGTAGTAGCGGGCGATGGCGGCTAGGCGCTCGCGGACCTCCCCCTTCGCCGGGAACAGGTTCCCGCCTTCGGTGCTTTCGCCGTACTGCGATTCGTAGGCGAACAGCGCCTCCATGCGCCGGTCGAATTGCGCCGTGATGTCGACGACGAACGACGGCGCCACAGGCGCATACAGCGACGAGTAGAGCACCTTGAAGGGTCTGTGCGGCTCGGTGTACTGGTCGAGCTTGCGCAGGCCCGCGAGAAAGCAGGACTCGTAGCCCAGTTCCGACGCCCGGTAGTGGTCCGGGTGCCGTCCCTCCCAATACGGCAGGATCACGACCTTCGGGCGCAGCCGCCGGATTTCGGTTGCCAGCGACATCCGCGCCGGCAGCGAGTTCTCCAGCCGCGCATCCGGGAAGCCTGCGTTGCCGCGCCAACTGAGCAGCATCCGCCGGCCGGCCTCTTCGGCCTCGCGCATCCGGATCTCCGGCGTGCCGCGCGTTCCCATGTCGCCGCGCGTCAGATCCAGAACGCCGGTCCGGTAGCCGGCTTCGGCCATCCGGATCAGCGTTCCTCCGCAGGTCTGTTCGACATCGTCCGGATGCGCCGCGATCGCCAGGATATCCACCTCGGGCAGTTCACTCAAATAGGGAGTCGTCATCGTGTAATCGGAAATCGCTCACCAGTGAAAGTCCGCGCGATGCGAATAGCGCGATTTGGTCGGGAGCAGAAAGATCAGGATCATGCCGGCGATGAAACCGCCGATATGCGCAAACCAGGCGACGCCGGCGGCATCCTGCGCCGCCACTACCGCGCCGATGCCGCTGAAAAGCTGCAAGACGAACCAGTAGAGCAGAATCACGTAGGCCGGAATGTTGACCGTCGTGATGAAAAAGAAGATCGGAATTAGCGTGACGATGCGCGAATGCGGGAACTTGAGGATATAGGCTCCCATGACCCCCGCGATCGCGCCGCTGGCTCCGATGGCCGGGATCCGCGAATCCGGATGAACGAGCACGTGCCCCAGCGACGCCAGCACGCCGCACCCCACGTAAAAACCCACGAACTTCCAGTGCCCGAGGATGTCTTCGATGTTGTCGCCGAATATCCAGAGGAACCACATGTTCCCGATCAGGTGAAGCCATCCGCCATGTAGAAACATCGAAGTCACCAGCGTCACCGGACGCAGGCGGTCCGGCACCACCCCGTACTCCATGATCAGGTGATGCAATGAGTAGGGATCGAGTGAGACCTGATACAGAAAGATCATCACGTTGATGAAGATCAGGCCCATCGTGATGAACGGGGTGGCGTGGCTGGGCTGTGAGTCCCGAAGAGGAATCATCGCGTCATTGAGTGCGACGCCGCTGCCTCGAAATCGCTTCGGGAGCGGCGGTCGGCCCGGTTCATGAGCGCCCAGGCCTCTTCGAGAGTCGCGATTTTCCCCCGCGCTCCGATCGCAGTACAGTTCAAGGCCGCCATAGCATTTGCGAAGTCCAATGTCTCACGAACCGGCCACTTCTGTAAGACAGCATAACAGACGGCGCCGTGGAAGACGTCGCCCGCACCCGTAGTATCTATACAGTTGACCACGTAGGCAGGGGAGTAGTAGAAGCGCCGGTCGACCCTCGCCAGCGACCCATGCGCCCCGAGCGTCATCGCCGCCATCCGCATCCCGTACTCGTTCTGCATCAGTTCGAGCGCGCGGAACGGATCCGGCTCGCTGGTCCACTGCGTGGGAAACTCCGAACTGGTGATCAGGTAGTCGACGTTTGGCAGGACGCTGTCAAAGCCGTGGTATAGCGTGTCGACATCGACGGTCACCGGAATCGAGTGGCGGCGTGCGATCTGGGCTGCCCGCGCCACTGCCGGAGTATCGTGGCCGTCGATGTGCAGCAGTCGCGCGCTGGCGATCTGCTCGGGCCGGATCTCGGCCGGATCGAGCCGCAGGCAGTCTGGCCGCTGCCACAGCACCGTCCGCTCACCCGTGCTCTGGTCGATCAGAATGTATGCCGTCTGGTTTGGGCAATTCCGCCGCACCTGCACATCCTCGATGTCGACGCCGGAATCGCGCAGGCTCTCCATCTGGATACGGCCGCGCTCGTCATCGCCCACGGTCCCGATATACTTCACACGCATGCCGAGTCTCGCACAGGCTACCATCGCGCTGGCGACTTGTCCGCCGGGGCTGATTAGCTCCTCGATGAACGGAACCTTGCCTGCATAGGCCGGAAACTTCGGCAGTAGGATCAGGGTGTCGGTGGCATTCAGCCCGATTCCGACGACATCGAACTGGGACATAAGACTCCGAATGTAACACAGGTGTCACTGTAAGAAGCGCAGTACGGCCTGCGCCACCGGGTCGCTCGCCTTTGGAAGGTTTAGCACTTCGGTCACATGTCCCAGCCCTTCGAAGTACCGCAACTCGGAGTGCACGCCCGCCGCGGTCAGCAATGCGTGGAAGCGCTCGGCCTGGGCGGCAAGCGTCGGGTAGTCGCGCTGAACGAAGGTGAGGAGGAAGGGGGGCGCGCCGGCCCGGACGTACTCACCGGGCGAGGCGTCGCGCCATGTCGCTTCAGAGCTGCCGAAGGCGAACTCAGGCTGCGAGATCCAGTAGACGCCGCTCAGGCAGATCACTCCGCGGATCGCATCCACGCTGAGGCCGTGCGCGCCGAGATAGCGCGGATTGAGCGCCGCCAGGGCCGCCAGGTGTCCTCCGGCCGAATGGCCTCCGATATAGAGGCGCGCCGGGTCGCCGCCGTAGGAGCCGATATTGCGTGCCACCCAGGCGATCGCCGCCGCCGCATCCTCGGCCTGCGCCGGATGGAGGTCCTTCGGAGCGAGCCGGTAGCTCGGAATCGCTACCACGATCCCGTCCCGCGCAAAGCGGTCGCCAACCGCGGCGTACATCGCCCTGTGCCCGCTCTGCCAGCGTCCGCCGTGAAGGAAGACCAGCACGGGCGCGCCAGCGGCTCCGCGCGGCAGATAGAGGTCGAGCTTGTGGAACGGTTCGTCGTCCGGGTGGCCGCCGGTGTAGACGATGTCCCGGAGCGCCTCGATCTCGGGCGAGATCACCGGGGAAGGAAACTCGATCAGATCGGGCGCCGGATGCTCGAAGTAGAGCGGATTCGTGTAGATCCATGGCCGCTCCTCGCCCGCCGCCGTGAGCCATGCTTCCAGGCGATAGGCGCCCGGCTCGAAGACCGGTACTTGCAGTCGCTCGCCAGCGGATTCATGCAACAGCGTCCCATCACGGATCACCCGAAACCGGACCGGAACCGGCGACGCGGCCGCCAGCTTGGCGCTGCCGTAGATTGGCACGCGGTCGCCCATCTCGAACATGCCGAGGTCCGTATCGGCGAAGTAGGCGAAACCGCTCGGATCGCAGAGCCAGTCGTGCGCGATGTAGGCGTGCCCCTGTGCCAGCGCGCGCCGCAGGGAAGCCTCGTCCGGCTCTCGGGCAAGGATGTGGGTTGTCACCAGCAGGGCATCGCCAGGATGCCGCAGCGCGCCGGCGGCGAACCCCGGAACGGGCCTCTCGATCAGCAGCCGGTCCCATGCGGCCAGCCGATCGAACCCATCGCTTATGCCCGCCGCCAGCCGCTCCTGGCGGAAGCGATCGCGATGGGGAAGTTGCCGCGCCGCTGCCCGCAGTTTCGGATCGTTCTCCAGATCGAAAACGGCGAAGGAGGCATCGAGGTCGCCTGCGCCGCGCAGCACGATCACTCCACCGGCCCTGGCCTCGGCGAGTCGCGCGGCAGAGGGAACGCGGCCGGAGGTCAGAATGAGAGTCCGGTGGTCGCGGAAGGTGCTGTATCGGGGAAGAGTTGATCGCTGGCGGGCCAGTTCGAGCCGGGCCTGCCGCAGCCGCGCCAACTCCCACTCGCCGGGCTCTCGCGCTCCCCGGATCTCACCGGTCGAGGCTGCCAGGACGACAAATACCGCAAGAGCCCCCAGCGATCGCATCCGCACCAGCGCAACCGTACATAGGACTCGCACGGCTTTGCGCTTGTGACAAAATACTGGGGGAGAGTAGGAGCTATGTCACCACTGCCTCGCCGGGCCTTTCTGCTTACCGCCGCATCCAGCCTCGCCGTCCAGGGCGCCAACGATCGCATCAACGTCGCCGTCGTCGGCCTGCGCGGCCGGGGCCGCGACCACATCACCGAGTACGCCAATCAGCCCAACACGCGCATTGCCGCCGTCTGCGATATCGATTCGGCCCAGACCGAGCGCGCCGTCGCTCTCGCCGAAAAGCTCGGAGCTGGAAAGCCCAGGACGTACCACGACCTGCGGAAGCTGCTTGAGGACAAGGAAGTCGACGCGGTTTCCATCGCCAATTGCAACCACTGGCACGCCCTGTCCACCATCTGGGCCTGCCAGGCAGGCAAGGATGTCTACGTTGAAAAGCCGGCCAGCCACAACATCTGGGAGGGCCGTCGCATGGTCGAGGCCGCCCGCAAGTACAACCGCATCGTCCAGGCCGGTATGCAAAGCCGTAGCATCGAGCACAAGCAGCGCGCGATCGAACTCCTCCGCAACGGCGCCATCGGCAAGCTCTACATGGCCAAGGGTCTCTGCTACAAGCGCCGCACATCGATCGGCCGCGGACCTGACGGCCCCGTGCCGCCCGGCGTCAACTACGATCAGTGGCTCGGTCCCGCGCCCATGCGCCCCTTCAACCCCAACCGCTTCCACTACAACTGGCACTGGTTTTGGGACACCGGCAACGGCGATATCGGCAACCAGGGCGTGCACGAGATGGACATCGCCCGCTGGGGCCTCGGCAAGTCCGGACTGCCAACGAAAGTGGTCTCCGAGGGCGGCAAGTTCGCCTATAACGACGACCAGGAGACGCCCAATACCCAGACCGCCATTCTCGACTACGGCGACGCCCAGCTAGTCTTCGAGGTCCGCGGACTCATCACGCCCGGTGAGGCGACGGTCCGCACCGACGCCAACACCATCGGGAACATCTTCTTCGGGACCGAAGGCTACATGGTGGTGGACTCGCACAAGTTCGAGGTCTTCCGTGGAGAGAACCGCGAACTGGTGGAGGAAGGCAAGGCCGGAGGCCGCATCTGGGACACCGGTCCGCACATCGCCAACTTCCTCAAGGCGATGCGCTCGCGCCGCCACCAGGACCTGAACGCCGATATCGAAGAGGGCCACATCTCGGCCGCACTCTGCCACATGGCCAACATCAGCTATCGTGTCGGAAGGAAGCTCAAGTTCGATCCGGCAACGGAAAACTTCCCCGGCGACGAAGAGGCCAACCAGCTTGTCTCGCGGAAGTACCGGGAGCCTTACGTCGTCCCGGCCAAGGTGTAAGTCCTCGGTCACCCTTATGGTGCAACACGCAAACGACTGAGCCGCGACCTTGAGCCAGCCGTGAAGTAAGCAAAGAGCCACGGAACCACACAGATGGACACGATTGAAAACAATGGTTCTATCCGTGTGAATCCGTCCATCCGTGGCTGAAGCCGAGCGCCTCGGGCTACCGGTTCCCCAGCCCGAGGAAAACGATCCCAAGCAGGATCAGCCCGAGGCCCAGGAACTTATTCTTGCTGAAAGGCTCTTTGAAGAAGATCCTGGACCAGAACAGCGTCCAGATATAGCCGAGCGACACCATCGGGTACAGCACCGTCAGTTCCCCGTCGCGCACTCCGAGGACGAAAAAGTACGAGGAGAGCAGAAACAGCGTGACCCCCGCCGCAAGCTGATAGTTAAACACCAGCGAGCGGATATCGCGGTGAAGCCGCTCGGCGCCTGCCTTCAGAAACACGGCTCCGAAGGAGCCGAAAAACGAGGCCACCAGCACCAGCAGCATCGACGAAACGGGAGTCTTCAACGCCTGCCGTCCCTCCCCAGGACGGCGACTCCTAGCACGATCACACCCACCCCGATGAGCTTGAACAAATTCATCGACTCGTTGAAAATCCAGACTGAAAGGACCGTCACCCAGACATACGTCAGGGAGATGACCGGATAGAGCAGCGAAAGCTGGCCGCGGCGCAGCGCCAGCACTAGCAGAATCGTACTCAGTCCATAGAGACTGTAACCCGCCACCAGCGCCGGATTTGTAATCATGGCCAGCGGGTCTGTCTGCTCCAGACGGTTGGCCCCCGTTTTGATCAGAACCTGAGCAGCCGCGCCAAAGAGGGTGCACCCAAACACCATCAGGACCGACCGGCGACGCTGGGCTGCTTCTACCGACATAGCGGTAGCGGTTGCCGCTGCAAGACTCAATCTACCTCCATGCGTCTCCTCATGATACCTGATCCGGGGAGCGCGTTGCGCCGCTCAGAAACCGCTTACGTCCTTGCCTGTGCTGGATTTGGCGCGCAGCAGCCGGAGTCCGTTGAAGGTCACGGCGAGCGTCGCGCCCATGTCCGCCGCGATCGCCATCCACAGGGTCGCCATGCCGAAAAAGGCCAGCCCGAGAAAGACCGCTTTGGTAGCGAGCGCGAAAATCACATTCTGCTGAACGATCCCGAGCGTGCGCTTCGCGTGCCGCACGAGGAAGGGCAGCCGGCTCAGGTCATCGGCCATCAGCACCACATCGGCTGTCTCGAGCGCCACGTCCGCTCCACGCCGGCCCAGCGCGATTCCAAGCGAAGCTTCGCCCATCGCCTGGGCGTCGTTGATCCCGTCGCCCACCATGGCCACCGGGCCGTGGCGCTCTCCCAACTCGCGAATCGCCGCGACCTTGTCGTCGGGAAGCAACTCCGCCCGGACGTAATCGATCCCGATTTCGCCGGCCACCGACTTCGCCGTCGGCTGATTGTCGCCCGTCAACATCGCTACGATTTCAATTCCGGCCTTCCGAAGCGCCGCCACAGCCGACCGCGCCTCCGGCCGCACCCGGTCCGCGATCGCGACCACGGCCCACAGCTCATCCTCGGCGCCGCACAGCACCAGGGTCTCATCGGCGCCTGCCTTCGGAACCGTCAGGCCCGATGTCTTGACGTGCTTCTCAAGCAGCAGGCGATTGCTGCCCACCCAGAAGTTGCGGCCTTCAATCTCCGCCTCCGCGCCACGGCCGATCAGGGCATGGAAATTGTTCGCGGGGGCCGGCCGGATCCCCTGACTTTCGGCGTAGCGCAGGATCGCCGAAGCCAGCGGATGCTCGCTTCGCTGCTCGATTCCGGCCACCCGGTGCACAACCTGTTCGTGCGTGAACCCGTTCATCGGCAGAACGCTCCGCACCACCGGCTCGCCAGCGGTCAGTACGCCGGTTTTGTCGAAGGCGACCGCCTTCAACCTGGCTGCCTGCTCCAGGAAGGCGCCGCCTTTGACCAGCACGCCGTGGCGCGCCGCCGACGTCAGGGCCGCGACGATGCTGACCGGGGTCGAAATTACCAGGGCACAGGGACAGGAGATCAGCAACACGACCATGGACTGATAGAACCACTCGCTCCAGGCGCCCCCCATCGCCAGCGGTGGGACCACCGCAACCAGCAGCGCCAGCCCCATCATCACCGGCGTATACACGCGCGCGAAGCGCTCCACCCACTGCTCGCTCGGCGCCCGCCTCCGCTGCGAGTCCTCGACCATCCGGATGATGCGCGCCAGTGTTGTATCCGAGGCCGCCCGTGTTGTTCGGATCTCGATCGAGCCTTCTCCGTTCATTGTCCCCGCATACACCAGGCTGCCGGGCTGTTTCAGGATTGGGACCGACTCGCCCGTAATCAGCGCCTGATTGACGCCCGAAATCCCCGAGATCACCTCGCCGTCGAACGGAATCCGCTCGCCCGGCTTCACCCGCACGATCGAGCCGACTTCGACGCGCGACACCGGCATTCTGTGCTCGCCGTGGTCGTGCATCACGGTGGCCTCGTTCGGCGCGATCCGCAGCAGCGAGCCGATCGCGTTGCGCGCCCGCGCGATGCTCCAGCTTTCCAGCAGCACCGCCACCGCGAACAGAAAGGCTACCGTCGCACCTTCGGTCCACTCCCCGAGGACCAGCGCGCCGGAAATTGAGATCACCACCAGCGCGTTCATGTCCGGGCGGAGGTGCCGCATCGAGTGCACTGCCTTCGGAACCGAAAAGAAGACGCCGGTCACGATCGCGAGGAGGAACAGCGCAAGAATCGGGGCCGGCATGCGGTCGTGTCCCTCGTGCGAGAGCACCTGGAGTATCTCGCCCGAGTAGAGGCTGGCCGCGACCATCCCGGCCAACAGCGCGGCCCCGCTTACCGCTGCCATCAACTCCCGCCCGCGGCGCTGCCACAGCGAAGTGTGCTCAGGCGCCTCCCGCCAGGGCTCAGCCCGCATGCCCGTCCGCGCGACCGCATCCGCTATTCCCTGCGCCGCAAGGAGTTCCGGATCGTGCTCGACCGTCATCCGGGCCGAAAGGATGTCAAAAGAGAGGTCGTAAATGCCTCTCAGACGGCTGAGTTCGCGCCGAAGCAGCGACACCTCTTCGGCGCAATCCATGCCGTGAATCCGAAAATCTGATCGTGTGCGGATACGAACTCCTTCCATCAATTGTAAATCGTTCGGGTGTAGCTCGCTTCATCCGATAAACACTTGCACAAATGTGAAAGTGATGTCAGAATCGAAAAAGAGAGGAGTCTATGGCGCAACGTTCAGATCCCGTATGCGACCCCGAGGAACACTCGCACGGGCCGCGGCGGGTTCCCTCGGTGAATGCGGCTTCGCTCGACCGGGCCGCCCGGCTGTTCCGGGCCCTGGGCGAAGTTCCGCGTCTGCGCCTGTTGGCTCTGCTGTCGCAAGGCGAGGCATGTGTGACGGAACTGGCCGCGGCAGAGAGGGAGTCGTTGTCGACGATCTCTCAACGGCTGCGGGTGCTGCGTGCGGAGGAGTTGGTCGTCCGCAGGCGGAGAGGCAAGCACATTAACTATGCGTTGGCGGATCAGCACGTAGTGGACATGATCTTCAATGCCCTGGCGCACGCCAGTGAAGCGGCGCCAACGCCGGTGACACTCGAACAGCAACGAGGAACAGGAGAAACCGAATGACATCAGAACACAAAATCCATGAAGGCCACACCCACGTTCACGGCGAGGGCTGCGGCCATACGGCTGTCCGGCACGGGGATCATATCGATTACCTGCACGACGGCCACCTGCACCTGCCGCACGGCGACCACGTCGATGAGCACGTGATCGCGGTGAGCGCGGAGAACCCGGCCGAGTGCACGCCGAGCCACGAGTGCGGCGCGCATGAAAAAGGCCATCAGCACGGCGCCGGCTGCGGCCACGAGATGGTGCCGCACGGCGACCACGTTGATTTCCTGGTCGACGGGCACCTGCATCATATTCACGCCGGTCACTGCGACGACCACGGCAAACTGCACTTGGCGTAACCGGCCTTACCGAGCCGCGACTGTCAGCAAATATAAAATACTGGCGGTGCGATCCCTCCCCCACGGTCGGGGCTCGGTAACTTGTTTTTTACAACACGCGCGCTGCCGGGCCGCGAGCGTTGAGGGAGCGATCACCCCTCCTCGACCACCTCGGCCCCCAACCCGCGCAGCTTCTGGAAAAGGTTCTCATACCCCCGCCGAATGAGCTGAACATTCTCAATCGACGAGACCCCTTCGGCCGTGAGCGCCGCGATCACGTAGGAGAAGCCGGCCCGCAGGTCCGGAATATGAATGCGCGCGCCCTTGAGCGGCGTCGGACCCACAACCACCGCGCTGTGCCTGTAGTTGCGCTGCCCGAAGCGGCAGTGCCGGCTCCCCAGGCACTCGCGGTACAACTGGATTCGCGCGCCCATCTGGTTCAGTGCGTCCACGTATCCGAACCGGTCCTCATACACCGTCTCGTGGACGATCGAAACACCCTTGGCCTGCGTCAGCGCCACGACGAACGGCTGCTGCCAGTCCGTCATGAACCCCGGATGGACATCGGTTTCGAGCGGAATCGACTGCAGCTCCCCGTTGGCACGCCAGAACTCGATGCCGTTTTCGCGGACATGGAAGTCGCCCCCGAGCTGCCGGTACTTGTTCAGGAACGTCATCATGTCAATCTGGCGGGCGTTCCGCACGAAGATGCGGCCGTTGGTCGCCACCGCCGCGCACGCCCACGAGGCCGCCTCCAGCCGGTCCGGAATTGCCGAGTGCTCGAAGCCGCGCAGCGACTTCACCCCGATCACCGTGATCACCCGATCGGTATCGACCATAATGATCGCGCCCATCTTCTGAAGCACCGCGATCAGGTCGATGATCTCCGGCTCCACCGCCGCGTTCGAGATCTCGGTCACGCCCTCGGCCAGCACGGACCCGAGAATCGACTGCTCGGTCGCCCCGACACTCGGATACTCGAGCCGGATCTTCGCGCCCGTCAACCTGCTCGCCACCAGACGCGCCGCACCGGGCTCATCTTCGAGCGTCGCGCCCAGCTCCTGCAGCGCGCGCAAGTGGAAATCAACCGGACGCGGCCCGATCCGGCAGCCCCCGAGCGACGGCACCGGCGCCTCGCCGAACCGTGCCAGCAGCGGCCCGCACGTGAGGATCGGGATGCGGCTCTTGCCGGAGAACTGCTTGAGCGTCGCCCGCTCCATCGGCCGGATGTTCGCCGTGTAAATCTCCAGTGTCCCCGGCTTCGGGCACGTCACCTCGCCCCCGAGCGTGCGGATCAGGTCGGAGACAATGCCGACATCGGCAATCTCGGCGACATTGTGCAGCGTGCAGCGCTCAGGCGTCAGCAGTGTCGCGACGAGGATTTTGGGAAGGCTGTTCTTGGCGCCCCGGATCGCCACCTCTCCCCGGAGAGGCCGGCCGCCGCGGACGCTGAGTAAGTCGGCGGTGGTATCGTGCGCCGCCGCGAGGATTGGGTTATCCATCTGCTTCCATTGTCAGAGCCCTTCGGCTCTGCGGTCAACCGATGCGCTTCCGTCATCGGCGCGGCAGCGCAAAGTGTACGAGCTGCGCGCTACTGGAACAGCCGCCGCTCGCGGCGGAGGAAGGCCGGTGTCTCCAGGTCATTGAGCTTTGACGGCTCCTCGGTTGCGGCAGCGGCAGCCGCGGCGGCCGGAGGCTCTTCCGCAACCGGGGCCGGGACCTCGGGCTCCGGCTGCGGCTCAAGTATCGGAACGGGTTCGGGCGCCGGCCTCTCGGTGAAGCTCATCCGCGAGCGCCGATCCGATCCTGGTAACCCTTCGCGCTGGAAACCCGTGGCGATCACCGTGATCTTGACCTCGTCGTTCATCGCCTCGTCCAGCACGACGCCGAAGTTGATCTGCACGTCTTCGTAATCGGCCGCCGTCCGGATCAGCGAGCACGCCTCGTTGACGTCGTGGATGCTCAACTGGCTCGATCCCGTAATGTTGATCAGGATGCCGCGCGCGCCCTTTACGCCGCCATCTTCCATCAGCGGTGAATTGATCGCCAGCCGCGCCGCCTCGACCGCGGCGTTTTCCCCCCGGGCCACCGCCGTCCCCATCATCGCGTACCCCATCCCGAGCATGATCGCCCGAATGTCGGAGAAGTCGCGGTTGATCAGGCCGGGCGTCATGATGATGTCGCTGATCCCCTGGACCGCCTGCCGCAGCACGTCGTCGGCCGTCTTGAACGCCTCGGCGAAGCTCGTCCCCTTGGGCACCAGCTCCAGCAGCCGGTCGTTCGGAATCGAAATGACCGTATCGACCGTCGAAGCCAGGTCCGCCAGCCCGCGCTCAGCCTGCTTCATCCGCCGGGGACCCTCGAAGTTGAACGGCTTGGTCACTACCGCCACCGTCAGGCAGTTCAGTTCCTTCGCGAGCGCCGCCACCACCGGAGCCGCCCCCGTGCCGGTGCCGCCGCCCAGCCCCGCCGTGACGAAGACCATATCCGAGCCTTCCAGGATCTCGATGATGCGCTCGGTATCTTCCAGCGCCGCCTGCCGCCCGACCTCCGGGTCCGAGCCGGCGCCCAGCCCGTTGGTGATACGCGTCCCCATCGCCAGCCGGTTCGGCACAGGCGAAGCATTCAGCGCCTGCACGTCCGTGTTCAGCACGTGGAACTCGACGCCCGAGAGGCCCTGGTGGTACATCCGCGCCACCGCGTTCGATCCGCCGCCGCCTACGCCGATCACCTTGATCCTGGTCCCCAGGACCGCCTCTTCCTGAATCTCGAACTTCAGCGCATCAAACTGTCCCATCGGAACCTGCTCCTTCTTATCGCAACACCATGCTTATCGCAGAACCATGCCCATCAGCCCGGTCGCACGCGATCGGGTCTCCTTGTGCAGCTTCAGCCGGGCCGAATACATCGCCAGACCCGCCGCCGTCGTCCACGCCGGACTCATCAGCCCTTCCGGCAAATTCTCGATCCCCTGCGGCAATCCGTTTCTCGCGGGGCAGTTTAACACATGTTCCGCCATGTCGCACATGCCGTTGAGCAGCGCGCCCCCGCCGCTCAGCACGATGCCCTCGAGCAGCGACTGGTCCATCCCGACCTTGGCCACCTCTTCGCGAATGTAGTAGCACAGCTCCTCGGCGCGTGCCTCCAGAATCTCGTTCAACTGCCGCCGCGTTGTCTCCCGCGCCGGACGCCCGTCCGCCGCCGGCACCTCGATCAAGCTGCTGTCAGAGGTGAGGCCCAGCATCGCGCAGCCGTACTCCTCCTTCATCGTCTCGGCATCTTCGTAGGAGATCCGCAGCCCGTAGGCGACGTCGCGCGTAAAATGGTCGCCGCAAATCGGAAGGCTGACGGCCGCCAGCAGCGCCTCGCCGTCATAGATTACCAGGTCCGTCGAGTGCGCCCCGATATCGGCCAGCACCACGCCCCGCGCCCGTTCCTCCCCAAGCACCGAAGCGTACGCCCCCGCCATCGGCTCGAAAATCGACTCCTCCACTCCCAGGTGCGACTGGTGAATCGCCGCGATGAGAGCCTGATGATGATGCGCCGAGACCGTGACCAGATAGACGTTGGCCTCTAGCCGCGCGCACGTCACGCCGCGCGGATTACGGAATCCTGCCCGTCCGTCTACGGTGAAATCCTGTGGCAGCACCTGAAGCAGCAGCCGATCCTCGCCCATGCGCTGCTGCCGGATCGCCTGCTCGATCGCGTAGCCCAGGTCGCCCGCCTCGATCTGCCGCGGCCGGCCGAACTCGTACAATCCGCGCCCGTTCGCGCCTTCGATGTTGCTGCCGCCGACGCCGACGACCACGCCCTCCACGGAGACCTGCGCCATCCGCTCGGCTTCGCCGACAGCCTGGCGAATGCACTCGGAGATCGCGTCCTGGTCGTCGATCCGCCCTTTCTGCCAGCCCCGCGAGGAAACCTCGCCAAAGCCCAGCAACCGGACCCGGTCGTCATCCACGATGCACACCACGCACCGCGTGTAGGCGCTACCCGCATCCAGCCCCGCCGCGATCCGATTTTTATGTACCGCCACTTCCAACTCCTTCCAGCACTTCCCCCTTGGGTAACTCCTACTCCGCTACGGCTGTAATCCGATCCTCCAGCCGTAGATCGAGCACCGTCGAATCCGGCAGGCGCTTTTGAATGTCCTCGTAATGATTCAGAAAGTTCGTCAGCCGGGGCAGGAACCGCTGGTTCCCCATGATCAGGACGACGGCCCGGCTCCCAACCTCTAGCGTAAGCCGAAGCGACTCCGGATCGCTCACGTCCACCTCGGAAATTTTCTCCCCCAATTCTCCCAGTTCGGCCATCATCCGCGTAAATTTCCGTACGCGGTCGCGTCGGACATCAATCTCAGCTCCCGGTGCGATGCCGGTCAGGACCGGCACGGTGAAGCGCGCCGGCGCATGAGGCTCCAGGTAGACACCGTCGGCATCGATCAGGACGTAACGGCTCGGCGGCTCTTCCTTAGGGCGCACGGGCTGCCCCGGCATTCGGACGAAGGCGACGGGTGTCCGCTCCTCGACGTGCACCACCAGGCGGTTCGGCCATAGCCGAAGCACCGCCACGTTCTTCACCCAATCGACTTCGAGCAGGTTGCGCCGCCGCTCGGCGACCGGAACGAAGTAGAGGCTCTTGCCGAAATCCCCCGCGAAAACATGCTGAATGCGCGAGCGCGAGGCGTATTGCACGCCGGTCACCTGAAGATGCGCGCTCTCCTGGTCGTAGTCCGGCGGGGGCGGAAGGATGAAGCGCGGATCGCGCGTCAGATACTGCTCTACCTCGGACATGGCGAACATCGCACCCATCGCGGTTGCGGCCAGCCCCACGGTTACGACGGCGTAGCGGAATCCGGTGCGGATGGAACTTATGCGTCGCGTCGCCGTTTCGGCGTTGTTCTTCTTAGCCATCTATCTCTCCTCCCGCAAGGCCTGCAGCAGCAGATCACCCGCCTGCCAGACGTTCCCGGCGCCCTGCGTGATGACCGCGTCGCCCGGCTTCACGGCCAAACGCAGCGCTTCAGCCGCGTTCTGCATCGTCCCGGCGTAGGTCACCGGAGCCGGACCCGTGGCGCGGATGCGCTCGGCGAGCCTCTCGGCGGTGACTCCTGCAATGGGCTTCTCCGAGGCTTCGTAGATATCGAGCAGCGTCACGCTGTCGGCCTCCTCGAAGCACGTTGCGAACTCCTCAAACAGCGCGCGGGTCCGCGTGTAGCGGTGCGGCTGAAAGATCATGTGGACGCGGCCGAAATCACACAGGCGCGCGGCCGCCAGAGTCGCCCGGATCTCGGTCGGGTGGTGGCCGTAATCGTCGATGACGGTCACGCCCGCTTCGTGCCCTCGCACCTGGAAGCGCCGATCGACGCCGCGATATTCGGCCAGCCCTGCGCGGATCTGCTCCGGATCCAACTCCAGTTCGAGTCCTACCGCGATCGCAGCTGCCGCATTGAGTACGTTATGCGCGCCGGGAACCAATACCCGGAAGCGCCCCAGTTCGCGGCCTAGAGAGCGGGCGTCGAACTCGCTTTCGAAGTGGCCGCATCGCACTCCGGTCACAATCAGGTCCGCCTCCTCTGTCCGGCCGTAGGTGATCGCGCGGCTCCGGACGGAAGGCAGAATCTCCCGGACATTTTCATCGTCCAGGCACGCGATCACAGCCCCGTAGAACGGCTGCTTGTTGGCGAACTCAAGAAACGCCGCGCGAATCGCCTCCAGCGACGGATAAAAGTCCAGATGCTCGCGGTCGATATTCGTGATCACCGCGATGATGGGCGACAGGCGCAGAAACGAACCGTCGCTTTCGTCCGTCTCGGCCACCATATACCGGCTGGCCCCCAGCCGCGCGTTCGATCCGCCGAGAGTGCTGAGGTTGCCCCCAACCAGAACCGTCGGGTCGAGCCCGGCCTGGCAGAGCATCGTCGCGATCATTGAGGTCGTGCTGGTTTTCCCGTGGCTCCCCGCCACCGCGATGCCGAAGCGGCCGCGCATCACTTCGGCCAGCAATTCTCCGCGCGTAACGACTGGGATGCCGCGCCGCCGCGCCTCGACGACCTCGGGATTGGCGGCATCGACTGCCGAGGTTGCCACTAGAACTTTCGCCTCGCCAAGGTTTTCCGCCGCGTGTCCTTCGGCGATCCGCGCCCCCAACTCGCGCAGCCGGTTGGTGATTGGCGACAGCCGCAGGTCCGAGCCGCTGACCGCATATCCAGCGCGCAGAAGGATTTCCGCGAGTCCGCTCATGCCGATTCCGCCGATTCCCGTAAAATGCACTGGTTGCGACCGAAAAAACATTTTTCTAATGTATTGTTCCGGCTTTCGGGCCCGCTGTCAAACGGATTTTCCGAGTTCGACGAGCAAATCCGCGGCCCGGGCGGCCGCCCCCGGCTTGGCGAAGGCCCGGGCGGCTGCGCCCATGCGCTCCAGCAGGCCCGGCTCGGCTGCCATTTCGGTCAATTCGGCGTAGAGCCGTTCACCGTTCATCTCGCCGTCCAGGACGAGCCGCGCGGCGCCGATCCGCTGGAGCGCCTCGGCGTTGCGCAACTGGTGCTGGTCGGCGGCGAAGGGGAAGGGAACCAGGACGGACGGCTTCCCGGCGGCCGCCAGCTCCGAAACCGACCCGGCGCCTGATCGCGCGACCACGATGTCGGCCTCCGCGAACGCGGCCGGCATATCGTGGACGAATGGAACCACCTCGCCTGGGATTCCCGCATCGGCGAACTTCCGCGACAGTGCTTCGTGGGCCTCCGGGCCGGTCTGGAGCACCATCCGCACCGGACAGCCCGACGCGCGAAAAAGCCGCCAGCTTTCGGCCGCTGCCGTATTGAGCGTACGGGAGCCGCGGCTGCCGCCGGTGATTAAAATGTTTAGCGTCTCGCCCCGAGACTTAGTGGGGATCCGAAAGAACTCCTCTCGGACCGGCAGACCGGTAAGTTCGGCGCTGCCGCGGGGAAAGTATCGCAGCGCTTCGGGAAAGCTGAGCAGTGCATGCTCGACGAACGCCGCCATCCGGCGGCTGGTGAAGCCGGGCACGGCGTTGGGCTCCATCGCGATGATCGGCAGATTCTGGAGCCACGCTGCGATCATGACGGGCCCGGCGGCATAGCCTCCCATGCTGAAGACGCCCCGCGCGCTCCGTTCACTGAGGATGCTGTAGGCCCGGACGATGCTCAGAGGCAGACGCCATAGCGTCCGCAGGCGTTCGGCCGCGCTGACCCGGTTGAGCCCGCCGATCTCGATCCACTCAATAGGAAAGCCTTCGCGCGGGACCAGCCGCGCCTCGAGACCGCGCTGCGTCCCGACGAAAAAGGGCTGATGGCCCCGCCGTCGAAGCTCCCGCGCCACCGCCAGGTTGGGAACGACGTGACCGCCGGTGCCGCCGCCGGCCATTGCGAACGAGAGCGGTCTCATCCGGTGCGCTCGCTGACGCTGAGCAGCAGTCCGAGCGAGGCGAGCGTGCTCACCAGCGAACTGCCGCCGTAGCTGATCATCGGCAGAGGTATCCCCTTGGTTGGTCCGATCCCCAGCACGACCGTGATGTGGAACAGTGCCTGAAAAACAATGCACGAGGTGACGCCCAGCGCCAGATATCGGCCGAAGTCGTCCGCCGCATAGAGGTAGAGGCGCATGCCCCGCCAGAGGATGACCAAAAAACCCGCCAGCACCGCCGTGCAGCCCCAGAAGCCCAGTTCCTCGCCGATCACCGCGTAGATGAAGTCGGTATGGGCCTCTGGCAGGTAGAGCAGCTTCTGCTTGCCCTGCATGAGGCCGACGCCGAGAACGCCGCCTGCGCCGATTGCGATCCGCGACTGCCTCGCCTGGTAGTTCGGGTCGCGGCTGGCGAGCGTGCTGGTGGCATAGCGCTGGACCATGCCGTTGCGGTCGAACCTCTCGAGGATTTTATATTCCGGGTCGAAATAACCCAGCACGCGAATCAGGCGGTACGGTTTGGCGAGAATGAGCAGTCCGCCGGCCAGGGCGGCCGCGATCAGCGCCCCGGCGATGAAGCGCCTCTCCAGGCCCGCCACGCAAAACATGACGGTCGCTGTGACCGCCAGAACGATCGCGGTGCCGAGGTCCGGGAACGCGACAATCCCAACCACCGCGGCCACGGCGAGCGCCGCCGATAGCAGCGTGTGGCGGTTGTTGATCATGAATGCGCGTTTGGAGACGATGTAAGCCAGAAAGATGATGAGAATGGGCTTGGCGAACTCCGAGGGCTGAAATTGGGCCGGCCCGAACCGGATCCAACGCCGCGTGCGCGGGTCAGTAAAATAGACCGCAACCAGCAGCATCAGGACGACACCGAGCAGGCCGAAGACCCAGGTCGGCGTCCGCAGCGACTTGTAGTCGCGATTCTTGATCAGCATCAGGAGTCCGAAGCCGAGCAGGGCGGCGATGACCTGGCGCACCAGGAAGTAGTAGCTGCGCTCGTCGTAGCGCAGTTCGGCCACTACCGAAGAGGCGCTGTAGACCACCACCAGCCCGAACGTCACCATGACCAGCACCGTGAGAAAGAGGATCCAATCGGTTTTGACCCGCTGCGCCATCCCTCAGCCTTCGCTCTCCAACTGTCGCACGATCTCCTTGAAAACACTCCCGCGATGCTCGAAGCTGCGGAATTGGTCGAAGCTCGCGCAGGCCGGAGCGAGCAGAATCGTGTCGCCCCGTTTCGCGCGAGTAAAGGCGTAGCGCACCGCGGCATCGAGCGTGCCGCAGTGCGAGAGCGCCACGGCGCCGTCTAGATGTTGCGCGATCTTCCCGGCGGCCGAGCCGATCAGGAGCACGCCGCGCGCCTTGGCCGCCAGTTCCTCGCGCAGGACACGGTAATCGCTGCCCTTGTCCTCACCCCCCAGGATTACCCAGAGGCGCCCGTCGAATACGGCGAGCGCCTTGAGGGTGGCGTCGACGCTGGTGGCCTTGGAGTCATTGTAAAAAGCGACGCCACGGAGAGACTTGACGAACTCCAGCCGGTGCTCGACCGCCTCGAAGCTCCGCGCGGCCTCGGCGATCTGCGCAATCTCCGCGCCGGCCAGCCGGCAGGCAATCATGGCGGCCATCGTGTTTTCGACGTTGTGCAGCCCGCGGATCCGGAGCTCGGAGGCCCGCAGGACCGGCTCGCCATCGAGCCGGATCCACTCGCCGTCGAAGCAGGCGCCGCGATCGACCGGCCCGCGCAGGCTGAACCACCGGACCTCGCTGCGCGTCAGCTCGGCATAGCGCACGCATGCCGGACTGTCTGCATTGAGCACGGCGAAGTCGCCCGGCCGCTGCGTCGCAAAAAGCCGGCCCTTGGCGGCCTCATAGTTTTCGAGCGTGTGGTGCCGGTTGAGGTGATTCGGCGTGACGTTGAGCGCCACGCCGATGGCAGCGCGGAAGGTGCGGGTCGTCTCCAGTTGGAAGCTCGACAGTTCCAGCACGTTCCACTGGCCCGGCCGGGAAGAGGCAACCATGGCGGCCGGCGGCGTCCCGATGTTTCCTCCAACCTGGCAGGGGATGCCGCAAGCGCGCAGAATGTGGCCGGCGAGCGCCGTGGTCGTCGTCTTGCCGTTCGAGCCCGTGATCCCGATGGTTTCGCCTTGCAGGAAGTATCCCGCCAGCTCCAGCTCGCCGATCACTTCGACGCCCGTCGCGCGCGCCTGTTCGAGCATCGGCAGGTCCGCCGGAACGCCCGGCGAAATGACGATCAGGTCGCGGCCGGTGCAGATATCGGCACTGTGCGGTGCGAAGGGAATGCCCAGGCGTGCCAGGGCCTCCGCGACGCCTTCCAGTTGCTCGATCGGCTTTGCGTCGGTCGTCGTGACCGAAGCGCCGTGCGCGGCCAGCAGTTCGGCCGCTGCCAGGCCGGACCTGGCCATGCCGACAACCAGAGCGTTGGCGCCTTCGATCCGCATCGCTATCTCAGCTTGAGCGTCGTCAGGGCGAACAGCGCCATTACGAGGCCGGCGATCCAGAATCGCGCGATAATTTTTGCTTCGGGCCAGCCGAGCGCCTCGAAGTGATGGTGCAGCGGAGCCATCTTGAAGACCCGCTTGCCGCGCAGCTTGAAGCTTCCGACCTGCAGAATTACCGAAAGCGCCTCGATCACGAAGACGCCGCCGATGAACAGCAGCAGAATCTCCTGCTTGATTAGAACCGCGACCACGCCGAGCCCTCCGCCGAGCGATAGCGAACCGACATCGCCCATAAAGATCTCGGCCGGATGCGCGTTGTACCAGAGAAAGCCCAGGCAGGCGCCGGTCATCGCGGCGCAGAAGATCGTCAGCTCGGAGGCCCCGGCCAGGCGTGTCACATCGAGGTACGCCGCAAACTCGCGATGGCCGCTGACGTAGGTCAGTACCGTCATGGCGCCTGCCGCGATGATCATGAGTCCGATGGCCAAACCGTCGAGGCCGTCCGTGAGATTCACTGCGTTGGCCGAGCCCACCAGAACGAGCATGAGGAATCCGAAGAAAAAGGTGAACGCCAGCGGGTAGGTCCAGGGGTTGCCGAGCAGGCTGTTGATCAGCAGGTCCGGCTTGAATTGCTTCAAAAACGGCACGTTCATATCGGTGGAATACGAACCGTTCGCGTGAAGGATCAACAGCAGCCAGCCGATCGCGACCGCAACGACGATCTGCGCCAGGAACTTGTGACGCGCCGTGAGCCCGAGGTTCCGCATGCGCTTGATCTTCGTGTAGTCGTCATAGAAGCCGATCGCGCCGAAGCCGACCAGCCCGAGCAGCGCCACCCAGACGTAAGGATTCCGCAGGTTTGCCCAGAGCAATGTCGGGACCACGATCGAGATGACGATCAGGATGCCCCCCATCGTCGGGGTGCCGGCCTTTTTATGGTGTGAACTCGGTCCGTCCTCGCGGATGTACTGGCCGATCTGAAATTCGCGCAGCTTTCGGATCAGCCAGGGACCGAGAATGATCGAAAGGAACAGGGCCGTCAGACTGGCGAAGGCAGTCCGGAAGGTGACGTACTGAAATACGCGCAGCGGACTGAAATAGGGGAAAAGCTGTTCATACAGCAGCCAATAAAGCATGGAGGCCTATCCTACAAACCTTTCCAAAGCCCGTTCCACACGGGTGCCGCGCGAGCCTTTGAACAGAATCGCATCGCCCTCTCGAGCATAGTGCCGGAGGAAGCCGCCTGCTTCCGCGGGATCGTCAAAAAAGTACGCGGCGTCGGCTGCCAGGCCTGCCTTCATGGCTGCTTCGACCATGTGGCGGGCCGAGCCGCGTATTCCAACGAGCACAGAAATCCCGCATTCGGCGACATAACGACCTATGTCGCGATGCAAAGGCTCGGCCCAGCGGCCGAGTTCGAGCATCTCCCCCAGGACGGCGATCCGCCGTTTCGCCTGGGTCATCGCGAGCAGGTCCAGCATGGCGCGGACCGCCTCGGGATTGGAGTTATAGCAATCGTTCCAGATCGTCACGCCGTTGTGCACGGAGCGCTCCCCGCGCATCCGGCCGGCTCGCAACGATCTCACGGAATCCTGAAGTCTTTCGGGCGCGATCCCGAAAATGCCGGCGACGGCGATCCCGGCGAGGATGTTCAATACCCCATGCCGTCCCACCATCCCGCTCTCAAAGCTTACTTCGCCGACGCGGAAGCGCACGCCGTCGAGCGAGTAGTCCACATCCTCGGCGCGCACGCCGGCCCCGGAGGAAAGTCCGAAGGTGACGGTGCGGCCGGGATGCACGGCGGCGAAAGCCGCAACGCGCGGATCGTCGGCGTTCAGCACGGCCACGCCTCCCGGCACGAGTCCTTCGACCAGTTCCCGCTTGGCAAGCGCGATCCCCTCGATCGATTCGAAATTCTCGATGTGCGCGTAGCCGACGTTGGTGACCACCGCAACGTCGGGCGCGGCGATCCCGGCCAGCCGGCGGATTTCGCCCGCGTGATTCATCCCGTACTCGAGCACCGCGACGCGCGCCGTCTCCGGAAGGCGCAGCACCGACAGCGGCAGGCCGAAGTGGTTGTTCAGATTGCCCTCGGTCTTGCCGACCGCGAGTTCGGCGCCGAGCACCGCAGCGATCACGTCCTTGGTTGTCGTCTTTCCTGCGCTGCCCGTCACTCCGACGACGCTGCCGGCCCAGCGATTGCGCGCGCACCGCGCCAGCCGCTGCATCGCTTCGAGGGCGTCGTCCACCACAAGCTGCGGACCGGGTGCGGTTGTCGCGCGCTCGACCACCGCCGCCGCCGCGCCCTTCGAGAACGCCTCGGCAACATAGTCGTGCCCATCATGGTTGGGGCCGCGCATCGCGAAAAACAGCGATCCCGCCACGATCGTGCGGGTGTCGATGCTGTAGTCCGACACTTCGACATCACTGTCCGGCATCGGACTCCCGATCGCTTCGGCTATCTCCTCAATGGCAAACCGCATCGGCGCGGAAGAGCTCACAGGCCCTTCGTCTTCTCCCCGTATCCGAATCCCCGCAGAATTCTGCGCGCGACTTCCCGGTCGTCGAACGGAAGCCGCACGCCCTTGATCTCCTGGTAAGGCTCGTGTCCTTTACCCGCGATGACCACGATATCGCCCGGCCGGGCCTCCTCGATAGCCAGCCGGATGGCCGCCTCGCGGTCCGGCTCCACGCGATGCGCGACGTCCTGCCGCCGGAGCCCCACCAGCGCATCGTTCATAATCGCCAGCGGATCCTCCGAGCGCGGATTGTCGCTGGTCAACACGACGAAGTCGCTCAGCTCGCCTGCTGTCTGGCCCATGAGCGGGCGCTTGGTGCGGTCGCGGTCGCCGCCGCAGCCGAAGACCGTCAGGATTCGCTTCTTCGTCAGCTTTCTCGCCACGGAAAGGGTGTTCCGCAGCGCGTCGTCGGTGTGGGCGTAATCGACGATCACCAGGAAGGGCTGGCCCATCTCGACCCGCTCGAACCGGCCCGGAACGGCGCCGCAGGCGGCGATGCCGCGGGAGATCTGCTCGGGCGAGAGCCCGTGGCAGATGCCGGCCGCGCAGGCCGCCAGGATGTTATAGACGTTGATGTTGCCCACCAGCGGCGACTCGATCGGTATGCGCAGGTCGCCATGACGCGCCGTGAAGCGGAGCCCCCGGAAGCTCGAGTCGATCGCTTCGGCGCGCAGGTCGCCGCGCTCGATGCCGTAGGAGAGCACGGTCGTCCCGGCCCCGGTGCGGATGCGCCGGCCGGCCGCGTCGTCGCAGTTGATCGCGGCGAAGCGCGGCGGCGGTCCCCCGGCTCCGGTGAACAGCAGTTGCTTTGCGGCGAAATACTCCTCCATCGTTCCGTGAAAGTCCAGATGATCCCGCGTCAGATTCGTGAAGACCGCTGTGTGGAAGTGAAATCCGTAGACACGTCCGAGAGCCAGCGCATGCGAGGAAACCTCCATTGTGACATGAGTGCCGCCCCTTTGTTCCAGCTCGGCGAATAACCGCAGGAGGTCGAGCGACTCGGGCGTGGTGTTCACGGCGGGCAGCGCCTCGCCGGCCAGCCGGTACTCGATGGTTCCGACCAGCGCCGTGGTCCGGCCCGCATCGCGCAGCATGGCATCGGTCAGGTAGCCGGTGGTCGTCTTGCCGTTAGTGCCGGTGATGCCGGTGAGGGCGAGGCGCTCGTCGGGGCGGCGATAAAAGTTGCGGGAGGCCAGGGCGAGCGCCTGGCGTCCGTGCTCAACCCGGATCCACGGTCCCTGAAAGCCGTCAAGCGGGGGTAGGTCGCTCACCACAGCCACGGCGCCGCGCTCCATCGCATGGGCGGCGAACTTACGGCCGTCGGCCTGCTGCCCGGCAAAGGCGAAGAAGAGGAAGCCGCTACCGACGCGCCGGGAATCGTAGTCGAGGCCGCCGACCTGGCGCCGGCCCAATTCGTCCGGCAGCGGTGTCGTCAGCCTGGCGCCGAAGAGTGCCTCGTGGATCGTCATCGGGCTGCCTGCATCTCAGCGCGCAAACTGCACCCGCACCCGTTCGCCGAGCGGGAGGATGCTGCCGGGGGGAGGGAACTGGCCGCGCGCGATCCCCGTGCCCACGAACTCGACCGGCACGCCGGCTGCGGCAGACTCCTCCAGCACGGCGCGCATCGACTTGCCCTGGAAGTTCGGTACTCGCGGCCCGTAGAGCTCCTGCAAGGGCCCTTCGCTGCTCCTTTCCATCGACGCGGGCCGCAGCATCGCGGCCAGCGAATCGACCTGCTCCCGGTCGCCCTCGGACGCGGCCAACGAGGCGATCGCCAGATCATTGATCTTCTCCAGCGGCTCCTCGGACGGCGGGAGAAATTCCGGAAGATCCTTCTGCACGTCGAGAATCCGGAGTGCGGCGGCCGCCACCTCCCGGAAGACCGGGGCCGCGACCGCGCCGCCGTACTTCGTTGAGCCGTTCAGCGTCACCACAACCACGACGCGCGGATTGGTCAGCGGCGCAAACCCCATGAAGGAGGCATTGTAGCGGTGTGTATACTTCCGAGCCTTCAAATCGAATATCTGAGCGGACCCGGTTTTGCCGCCGGAACTCCATCCGTTCAGCCGGGCCTTGGTTCCCGTGCCGCCGGGCAGCACCACGCGTTCCATCATGGCGCGCATCGTGATCGCGGTTTCCGGCTTGATGACGCGTCGTGGTTCTTCAGCCTGCTCGAACTCAGGACGCTCGCCCGGGCGTTGCTGTTTCAAAAGAATCCGGGGCTGCACCAGCAGCCCGCCGTTGGCGACCACCGAGGCCGCGCGGGCAAGCTGCACGCTGGTGGCGCTGATTTCGTGCCCCATCGCGACGGAGCCGATCGAGCTCTTGGTCCAGTGCTCCAGCTTTCGGACCATCCCGGCCGACTCGGCGGGGAGAGGGAGGCCGGTGAGGCTGCCGAATCCGAATCGGCGTACGTAATCGAGCATCCGTGCTTCACCGACCTCCAAGCCGATGCGAATCGTCCCAATGTTGCTGGACTTCGCCAGGACGTCCGCCATCGACAGAGAACTGTAGGCGTGATGGTCATGAATGACGCGCCGGAACAGCGTCATGCTGCCGTTGCCGCAGGCGATCATCGTATCGGGCCGGACGCGTGTCGTCTCGAGCGCGGCCGAAAGCGTAATCACCTTGAAGACCGAGCCCGGTTCGAACGGAACCGAGACAGCCAGGTTATGCCGCGCCTCCATCTCGCGCTCGGTGGCCGGCGGCACGTTGGGGTTGAAGGTCGGGTAGTTGGCCATCGCCAGGATGTCACCCGTATTCGGGTCCATCACGACGAGACTGCCGGTCTCGCAGCGATTCGCCTCGACGGCCTCTTTCAGTTGGCGCTCGGCGACATACTGGATGCGTTCGTCGATGGTCAGGGTAAGGTTCTTGCCGGGGACTGGTTTTTGGGCGACCTCGGAGTCGAAACCGCGGCGGCGCACGTCGGTGTACATGCGCATGAATCCCGGACGGCCGCGGAGCGCCGCATCCATGCTCATCTCGATGCCGGCGTTGCCTTTCTCCTCGTGGTCGACGCTGCCGACCACATGGGCAGCCAGCGAATCATTCGGGTACTGGCGCAGGCTCTCGGTGCGGAACTCGATCCAATCAAACGGAAGGCTCTTGAGCGTCGCGGCCTGTTCGCGCGTGATCTTGCGCTGGATCCAGAGAAAGCCGCGGCGCTGCTGCGCGGCGCGCTCAATTTCGTCGAGCAGCTTGTCACGGTCCAGCCCGAGCACCCTGGAGAAGACCTCGGCGGCGGTCTCCTTGTTGGGGACGCGCATCGGGTTGATGCAAACCGACTCGACTTCCAGGCTCATGGCCAGCGGCTGGCCGGAGCGGTCGAAAATGGCTCCCCGCTGGGCCGCTATCTCCACGCGCCGCACGTGCTGCTGCTGCGCCTGCCGCGAATACTCCTCGTGGCCGAAGATCTGCAGCGAGACGAGCCGGAACAGGATCAGGCACGTCCATAGCAGAGCCGCTACTATCAGGTAGCTCAGTCGGTTGATCGCGGCCGGCTCTTCGCGTGGGTCCACAGCATCACTCTCAAACAGTCGGTTCGAATCTCAGGGACGGCGGCGGCTTGGGGCCGGAACTATCGCCGTCCAACATTCATCGCCACGGAACTGCTGTTCTTCCCGTCGAGGTAGACGACCTTGCCCGGCGCCGGGTCGACAAGCTGCTGAATTCGCGCCAGCTCTTCGAGTCGCTCCGGGCTGAGAAGCTTGGCCTCCTCCAACTCGAGCGAGGTCTTCAGGTTCAGCAACTGCTGATGCTCCTGCTTGAGCTGTTCGATCTGATAGCCGGCCAGCAGGCTGTAGGCGCTCGGCAGCAGCATCCCGATCAGCAGGATTGAGGCCATGCAGGCTCCGATGATGAAGTGCCAGCAGGTGCTCCGGGCGGCCGGATCGGCCTCGCGAACGACGCGAGTGTTGTCGATCTTCTTGATGAAGAAGTGGACGTCCTCGTTCGGCAGCGGCCGAAGTCTGAAATAATTGGCGCTCTCCCGGCGCCTTGCCTCGGTCGCGGTCTCCGCCGGATTCCGCGCCGAAAAGAAACGATCGTAAAGTGTTGCCAGCGTCGCCATGTGAATGTCCCCGAAACTACGAGTCCGACTCGTGCCTGACCAATTCCGCCACCCGGAGTTTCGCGCTTCGCGAAGCCGGGTTGGCTTGTATCTCCTCCTCGCCGGGCGTGACCACGTGCCGAGTAAGAATCCTGATTCGCCCCTCCCGGGCCAGTGCCTGGAAGGCGCGCTTTACTTTGCGGTCCTCAAGCGACATGAAGGAGATGATCGCGATCCGCCCTTCGGGCCGGACCAGCGCAGGCGCTGCCTCCAGCAGAGCGTCCAACTCCTCCTGTTCCTCGTTCACCGCCAGCCGCAGGGCCATGAACGTCTGGGTCGCCGGATGCAGCCGACCCGTTCGGGGCACGACCTTCTCCACAACGCCCGCCAAATGCTGCGTGCTGCGGATCGGTCGCGCCCGAACGATTGCTCTGGCTATCTTCCGCGACCTCCTTTCCTCGCCGAGCTGATAGATCAGATCGGCAAGCTCCCTTTCGGCACTGAAATTGACAATCTCGGCGGCCGATTGCCCCCTGGTGCGATCCATTCGCATGTCCAGAGGGCCCTCGGCCATCAGCGAAAACCCCCGCTCTCCTTCGGTGAGCTGGTAGCGGCTCACGCCCAGATCGGCCAACAAGCCGTCCACCTGCGCGATGCCCAACTCCCGCAACTTCCCGGGCAGTTCCGAAAATCTCGCCTGCACGAACCGGATGCGATCCGCCCACGCCTCCGTATTGCGCCGGGCCAACTCGAGCGACTCCGGATCCCGATCGCAGGCGATCACCATCCCGGTGCTCAGCCGGCTCGCAATCGCTCCCGTATGCCCGCCCAGGCCGGCCGTGGCGTCGAGGTAGACGCCCTCCGGCCGGATGGCCAGGTACTCCAGAACCTCGTTGGGAAGAACGGGAATATGCTCCATACATCAGATGAGCCCGCTCTCCTCGAGCGCCAGCAGGTCTTCGGCCTGCGATTCCTCGGCCAGCCGGAGCTCGCGCTCGTACAGTTCCTGGCTGTAGATGTCCACTCTTCCCCGGTAAAACAGCAACTGAACCGACTGGTTCTCGATCCCCAGCTTCCGCCGCAGTTCCGGGGGCAGCAGCACCCGCCCCTGTCCGTCCATCTCCGCGTCGGCGCCCAGGGCGTTCGCCAGAAACGCGATCCGCTGGGCCGCCCGGGGGTTCGTCCTGTTGTTCCGGAAGATCTCTTCGTTTTCCTTCCAGACCGAATTGGGATAAATTCGAGCTATGCTCCCATCCAGGCTGGTTACGAAAAGCCGCTTCTCCGGCAAACTGCCCAGGTACTCCTGGAACCGGACCGGCAACTTCAAACGACCCTTGTCATCGACACGGGCCGGGTAAAAGCCACGGGGTGGCTCGACCGTCGCCGCCGGTTTGATCTCGGGATCCACTTTGTTCCACTTTGGGCCAGATTCTGGCCACCTGAGGCGATTCTATAACGGCTGAATCGCACAAAGCAAATGTTTTTTGTGAAAAGTACTAGGCTAAGTGTCTCTATCGGGCGGCGTTTTGATCTTAGTCCCATGTTTCTGCTGAGATAGCCCATCCTTGGGGTGGTGGTATCGAGAGCGCGGAGGCTGCGCGATTGTGAGAAGTTGTAAATGCAACCGAGCACATCTTCTGTTAAGCTGAGCAAGTGCCGATGAAGCTCTACGACCTCGACCCTGGCCCCGAGTGTCCGGAGATCGTCCGGATGATCGTTGAGATCCCGAAGAACTCCTCGAACAAGTACGAGTACGACGGCAAGCTCGGCCTGTTCCGGCTGGACCGGGCTCTCTACTCACCCATGCACTACCCCGGCGACTACGGTTTCATCCCAGGGACGCTCGCCGAGGACGGCGATCCGATGGATGTTCTGGTCCTGATGCAGGAGCCCTCGTTTACGGGCTGCCTGATAGAGGTGCGGCCGGTGGGCATCCTCAATATGGTCGACAACCAGGAGCGCGACCAGAAAGTTCTGGCCGTGCCGACGCGCAACCCGCGCTATGACCAGATCCACACGATGGACCAGATCTTTTCGCACGTGCGCCGGGAGATCGAGCATTTCTTCGCCATTTATAAGGAACTGGAAGGCCGGGTGACCAAGATGCAGGGCTGGGGCGGTCCGCGCGAGGCGCGGAAGGCGATCATGGACAGCCGCCAGCGGTATCTGGACGTGCAGGAGAAGTCGCAGTCGACGGTCCCGTCGGCGATTCGCTGATCCGTTCCATCTTCACTATTGCCGGGTGCGCAGCCAGAGGCTCGATCCGGTATCCCTTGCGCACAGGGGCATGTACTGGCCTGTCATGCCCACGTGTTTCCGATAGATCCAATCATTGAAGTAGAGAATTTCGAAGCGGTCGTTGTGCTGAAGAAACGCCCGCAAGAAGTAGAGTTCGTTCCAGGAGCGGCCCTCCATGATCCAGGCTCCGGGATACTCGAACGGGTGGAAGACGTCGTGAAGGTGCACGATGACGCCCGGTGAGAGCGCCGGCAGGATGCGAAAGAGGCAATCGAGCACGTCGCTCCCTGTCTTGCCGACATGCGTAGTGTGCAGCGAAAGAATGTCGTTGGCTTCGAGCGCCCGAAAGAGTTCGGTGGGCATCTCTTCGACGGAAGCCGAATGGACGCGGGTGCGGCAGGGGTCGTCGGGATCGAGCGCGGCGAGGAGCCCCTTTCTCCGGGTATCGAAATAGACCGCGTCGACGGCCCCCTCGAAGCGCGCATCGATTGTATCCATAAAGGCCAGGGAGGAGAAATCACCGCCGGCTTCGATCAGGTGTCTGGGGCGGAACTCGCAGACGATCCCGAACATCGTGATGGCGTCGGCGTAGGAGAAGAAGGGATTCTCGTAGTAATAGCGGCGCCCGGGCGTGCTGAATTCAGGAAAGGGCAGCAGCGGGTAGTGACGCCGGAGCCGGTCGAACAGGTCGAGCATCGCCTCCTGATCGACGCGCACGTTCAGGTCGCGGAGTCTCACGGCTTCGATGCCGTCGCTCCACGCCTGGCAGCGACGTGTGGCCTCCCGGCTGTCAGGGGCGACGATGGGGGAATGCGAGCTGCCCGGACGGGCCCAAAGGAGCCGGCGCTCCCGCTCAAGTTCCTGTTCGAACTGGCTGCTCCGGCTTCGGAGCCTCTCCGCTTCGGCCCCCGCCTCCTCGATGACTGCGGCCAGTTGTGCGTTCCGCCCCCGCAGTTCGCTTTCCAGGTTCGCGCACTTCAACCGTAGCTCATCGATCTCGTTTTCCAGCCGGCGCCGCAACTCGTGCTTGCGCTGGACGCCGGGGATCTTGAGCAGCAGCCACCGGAACAGACGGACGAGCCAGGCCATGTGCGTCTGTTCGACGCCGCAACGAAAGAAGCTGCTACAGGCTTATCTTCTTTGAAAGGCCTCGGCCAGCTTTCGATAGGTGACGCGCAGGTCTTCCGGCTGCACACGCGTTTCCGCGACGGTGGTCATGAAGTTGGAATCGCCGGCCCAGCGCGGGAGCACGTGCATGTGGATGTGGCCCGCTACGCCGGCTCCGGCGCATTCGCCGATGTTCATCCCGAGATTAAAGCCTTGCGGACGGTAGACCTCCCGCAGGCGCTCCTCGGCCTCGCGGGCGAGCAGCATCATCTCGGTCACCGCTTCCGGCCGCGCTTCGGCGAGCGTGGGGACATGATCGTACGGCGCGACCATGAGATGCCCGGTCGTGTAGGGAAACAGGTTGAGGAGAACGAAATTGTGAACGCCCCGAAAGACGATCAGGTTCTCCTCATCCCGGTTTTCGCTGGGCTTGACGCAGAAGATGCAGCCGGAGACCGGGCCGGCTTTGCTGACATATTGAAACCGCCACGGGCTCCAGAGATAGTCCATCGAACGGGAGCGGCCCTTTCGGTGCGGGCTCAGGACTGCGTGGTCTGGGGCTCTTCGGCGGCCTTGGCCGCCGGATCGGGACCGGCCGCCGTCGCCGAGGCGCTCATGTTCTGGTTTACCAGATCCTTGAGTTCCTTGCTGGGCTTGAAGAATGGAATGCGCTTGGGCGGAACCTCGACCCTCGCACCAGTCTTGGGATTCCTTCCGACGCGCGGCTGTCGCTGGCGCGTGCGGAAGCTGCCGAACCCGCGGATTTCGATTTTGTCGTTAGTTCGCAGCGACCGCACGATGCTGTCGAAAATCGCTTCGACGATCACCTCGGAGTCCTTGCGCGTCATTTCGACGACCCGGGAAACCTCTTCGATGAGATCCGCTTTTGTCATGTAACAATACCTCGCTTACCGTCCCCTATTAGCGGCCTTCCCCTTGTCCTTTCAGGTGCATCACTTCCTCTATGGTCAGTGTCGCAGCGGCTGCCTGGCGCTGGTAATCCTCCAGCCTCGTTCTTTCTTCGTCCTCAGCAACCGCACGAAGGCTCAAGCCGATCTTCTTTTCCGCCTCGTTCATCTTGATGATCTTGAAGTCGAACTCTTCGCCGATCGGCAGCGGAGATTCGTCCTTCCGCCGGTCGGCCGCACCTGGAATCTCCGAGTTATGGCAGAGCCCTTCGACTCCTGGCGACAGCTCGACAAAGACACCAAAATTCGCCGCCCGGCAGACACGCCCGCGCGCCATGTCACCTACTTGGTGCGTGCGGAAGAAACTCTCCCACGCATCCGGCTGCAACTGCTTGATGCCGAGCGATAGACGGCGATTCGGAGCGTCGATGTTCAGGATTGCGGCCTGCACCAACTGCCCCTTCTTCAGCATCTCGGATGGATGCTTGATTCGTTTGGTCCACGACAGGTCCGAAATGTGGACCAGGCCGTCGATCCCCTCTTCGATCTCGATGAAGGCGCCGAAATCGGTAAGCTTACGGACGCGTCCCTCCACCACCGAACCGATGCTGTAGCGCTCGGCCACGGTGGTCCATGGGTCCGCTTCCAATTGCTTGATGCCGAGCGAGACCCTGCGCTCCTTCGGTTTGACGTCGAGTACGACCACCTCGACCTGATCGCCCGCCTTGACCACCTTGGACGGATGCTTCATCCGCCGCGACCATGTCATCTCGGAGATGTGGATCAGCCCTTCGACCCCCGGCTCCAACTCCACGAAGGCGCCGTAGTCGGTCACACTTACGACGCGCCCGATCATGCGGCTGTTGATCGCATAGCGCTCCTCGACCGACTCCCAGGGATCCGGCGCAAGCTGCTTCAGCCCGAGCGAGATCCTTTCCTTCTCTTTGTCGAACTTCAGGACCCGGACGGTGATCTCGTCGCCCACGTTGACCACCTCGGAGGGATGGTTCACGCGGCCGTAGGACATGTCGCTCACGTGCAGCAGTCCGTCGATGCCGCCCAGGTCGACGAAGGCGCCGTATTCGGTGAGGTTTTTCACCACGCCGGTCACGATCGAGCCCTCATCGAGATTCTGCAAAGCCGTGCTCTTGCGCGCGGTCACCTCTTCCTCGACCGCTGCCTTGCGCGAAACCACGACGTTGCCGCGCCGCCGGTTCAGCTTGATTACCTTTACCGGGACGTCCTGTCCGATGAAGCTATCCAGATTGTGAATCGGGCGCACGTCGATCTGGGTGCCGGGCATGAATGCCTCCACGCCCACATTCACGGAGAGGCCGCCCTTGGTTCTTCCGACCACTCGCCCCAACACCATCAGACCTTCGCGATGCGCCTTTTCCAGCGTGTCCCAGGCTCGCATCCGGACGGCCTTCTCGTGCGAGAGCAGGATGTAGCCTTCCGGCTCCGGACCGTGGCGGTCCACCACCACGTCGATGACATCGCCGCGCTGCACGTGGACCTGCCCGTCGGGCTGAACGAACTGCTCAATCGGAACCAGCCCTTCCGACTTGTAGCTGAAGTCAACAATGACTTCCTTTTCCGTGACCTTAACGACGTGACCCTGCAGAACCTCGCCCTCGGCGGGCAGCGCAAAATGGCTGTAATCGTCGATGAGCTGTTCGTAGTCGTCATCGGCGGGAACCGGAAGATCCGGTTGCCGGTCGTCCTGTTTACTGGCCATGGCCAAGTCTCCGAGTCAACCCTATTTCAACGGTTCGAATGCGCTTAGGCCCGACTACGCGGCGGTGCAATGAATGCCAAGAACTACGATGACGGGTAACCCTGGTACCGCGTGGACAGGCGAACGATCCATCTCTCTACTTCTAGCGTACCTGAAATCATTGTGCCTGACACCGACAACCCGTTGATAGATCAATACTTCAGCACTATACCGGACAAGGCTACGCTTGTCAACCACACTCCCGGCGGCCTCAAGGCCCACCGCCGGAACCGCCCCGGACGCGGGTCCGCAGGGTAGCGATCCGGCCCAGACCGAGCGCTTAATATTGGACGCATGAAACGCCTCCTCGGGTGAAGTTTTCTTCAATTTCGGCTGACTTTCCCGCCGCTCTCGAGTGATGCCGCGCGGAGGTCGGAAAACCCTTCGCTGCTGAACCCCGCAAAGGCAACCCCAGAATACGCCATGGATTCGCCTTGGCCGCAGCGGAACCACAGGACCCGCCAGCGATTGCGCGATGGCGGCCAACCTGGTCCTGGCCCCGGTCTGCCAGCGAATCCCGCCACGTCCTGCCTAGCCACCGGAACCCGCAAGGCAGCAGGCCACAGCGGCGCCCGCCGTTTTCAGCCAACCAGAAACGGAGCGATCACAAGATCGGTCAATCCCGGCGGATGAAGCCGCCATCAGCCGCCGCGAGCAGATCCTGGCCTTGTACGCCCTCGCGGGGCGCAACCCCGGCGGCGGCGCAGACCGTGGCCGGCACGTCCAACGTATACGCAAACTCGCGCACACGCTTCCCCGTCCCTTTGCGCTGCGGATGCCTGACGATCAGCGGGATGTGCATGGTCCCGGGATACAGCGCGCCTGCCGGCTTGCCGGTGACGCGCTCGGGGTTGTCGCCGAAGTTGGTGCCGTGATCGCTGACGAAAATCACGAGCGTGTTGCCGTCCTTGCCCGTTTCCCGCAGCTTGTCCAGCAGGCGGCCAAACCACGTGTCCACCATGGTGATCAGGCCACTGTAATGGGCCTGTACATCGCGGAGTCCCGCTTCCGGCACGGGCGCTTTGTGCAGCGTGTTATATGGCAGCGTCAGATAAATCGGCCCTTTGTAGGACGGGTCGCGGCACATCTCGTAGTACTTGCGAGGAGCCTCCCAGCTTTCATGAGAGTGGAAGGTATTCACGTACAGGTAGAAAGGCTTCTCGTTTGTGCGGTTCTCCTCGAGGAACCGGATCGCCGAACTGAAAGTGCGCGGCGTCGCGAACGCCATTTCGTCGGGCTCGAAGCCTCCGAGGTTGGCTACGTGCATCGGGCCGCGCGGGCTCGCGTAGCGTTCCTTGATCCGGGCCGCATCGTAGGGCGCGGGTGAGCGATACCGGTCTTCCGCGTTCCCGCGAACAAAAGTCCCACTGGTGGAAACCCCGTGTGAAGTTCTGGCCGGGGACGGAGTAGTGGGGCACGTCGCTGACAAACCCGAAATGGTAGCCGGAGCGAGCCAGTGCCTCCGCGACGGTGTCTTCTTCGGGAGACATCGGCTGCCAGCCGGCCAAGTAAACGTTGTCCCACGGAACTGGCTTGTAATCGCGGAAGGGAAAGGCTTGGCGGCCCGAGTGCGGCGTGCGGCGCGTGGGAATCGTCGGCAGGCACTCCGGATGAGCCCGCTCATAGACCATGCTTTCGGCGGAGAACTTGGCCAACGCTTGCGTTTCGACATCCCGGTTGCCGTAGGTTCGGTCCATGGCGCCCGAAGCGTGTCGGAGACAACAATCAGTATGTTCGGCCGTTCGGAAGCCGGCCCTTGGTCCGCGGCCGCCGAAAGCGAGGCGACGCTGCTTCCAAGAAATTCGCGTTGATTCATCGTCATAAGAAGAAGCGTAACCCTTCGGAACCGGCCATCCGCCCGTATTCGGCCTGATAGTTGCTGGCCATGATTTTGACTTCGGCTACGGCGTCCTGGCCCACGGTGAGTTTGGCCTGCCGGCTACACGGACGCAACTTCCACCTCTCCCGAGAGCGCCTTCGCCAGGACATAGGGGCCCTCCGGAATCAGCGCAATCGTCGCCCCAGGCGGCAGCCCGGCCTTCAGCTCGCGAATTGCCGCCTCCGGAGACTCACAGGCTAATCCCCAGAGAGATTGGTGATATTCCTTCGGCAATCCTGGGGTATAGAAGAGCATCCGGCGGTTGCGAGCCACCAGCGCCAGCTTCTCAAGCTGCCACTGGTCGACCGTCACGGGCACGCCGTCGATGGCGGAGAGGAAGGCTTCCGGCGAGGAGAACTCCTTGAGCATCTGGCGGAATTCGGGAGCTCCGGCGCCCTCCTGGCACTCGCCGATCAGCAGGATGGAGCCGCCGGGTTTCAGGATGTGCGAAGCCGCGGTCACGCCTTTGATCGCCTGATAGAAGGTGAGGTCGAGCGGGTAGCCGGCCGAGGTCGTGATGACGGCGTCGACCTGGGCCTCCAGCGTCTCGAGCATAATTTGCGAAACGAATTCGACACCCTTGGCGTGCGCCTGGGCGGGGTTGCCGGCGAAGACGCCTGCGATCTGGCGGTCGCGCGTGAGGGCGACATCGAGGATAAAGTCGTGCCGGGCCATGCCGGCGATTTCGAGCAGCTCGTGGTGGAGCGGATTGTCGGCGATCGAGCCCTCGACCGACCGCGTGTCCCGCATGAATCTGGAGCTGTGCAGGACTTTGATCGTTTCCTGGGCGGCCAGCCCCGGGGCGACCAGCTTACGTCCGCCGGAGAAGCCGAGCATCAGGTGCGGCTCGATGAAGCCGAGGCTGATCCGGAGATCGGCCGCGACGAAGCGCTCGTCGATGTAGACGGGAGTTCCCGAGGCGGTCGTGCCGAGATGTCGGTGTTCGGAGAGTTCCCGCGCATTATGGTTTGCCACCCGGTAATCGGCCGCGACCTCCTCGCCGACGATCTCACGAATTTCGGCGTCCGTGGCGGGGCGGTGCAATCCGGTGGCGATCAGGATGGTGATTCCGGCTCGGGGGATTCCGGCCTTCTCCAGACGCGAAAGCAAATGGGGAAGGACCTTGCGATTTGGGGCAGGGCGCGTGATGTCACACACCGAGATTGCGGCACTCTGCCTGCCGCGGGCGAGTTCTGTCAGCGGCGGCGATCCGATCGGGTGGTCAAAGCCCTGCTCGATCGCCAGATCGGGGTTCTCCAGGGCGCGGGCGGAGCGCGCTTCGAGCAGGCGGTATTGGTAGCCCTCGGGCAGATCCAGAGTGAGCCCGGTCTTGCCGAATGCAAATTCGACTCGCATAAGGGAAACCGTACCACAACGTGAGAGTCCGGATCGGCGTTTTAACAATCCAGCACGCAACCGGAGGGCAGAGTAGCTCATCCAACAGAGTGCTGGTGGAAGTGGCAATCAAATTGCTTATTGAAAAGTCCAGAGGAGAGGGAAGGGGCAAATGTTGGTTTCGGCTTTAGTCACGGCATTGCTGATTTTCGGGCTGTTCCTCGCGATGTTATCTTCTTCGCCGAGGGCCGACCGGTAGTGCGCCGGCCCGAGGGTGTGGAGGATTTGCCCGCAAACCGCATCGGAATGGCACAGCCTGCATCCATGCGCCACACGGATTTCACGCTCTGTCTAGTTGCGAGCGGGGTTGTGTCCAGAAGTTAGACATCGGATCTTCCCGTCCGGTACTCAGATTCCTGTTTCCAGATTCCAAAGATTCCCTCCGGACGCATTCCTGATTCGGAATTCAAAGTCGGGCGGCCGGTGTGCGCGGCCGCCCACGCCTACTTGATTTCGAGAATCTCTTTCTCTTTAGCCTTGACCGCCTGATCGAGCTTCTGGGTGAAGCTGTCGGTCAGCTTCTGGATCTCGTCGTGCGCGCGGCGGTCGTCGTCCTCGCTGATCAGCTTGTCTTTCAGAAGCTTCTTCACGCCGTCGTTTGCGTCCCGGCGGATATTGCGGAGTGCGACCCGGTGCTCTTCGGCGACGTGGCTGAGATGCTTGACCAGGTCCTTGCGGCGTTCCTCGGTCAGGGCGGGAATCGGAATACGGATCAACTTGCCGTCATTGCCGGGATTCAGGCCGAGATCGGCGTTGCGGATTGCCTTTTCGATGGCGTTGATGGCGGAGACATCGAAAGGCTGGACCGTGATCATCGCGGGTTCGGGCACGTGAAGGCTGCCCATCTGGTTGAGCGGAAGCTGGGCGCCGTAGTAGTCCACCCGCACGCCGTCGAGCAGATTGATGGAAGCGCGGCCGGTCCGGATCGTGGACATTTCGTGCTGCAAGTCGGCGAGCACCTTTTCCATGCGGGTCTTGGCGTGGTTCTCCACTTCCTTCACGGTCTGGAAGCTATGGCTGGATGCGGTTGGCTGTCCTGGTTTCATAGTTCTTGGCTCACTGCTGCTTTGGAATGAATCAGAGTGCCGACGGGCTCGCCCATCGCCATACGCATTATATTGCCGCGCGTGTTCAAGTTGAAAACGACGATCGGCATGTCGTTGTCGCGGCACATGGCGATGGCGGAGGCATCCATCACGGCAAGCGACTTGGAGAGCACCTCGAGATAGGAGACCTGCGGATACTTTATGGCATCCGGGTGCTTCAGCGGATCCTTATCATAGACACCGTCAACGCGGGTGGCCTTGGCGACCACCTGGGCCTTGATTTCGAGCGCCCGCAGCGTCGCGGCCGTATCGGTGGAGAAATAGGGATTGGATGTGCCGGCGGCGAAGATCACGATGCGGCCCTTTTCGAGATGGCGGATCGCCCGCCGCCGGATGTAAGGCTCGGCGACCTGGTGCATCTCGATGGCCGTCATCACACGCGTCGGGATGCCTTGCTTTTCGAGCGCGTCCTGCAGGGCGATCGCGTTGATCACGGTCGCCAGCATACCCATGTGGTCGGCCGCGACGCGGTCCATGTTCATGGCGGCGGCGGAGACTCCACGGAAGAAGTTCCCGCCGCCGACCACCAATCCGATCTGGACGCCCGCGTTGGCTACCTCGGCCACTTCGGCAGACAACGCCTTCACCCGATCCGCGTCGATTCCGAACGCCCCGTTGCCGGCGAGCACCTCGCCGCTCAGTTTCAGGAGAATTCTCTCGTACTTCGGCATTCCTTCACCCTGGCGCGTTGCGGAGAGCGCGGCGGTCACGGCTACGCGTTGCTGGCTGCCGGTTCTTCCGCTGCCGGTGCGGGGGTCTCGGCAGCGGCCTCGCCGACTTTAAACCGCACGAAGCGCGAAACCGTGATGTTCTCCCCGACCTTGGCAATCCGGGTGGCGATGAGCTGGCCGACCGTCAGGCTGTTGTCCTTGATGAAGGGCTGCTCGTAAAGGCAGACCTCCTCGTAGTACTTGTTCATGCGGCCCTCGACGATCTTGTCGACCATCTTCTCGGGCTTGCCTTCGGCCAGCGCCCGGCCGCGCTGGATGTCCTTCTCCTTCTCGATCGCCTCGGGAGTGACATCTTCCTTGCGGATGAACTGGGGGTCGGCTGCGGCGATCTGCATCGCAATATCGTGCACCAGCGCCTGGAAGTCATCGGTGCGGGCGACGAAATCCGACTCGCAGTTGACCTCCACCATTACGCCGAGCTGAGCGCCGGGATGGATGTAGGTTCCGATGACGCCCTGCTTGGTGGAACGGGTTGACTTTCCGCTGGCCGAAGCGATGCCGCGCTTCCGCAGAACGACTTCGGCTTCCGCCAGATCGCCATTGGCTTCCACCAGGGCCTTCTTGCATTCCATCATGCCGGCTCCGGTTCGATCCCGGAGCTGTTTTACCAGTTGTGCGGTAATTTCCGCCATAATCCGATTCCTACGCCTTTTTCTAAGAAAATTCGTGAAGAGTTGGTGGGACCGGGTTCCGCTCGGAACCCGGTCCGGAGTTGAAATCTACTGGTTCTCGCCGGCCGGTCCCGCCGGCTCCGGAACTGCGGTCTGCCGCTGGAGCGAAACCGAGGGCAGGTCCTCTTCACTGAGGCCCTCGGACATGAGCTGCTCGGCGTACTGCGGGTCGACGTACTGCGTGTACTCGGGAATCTCCTCGAGCGGTGTCTCTTCCATGATAAGCTTCTCGGCCGCGAACTCCTGTTCGGTGGCGAGCGCCCGGCCTTCGATCACCGCGTCGGCAATCTTGTTGGTGAACAGCCGGATGGCCCGGAGAGCGTCATCGTTGCCTGGAATGACGTAATCGACTTCGTCGGGATCGCAGTTGGTATCGACCACGGCGACCACCGTGATGCCGAGTTTGCGGGCTTCCTTGACCGCAATCGACTCCTTATTGGAGTCGACCACGAACATGATGTCGGGCAGCCCGGGCATTTCCTTGATGCCGGCCAGGTTCTGCTGCAGGTGCTTCCGCTCGCGCTCGAGCCGGCCGATCTCCTTCTTGGCGCGGCCTTCCCAATTCGACTCGGTCGCCATGGCGTCGAGTTCCTTCAGACGCTTGATCGAGCGCTGCACCGTGATCATGTTGGTCAGCAGGCCGCCCAGCCAGCGCTGGTTGACGTAGTACTGGCCGCAGCGGGTGGCCTCTTCGGCGATCGCTTCCTGGGCCTGGCGCTTGGTTCCGACGAAAAGAACCGTCTTGCCCTGCGCTGCCATTTCGCCGACATAGCGCATGGCATCCTTAAACAGCTTCAGGGTCTTCTGCAGGTCGATGATGTAGATTCCGTTGCGTTCGCCGAAGATGTACTCTTTCATCTTCGGATTCCAGCGCTTGGTCTGGTGCCCGAAGTGAACGCCGGCTTCGAGCAATTCCTTCATTGAAATTGATGGCAATCTGCCTCCTAATGTGGTGCGGAAAAAAGTCCTTTTCCGCCTGACTCAGACGAGATCCGTCCTTGCCGCCGGTACACGGTCCAAAGCGAAATTTGTGTGCCGGGGAGAGGGGACCCAGGAACAAACGGCAGGAAAGGGAGGGGCCGGGGAATCGATCCGCCGGCTCCGGTCCCCATCGTGAACATTACCGCTTGGAGAATTGGAAGCGCTTGCGCGCGCCCTTCTGACCGTACTTTTTGCGCTCGTGAGCACGGGCGTCGCGCGTGAGAAATCCGAGCTCCTTCAGCTTCCCGCGAAGCTCGGAGTTGAATTCCACCAGGGCACGGGCGATCCCGAGGCGGGCCGCGTCGGCCTGCCCGGTCATTCCGCCGCCGTTGGCCAGAATCAAAACGTCAAATTTGTCCGCCGTCTCGGTGGCGAGAAGCGGCTGCCGGACCGCGGCGCGGCCGGACTCGGTGGTGAAATACTGCTCCATAGGCCGGTTGTTGACTTTGATCTGTCCTTTGCCGGCACGAAGGAACACCCTTGCCACCGACGTCTTTCGCCGGCCCGTTCCCAGATGCTGTACTAGTGTTGCCACTCCGATTCCTCTCGTTCTCTACCTAGATTGCCAAGGCCACGGGCTTCTGTGCCTGGTGGGGATGTTTGTCGCCGGCGTAGACCTTCAGCTTGCGGTACATCTGCTTACCCAGCTTCGTCTTCGGAAGCATACCCTTGACCGCCTCTTCGATCAGACGATCCGGATGCGTCCCGCGCATCTTGCGCGCCGTGACTTCCTTCAACCCGCCGGGGTAGCCCGAGTGGCGGCGATAAATTTTCTGCTCTTCCTTGCGGCCGGTCAGTTTCACCTTCGCGGCGTTGATCACAACAACATGGTCGCCGGTGTCCAAAAACGGGGTGTAGCTCGGCTTGTGCTTCCCCATCAGGAGCATCGCGGCTTTGCTGGCGACCCGTCCGAGCACGGCGTCGCCGGCGTCCAACACGTGCCAGGCGCGCTCGATCTCGTTCTTGGACGGAACTTGGGTATTCATGGACAGACGTTCTCCGTTCGAGTCTTACAAACCTATTAGACTACCGGACTGCACGCCTGGTGTCAACCGTTTACAAGCCGCCGAACCCGCCGCTCAGGGGTAGACCGTCACGATCACCCGGCGGTAGCGGGTCAGCGGAGGCGTCCCCTGGTCCGTCACGGCCAGAATATGTGCATCGTCTCCGGTTTGTTGACCTTCGGGGCGACGACGGCGGCGTTCATGGTCCGGGCGCCCTCGATGTTCAGGGGCGCGCCGGTCCAGCCGGTTGCGAGCACCAGCGCGCCGGCCTCGCCGTAGTGCATCCACTTAGTAGGATAGTGCATCGCCGTCGGGATCGCTGGACCCTTCCCCGCTCAGTTGCACCCGTTCGCCGGAGCGGACCTTCAGCCGGTCGGGGTGGCTGAGCTTTGGCTGCGGCGGGTGATTGGCTTGGTTGCGGGGCTTGACTGTCCAGTCCATCCGCGCGGAGAGGTCGTTCTGGTAGGCCTGGCGCCAGCGCCAGATCGTGGCCTTGTTGTTGCTGTTTCAGTGGCCGTCCAGGCCCATCACCTCGTCTACGGCGTCGATCCAGAAGGAGCGGATCTCCGGCTCGGGATTGTATATCTGCGGGCGCGGAGCGTAGAACTCATACCGTCCACCCCAGCCACCCCAGCCAAGCCCGAGCTCGCGAACCGGCCGTGGAAGCGGTCTCCACTGATGCCGCTCCAGGTCCCGTCGTGGTTGGCGCCGGCGTAACCGAAGCCGGGGCTCGCGACATAGAAGAGCTTGGGAAATGTCCGGCGCAGCCACGGGCCGTTGTCGTCCTGGTCCGAATCGTATAGACGCGCAGCTTGGAGACGAAGCGGTCCGCGTCATCCGGAGCGCGAGTCGCCCGAATTTTCCAGAGCGCCTGGGCAAGGCAGTTCGGTCCGCCCCAGACCGTGACCCACACCGGCCGCGGGTCGTCCCGGTCCACACTTCGATGATGCGCTGGGAGCCGGGCGAATCCATCCCCTCGCCGACTGCGGTCATGCCGTATGCGGCACGGCCCTCGGTGATGATCGACAGCAGGTAGGCGGTCTCCGGATAGCCTGACTCGTGCTGCACCAGGTTGTCGCGCACCTTCCCGAATGCTCCGAGGATCTGGCGGATCCGCTGCGGTGCGGTCCGGTTCCGGAGCTGAATCGAGGTGGTCACAATCAGGGTCTACAGATCGAAATGGTTCGAGTAAAGCACAGACTGGGCGTCATCCGGCTCATCCTCGATGTCATAACCCGGGGTTTGGTCTGTGCGGCCGCGCCGAGGCGAAAAATCAGCCCCAGTCAACCTGCTGTCTTTGATTAGCGTTTGGCGGCGGGGATCGCCTCGCCGAGGTTCATGGAGCCGCCGCCCTCGCTAACATAGTTCCGGTTCCAGGAGGGGATTTCGACCACGACGTCCCCTTGGACAACGCACTGGCAGCCAAGGCGGGAGTGCAGCGTCAGGTCTGCCGCCATATCCAGCCGGTCGGCCTCGTCGTCATCCATCTCACTCAGGTTTTCTTCCCCCTCCTTCACCACGACGTGGCACGTCGTACAAGCGCAGTTGCCCCCGCAGGCGTGCTCCAACTGGATGCCGTGATTGAGTGCAATGTCCAGTAAAGAGCGGGGCTTACCGTGTTCGGTGTAGGGCATTGTTTCGGGGTCGAACTCGACAGTGATGTTCGCGGGAAGAAACGTTACTTTCGGCACGCCAACATCATAGCATATATACGACCGATTCGGTCTTGAATTGGGGCCGGGCCGGTCGGATCCCTTTAAATTTCCCTATACTCTATAGAGTTAGTCGTGATACAATCTACTCTGAAAGCCATGGAGTCGAATTCGCGCAGCATCGCCAAGGCAGTCAGCTATCGGGTACTCGGGTCATTGTCCACCGCGGGACTCGTCTTCCTGTTTACCAGCGACATGAGAATGTCGGCCGGAGCCGGGGTCCTCGACTCTGTCGTCAAGATCGGATTGTACTTCCTCCACGAGCGCGTCTGGAACTACGTGAGCTTCGGGCGGCAGAAGCCGCCCGAGTACGAGATATGAGCGCTTCGGCGCGAGGCTCACGCGTCGGCCTTGTCCGCCGGTTTGCCCTTCCCCTCTTTCCCGCTCGTTCCGAAAATCCGGGCCACCTCGGCGGTCCTGGTCCGGTAAAACTGGACGGGATCTCCCACCTGCACCATCCGAAATAGCTCTTCGGCGTGCTTGTTGTGCATGCGGATGCAGCCGAGTGACACCTGTTTGCCGATCGAACCCGGGTTGTTCGTGCCGTGGATACCGTAGCCGCGGAGGCTCAGTCCCATCCAACGGGTCCCGACCGGGTTTCTGGGGCCCGGCGGGATTGTCTTGCCGTCGCGATGGTAGTAGGGGTTGACCACGCGGCTGATAATCCGGTACCTCCCGGAGGGTGACGGAGTGGCTGCCTTCCCGACGCCGATCGGGTAGATTCGGACGACGGCGCCGTTGCGCAGAAAAGCCAGTTTCCGGTCTGGGATGCTGATGACGATGCGGCGCGGAGAGCGCGCTGCGATCAGCATCAACTCCTCGTCTTCGACCTCGTAGTAGATTGGTCCGTCATCCAGTCGCGGTTCCGGCCGCTCCAGGGTGTAGGGTTCCGGGGAGGGCAGATCCTCGACCGGCGCGGGCGGCGCCTGCGCGAATGCGAGCCGGATGGCTGCCAAATAGAAGACACCCGCCAGAGCGGCAGTCCGGCTGATGTGTGTGGATCTGAGGATCGATCGCATGGCTTTGCTCCTCAACTCCTTCCGTTTTGCCTTACAGCAACGGACCGACCACTTGTAAGCCTCTCGATCCAAAGCACTTGCTGTAAATCACGGGCCTGCTCGCACCAGCGGAGCGCCGGAGGCCGGGTGCCGGTATAAACTATTTAGAGATGAGCGATACGATGGACGCCAATCAGCAAGACCAAGCCGACTTCGATATCCCGCTTCCCCCCGCCACCTTCGAATTTCTCGTCGTCTCGATGAAGATGCAGACGGAGATGCAGCTCGGCGTACTGCACTTCGGAGAAGAGAAGGACCGCCCGAAGCCGAACCTCCGGCTGGCGCAGCATACGATCGATATGTTGGGGATGCTCGAAGAGAAGACGCGCGGGAACCTGACCCTGGAAGAGAAGCGTCTGCTTGAGAATTCGCTGACGGAGTTGCGCTTCCGCTACGTGCAGGCGCTTGAAGAAAGCAGGAAAGAACCGTCGAAGCCCGAAGCCGCCGCCGAACAGAGCTCGTAAGGATGTCCAACAACGGCAGTGAGCTGCGCGTGACCGTGCTCGGCTCCGGCACGAGCGTCGGTGTGCCGACGATCGGATGCCGGTGTGCCGTCTGCACCTCGGAGGACCCGCGCGACAACCGGCTCCGCCCGTCGGTGCTGGTCCAGGCGGGCGGGAACGTCTTCCTGGTCGACACCACTCCGGACTTCCGCCAGCAGGCGCTCCGCTTCGGCATCGGCCGGGTGGACGCCGTGCTGTTCACGCATTCGCACGCCGACCACATCATGGGCCTAGACGACATCCGGCCCTTCAACTTCATGCAGCGCGGCCGGATTCCGATCTACGGCTCTCCCGAGACGATCGAAGTGATCCAGCGTGTTTTCGGCTACATCTTCGAAACCCGCAGCACCGAGTCGTCGATTCCGAAAATCGACGCCATTGTGCTGAGCGGTGAGCCGTTCGAGCTGTTCGGGACCCGGATCGTGCCGATCCCGCTGCACCACGGGCGCACGACAGTCTACGGCTACCGGTTCGGCCCCTTCGCTTACCTGACCGACCACAACGAGATCCCGGCCGAGTCGCTGGAGAAGCTGCACGGGCTGGAGGTACTGTTTCTCGACGCGCTGCGCTACAAACCGCACCCGACGCACAGCACCGTCGAGCGGTCGCTGCGTTATGTCGAGCAACTGGCTCCCAGGCGCACCTACTTCACGCACATCAGCCACGATCTGGGCCACGAGCGGGCCGAGAGCCTGCTGCCGCCTCACGTTCGTCTCGCCTATGACGGCCTGGAGATCTGCATCGGAGCCGATTCCTGACCATGCCGGATCTGCGCATCTATCGCGGCCTCGATCAGACCCCGAAGGACTTCGGTCCCTGCGCGCTGACGATCGGCAACTTCGACGGCGTTCATGTCGGCCACCGGGCGATTCTCCGGCGCGTCGCCGAGATTTCGAAGGCGAACGGATGGAGGCCCTCGGTCCTGACCTTCGATCCGCACCCGGCTTCTGTCGTCGCGCCGGAGCGGGCGCCGAAACTGCTGACTGCTATCGAGCAAAGGTTTTCCATGATGGCGGAAGAAGGGATTGGGCAAGTCCTGGTCCTGCCGTTTACGGCCGAACTCGCCCGCCTTACTCCCGAAGAGTTCGTGATGCGGATTCTGGTCGAGCGGCTGCGTGTCCGCGCGATTCTGGTGGGGGACAATTTCCGGTTCGGCAACCGTCAGGGCGGCGATACGCGGCTGCTGGGCGAGTTGGGCCGGAAGTACGGGTTTACCACCGAGGTGATACCGGCCGTGAAGCTGCGGAACCGGATCGTCTCAAGCAGCGAGGTGCGGCGGCTGCTCGGGCAGGGGGACGTCGCCAAGGCGGGCCGGCTCCTCGGGCGCTGCTACGCGCTGGAAGGGCCCGTGGTTCGTGGACGCGGCATCGGCGCGAAGCAGACGGCGCCGACGCTGAATCTGGATCCGGAGGCGGGCGTGGTCCCGGCCACCGGTGTCTATGTCACCCGGACCGAGGACGCCCAGGGCCGACGTTGGCCCTCGGTGACCAACGTCGGCTACCGGCCGACTTTCAACGGTGACAGCCTCACCGTGGAAACGTTCCTGCTCTCCCCGATTGAAGGCGCCTCGCCGGAGTGGATCCGGGTGGAGTTTCTGTACCGGCTGCGCGAGGAGAGGAAGTTTGCGGGTCCGGAGGAACTGAAGGCGCAAATCCTTCGCGACGCCGGCCGCGCGCGATCGTATTTCCGCCGCCGGGAGTCTGCCGGCGCCGGCCGGACGGCGGGCGGCGAAGTTCGACAACAGGACATGCAGGTCTGAAATTGAGGCCTGCCTGCTATACTGATACGGAATCCAGAACAGGAGCGAACAAGAGAGATAGTTATGAGCTTACCCGAAGTCAAGATCAACCACATGAAGTCGCTGTCCAACAAGGACGGCGTGATCGCGGCTGCTGCTATGGACCAGCGCGGAAGCCTGCAGAAGGCGATCGCCGCGGCCAAAGGAATCGATAAGAGCGGCGTCACCGACGAGATGATGTCGGAGTTCAAGGTGGCGGTCACCAAGGTGCTGACCCCGCATGCCAGCGCAATCCTGCTCGATCCGGAATGGGGACTCGAAGCGGCCCGGCAGCGTGCCTCCAACGCCGGCCTGCTTCTTGCCTATGAGGCCAGCGGCTACGACAATACGCAGCCCGGCCGGCTGCCGGACCTGCTGCCGCATGTTTCGGCGACGCGAATCAAGAACTGGGGCGCCAACGCCGTCAAGATCCTGATCTATTACACGCCGTTCGACGATCCGAAGGTCAACGACATCAAGCACGCCTTCGTGGAGCGGATCGGCGCCGAATGCGAGTCCGTGGGCATCCCGTTCTTCCTCGAGTTTGTCGGATACGATCCCGCCGGCGGCGACGAGAAAGGACTGGAGTACGCCAGGCGCAAGCCGGAGATCGTGACCGAGAGCATGCGCGAGTTCTCCAAGGATATCTACAAGGTGGACGTGCTCAAGGTGGAGGTGCCGATTAACGCCATCTACACCGAGGGCAGCTCGGTCTACAAGGGAGAGAAGGCTTACTCCTATCAGGAAGCGCTCGACCACTTCCGCCGGGCCGCCGAGGTGGCGACCAAGCCGTTCATCTACCTCAGCGCGGGCGTGAGCAACGCGCAATTCACCGAGTCGCTCCGGATGGCGGCTGAGGCCGGCACGGATTTCTCAGGTGTGCTCTGCGGACGCGCCACCTGGAAGGACGGCATTCCAGTCTACGCCAAGCAGGGTGTGAAGGCGCTTGAGGACTGGCTCTCGAACGAGGGTGTCAAGAACATTCGGGCGGTGAACGAGGCGATCAAGCCGGCCAAGCCGTGGTTCGCCAAGCTGGGCCTGCCCGCCACCGTGGCATAGGCCGCCCTTTTGCGAGCGGCCCCGACGCTTTGTCCGGGCCGCTTATTTCCACTTGTATCCTGCCAGTACTCTAAACCCCTGCAAATTTTTGACGATAAATCGTCCATGCGCAGTACCCTGTTCCGGTGCTCATGGGCTATAGTTGAGGGTTAGCGCCAACTTCCGTTGTGGGTAATCTTCGATGGCCAAGAAAACAGCCGGCTCCCCCCAGTCGTCCAGACCTCAACTTGAGTTGTCCGTCCACCGGCAGAGCAAGGGTATCAGCCTGCAGGAGATCGTCGAGCGCACCAAGATCAGCCGCCGTTTCCTCCAGGCGATCGAGGCCGAAGACTTCGATCAGCTTCCCGGCGGCATCTTCACCACCAGCTATCTCCGGCAGTACGCCGTCCTCATCGGATACGATGAGGACGCCCTGGTGCGGTATTACCGATGCCGGACGGGACAGCAGCCCGAGGCAAACTGCGGTTCCGAGACCACCCGGGAGAGGCCGGCGCGGAAGCGCTTCGCTCCGCTTCGGTGGCTTCCGTTTTCCACGACTCTTTAGGTTCGCTGCCGGGCTGTTGTTGCTGACGCTGGCCAGTGGGAGTGTCGTCCCCGCCGCGGCGTCGGTCTTGCGCGGCGTGGTGCTCGACCACGTGAGCGGGCGTCCGCTGGCCCGGGCTCGGGTCTCGGTCACGGGTGCGGGCATGAGCGCCGGGGCGCCGGCGGTCCTGACGGATTCAGCCGGCCGCTTCCAAATCGACGCGCTGCCGGCCGGGGCCTACGTGCTCAAGGCCGAAAAGAGCGGGTATGCGGCCGTTAACTTCGGCCAGCGGCAGTGGGGCGCTCCGGGAACCCCCATCTCCCTCGAGCAGGATGCCGCCTTCCATGCCGAAATCCGCATGCGGCGGCTGGGCGCGATCACCGGGCAGATTCGGGATGAGAACGGACTCGGGCTGCCGGGCGTTGCCGTGGCGGCGTACAAGGGAGGCTCCCGGATCAAAGTCGCGGGCGCTGGCCAGAGCGACGATCGGGGCGTCTACCGGATCGCCGGCCTCGAGCCCGGCCAATACTACGTCCGGACGCTGGCCCGGGAACTCGAGGACAAGCAGGGGCTGCTTCCGACCTTCTTCGGACAAAGCCCGAAGCTCGGCGAGGCGCACCGGTTCGATCTCAAGCTCGATGAGGAGATCGAGGGCGTGGACATCCAGCCGGTCTTCGGCAAGCTCTCGATCCTCGCGGTGACGCTGCACGGGGCCGCGCCCGCCACCGTGAGGCTGGAGTCGGAGCTGGGCCGCCGCGAGGCGAGCGCCACACCGGGCGGCACCGTGGTTTTCGATCAGCTCGAACCGGGAACGTATTTGCTGCGAGCCGAGGGAGCAATCGGGCAGCAGCGGTTGAGCGCCTATGCAGAGGTTGCGATCGCCGGGGAGTCCGAGGCGACGGCCCTCACGCTGGCGCCTTCGCCGCGGGTCCGGTTGCGGTGTCAGGAGCGGTACGGGAAGCAGCTCGACCCGGCCGGGTTCTCGGTCTTCCTCCGGCTGCGCGACGTCTTCGATCCGGGCTCGGCCGAGCGATTCCAATGCGGCGAGACGGCATCGCTGGCGCCGGGCCACTACGAAGTGGCGGCGCTCAATCCGCCGGACTTCTATATCGCCTCGATCTCGAACGCGCGGATTGGAGAGGATGCCTACGAGTTTCGCTTGGCGCCGGGCCAGGAGATGGAGCTCGGACTGACGTTCTCTTCGCAGCCGGCCCGGATCGAGGGGACGGTGCTGACGCCGGATGGTGCTCCGGCGATCGGCGCTCCCGTCTACCTGTTCAGCCCGTCGGCGGATCTGAGGGTGCGGCTCGGCGGCTTCCGCACGGCCCAAACCGACCAGGAGGGCGTCTTCCGGTTTTCGGGGCTGCCGCCGGGCAACTACGAACTGGTCAGTACCTTCGCTTATCAGGATCCGGCGGCCGAGTGGCGCCCAGGCCACGGCAAACGAACCTCGCCTTCGGAGGGTGAAACCGCGAAGATCGAGCTGCGGCTCGGCGGCGGCGACTGAATTCCCCCCTCGGAGATTTTTTTCTAAGACTCCTGCCCGGATCTGCCGATAAGGCTCAAGGAGAAGGATGAGCCGTAGATGAAAATTCAGGATCCGAACAGCGCGCCCCTGTCGTCGACGGGCTTGAACCGGACGCACGCCTCAGAAGGCGTGGCGGGCGCGGGTGGAAACTCGAAAGCGAAGCAGGCAGGCGGGGCCGGGGCAGACCAGGTGGAGCTTTCCGGCCTGGCGACCGCGTTGCGGGAGCTTGAGTCGGACTCGCCCGAGCACGTGCGCCGTCTGGAGCGGTTGAGCGCCGAGGTGCAGAGCGGGCGGTACGAGGTGGATGCGGAGGAGTTGAGCCGCAACCTGATCGACGGGGCATTGCGCGGTTTCTAGTGAACCATTCCGGAGAGGGACGGGCGCTCCTGGCCGAGGCTTGCCGGGGGCTGGAGCAGGCGCAACGGCTGCTTAGCGAGCCGGCGCCCGAGAGCATCGAGGCGTGCGCGCCACTTTTCGAGGAGATCGTGCGGGCGCTGACCCCGCTGGGCGAGGCGGGAGGACCGCGGCTGCCCGCGGCGGAGCTGGAGCGGTTCGAGCGCGAGCTCGGGCGGGTGCGCGCGCTGTTTGCCCACTCCGCGCGTTTCCACCTTGTCTGGGCGCGGCTGGCGGGGCTGAGTGGGGACTCCTATGGCCGGAGCGGGGAGGAGCGCGAGGTGGAGGCTCCTTCGAGGGTTGTGGTGGAGGGTTGAATGGGCAATTTGTTCGGATCGCTGCTGGGTTCGGCCGGAGCGCTGCGGGTTTTCGAGCAGGCGATGAGCGTGGCGCAGAACAACGTCGCCAACAGTTCGACGCCGGGCTATGTGAAGCAGCGTCTCGACCTCGCCGCGATGAGCTTTCATCCCGAGGCCGGGCTGGCCGGCGGAGTGACGGTCGCGGCCCGGAGCAACGCGCGCGCCGGTTTCGCCGAGGTGTCGGTACGGCAGCAGCAGGAGCTGTACGGGCGGGCCTCGCAGCAGGTGCTGGCGCTGTCCCGTATCGAACCCCTGTTTCCCGTGCAGGGCGGGGCAGGGATCCCGCACGCGCTCGACCAGTTGTTCCAGAGCTTTTCCGGTCTGACCGTGACGCCGAACGATCCCGGCGCGCGCCAGATCGTGCTTGAGCGCGCCGCCGGATTTGTCCGGAGCGTGAACCACGCGGCGGCGGGACTGGGGGAGGCGGGCAACTCGATTAATCGCGACGCCCGCGACACGGTCGCGCAGATCAACGATATCGCCAACCGGCTCCAGGCGTTGAACGTGCAACGGCGCCAGAGCTACCTGAGCGGCAACGACGCAGGGCTGGAGGCCCGGACCTACGCGCTGCTGGAATCGCTCGCCGAACTGGTCGATTTCACCGTGCTGCATCAGGAGGACGGCACGCTCTCGGTCTACCTGGGCGGGATGACGGCGCTGGTGATGGGTGAGGTCTCCTATCCGCTGCAAGCCGATTTTTCCGGGCCGCAGATTGAGATCCGCGACGCGATGGGGCAGAACGTGACCGCGCACATCCAGCGCGGCAAGCTCGCCGCGCTGATCGATGTGAAGAATAACCTGATCCCGGCCTACTCGGCCGAACTCGACCGCCTGGCCGCGGCCGTGGCCGACCGGATCAACGCAACCCTGGCCGACGGGGTCGATAGCGCCGGACAGACGCCGGCGACGCCGATGTTCAGCTACGATCCGGTGATTGGCGCCGCCCAGACCCTGACGCTGAACGCGCTGGAACCGGGCGACATCGCGGCCGCGCTGCCCGCGGCGCCGGGCGGCAACGGAAACGCTCTGCGGCTGGCGGCGCTGGCCGGCAGCATCGAGATCGACGGCATGACCTTCAGCGGCTTCTACGGCAGCGTCGCCGCGCGGATCGGCCGCCACCTGGACACCGCCCGCGAGGATGCAGCGACACACCGGCAACTGCTCGTCCAGAGCCGCGTGCTGCGCGAGGAGCTTTCGGCGGTTTCGCTCGATGAAGAGGCGGCGCGGATCATCGAGTTCCAGCGCGCCTACCAGGCGGCGGCGCGGGTCTTCAGCATCCTGAACGAGATGGCCGAAACCGTGATTCATATGGGCAGGCGCTGATGCCGATAAGTACCGGGAGAGAGCTTCCATCATGATCGACCAGCTACGCCCCTCCACAGCCCGCTTCCTGAAGGACATTGAAACGATCACCCGGCGCATGGAGCGGGCGCAGGAGCAGATCACCTCCGGGTTGAAGATCTCCAACGCCTCCGACGCGCCGGATCAGATCAGCAGCCTGCTGCAGCTTCGCAGCGAGCTGAACCAGAACGAGCAGATCCGAAACAATCTCGCCCGGCTGAAGACCGAGGTCGATGCGGCGGAAAAGGCGGTGCAGTCGGGGGTCAAGATCGTGGACCGCGCGCTGGTGCTCGGCACGCAAGGCGCCAACGGGACGCTATCGGCCGAGACGAGGATGCACATCAGCAACGAGATCGGCTCTCTGCTCCAGATGTTGGTCGGGTTGAGCCAGGCGACGGTCGATGGACGCTATATCTTCAGCGGCGACGCCGATGCGACGCCGCCCTACTCGCTGGACTTCGGCAACAGTCCGCCCCTCAGCCCGTATGCCGGCGCGCCGGCGACGCGCCAGATGATGCACCCCAATGGCACACTCTTCTCGGTCTCAAAGACCGCGCAGGAGATCTTCGACGGGCCGAACCCAGGCCAGAGCGTCTTCGCCGCCATGGACGCGCTGCGGGTGGCTCTGGCCAACGATGACAGCGCGGCGATTCTGGCCGGCATCGACGAACTGCGGGAGGCCGCGACGTACCTCAACGTGCAACTGGCCTTCTACGGGACCGTGCAAAACCAGGTCGCCGAAGCGCAGGAGTTCTCGCAAAATCTTGAGCTGCGGCTGCGGGCGAACCTGGCGTCGCTCGAAGAGGCCGACCTCACCGAGGCGATTCTCGAGCTGCAGCAGTCGCGCTTTCAGCTCGACGCTGCTCTGACCTCGCGGGCGCAGCTTCCGCGCACCAGCCTGTTCGACTACCTACGGTAGCTCACGGCTTCCAGCAGACCAGCTTCCGTTCGGTCATCTCCTCGAGGGCATACTTCGGTCCCTCCCGGCCAATACCGCTGCCCTTCACGCCTCCGTAGGGCATCTGGTCGACCCGGTACTGCGGCACGTCGTTGATCAGGAAGCCGCCGACATGGACGCGGCGCGCCGCGTAAAACGCCTTCTTCAGGTCCCGCGTGTAAATACCGGCCTGCAGCCCGTACTCGGAGCGGTTCACTGCCTCGATCGCCTCGTCGAGATCGCGGAAGGAGTTGACCGCGACGACAGGGCCGAAGACCTCGCGCGAGAAGACCTTGGTCTCCGGCGGGACGTCGGCAAGGACGACGGGTTCGAGCGTGGCACGGCGGCGCTCGCCGCCCTTGACCAGACGTGCGCCCGCGCCGACAGCCTCGCCGATCCAGCTTTCCACGCGCTCGGCTTCGCCCTCGGTGATGAGCGAGCTGATGTCGGTCTCCGGATCGTGCGGATGCCCGATCTTCAGTTTGCGGGCGTTTTCAATGAAGCTTTCGAGGAAGCGCTCGCGGACGCGCTCATGCGCGAAGATGCGCTGCACCGAGATGCAGACCTGGCCGGAGTGGGCGTAGCTGCCGGTGACGCAGCGCGGCACGGCCTCCTCGGGGACGGCGTCCTCGTCGAGAATCACGGCGGAGTTGCTGCCCATCTCAAGCGTCACGCGCTTCAGTCCGGCCTGGTTGCGGATGCGCGTGCCGACTTCGAGACTCCCGGTGAAGGTGATCATGCTAATGTCGCGGTGGTGAACCAAGTGATCGCCGATGCGGCCGCCCGGTCCGGTGACGACGTTGAGGGCGCCGGGCGGCAACCCGCACTCCTCCAGCAGTTCGGCAAGCCGGATGGCGCTGACCGGGGTGGCGGAGGCGGGCTTGTGGACGACGGTGTTCCCTCCGGCGATCGCCGGACCGATCTTGTGGAGCGACAGATTGAGCGGGAAGTTGAACGGCGTGATGGCGGCGATGATGCCGACCGGCTCGCGCAGCGTCATCGCCCAGCGGCCACGTCCGGCGGGTGAGGCCTCCATCGGTACAACCTCGCCGCAGAGGTGAAGCGCCTCGGCGGAGGAGAACAGCAGAGTCTGGGCGCCGCGCTCCACTTCGACCCGCGCCTCCCGGATCGGCTTGCCGCACTCGGAACTGATGATTTGTGCGAACTCTTCTTTGCACGCAAGCAGCCTGTCGTGCGCCTTGCGAAGGATGGCCGAGCGTTCGTCGAGCGTCATCTCGCGCATGACGGGAGCGGCGTCCCTGGCGGCAGCGATTGCGGCCTCGACGTGCTCGCCCGCGGCTTCGAAGACAGTGGCGAACGCCGATCCGTCATAGGGGAGCCGCACCGGGATGGCGTTGGCGGTCTTCACCGGCTTGCCGCCGATTCGCATCGGATATTCCATGTCGCTTCTCCTGTTTCCTATTCCGGGCTCGGGCGCAGGGGCCCGAATCGATACTCGGATCGTATCACCCGCAACGAAGAGTCCAAAAGTGCGCTGGCGATAAAGCGGTCCCGCGGCGGAATCCCGAAGCGGAGATCCATGGCTTCGACGAGCAGGCCGCCTTCGGGTTCGGCGACGGGCGTGACTCTCCAGTGGGGGAAGAGCGAGAAGTTCAGGTAGCGCTGGAACGTCCCGGTACGGCGGGCGGCGTCGATGGCGGCGCTGTGATCGGGATGAAACAGGACGCGCCCGGCGGCCGGGTCGAAGCCGCCGAGGACATCGACGGGCACAACGATCCAGAAGCCGTCGCCTTCGACCAGGCCGGTCCAGCGGAACGGGTTCACGGGACCTGGGAGGGCTGCGACCCGGCGGGGCGTCTGGCCGCGGTAGAGGCGGGCGTTGAGCATGGCGAGTGCGCGGTCGTGGCTGAGCCAGCGCCCGAAACTGTAAACGAGAATCGCGGCGAGGACCAGGGTTGCGGTCAGCCGGCCGGACGGGCGCTTGCCGCCGATTTCGGAGTGAACGAGCCGCGCCAGCGCCGGGGCCGCGACGCCGACCAGCAGGAGGGCCCAGATCCAGATGTCGATGACGTTGGTGATATCGAGTCGGAACCAGTGATGGACGAAGGGCGAGAGGAGGCGGATGCCGTAGGTGTTGGTCCAATCCAGGACCAGATGGACGGCGACGCCGATCGAGCAGAGGGCGAGGGCCCGAGGCAGGTAGGTACGCCATGCGGTCTCGCGGCGCTTCCAGAGCCCGACGGCGAGCGCCGGCAGAAGGCCCATAATCGGGATGGCAAAGATCCCGTGCGTGAAGCCGCGGTGATGGTCGAGGTAGGCCAGCGAGCCCCCCCAGAGCGTGACGATGTCGATGTCGGGGACGTTCGAGGCGAGCAGGAGCAGCGGCGTGGCGTACGGTGAGACGCGGTTCAGTCCGGCGCGGCTCAGCATCAGGCCGACGAAGGTGTGGGTGAGGTTGTCCATGCGGGCCTAATTCTTCAGGGTAGTCGAACGGAATTCGTTTGGTAAAAAGCCGGGATGCGCTGGGGTTAACAGCCCGCGGCGTGCGCCGGGATAAACCGGCGTGGAGTAGTGAATGAAAGAGTTATACAGGAAAGGTTTAGCGGACCATCCTGACCCCGAGTCATACGTGGCCAGCCGCAAGGCGGCCATCGAAGCGTTGACAGGGGCACATGCAGGCAGGGTATTGAGCTGCGAAATAATCGCGACCAGAGTGCCGACGCCGTGCCACGTGGCGGAAGGCAATACCGATGGGTGCGCTATCGCAAGCACCCGGAGGGCTCTGCGCAGTCTAAGGCCCCAGGCATGCATGGAAACTCCACGCGCGAGAACCGGGAGACCCCATCGGCGCCCGGCAGGTAAGAGGTGGCGGGCCGGTTGGAGAAGGCCATGAGCCGGGAGTCCAACATGCACGCCGGTGGGAAGTCGGACGGTTGCGTAGTACCGACGAAGTATCCGAACAACGGCGGGAAACCGCCGGCGGAGGGTACAGAGGGAAGGCAACCGACCAAGGAGAACATCGGGCAGGCGACCGCGCCCCGGACTCAGAGCCGGATCAGCGAGTTGAGCGACTTGCTCGGTGTGCGTAAGGCAGCACGTAAAGACAAGCAGATGCGGTTCACCGCGCTGCTTCACCACGTCACAGTCAGTCATCTGCGGGGCAGCTACTACGCTCTGAAGCGAGAAGCCGCGCCTGGAGTCGATGGCGTGTCGTGGGAAGAGTACGAGACGGATCTGGATGAGAAGCTGGCGGACCTTCATAGCCGAATCCATCGGGGGACGTATCGAGCGCAGCCTTCCAAGAGAGCCTACATACCAAAAGCCGATGGACGACAACGCCCCCTGGGCATCGCAGCCCTGGAGGATAAGATCGTTCAGCAGGCCGTAGTGACAGTCCTCAACCAGGTCTACGAAGAGGATTTCCTGGGGTTCTCCTACGGGTTCCGGCCTGGACGCAGCCAGCACCAAGCGCTGGATGCGCTCTGGGTGGGGATCATGCGGAAGAAGGGGAACTGGATTCTCGATGCCGACGTTCGTGGCTTTTTCGACAATTTGTCGCACGAATGGTTGGTCAAGTTCATCGAGCACCGCATCGCCGACCGAAGGATCCTGCGCCTGGTCCAAAAATGGCTGAGGGCAGGGGTGTCCGAGGAAGGGAAGTGGTCGAAGACGGAGGTAGGAACCCCACAGGGGGCGGTAGCCTCACCGCTGCTGGCAAACATCTACCTGCACTACGCCTTCGATCTGTGGGTCAAGCACTGGCGCAAGCATCGGGCAGTGGGCGACGTGATTGTTGTCCGCTACGCCAATGATATCGTCGCGGGGTTCGAGAATCGTGCCGACGCGGAGCGATTTCTCCAGGAATGGAAGGAACGCCTGCAGAAGTTCGGGTTGGAGTTACACCCGGACAAGACGCGCCTGATCGAATTCGGGCGGCACGCAGCCGAGAACCGGAAGCAGCGAGGCGAGGGTAAGCCTGAGGTATTCGATTTTCTGGGTTTCACGCACATGTGCGGGAAGACTCGGAAGACCGGCAGGTTCATCGTCAAGCGGAAGACGATCCGTAAGCGACTCACTGCCAAGCTCAGCGAGCTGAAGGAGGAGCTTCGACGCCGCTGGCGCCAGCCAGTAGCCGAGGTCGGGAAGTGGCTGAAGTCGGTTGTTCAAGGCTACTTCAACTACCACGCCGTTCCCGGCAATATGGATAGTCTGAACGGCTTTCGGGCTCAGGTGATCTGGCACTGGTACCGCGCGCTTCGGCGGCGGAGCCAGCGAGCCCGGATGACCTGGGAACGGTTCCGGCGGTCGATCGATCGATGGATTCCGAGTGCAAAGATCCTGCATCCGCATCCGAACGTGCGCTTCGACGCCAGGTATCTGAGGTAGGAGCCGTATGCAGCAATTCTGCACGTACGGATCTGTGCGGGGGGCGTTGGGCAACCGGCGTCCCTACCGCGACAGAAGTCCCGCGGGCCGCGCGGCAAGGGCTTGCGAGCCCAGGGCGCGAAGAGCTGGCCGAACCAGTGCCGGACACTGGGAGGGAGGCTCGCCAAAGCCATCGGCGCCGGCTGCGCTCCAAACGCGGCCGCGCGACTTCTGCCACGGGCTGTTAAACCATCTCAATGTTAATTCGAATATTCGAGCTATCGTATATATTAAAGGAGTGAATCGAACGCTCCAGGAGTTCAAAGCAGAAATTTTCAGCGGTCTCGCCCATCCGACGCGGATTGCGATCATCGACGCACTCCGCGAGGGCGAGATGACGGCAGGGAGTCTGATCGAGCGATTGGGTCTGGAGCAGGCCAATGCGTCGCAACATCTGGCCGTGCTGCGAGCCAAGCGGATCGTGAACAATCGCAAAGCCGGCAACCAGGTCTACTATTCCCTGCGCGATCCGGTAATTCTGGAACTGCTCGATGTACTCCGGCGGTACTACTTCTCGCATGTCGCCCAGACGGTCGCGATCTTCGAGAAGGTTGGAGAAGAAGAGGGGGTACATCGGCCTTGAGCGCTCGAGTTCGCCGGCGGCTTGGCAAGCCGAAGCTGTTCGAGTGCCTGCCCTGGTACAGCCGGGAAGATTTCCGCGCCGATCTGATTGCGGGCGTGACGGTCGGGTTGATCGCGCTGCCCCTGGCGATGGCATTCGGCATCGCTTCGGGCGTGACCCCGGAGGCTGGCATCTACACGGCCATCCTGGGGGGATTCCTCGTATCGGCTCTGGGCGGCTCCAGGATTCAGATCGGAGGGCCGACGGGGGCCTTCGTTGTCATCGTCGCGGGCATCATCGCGCAGCACGGGCTTTCGGGCCTGTACATGGTGACGATGATGGCCGGAGGGATTCTGCTTTTCCTGGGGTTGACGGGTTTGGGAACGGCAGTCCGATTCATACCCCGTCCGGTCGTGATCGGCTTCACGAACGGCATTGCGGTCTTGATCGCCTCCACGCAGATCAAGGATCTGCTGGGCTTGCAAATGAACTCGGTGCCGAGCGAGTTCGCCGAGCGAATGCGGGAGTATGCCGCTCATCTCGGGTCGGTCCACTGGCCGGCCGCCGCCATCGCGGCAGGATCGCTGGCGGCAATTCTGATCGTGCCTCGATTCCTCCGGTGGCTTCCGGGCTCCATCGTGGCGCTTGGAGCTGCGACAGCCATTTCGGGGGTTTTCGGGCTTCCCGTGGAAACGATCGGATCGAAGTTCGGCGGCATTTCGCCCGGCTTGCCGCGGGTTGCCGCACCCGAATTCCGCGCGGACCTGATTCTGCCGCTGCTGCCGGCCGCCTTCACGGTGGCGATCCTGGCGGCGGTGGAGAGCTTACTGTCCGCCGTCGTCTCGGACACGATGACGGGCGACCGGCATGATTCCAATGTGGAATTGACGGCTCAGGGCGTTGCCAACGCGGTTGTGCCGCTGGTGGGCGGCATCCCGGTGACGGGCGCGATTGCCCGCACGGCGGCCAATTTCCGATCCGGCGCGAGGAGTCCGGTGTCCGGCCTGGTGCATGCGGTGACGCTGTTGACGGTGATTTTGGCCTTGGGGCCGCTGGCGATCCACATTCCGCTGGCCACGCTCGCGGCGGTGCTGCTGGTGGTGGCCTACAATATGGGCGAGTGGCGTGAGGTGGGCAGTATTGTCAAGCTCTCGCCGGCGGACAGATCGGTCTGGCTGCTGACCTTTGTATTGACGGTGGTGGCGGATCTGACGGTGGCGGTCGAAGTCGGGATCGCGCTTGCCGCCCTGCTGTATATTTACCGGGTTTCCGAGACGACGACGGTTTCGACAGTCACTCCCGATTACATCGAACACGGCCGCTCCCACAGCCTGCAGGATAAGAAGGTGCCGCCGTACGTCTCGATTCTGCGAATTCACGGTCCGTTCCTTTTCGGCACCAGCGACAAGCTGGCCGACGAGACGGCCGATCTTTCCCGGTTCGCGCCGATCGTGGTCCTGCGGCTTCGCAATATGACGGCAATCGACGCGACGGGGATTCATGCGCTCGAGAGACTGGCGGACCGGCTGAAGCGATCCGGCCGGACGTTTCTGCTGTGCGGCGCCCGCGATCAGCCGGCCGAGTTCCTGGCTAAAGCGGAGTTCGTCAAGCACATCGGCGAGCAAAATATCCTGCCGGACATCGGCGCGGCGCTGAAACGCGCCCAAGCCATCCGCGAGTTGACGGCGGAGTCCGTTGTCTCCGGCAACGGATAGAGGAGGGCGAATGGATCGACGAAACTTCCTGCGAGTGCTGACATCGGCGGCGTGCGCGCCGGTTTCCCTCGTGGCCGCGGGAGGACCTGGAGGGAACAAGCCTCCCGGTCCGGCCCAAGTTCTTCGCGAACTGGCCGAGGGCAACCGTCGATTCGCTACGAATCACGCGAAGCATCCCCACTCGGACGCAGTGCGCGTCCGGCAGACCTGGCGGCAGGGGCAGCATCCGCGCGCGGCGATCCTGTGCTGTTCGGATTCGCGGGTGGCGCCGGAGATTCTTTTCGACCAGGGAATCGGGGATCTGTTCTCCATTCGGGTCGCCGGAAATGTGGCGAATGAGGACGAGGTGGCCTCGGCGGAGTACGCGGTTGCCCATCTGGATGTGGGTCTATGCGTTGTGCTTGGGCATGAGGAATGCGGCGCGGTATCCGCCGCCGTCGCGAATGAACCGCTGCCTCCGGAATTCGATCATCTGCTCTCCGAGGTCCGGAGGGCGCGGGACCGGACCACGGCGCTCTATCCGCAACTGCAGGGTCCCGAACTGCTGAAGGCGACCGTCAGGATGAATGTCTGGCAGGCGGTCGAGGATCTCCTCCGCCACGGGCCGATTCTACGCGAGCGGCTGCGCGCGAACCGGCTCGCGATCGTCGGGGCGGTTTACCACATTGAAAACGGCCGGGTCGAGTGGCTGGGGCCTCATGCGAACCAGCGCGAATTGGCCGGCTAGACTGGAAGCGAACAGACTATGCAAGACTACCAACTATTGAGTGAGGCGGCACACTGCTTACGGGTAACCGAGGCGCTGCTGCTGGAGTTGCGCGACAATGGTTGGATCGCGATCGTCGACCGAAACGGCTTACGATTCGTGACCAGCCACGATCTGTACAAGGCACGCTACATACTCCACCTCCGCGATGTGCGGAAGTTGACGGACGCGCAGATCCAACTGGTGTTGTCGAGTCAGCGTCCGCCGTATTCGACCCGGGAGGTGGACCAGATTCTGTCGAGCAACGGATCGGCGGCCGTGTCGGCGGTTTAATCGCCGTCTCCGAACTTTCCTATTGCATCCCCATAGGAACTCTGTCATAGTTCTATGGGGATCCAATAGGAGGGCGCATGAGCGAAGAAAAGACTGAGATCTGGCAGGGGACGCTGGCCCTGATGGTCCTGAAGACGCTGGAGTCGATGGGACCAGTCCATGGGTATGGGATCGCGCGGCGCATCGAGCAGATCAGCGGCGGCGCACTCTCGATTAACTACGGCACCATCTATCCGGCATTGCTGAAGCTGGAACAGGAGGGCGCGATTGCCTCCGAGTGGGGCGTTTCCGAGAACAACCGGAAGGCGAAGTTCTACCGGATCACGCCGGGCGGACGGAAGCAGCTTGAGGCGGAGGCGCGGCAGTGGGAGCGGACGACCGGCATCATGGCCCGCTTCCTGGCGCCCGGCGAGGAGGCCGTGTGAGGGCGCTGCGATCGTTTCTGGTTCGGCTGTCTGGCTCGCTGCGGCGCGGCGAGGCCCTGGACCGGGAGCTCGATGAAGAAATCCGGAGCAATATCGAGCTGCACATCGAAGACAACCTGCGGGCCGGTATGACGCCAGAGCAGGCCCGCCGTCAGGCGCTGTTGAAATTCGGGGGCATTGAAGCCGCCAAGGAGGCATACCGCGACCGGCGAGGATTGCCGGTATTGGAGTCGCTGATCCGGCGGACCCGGTTCGCCGTCCGTGCGTTGGCGAAGACGCCGCTCGTGACGGCGGTTGTCATCGTGTCTCTCGGGCTGGGCATCGGCGCCAATACGGCGATCTTTTCGCTGCTCCACCAGTTTGTGTTGCGCTCGCTGCCCGTGGAACGGCCGGAGGAACTGGTTTTCCTGAGTTCTCCCGAGGAGTTCAAGAGCGGCCGCAGTTCGACCGACAACTCCGGCGACCAGGACGCGATTTTCAGCTACCGGATCTTCCGGGAACTGGAGAATATGCCGGAAGGGGTTGCCGCTGTCGCGGGTTTCCGGAGCATCTCGGCAAACCTGAGCTTCGAGAACCAGACGGTCAATTCATCGGCGATGCTGACCTCGGGCCGATACTTTTCGACCCTGGGGGTTCAGTTGTTCGGACGTCTGATTGCGCCCCGAGGACGATGTGCACGGGGCGGGGAATCCGGTGGCGGTCCTGGGGTTCGGCTACTGGCACGACCGGCTGGGCGGCCGGACGGAGGTGCTGAACCAGCCGATCCGGGTGAATGGCCAGGTGTTCACCATTGTCGGGGTGGCGCCGCGGGACTTCACGGGCACCACGTTCGGCAGCGGCCCGGCTGTGTTTGTCCCGCTGTCGTTCAAGCCGAGGCTCACGCCGGGCTGGGACGGGACGGCCAACTACGACGACTATTGGCTCTACCTGTTTGCGCGCCTGAAGCCGGGAGTCAGCCGCGAACAGGCGGAGTCCGCGCTGAATTCCGTCTACGCCGGGCTGGTCGAGGAACAGGCGAAGACGATTCGGCGCGAGACTGCTTATGTCGAGCGGTTTCTTGCGTCGAGGCTGAGTCTGCATGAAGGCAGCCGGAGCATGGGTCGAGATGGGCGCCAGACGTCAGTGAGCATCCACATGATCGCGACCGGGCTGGTGTTGCTCATAGCCATCGCAAATGCCGCGAATCTGCTGCTGGCCAGATCGGTGGAGCGGCGCAAGGATCTGGCGGTCCAGGCGGCGCTCGGGGCTACACGGTCCGACATCATGGGACAGTGGTTGACCGAGGCGTTTCTGGTGGCCGCGGCGAGCGGCCTGCTGGGAGTGGTGCTTGGCTCCTGGACGCTGAACGTGCTGGTGCGCTCAATGGCAGGAGATGAAGCGCCGGTTTATCACCTGACGAGCAGCCTGGAGTGGCCGGTCCTGCTCTTCGCGATGGGGGCTTCGGCGCTGACCGGGCTGCTGGTGGGTCTGTATCCGGCCTGGGATGCGGCCCGGCATTCCGTGGCGAGCGCCTTGAAAGAAGACTCGGGCGCCTCTTCCAGCCGTGGGTCCGCGCGGGTGCGGAAGTCGCTGGTTGTGATGCAGCTGGCGGTCTCGGCCCTGCTGTTGATCGCGACGGGGCTGTTTATGAAGAGCCTGGTCAATCTGCTCCAGGTCGATCTGGGGTTCCGGACCGAAAAGCTGATCGCCTTCCGCATCTCGCCGCGATTAAACGGATACACGCCCGAGCAGTGCCGGGCGCTATTCGAGCGGATCGAGGAGCATTTGGCCGCGATTCCCGGCGTCCGCGCGGCAACGAGTTCGTCGGTCCCGTTGATTGCCGGGAACAATTGGGGGAATGGGTTGACCGTTGAGGGCTTCCCGGGCGGTCCGGATTCGGATACGCACTCGATGTACAACATGGTAGGGCCGGGCTTCTTCGGCAGGATGGGCATTCCGCTGGTCGCCGGCAGGGAACTGACCGAGAGGGACAACAAGGCTGGGCCGAAGGTGGCCTTAGTCAATGAGACCTTCGCGCGGCACTTCTTCGGGGATGCGAACGCGATCAGCAGGAAATTCACGCCAGGCTGGGGCGATGTGATACCGGATATCGAGATTATTGGAGTTGTCCGGGACACGAAGTATTCCGAGGTCAAGCAGACGTCGCCACCGCTCTACTATCTCCCGTGGCGCCAGAGCGACGATCTGGGCTCGATGTCCTTCTACATCCGGACGGAGTTGGACGCTCGCCAGACGATAATCGATATCAAGTCGGTAATGACGTCACTCGATCGCGACCTGCCGGTACAGGATCTGCGCACGATGGAGGACCAGGTGAGGCGGAGCATCCGATCCGACCGGATGGTGCTGCAGTTAACGGCGGTGTTTGCGCTGTTGGCGACCTCGATGGCGATGCTCGGCTTGTACGGCGTGATGGCCTACAGCGTGAACCGGCGGACGCGGGAGATCGGGATCCGGCTGGCGCTCGGGGCGCGGACCGGCAGCATCCGCGCGATGGTAATGCGCGAACTGCTCCTGATTCTGGCGGGAGGTTTGGCCATCGGAGTCCCGGCGGCGCTGCTGGTGACGCGGTACGCGGAGGGCCAGCTCTTCGGCGTGACCTCCCGCGACGGAACGGTGATCGCGGCGGCGGTGTCGGCACTGGCCTTGGCAGCGCTGGCGGCGGCTTACTTTCCCGCCCGCCGCGCGACGAGGGTGAATCCGCTCATGGCGCTGCGGCATGAGTGAGTGTTTTGACCCAGCCAGTCGTCAATCCCCACGCCATTTTCAACGTGAGGGTGGATGCAGAATTGCAAGTAGAGTATTTTAGTTACCTATGGCAAAAACAATCATCGGTGTGTACGACGACATCACGGAAGCGGGCGCGGCAGTCGATGCGCTGAAGGAATCGGGCTTTCCGGAGGAACGGATCAGCGTGGTCACCTCGAAGTCGGAAGGGAGCGGGCCGAACATCCAGACGGTGGAGCGCGAGAGCAGCGCCGGCGGCTCTGCGGCGATCGGCGGAGCGGCGGGACTGGCGGCCGGCATCGCGGCGATCGTAGTGCCCGGCGTGGGCCCGCTTCTGGCGGCGGGTCCGATCATCGCGGCCCTGGTCGGCGCCGGCGTCGGCGCGGCGGTCGGCGGGCTTCTTGGCGCCCTGAAGGATCTGGGACTGCCGGAAGAGGAGGCCGAGGACTACTCCAAACAGGTCCGCGCGGGCCGCGTGCTGGTGGCGGTCCAGACCGAAGACGGGGAGGCCCCTACGGCGATCGAGGTGATGGAGAAGGCCGGGGCGCGCGATATGGAGGCGCGTCGAGCCACCAGCGACAAGGCGGCGCTCCCGTTCGATGCGAGCGATCTCGCGCCGGCCGAGCGGGCGCGGCGGCGAGAGGCGCGCAAGGTGCGGGCCTTCACGGTGACGCACATGTGGCGGAAGTAGGCCGGCATGGCTACATTCCTCCGGAGAGTGATCGGCGCCGCCAAGCTCGATCCGGAGGTCTATGAAGAGGTTGAAGCCGACCTCGGAGCGATGCGTCAGGCGATGACCGTCGTGCTGCTGTCGAGCATGGCGGCAGGCCTCGGCGCGTTTGGCGCGATGGGCCTGCGCGGGCTGCTCTCCGGAGTCGTCGCGGCGTTTCTCGGCTGGTTTCTGTGGGCCTGGATCACGTTCTTTTTCGGGACGCGCCTGTTGCCGGGGGCGGAGACCAACGCGGATTGGGGCCAACTGCTGCGGACGACCGGCTTTGCGACCGCGCCCGGCATTCTGGGCGTGCTGGGATTGGCGCGGCCGTTGACCGGCTTCATCTTCGTGTTCCTGACAGTCTGGGTCCTGATCGCCTTCGTAGTGGCGGTGCGGCAGGCGCTGGATTACAAAAGCACGATCCGGGCCTTCGCCGTCTGTCTGGCCGGCTGGGTGATCTACGCGGGCATGATCGTGGTCCTGACTTGGCCGCACGTATAGTACGGTCGTAGAATGGGGCGGCCGGTCCTGTTTACCGTCGGTCACTCGACGCATCCGATCCCGGAGTTTCTGCGATTGTTGACTGCCAACGGAGTCGAGCAGATCATCGATGTCCGAAGCGTGCCGCGGTCGCGCTGGAATCCGCAATCCAATCGGGAGGGGATCGCCGAAACTCTGTCGGGGGCGGGAATCCGGTACGTCCACATGCCGGGACTCGGCGGGTTGCGGAAAGCGCGCCCGGATTCAAGGAACACTGGATGGGAGGATGCCGGTTTCCGGGGCTATGCCGATTATATGGAGACCGGAGAGTTTGAGCGGAGCCTTGCCGAACTGATCCTGGAGGCAGGCCAGGGGCAGACAGCAATTATGTGCGCGGAATCGGTTCCCTGGCGCTGTCACCGGTCGCTCATCGCCGATGTTCTGACGGCGCGGGGGATGCCGGTGGAGCATATCTTCCCCGACGAGCGCCGCGAGCCCCACCGGATGACCCGCATGGCGCGGGTGGCAGAGGGGCGGGTGACCTATCCCGCCGGACAGGCGGAGCTTCCCTTCGACCCCTCAGGCAAGATCGGCGAAACCGGGGGCGGGGGCAAGGGAGTCGAATAGTTGAGGCATACTCGTTAGGGCTGGTGACCGCCGGCGTGTCCTTGGAGGATCAAACGCTTGAAAACCAGCTATACTACTCTATAAGGGCCAGAGGCTTGGTTTTCCTATGAACAGCCGATTTAAGTTCGTGATCGTCACGTCTTCGACGTGTCTGGTCTTCTTTTTACTGCTGGGCGCGATGGTGGGCAAGAGCGCGTCGCCCGGCGATCCCTACCGGCACCTTTCGGTGTACACGGAGGTCGTCTCGCGGATCAAGAGCGACTACGTTGAGGAACCGGACATGAAGAGCGTGACGCTCGGGGCCATCAACGGGCTGCTTGAGTCGCTCGACCCCTACGCCAGCTACCTGAATTCGGACCAGTACAAGCAGTACCAGAAGAACAAGGGGAGCGCGAAAGCCGGCGTCGGTCTGGCCCTGTCGCGGCGGTTCGGGTACGTGGGCGTGGTCGGCGCGTTGCCCGGCTCGCCAGCCGAACAGGCCGGGTTGAGCACGGGAGACATGCTGGAGAGTATCAACGGCGTGGCGACGCGCGACATGCCGCTGGCCTACGCGGAGATGCTGCTCGAAGGGGCGCCGGGGACGACGCTAGAGCTTTCCGTGCTGCGAATGCGCCGTCCGGAGCCGCAAAAGATGACGCTGACGCGCGCGCCGATCAAGATACCATCGGTAACGGCGAAGATGCACTCCGGCGAGATCGGCATCGTCAAAGTCCCGAGCATGGAGAAGGGCAAGGCTGCCGAAGTTGCCAATGCGGTCGCCGAACTGACGAAGCAGGGGGCAACCAAACTGGTGCTCGATCTGCGCGGCTCCTCCTTCGGCGATGCAGCCGAGGGAATCGCGATGGCGGACCTGTTCGTCGAAAAAGGACTTCTTGCGTATCTGCAGGGACAGAAAACAGCTCGAGAGAACTTCGAAGCGAATGCGGCGAAGACGATTTTCCGGGAACCCCTGGTGGTGATTACGAATCGCGGCACGGCCAACGGAGCCGAGGTCGCGGCGGCGGCGCTGCTTGAAAGCAAGCGCGCGGCCGTGGTCGGCGAGCGCACCTATGGGGATGCTGCGGTCCGCAAGGCGATCACGACCGATGACGGCGGCGCGGTGATCCTTTCGGTTGCCAAGTACTTCTCGCCGGAAGGCAAGGCGATTCAGGATACCGGCGTGACGCCCTCGGTGGCGGTGGTCGAACAGGCCGAGCAGCGGACCGAGGAGGATGAGGAAGCGCCACAGCAGCAGGAGGTTCCCCAGCAGAAGCCGGGCGAGGACGTGCTGTTGGAGCGCGCCATCGACGTCCTGATCAACGGCGTGACCGAATCGGCCGCGAGTCCTGCCGAGGGCCGCCGGGACGACATCCGGATGGGGCCGCTGAATGTGCCCCGCCGCTAGCGAAGATCGACTGAGATAAAGACCAACTACTTTGACCAGAGCTTAGACGTATGCCTCTCTACGAATACAAGTGCCTGAAGTGTGGAGATCTGTTCGAGGTGATTCAGCGGTTCAGCGATGATCCACTGAGCGTCCATGAGGAATGCGGAGGCGCCGTGGAGCGCCTCGTTTCCGCTCCCGCACTGCAGTTCAAGGGCAGCGGTTGGTACATCACCGATTACGCCAAGGGGAACGGAGCGTCGAACAGTCCCGGGGCCAACGGCTCGGCCAACAACGATTCCTCGGGCGGGTCGGGTGAGAGCAAGAGTGACTCCGGCTCCGGCAAGTCCGCCACCCCTGCCTCATCGCCGGCATCCACGGCGACATCTTCCGGAAAGTAAGCGGGTGCGGCTTCCCCGCCGCGGTCTACGCGGTTGTCCCGGCGGTGGCTGGCCGACGGGAAGCGGGTTGTATCATTCTCCCGAAGCGGCTGGCCGCCGCGGCGACCGCCAGTCCGGCTGCCGCGTCCACCGCGTAGTGATACCTGCCATACACGGTCGCAATCGCGATCAGAATCGCCAGAATCAGTAAGACGATGCGGACCCATTGGGGGCGCCGCAGGAGCCGCCACATGGCGAAGGCCGCCGAGAAGGAGCCGGAGACATGTGCGCTCGGAAAGACGCTGGTGTGGATGCCATAGCCGCCGAGCAGGACCCAGTTGAAGTTCCGGAAAATCGTCTCGATCCGAGGAAAGTCCTCACCGGGGAAGACCGTACGCGGCGGCTCGGAGGGAAAGAACGGGAACAGCGCGTAGGCCGCGAAGATGCCGGTGAGGAAGACGAAAAGAAACTCCTGCACGCCCTTGCGCCTGTTGAAAACGTAGAGCATCGCGACCGAAAACGAAGCGATGCCATAGACGAGTGTATAGGCGATCTCGAGAATCGCCGGGAACACGGGGCCGAAGCTTTCGATGAGGGTGCGGAGGCCAAGATCGTTAAGGAGAATGCGATCGAAAACGACCCAGGAGCGCTCGAGCGCGAAGTCCGTATGCGGCCGGGCGAACCAGCCCATTTCGCGATAGGCGAGCAGCATCAGCGGAAAGCAGTACCAGTCCCGGAGAACGTCGAAGAACGGGCGGCGGCGCAATCCGTCGGCCCAGACGAGCAGGAACTGGCCGGCGAGAACCGCCAGGTTGACGAGAATCGTCGTGCGGGCGATATCCGGGCGGATTGGAAGGAGTAAGGCGAGCAGTGAAGTGTAGGAAAAATACGCGACGACGACCCACTCATACGGCCGGAATTGCTTGCCCATCTCCTTTCAGACTACCGGATCGTCTCAGGATCCTGCAGAGGCGCGCTCACTTTCGACCACGCCAGCGCCCGCGTCGTTGAAGCTATAACCGAAGCCGCGAACCGAGCGGATCCAGGTGGGGTTGGCCGGATCGGTCTCCAGTTTCTGGCGGAGCCGCAGGATGTAGACATCCACCGTGCGGTCCGTCACCGCGCGGTCATGGCCCCAGACGGCGTCCAGCAACTGCTCTCGGCTGAAGACGACGCCCGGCCGCGACATGAGGAACTCCAGAAGGCGGAACTCGGTGGCTGTAAAGGCGATGGTCTCGGCGTTGAGGCGGACGCGGCAACTGCTGCGGTCGAGTTCAAGGCCCTGGATCTTGAGCACGCGCGGGGGCGCGGCCTGGGTCCGGAACTGGATCTTGATGCGGGCGACCAGTTCGCGGATGAAAAACGGCTTGACGATGTAATCGTTAGCTCCGAGCTCGAGCCCGACGATGCGGTCGGTTTCGGAGGCACGAGCGGTCAGGAAAATGACCGGGATGTGAGCCAGCTCCGGGTGGTTGCGGATTCCTTTGCAGATATCGAGTCCGTCGGAGTCGGGCAGCATGATATCGAGGAGGATCAGGTCGGGGCGCTCACGGCGGCAAAGCTCGATGGCGCCCTTTCCGGTCTGTGCTCCTACCAGCGCGAAGCCCTCTTTCTCCAGGTTGTACTTCAGAAGCGCGTACAGATCGGAGTCGTCTTCAATCAGAACGATTTTCTTCATTTGCTGAAACCTAAACTGAACATACCGTTCACCTGTTACATCGCGATTACTGGCTTGTTAACTCTGCTTGAACCGCGCCGTGTTCGACAAGTCCCAGGTCCTGGACCGGAAGCGAGAAGGTGAAGGTGGAGCCGCGATCGGGTTCGCTGGCGACGCGGACCTCGCCGCCCTGGGCGCGAACCAGGTGTTTCACGATGGCGAGGCCGAGGCCCGTGCCGCCGAGTTCGCGGGAGCGCGCCTTATCCACGCGGTAGAAGCGCTCGAACAGCCGTGGGAGGTCCTCTCTGGGGATGCCGATGCCGTTGTCCTGAACGGCGATCTCGACGTAGTCGGAGGCTTCGCCGGGCCTGCCGACGACACTGGCGCGCACGTGCACGGAGCGCCCTTCAGGCGTGTACTTAATGGCGTTGTCGAGGAGGTTGCTGAGGATCTGGTGCACGGCCTCGGAGTCGCAGAAGACCTCGATATCGGCGGGAGCGGGCTCGATGACGAGTTCGATGCCATTCTTCTCGGCGATCGGGAGCATGGAGTCGATGCTATCCTGCAACAGCGTGTTGACGTAATAGGAGGCGAACTGGAATTTCTGGGTCTTCAGCTCGATGCGCGACAGCGTGAGCAGGTCCGCGGTGAGACGGCCGAGGCGTTCGACATTCTGCCGGATGATCGAGAGGAAACGGACGTTATGCTCCGGCTCGTGGAGCGCGCCGTCGAGCAGGGTTTCGGTGTAGCCCTGGATGGAGGCGAGCGGTGTGCGGAGCTCGTGCGAAACGTTGATGACGAAGTCCTTCCGAATGCGTTCCATTTTCTCCAGTTCGAGATGCTCGCGCTGGAGTTCCTCGAACATCTTTCGGAGCTTTTCACCCATCTCATTTAATTGGCGGCTGAGGATGCCGAGTTCGTCGGTGCCGGCGTTTGGAAGGCGGGCGTTGAAATTTCCGGTGGCCAGGGCGCCCGCGTACTCGATGATGGCTCCGAGTTTTTGGGAGATGTGGCGCGCGAAGAAGCCGGCCAGCAGGATGGCCGGGAGGAAGGCGACGCCGGTGTAGAGAAGCATCTCGAGCCGGGTGGCGTTGACGACCTCGTTGATTTCGTTGAGCGGAACCGCCAGCCGCAGCGCGCCGCCGTGCAGTGGGACGGCAACATAAAGAAACTTCTTGCGAACCGTTCCGCTCTCACGGACACTGGTGCCCACCCGGCTATGCATCGCCGAGACAATCTCGGGCCGGTCGCTGTGATTTTGCATCGCAGCCGGCTCGGCTTCTGAGTCTACCAATACGCTCCCGTCGCGCCGGACGACCGTGAGGCGGGCGCCGGCGGCCTGGGAAAGGGTCTGCAACTGCTCAGCCGTGAGAGAGGAAAGATCGCCGGTCTGGATCGCGATCATCCGGCCCTTTTCGGCCATCTCGCGCGTGAGCGTCTCGATATAGGCCTTTTCGGCCATCCGGGAAGCGAGGAAGTCAATCGTGGAGAGGGCGACGACGAGGACACAGAGAACGGCCGCGATCAGCTTGAGAAAGATCCGGGCGGTCACAACAGGGGAAACCTCACCTCATTGTACGTTGTCGTGTGTTACAGAATCATGTCGGGTGGAGGAGATGCCGTACAATCCATGTTCACGGATATAGGCCGCGGCGGCGGGAGGGAGATCGGGTGGCAGGTGGCCGGACCGGAGGCGGCTGCGGATGTCGGAGGAGGAGACCGGGAGCGCGAGGGTCTCCAGCCGGTGAACGCGGGCGCCGGGCGGGATGCGGTATTCGTGGCCGGGCCGGGAGACAACGATAAAGTCGATGAGCCGGAGCACATCGTCGGCCCGGTACCAGGTCTCGATCTCGGCGAAGGCGTCGGCGCCGATCAGGAAATAGAGGCTGTCGCCGGGGCCGAGGGTGGGGAGAATCTTTTCGATCGTGAGAATGGAGTAGCTGCGCTCGGTACCCTCCTCGATGCGCGAGGGGATAAAGCGCGGCTCGTCCTGACAGGCGAGTTCGACCATGCGGTGCCGGTGCTCGTAGGGCGTGCGGGCGGCATTGCTTTTGTGCGGAGGACTGGCCGACGTGATGAAGAGGATGCGATCGAGGCCGAAGCGTTCGAGGGCCTCGCGGGCGATGGTCAGATGGGCGTTGTGAATCGGGTCGAAGGTTCCGCCGAAAAGTGCGAGTTTCAAAGGCCGTGTTCTCAGGAAATGCTCGGAAAGGGCTCCAGAGTAGTTACAGTAGCATACCTGGGTCCGTCGCCTGAAGCGCGCCGAAAGAAGGGAGGCCAAGTTGAATTTGATGTACGTGTTTCCGCACCCGGACGATGAGTCGTTCGGGCCCGCGGCCGGAATTGCGCACCAGGTCCGAAGCGGCCGCAACGTCTCTCTCCTGACGCTCACCAGGGGCGGGGCGACGAGACAGCGGCATCACTTTGGGTACTCGGTAGGGGAGATGGGGGCGGTACGGCTTGGTGAGTTGCAGCGTGCGGCGAAGGTGCTGGAGCTGACCGATCTGGCCGTTCTGGACTTCCCCGACGGCGGACTCAAGGAGATCACGCCGATGGTGCTGGAGGAGGCGGTTCGGGTGCAGATCGAGCGGGTTCGGCCGGCCGTGGTTGTGACTTATCCGGTCCACGGAATAACCGGCCATCCGGACCACGTGGTAACGCATGCCGTGGTGAAGCGTGTCTATTGTGAGCTGCGCGAGCGGGTCGCGCCGTACCTGAAGCGGCTGGCGTTCTTCACGCTGCGGGAGGCGCCGGAGGGCGGCCCGATCCGGCTGACGGCTACGCCGGCCGGGGAAATCGATTGCGACGTGCCAGTGAGGGCGGAGGATGCCGAGATACAGCATCGGGCGTTGGATTGTTATGAGACCTACCGGGCCTTTATTGAGACCTCAGGCATCCGCGAGATGACGGGAATCCCGGTCTGTTACGAAATTTTTCAGGAGCGGTACGATCCGCCCCTGGAAGATCTCTGCGATAGGTTAATGTGAGGCGATCAGAAAATGAATCCGATGAGGAAATCGGCCTGATTGCGGTTGAAGCGCAGCAGATCGAAAAGGTTGTCGCGGAAGTTCTCCCGCGCCCAGCGAGTGTAGCGAATCTCGGGGGTGATGCGCAGCCGGCCGACGCGGAGTTGGACGCCCCCGGCGATGGCGGCGCCGACGTTGCTGCGGTCCTCCAGCTCCGGAGGATTGCTGGATCGCAGGACCTGGCCGATATTGCTGATATCGGTGATCCGCAGGAAGGACGGGCCGGCCGAGATGTAAGGCGCGAGTGGACCGGGAAGCAGGCGATATTTCGCCAGCACCGGGAACTGCCAGGACGCGGCGCGGGTCTGGGAGGCCGGGTCGGCGTTGGTAGCCAGTTCGTAATCGAAGCGGCGGTATAGCGCGTTGAATTCGACCGAGAGACGCAGGGGCAGACGGAGTTCGACGGCAGGACCGACGGTCCAGCGCTCGGTGTTGGCGAGGTAGCGAAGGTTGCCCTGCCGGCCGGTCTCGAGAGCGTCGGAGAGGGGCACCCCTCCCTTAACGCCCAACCCGATGAGCTGCGCCGAGGCGGCGGCGGTAAACACGAACATCAGCAAGAGAGAACGCATAGAGTACCTGTCGCTATTCTCCGACGTCTTCGACCTGTTTTGCCGTTGCGGTAGCTACTGTAAACTCTTGATGCGGATGTCGCGGAAGCGGACCTCCATGGGCGGGCCGCGATGAACCTGGAGCGCGAGTACGCCCTCCAGCCGCTCGGAGTCGCGCGTATCGACCGTGAGGAGGCCGTTGACTCGGAGGCGGATCCGGTCGCCCTCGGCGTGGATCTCGTAGTCGTTCCAGTCGCCGCGGCGGACGACGTTTTCAGCCTTGCCCTTCCAGCCATTGACCATTACGCCGCGCGTGCCCTTCTCGTCGTAAAGGCAGCCCCACCAGTTGTCCTCGGCCATGTCGGCCTGGTAGCCGCGGACGACCCAGTCCGGGAGCGCCTCGCTGCGGAACTGGATGCCGCTGTTGTGGTTGCGGAGCTTCACGCGGAGCCGGAGAATGAAGTCGCCGTAGGTCCGGCGTGAAATGAGGAAGGAGTTTTGCTTGAGTTCGACGCCCTCGGTGGAGCCGATGATTTCGCCGTTCTCGACTTTCCAGATGCGGGGATCGCCGTCCCAGCCGGCGAGGTCGCGGCCGTTGAAGAGCGGGACGAAGCCCTCTTCCGCGTTGGCGGGCGCCTGAGCGAATGCCGCTGCAGACAGGAGACAGAGAACGGCGCAGGGCGCCAGGAGTCGAATGAGCCGCATGATGAGGAGTTTAGCTCACTCGCTGGCGCTCTGCTCGCGGGCGGCGCGGTTGGCGAGTTCGTCGCAGCGGTTGTTGTCCTCATGGTCGGCGTGGCCTTTGGTCCAGACCCACTGAGTTTCGTGCCGCTGAACCTGGGCGTCAAGCTGCTGCCAGAGATCCTGGTTGAGGACGGGTTTCTTGTCGGCGCGCTTCCAACCGTTGCGCTTCCAGCCGTGGATCCACTGGGTGATGCCGTTCTTGACGTACTCGGAGTCCGTGACGATTTCGACCTCGCAGGGCTCCTTGAGAGCGGTCAGGCCTTTGACCGCGGCGGTGAGCTCCATGCGGTTGTTGGTGGTGTTCGGCTCAAAGCCGTACATCTCTTTCTTGCGGTTGCCATAGCGGAGGATGCAGGCCCATCCGCCGGGGCCGGGGTTGCCGAGGCAGGCGCCGTCGGTGATCAGTTGAACTTTCTTCATTCGGATTTGCGCGGCGGGCCGGTCAGGCGGCCGAGGCGTCCACCTTCAGTTCGGCGTCGAAGAAGGCATCGACCAGTTCGACGATTCGAGCGGCCTCGCGGGCCTGATAGATCGCGACCCGGAGCTTCGCCCCGTTGCGGACGCCGTGAGTGAAGTAGGAGGCGAACTGCTTCATCTTGCCCACGATGTCGAGATCGCATTGTTCGATGAGCATCCGGTAGTAGGTCCGCATCATCTCGTAGCGGTCATGTTCGGTGGGCTTCCAGTAGGTTCCGGTAGCGAGGTACTCCGAGATCTGCCGGAAAATCCAGGGATTCGATGAAGCGGCGCGCCCGATCATGACGGCATCGCAGCCGGTTTCTGCGACCATCCGGACGGCGTCTTCGGGCGTGGCGATGTCGCCATTGCCGATGACCGGGATGCGGACGGCCTGCCTGACGGCGGCGATGCGGGTCCAGTCGGCGTTGCCGCTGTAGCCCTGCTCGCGCGTGCGGGGGTGGAGGGCGACGGCCTGGAGTCCGCAGCCTTCGGCCAGGCGGGCCATTTCGACCATGACGAGACTGCGGTCGTTCCAGCCGGCCCGGAACTTCATGGTCAAGGGAATGCGGATCGCGGCGCGGACCTGGCGCAGGATCTGCTCGACCAGGGGCAGGTCGCGAAGGAGTCCGGAACCGCCATTGCACTTGACGACCTTATTGACCGGGCAGCCGAAGTTGATATCGACGGCGTCGAAGCCGAGGTCCTCGCAAATGCGCGCGGCATCGGCCATGACGGCGGGGTCGGAGCCGAACAGTTGCGCGGTGATCGGGTGCTCCTCGGGGCGAAACGCGAGATACTTGAAGGTTCGGGTGGGTTTCTTCGCCTTTGTCGAGTTGACGACGCCGTGCGAGCTGGTGAACTCGGTCATTAGCAGGCCGCACCCTCCCTGGTTCCGGATGAGGCGCCGGAAGACCGTATCGGTCACGCCGGCCATCGGCGCGAGCACCGTGGCGGGTGAGATCGCGATCGGGCCGATCCGGAAGGATTCAGGAAAATGGACCATGCGCTTCTATTTTAACGAGCGGGGTCCCGAAACGAAAACGCCGGCTCTCACGTACAAACTATTGTTGGAGGAATCATTATGAAACCGTTGTTGGGCTTTGCTGCCGGAGTAGCAGTGGCCTCCGCGTTGGCCGTGGTCGTGGTGCAGCGGAGTAGGGAAGCGCCTGCTGCCCCGGTGATCGAGGAGATGGCCCCGGCCGCGGCGGTCCCAGCGCCGGTGAAAGAGATTGCCCCTCCGGCTCCGGAACCTGAGCCCGTGCGTCCTGTGGAACGTGCCGCGGCTCCGGCGCGCCGGCCCGCTCCGGTGCCTGTGGCGAAGCCTGCGGAGGCTGCGCGCGCGCCAGCGCCCGTCTTAGAATCCGCTCCGGTGGCGTCGGCGACTCCGGCGCCCGTGCCGGCCTCGGTTCCCGAGCCTGCCCGCGCGGTGGAGCCTCCACCCCCACCTCCTCCGCCTGCACCTAAGACCGTGACAATCCCGATCGGGACGCTGCTGGCTGTTCGCATGGAAGAGGGGCTCTCGACCGATCGCAACGAGACGGGTGACACGTTTACGGCATCGCTCGCGCAGCCGCTGGTGATCGACGGTATGGTGATCGCCGAGCGCGGTGCGCGGTTGCAGGGGCGCGTGGTGGAGTCCGACAAGGCCGGGCGCGTCCGCGGCCTGGCGGGTCTGGCCGTCGAGCTGACCACTCTGAATACGGCCGACGGGCAGCGCATTCCGATCAGCACGGATGCGTTCCGCATCGAGGGCCGCTCGACGAAGAAGAAGGACGCGGCCAAGGTTGGGGCAGCCGCTGGCATCGGCGCCGCAATTGGAGCGATCGCGGGCGGCGGCAGGGGCGCCGCGATCGGTGCGGCCGCCGGCGGCGGGGCGGGTACGGGAGCCGTTCTCGCTACGCGTGGCGAAGCTGCCACAATCCCGGTCGAGACGCGGATCAGCTTCCGGCTGAACGATCCGGTGAAAATCACCGAGAAACTCCGCTAGAGAACTACGCCCTGAGGGAAGAAGCGCTGGGGATCAGGCTCCGCTATCGGCGGAGCCTGCCAGCGGTGCGCGGTATTCTCCCAGCAGCGAATCGAGGTTGCTGGTTGCCGGGCGGTAGCCGAGCTGCACCGAGATGCGCAACGCCGCCTCTTTCACCAGGTAGGCAAGACGGGGAATCGATTCATCGGTGACCTTCTCGCGCGAGCCGCTCACACTGATGGCCGCCACCGCGGCCTCGTTCCCGTCGCGAATCGCCACGGCGATGCAGCGCAATCCGAGAACGCCTTCCTCATCGTCGATGGCGTAGCCCAGCCGGCGAACCTTCTGCAACTCCTCCTCCATCCGCTCGAAATCGACGATGGTGTTCGGCGTGTAGCGCTCGCACTTCCTTGAAAAGACCTGCCGCACGTAGGAGTCGGGCTGGCACGCCATCATCGCCTTGCCCAGAGCAGTTGCGTGCACGGGGCGGCGCTCGCCGGAGTCGGCGAACAGATTCAGCGAGCGCGGCGGGCCGCTGGTGTGCAGGTACAGGACGGACTCGCCGTCGAGCACGGCCAGGTGCGACATCGCCTCGGTCTTTCGCGACAGCTCTTCCAGCAGGCTGAAGCCGCAGCGGTAGATCGCTGAGTGCCGCAGGTAGCTGGAGCCGATCCAGAGCGCCTTCTTCGCAATCCGATAGCGTTTGCCGAGCAATTCCTGCTCGACGTAGCCGGCGGCCATGAGAGTTGTGACGAATCGATGGACGGTGCTCTTTCCCAGGCCGAGCACTTCGGACAGTTCCGTTAACGTGAACTGATACGGCGCGTTCGCCAGGACGTCCAGCACGCGAAGGCACTTTAGCGTTGACGACATGGCGCCCGGCGTCTTCGAGATCTCTAGCAAGCTCTTTCCCAGTTTTGCTCCCCGCATTTCATTGTCCGTAATTCTATCTTGACATCCTTCTCAGACGAGAATAAACTGCCGATACTGTTTGTCTGATTCTAGCACATGGTTCCAAATATCGGAACTTCTGCTGAGCGGCTGCAGTGCAGATTTCCTCAGGAGGGAAATTCCGTGGGCAAGGTACAGAAACTCAGTCTCAAGTGGCTCACCGTCCTGATGCTGGCGGGAGGATCGATACCTGCGCAGACGACGGGAACCGCGACGCTGGTGGGAACCGTGACCGACAGCACGGGCTCGGTCGTCGCAGGGGCCAAAGTCACGCTTACGAACGTCCAGACGTCGTTCGTCTATGAGAGTTCGACCACGGCTTCGGGTGATTACTACATTGCTTACATCAACCTCGGAACCTACCAGCTCGTGATCGAATCCCCGGGTTTCAAGCGGTACGTGCGGGAGGGAATCACGCTCCGTACCGGCGAGATCCCCCGAATCAACGTGGCGCTGGAAGTCGGCAACGTGGTGGAGTCGGTGACAATCACGGGAGCGCCGCCGCTGCTGGAGACCGAGACGGCCACGTCCGGAACGATTCTCGAGGGTGCCCTGGTGGTGAAGATCCCGGTCATGCAGAAGTTCGTGCACCGGGTGCTGCTCTATATGCCGGGGATGAACAACATCAACGGCGCTCACGCCGTGGGGCAGAGACAGCGCGCGATCGGGTTCACGCTGGACGGCATCAGCGGCAAGGAGCCGGTGGTGGGGCAGGTGAATGATTTCCGGCGTTCAATGATCGCCAGTCTTGATTCGATTCAGGAATTCAAGCTGACGACGACGGGTATGCCGGCTGAGGTCGGGCACTCGGGCGGCGGACATCTGAGCGCGGTGTTCCGTAGCGGCACGAACGAGTTCCACGGCGCAATCGAAGACCGCTATCTGGGCGGCCGCATGCTGCACCGGCACTACCTGGAGCAGCTCCGGCGCACTGGCGCCTTTGATTATCACGAGTGGGGCGCGACGGCCGGCGGCAAGATCAAACGGGACAAAACGTTCTTCTTCGCCGGCTTCCAGCAGCATTATGAGACCCTGACCGAGACCTTCACGGGCCAGGTGCCCTCGCCCCAGATGTACCAGGGGAACTTCGACTTCGGTCCGGGCAGCTTCCCGATCTACGATCCGGCCACGACCCGAATGGAGAACGGCCAATGGGTTCGCGACCCATTCCCTGGCAACCGGATTCCTCAGAGCCGCTTCGATCCGGCCGTGAATAAACTCCTGGCTGGTAATCCGTGGCGGCAGCAGACCACCGACGGCGTCTTCACGCCGGCCGGTCCGACGCAGAATCTGGTTTTCGAGGCCGACGGCAAGTATCGTTTTGAACGCTTCGATATCAAGATCGATCACCAGTTCAGCTCCGTGCACAAGCTGTTCGGGCGGTATTCGCAGGTGCGCCACCGCAGCCCCGAGCGGCCGATCCGCCAGGTGACGGACGTACTCTATGGCCGCGTGTACGTGCAGCCGGCGGATTTCCGAAATATTGTTCTATCGGACACTTACACCATTAGCCCGACGATGGTCAATGAGGCGCGCCTGGGCTTCAACCGGAGGCGGTTGACCGCGCAACCGGAGAGCTTCGGGCAGGATTGGGCTGGCAGGCTGGGAATTCCGAACGTCAGCCCCGAGACGTTCCCGGACTTTCGAAATTCCGGCGGTGCTCGACTCTATGAGCTCGGCCCCGGAGGCCGGTTCGGCGAAGTGGCCGAGGACATCACGTTCCAGAACAACACAACCAAGATCGTCGGCAAGCACACCTTCAAGGGAGGCTACGAATTCATCCGCACGCGCTACAACGCTCTCGCCGAAGCACTGCCCTCAGGTCAATATCGCATGGGCGCGACGGATTTTCCGTTCCGGCCGAACACGGGCAACCAGTTCGCCAGTCTGCTGCTAGGCGCCGTGGTTCGCGCCGATTTCACCATGAACACGGCAACCTGGCTACCGCGCTGGTCGCATCACGCCTTCTACTTCCAGGACAGTTGGAAGGCGCTGCCGAACCTGACGATCGAGATGGGAATGCGCTGGTCCTATGAATCGCCGTTCCGGACCAAATACGGACAGCAGTCCCAGTTCGATCCGACTGCGGTCGATCCGCTCACGGGCCGGCTCGGGGCGATTACACACGGTCCCGGCCAGCTCGCCTCGCGCGATCTGAACAACTTCCAACCGCGCCTCGGCCTGGCCTATCACTTCCATCCGAAGTGGGTTTTTCGCGGCAGCTTCGGCATCATGACCGTGGACCTGTTGACCAACGATAAAAACCAGAACTTCGAGGAGTACATCGCGACAGCAGTCGTGCAGCCGCTTCCCGGCGACCCGCGTCACGCGTTCACGCTATCTCAGGGCCCGCCGTCAGTCAACTTTCCGATCGCCGCCGACGGCAGTGTCCCGTTTCAGGGAACCAACTTCACCGGACGGCATGCCTCGTGGTTCGATCCGAATATGAGGATGCCTTACATCGCGACCTGGTCTGGAGGACTGCAGTATGAGTTCTCCCGGAACTGGCTGGTTGACCTGAGCTACGAAGGATCGGCCGGCGTGCGGCTGCTGAACTTCTGGGACATGAACCAGGTCCCGCTGAACGTCTCGACAAACCTGACCGAGCTGAACCAGATCTTCCAGCGCGTGCAGGATCACAAGCCCTGGCCGCATTTCGGTCAGATCCGGCACTTCAGCAATTACGGACATAACACCTATCACGGCGGTACGCTGCGGGTGGAGAAACGGTACGCCTCCGGCATTACGATGAACTCGTTCTATACCCTCTCCAAGACGATCAACGATGCCGATAACGACGGCCAGGCGTCCGGTGTCGATTTTTATAATCGGCGGCTGGAGAAGGGCCGGGCGAACTACGACATCCGGCATCGGTTCGTCGGCGTAATGACATGGGAACTGCCCTTCGGCAAGGGCAGGCGTTTCATGAGCGGCGGCGGCGCCAAAAATCTTGCGCTGGGCGGGTGGGACATCGCCTGGACCCAGACCTTCCAGTCAGGACCTCCGGTGACAATCGGGTTCGACGGCAGCCCATTCAACTATCTGCCGGGCCAGCGGCGGCCTCATCAGGTGCTGCCGAACAATCAGGCGCGGGTTCCGAACTGGGACATCGGACCGCACCGGTTCCCGTTCGCCGCCCAGAACCGGTACTTTGACTTTGACGCGTTCCGGTATCCAGACGCCTTCACCGTCGGCTCGGTCGGCCGGAACACGATTGAGGCTCCGGGGTTGAGCTGGACGCAGTTCTCTTTTTCGAAGGAGTTCCCGATCAGGGAGCGCATGCGCTTCAGCATCCGTTGGGACATGAACAATCCGTTCAAGGCGCCGCAGTTCGCCAACCCGAACTCGGTGTTCAATACCCGGAATCCGGCGAATTTCGGGACGTTCAGTGGCACGCGGGGAAGCTTCTCAGACATCGGCACGGCCCGTATGCACCACATCCTGGTTGGCCGCTTCGTCTGGTAGGGCGGGGCGCCGCGTCGAATCTTCGAGAGCCCGGCGGACATCCGCCGGGCTCCTGTAGTGCGTCAGAAGGTCTTCTTCGATCGATCGTCGGGGCGCGAGCCGACGCCCGTGCCGGCGGTGGGCGAACCTTCGTCGCCGTAGGTGTCGCGGCCTTCCCGGTGCTCGAAACCTGATTCCGGTGCGATCGGGCCGCCGTAGTGGCCGCGAATCTGGGCCTCCCAGTCCGGGTCGGTCATGTCGGGCCAGTTATCCTTCTTGAATCCGGGCGCCCGCTCGAGCTGCTCGCGGGTAGCGTCAATGATAATCTCCCGGTTGACTTCGTCGACCCGCAGTTTGTCCCAGGGCACGGCGAAGAGCTTGTCGCCGAGTCCAAGGAAGCCGCCGAACGAGAGTACGGCATAGGCCACTCTGCCCTGGTAAATATCGATCATGAGGTCCTTGATCGTGCCCACATCCTCACCGGTCCGGTTCCGGACACGGTTGCTGGCGAGGCTGCTGGCCGACAGGACGGCACGCTTCCGGAGGCCGCCTTCGGACTCCCCGAGAGTGTGTGCCTCAGGATACTTGGTTTCCGCCATCGGAGGTCCCTCCAAGGATCGACAGGCATTTTCCATGCCAAGCGCAAAGACGTTAAATGCCCGCATAAATGGGCGGTGCGCGGCCAATCCGCGGATAAATTCTACGGCCGCTGCGCCCCATTTGCCGAAAGCCGGTGCTGGACCCGGAGGATAGCGGCGACGCTGGTGCACTCTTCGATATCGCCGTCGAGCGCCATGCGGACGGCCTCGTCGAAGGGGATCCAGCGGACCAGGATCTCCTCTTCCGGGTCCGGGCTGCACTGGCCGGGGCTGAGGCGGGTCGCCAGGAAAACGTGCTCGAGGCTGCGCGCAACGCCGTTGCACAGTTGCAGGGTTCCCAGCGCAAGCCATTCGGCGGCGTGAACGCCCGCCTCTTCGAGCAGCTCACGTCGGGCCACCGCGACCAGATCGGATTCGCCGGGGTGGGCGCCACCGCGAGGGATCTCCCACGAGTAGCGCTCGGTCGGGTAGCGCCACTGGCCGACCAGAACAATTTCGCGGCGGTCGTTCAGGGCGACCACGCCGACCGACGGCTGCATCTCGACCACGCCGTAGATGCCGTTCCGGCCGTCAGGCCGGATGACGGCGTCCTCGCGCACGTGAATCCAGTCGTTCTTGTATGCGGTCCGGCTACGGATCGTCTTCCAGGGGTTGTGGTGGCCCATCACTTCCAGGCTACACCGGCTTCGCCGGGATCGGTCTTTAAAGGTCGTCACTCCGCCACACGAACCGGCCGGAGACGATCGTGGCGATCGGGCCCCCGCGGAAGCGGTAGTTGTGGAAGGGCGAGTTGCGGCTCTTGGAGAGCGACGAGTTCACGTCGTAGGTCCACTCGTGATCGGTGCTGAAAATGGTGATGTCGGCAGGCAGTCCGGGCGCCAGCCTCCCACGGTGGCCGTCCAGCGGAATGACGCTCGTCGGGCCCGTGGTGAACAGCTCAACCATCCGCATCAGGTCAATCTTCCCCGTGTGGACCATCCGATCGAGCGTCAGCCCGATCGCCGTCTCCAGGCCCGTGATGCCGAACGGGCACTTCTCGAACTCCTGCATCTTGTCGTCGCCGGCATGGGGCGCGTGATCGGTCGCAATCGCGTCGATCGCGCCCGAGGCCACGCCGTTCAGCATCGCCTCGACATCGGAGCCGGCCCGCAACGGCGGCTTCATCTTATAGTTGCTGTCGTAAGGAACGACGTCGGAATCCGCCAGTACGAAGTGGTGCGGCGTCACCTCACTGGTCACCGGGAGCCCGCGGGATTTCGCATACGCCACCATCCCGACCGAGTTGCGCGATGAGATATGCGCGACGTGAAAGCGCACGCCCGTCACCTCGGCGAGTAGAATATCGCGCGCCACCATCACGTCCTCGGAGCAGCCTGGAATGCCGCGCACGCCAAGGCGCGTCGACTGCAGCCCTTCATGCATATCGCCGCCGGCGCTCAAATGCAGGTCCTCGCAGTGGTCGATCACGGGAAGGCCAAACGACCTGGCTGTCTCCATCGCGCGCCGCATCACGCGCGCATTCATCACCGGGCGGCCGTCGTCGGAGACCGCCACGATCCCGGCCTGCTTCATCGAGCCGATGGCGGCCAGTTCCTCGCCCGCACTGTTCTTTGTGATCGCGCCGATCGGGAAGACGTTCACCACGGCGCACTTGCGCGCGCGCTCGACGATGTAGCTCGTCACGGTGGCGCTGTCGTTCACGGGCGCCGTGTTTGGCATGCAGCAGATGGAGGTGAACCCGCCGGCCGCGGCCGCGCGGGAGCCGCTCTCGATTGTTTCCGCGTGCTCGAAACCCGGCTCGCGCAGGTGTACGTGAATGTCGATGAACCCTGGCGCGACAACCAGGCCCGAGGCGTCGAACAGCTCCGCCCCCGCCGCGTCGATGTTTTCGCCGACGGCGGCAATCCGCGAGTCCTCCACCATGACGTCCATCACGCGGTCCTGCTTCGACGCCGGATCGATGACCCGCCCATTCTTGATCAACAGCCTTGCCATGTGAGTTCCTACTGCGCGAGCGCGCGCTCCAGCACCGCCATCCGGACGGCGATCCCGTTTTCGACCTGGTTCAGAATCATCGACCGCTGCGAGTCGGCGACCTCCGAGGAGATCTCCCGGCCGCGGTTGATCGGTCCGGGGTGCAGCACGATGGCGTCCGGCTTGGCCGAATCGAGGTGCTCCAGCCGCAGCCCGTAGAAGCGGAAGTACTCGGAGGCCGGGAAGGGCGCCTCGTGCTGCCGCTCCAGTTGCACCCGGAGCATCATGATGACGTCGGCGTCGCGGATCGCCTCGCGGATGTCGTAGCGGATCGACACGCCCGGAGCGATTCGCGCCATTTCCGGAGGCAGCAGCGAAGCCGGACCGCAGAGCACGATTTCGGCGCCGAACTTTGACAGTAGATAGATATTCGACCGCGCCACGCGGCTGTGCACGATGTCGCCGATGATGGCCACGCGCAGCCCTTCGAGCGATTCCCGCCGGTCGAGAATCGTCCGCGCGTCGAGCAGCGCCTGCGTGGGATGCTCGTGCGCGCCGTCGCCCGCGTTGATAATCGGCGTCGGCATGTGGCGTGACAGGAAGTGAGGCGCCCCCGAGGCGGCGTGCCGTATCACGATCGCGTTCGGCCGCATGGCGTTCAGGGTGTTCAGCGTATCGACAAGCGATTCGCCCTTGGAGAGGCTCGAACCCGCCGCCGTGATCGACACGGTCTCAGCCCCCAGCCTCCGGGCCGCGATCTCAAAACTCGTGCGCGTGCGGGTTGAGGCCTCGAAGAAGACGTTGACCACCATACGGCCTTTGAGGATGTCGAACTTCTGAAAATTCTGTCCCGGCGGGGGCTGAAAATCGCGGGCGCGGTTCAGGATCGCCTCAACCTCGCCTCGGCTGAGTTCTTCGATTCCAAGCAGTCCTGGGCGCATGGGTTATCCGGCCGACTCGGCGATTCTCTCCACCAGCATCACCTTTTCGACCCCGTCGATCTCCTGGAACTTCACCTCGATGATCTCGTTCGGAGCCGTCTGCACCATCCGGCCGGTGTAGCGCGCTTCGATCGGAAGCTCGCGGTGGCCGCGGTCGATCAGAGCCAGAAGCTGCACGCGCGCCGGGCGGCCGTGATCGAAGAGCGCATCGAGCGCCGCACGCACCGTGCGGCCCGTGTAGAGCACGTCATCGGTGAGGACGATGTCCTTGCCCGTCACAGGGAAGGGGATTTCGGTGGCGTTCAGGACCGGCTGCACCCCGACCGTTGAAAGGTCGTCCCGGTAGAGGTTGATGTCCAGGATCCCGACCGGCACCTCACGGTTCTCCAACTCGCCGATTTTGCGGGCCAGCCGCTGCGCGAGCGGAACCCCGCGCCGGCGGATGCCGATGAAGCAGAGCTGGTCGAGATCCAGGGTCTTTTCCAGCACCTCGTGAGCTAAACGGACCAGAGTGCGGTCGATCTCGGACGCACTCATCAACTGCGCCTTTTCGCGGATGGATACGATGGGAGGCATCTAAATTCCTAAGATTATCACAGGGCCGTTCCAAGCGTTTGGTATTCTGAGCCTTATGTTTGCTGTCCGCACCGTGTTTCCGGATCAGGCCCGGGTCGAGGAATCCACTTTCGAACTCACGCCGACGCATGAGCAAGGCGAGAAGGTCTGCTCGCTGTTCCGGGATTGGCTATCGATGCAGCCCACCGAGTTCCGCGCGCCCGTTCCGTTTCTGAAGCGCGGCGACATCGAGATGCAATGGGCCGCGGCCTCGGGCGGCGTCGCCTTCGCGTCCTTCTTTGAATCCGGCTCGGCGCTGTCGATGAGCGTCCTGCTGAGCGGAGTCGACGAAGAGGCCGATCTTGGCATGTTGGCCGGGCTGGTCTCCTCGGTAATCGAGCCGATCCTCGGCATTGAGGCGCGGCGCATCCTGGAGGTGCGCGAGCGCCCTCTGCTCGCCACCATCATCCTGCCCGGCTCGCCCGAACTCGCCCCCACCCTGCAATTGCTCACGACGGCCCTGGCGTCGGTCTTTTTCAGAACGATCCTGGCGCTGCGGGACGAGGCGCGCGAAGGCTAGCACGCGCCTGTTATCCTAAGTACTTCCCGATCAGAACTGGAGGAATATGTTTCTCAAGATCCTGGCGCATCCTGTCCTGGTGAACCTCAACTTCCACATGCCGATCGTCGTGGACCTCTCCTACCCGCTGGTCATGCTGCAGGGCGAGAACGGCTCCGGGAAGTCGACGCTGCTGCACTCGATCTACTACGCACTCAAAGGTGAGCAGATCGACGGCTACATCTACCGGTTGGACAAGGGCATCGTCGATGTCAAGGAGGTCTTCCTGTTCGACGCCGAGGCGCACAATCCACGTGTGCAGCTTGACTTCTTCAAGGACCAGCCCGAGATGCTCGAGTTCCTTCAGATGGCCAGCCACGGCCAGGTGATGCTCTCGATGTTCCAGCAGAACTTCCCGAACCTGCCGGACGGCACCGTCCTGCTGCTCGATGAGCCTGAGATGGCGCTTTCGGTCTCTAACCAGCGCCGCATCCTCAAGATGCTGATGGAACTGGTGGACAAGAAGAAGTTCCGCATCATCTGTGCGACGCACTCGCCTATCCTGATCGACTCCAAGGATACCTACGTCATCAACCTCGACAACCATGTCAACAAGAACATGCCGACCTCCGACATGGGCTTCGAGGGCCAGAGCACCATTCAGTAGAATGGGGAGCGGCAACAATCATGAAGCCGCCGATTTCACGTCGCAGTTTCGTGGCCGCCGGCGTCACGGCGGCCGCGGTTCCCTCGCACGCAGCCTCTTCGGAGTGGCTCTACTTTGAACCCGAAGAGGTGCGCCTGCTCGACGCGCTCTGCGCCCAGATCATTCCCGCCGATGAGGACCCTGGCGCGCGCGAGGCCGACGTGCCGCGCTACATCGACCGGCAGCTCACGGGTCCCCTCAAGCGCTTCGCCCCCTTCTATCGCAACGGCCTGCCGGCGCTCGATGCTGCCTGCCGGAAGACCACGGGCCGGAGTTTTCTCGATCTTGACTTCGAAGCCCAGACCGCGTTCCTCGATCGTGTTGACAAGAACGACGTTCAGGACGGCGGCTGGGTCGGGCAGAGCGCTGCATCCTTCTTCCAGATGGTGGTCGACCACACGATGCAGGGCTTCTACGGCAGCCCGCGGCACGGCGGCAACAAGGACGAGGCGAGTTGGAAGATGCTCGGCATCGCGCAGCACATGGGACACGGACCGCACGGCCACGGTTCCGGAGAGCCGCAATGAAGCTGCCCGCCGTGGATGTCGTCATCGTCGGGGCGGGCGCGGGCGGCGGCGTTGCGGCCCATGAGTTGAGCAGGGCCGGACTGCGGGCCGTGCTGCTCGAACGCGGGCGCGATCAGAAGTTTGAAGAGACCGGACACGACGAACTGCGCTCACAGCGCACCACCGTGCTGGGCAACGCCTTCGGCCCCGACGACAAGCGTTACTCGCGGCTGGTGAAGCTCGGCGAGGACCGGGAATTTCGCCGCGTTCTCCCGAGCGAGGGCGCCTATGGGAACGTCGCGGCCTGCGTCGGAGGCGGCACCAAGAGCTTCGGCGCGATGGCCTGGCGCTTCATGGAGCAGGATTTCCGGATGCGCTCGACCTACGGCGCACCGGAAGGCAGTTCGCTCGAGGACTGGCCCATCGCTTATCAGGATCTGGAACCGTTCTATGGGAAGGCCGAGTGGGAGATCGGCGTCTCGGGCCGTGCCGGCGCGAATCCTTTCGAAGGCCGGCGGAGCAAGGCCTACCCGATGCCGCCGCTGCCGTTTAATAAAGAGGCATCGATACTCGCGCCGGCGGCGAAGCGGCTCGGCTGGCATCCCTTCCCGATCCCGATGGCCATCAACTCGGTGCCCTACGGCGGGCGCGGAGCCTGCATCATGTGCCCTCACTGCGTCGGCTTCGCCTGCGAGGTGAAGGCGAAGAGCTCGACCGCCGATACCGTAATCCCACGCGCCCTCGCGACCGGCAACTGCGAGCTTCGCACCGAGTGCGTCGCGAAGGAGATCCTCACGGACCGGCGCGGCCGCGCGGCCGGCGTCGCTTACTTTCAGGACCGCCGCTACATCGAGCAGCCCTGCAAGCTTGTGATCGTCGCCTGTTCGGCAACCGAATCGGCGCGGCTGCTGCTGAATTCCAGGAGCAGGCTCTTCCCGCGCGGGTTGGGGAACAACAATGACTGGGTCGGGCGCAACCTGCAGGGGCACGCCTATGCCGGCGCGTACGGTTTGTTCGAACAGGACACCTTCGACGGCCTCGGCCCGGCGGCGCGTGTGGCGCTGTGCGACTTCAACCACGGCAACCAAGGGCTCCGCGGCGGCGCGATGCTTGCCAACGAGTTCATCCGGCTTCCGTACCTGTTCGCTCGCGGCGTCCACCCGCGCGGCGGCAAGCGCTGGGGCATCGGACACAAGCGCTTCCAGCGCGATTACTACAAGCGCACTGTAGGAGCAAAGGGCCCGGTGCAGGAGATGCCGGTCTTCACCAACCGAGTCGAGGTGGATCCGAAGGTCACGGACGCCTGGGGCATTCCGGTTGCCCGCATCACAGGCAAGCGCCATCCGCACGACCTGGAAATCGCGCGCTTCATCGCAGACCGCGCGGTCGAGTGGCTCAGAGAGGCCGGCGCACATACCGTCTACAAGTCGATGCCGGGGCTTGGCGTAAACGGCGGCCAACACCAGGCCGGCACGTGCCGCATGGGCAACGATCCGAAGACATCGGTCACCGATCGACATTGCAAGCTGCATGAGGTGGACAACGTCTTCATCGTCGATGGCAGCGTGCATGTCACGAACGGCGGATTCAATCCTTCGCTCACGATTCTGGCGCTGGCCTACCGGGCCTCCGATTACATCGTGCGCGAGTGGAAGGGCACGAACTTCCGCTAGCAGCATTGCATTCGTTCGCGGATGCTTGCGATGATCAATCGGATGGCTAATAGGTATCCTTGCGGAACGGAGGTGTCTGGCGACGGCGCGGTGAAGGGCGGGCGCCGGCCGGTGCGGGTGCGTCGCGTCGATGAGTGCGGTTCTCTCGATGAGGTCTTTCAGTACTGCCTGCCGGCATTCGGCGGCGCCTATCTGCGCCGCGTTTACTCGATTCTCGATCACGCGATCGGCATGGGCTGTCCATTCACCGTTTCGGTCTCCGGGCCCGTGACGGTTTCGGGTCAGCACTACGCCTGGCTGATTCCCCTGCTTGAAACCGGATGGGTGGCCTATATCAGCACGACCGACGCGGTCTGTTATCACGACGGTCATCGAAGCCTGGACTCCTACGCCGAGAACGGCCCGATCTTCGAGGTCCCGATCTTCACCGATGACGCGGCGCTGCGCGATGAGCGCACGATCCGCGTCACCGACATGGCGTTCGACGAGAATCTGCTGACCGATCAGGACGAGTTTCTGTCAGCCGTCCTGTGCCGCCCCGAGTTCCAGAAGAAGATGACCGGGACGGAAATGCGATATCTGCTCGGCGCCTACTACGCGGCGCAGGAGCGAAAGAACGGCGTGCCGAGAGGGCTGCTCGCCGCCTGCCACGAAATGGCGATCCCGGTCTTCGTCGGCGCGCCTGCAGACGGCAGCGTGTTTCTCAACTCGATGAAGCTCTGGGCCATGAGGCGCGCCGGACTGATCCCGGAGTACGGCTTTGATCTCGACATGCACGCCGAAGTCTTCGAGGCCTGCGCCTATCATCGATGGGGCCTGTTTGAGAATCCCGTGGCCTCGCTCGCAACCCTGATCCTTGGGGGCGGTGTGCCGAAGAACTACAACCTGCAGCCCGAACCGGCTCTCGGACAGGTGCTCTTACTCCCCGACGTGCGCGGCTATCACTTCGATGTCCAGATCGTCACGGCTCCCGTGACCGACGGATCGCTCTCCTCTTGCCCGCCGGCCGAGGCCGTCACGTGGGGCAAGGTCGACAAAGATACATATCTACAGACCACCGAGAGCATGCAGGCCGACTACACCACGGTCATGCCGTTCCTCGTTAAGGCGCTGCTCGACAACCGCAAGCGATATGAAGAGATGGCGGCCCGTATGGGCGAAGAGGCGCTCTTCGAGAAGCATCCTAAAGCGAAGGGCTACCTGCGGCCGCGCCAGGGGTATCGTATCTACGAGCAGCGCGAGCGGTTGAGTGCAGCGCTCCTTGAAGACCTCCGCAAGAACGGCGATTCGCTGCTTGAAACTTTGCATTACCCGCTGGCGTTGAAACGATAGTCAGCGCCGGCGCAGCAGACCGACGCCCAGAACCAGCAGCCCGATCGTAAGGACGAGCGCCCCGACATAGGCGAGGTTAATCAGCGCGTTCGGCTCGGTGGCGTCGGGTGAGAGCACCGAAAGAAAAAACGCCACCGGCAGGAGAATGGCGGACAGCGGGATGAAGCCTCGGGCGACGTTTTTCCATGCCGGCGACAGCACGGCCTCATCGACGTAGCGGAGGGCGATCAGCGAGAGCAGCAGGAGCACCCCGGCGTGGGCGTGGCCCGCTCGCCAGAGGTCCTGCCGCAGCGGGTTCTCCATGTAGCGCGGATCGTGAATAAGGAGCGTGAGAATACTCGTGCCGCCCACGATGACCGTCGGCAGGACCACCAGCAGGATGCCGGCCAGGCGGCGCGATGCGGGTGTCATGACACCGTACCCTTCCGCACCGCGGCTACCGTATCTGGTTGTTTCTGCGCGCGGCCTCATCGCTGAGCGGCGTCAGCCAGGTCCGTGATGCGCCGGACTCGCTTTCGTATCCGTGGGCGCGCTGTTCGCCGATGCCGCCCGGAGGCGGAAGCAGCGTGTTGACGAACCCCGCCAAATCGGCAGCCATTCCGGGCAGAACGCCGTGGAAGAGAACGGCGGCGCGCGCCGGCAGGCCGAGAATCACTTCCGCCTCGCCGCGCTTACAGGCGTTGACGATCTGGGATGCCGCTTTCTCGGCGCTCATGGACAGGCCGGGCAGGCTGTCGGCCACGCTGAACCAGGCGTATTCGGCTTCGTTGCGGCCTTTGAAGTAGGCATTCCGCGGGCTCCCGGTCCGCATCAGTCCGGGACAGACCGTGGTGACGTGAATGCCGTCCTTCAGCAGTTCCGCGCGGAGCCCCTGCGACAGGCCGGTGAGGGCAAACTTGCTCGCGCAATAGGGCAGCATGTGCGGGACCGCGATCTTGCCTCCGATCGACGAGATGTTGACGATGCGGCCTTCGCCGCGCTCGCGCATGGAGGGAAGGACAGCCTGCATCGCATACAGCGGCGCCCAGAAGTGCACCTGCATGGCTTCTTCGAAGTCCTCTATTGTCATGGCTTCGAGAGGCCCGACCTGCATGGTGCCCGCGTTGTTCACCAGCACGTCGATGCCGCCGAACCGCTCCTCGACCCGCTGGATCATGTCTTCGATCTGATCGCGTTTTGTCAGATCGGCCGTGATGGTGAAGGCGCCGGCGCCGCGCTCGATCAGGTCCTCCTTGGCGCGCTCCAGTTCCTCGGCATTGCGGGCGCAGATGGCGATCTGGGCGCCCTCGTCGGCGAACTGCCGCGCCAGGACGAGTCCCAGACCGCGCGACCCGCCCGTGATCAGCACTACACGGCCGCTCAGATCGTAGTGCCGGTTGCGCCGCAGCCCGGCGTTCATCGCAACCAGCGCTCCGGCAGCGGCCGCGGCAAGCATGAGCCCTTTATTGTTCCATCGCATCGCGTTCTCCTTCGACGTTCTTACTCCTTATGATGCAGAGTAGCGAAAATTTGGTGTACGAAATCGTGTATACGGCCGGGTTCGGATACCCTGATAGTAGATGAAGAAGTTCTGTTCATTCGTGGTATTTGTTTCCTTCCTGGGGCTTGTGGCGCTGTACGTCGCCTCGAGCAGCACCGAGGTCCAGTTGGACCCGCCGGTGACGGCCCTGGGAATGGAAAGCCCGATCCGGGTCAAGCTCGTGAACCCGCACGGTGTCCGCCGGCTGGCCGCCTTCGTCGAACAGGAAGGCGCGCGGCACCAGGTTTTCGACGTGCAAAAACCCGCGAATCGGCTCACGTTCTGGCGCGAGGACGAACAGCCTCTGACCATGAGCTTCGTTGCGGGCAAGAATCAGGCCCCGGCGCTGCAGGACGGCAAAGCGCGCCTGATCATCGAGGCGACTTCAAATGACCTGCGCGCGCGCACAACGACGATGGTCCAGGACGTCGATGTGGTCACCAGGCCGCCGGCCCTGACGGTGGACGCCGCGCAACACTACATCAACCAGGGCGGCGCCGAACTGGTGACGTTTTCGGTCTCGGGCTACTGGACCGAAGCCGGGGTTCGCGTGGGCAAGTACGAGTTCCGCAGCTTCCCGCTGCCGGGGAGCCAGAGCGAACGATTCTCGCTGTTCGCCTTCCCGTGGGACGTCCCGGCCGACACCGTCCCGGTGGTCTTTGCGCGCAACCCAGGCACGGAGACGACGTCGCGCTTTTGGCACAAGGTCTTTCCGAAGCGGTTCCGCGCGCGCGACCTCGAACTCCCGGACTCATTTCTCGAAAAGGTGGTGAACGAGCTGGATCCGGGCGGCAGCGGCGAACTGATCGACCGGTTCCTCAGGATCAACGGTCCCATGCGGCATGAGAATAATCAGCGGCTTGCGGATCTGCGCGCGCAGACCGAGGAGCGCTTCCTGTGGTCTGGCCCGTTCCTCCAGCTTGCGAACTCAAAGGTGGAGTCTCAGTTCGCCGACACGCGCTCCTATATCTACAACGGCAGAAAGGTCGATCAGCAAACGCATCTCGGCTTCGATCTTTCCGTGGTTAAAAACGTGCCGGTTTCGGCGTCCAACGACGGAAAGGTGATCCTGGCCGAATATCTGGGTATCTACGGAAATTGCATCGTCATCGACCACGGCTACGGACTGCAGTCGATCTACGCTCACCTGAGCCAGATCGGCGCCAAACCCGGCGACATGGTGAAGAAGGGCCAGGAGATCGGCAGGAGCGGGGCGACCGGCCTGGCGGGCGGCGACCACCTGCATTTCAGCATGCAGATCGACGGCGTCCAGGTAAATCCCGTAGAGTGGTGGGACGGTCACTGGATCCAGGACCGAATTTTGAGCAAGCTCCCGAAGCAGTAGTTCAAGTTCCAGTTCAGGAGGATCGAATGAAACGCAAAGCATCGGCGCAGTGGGAAGGCGGGCTGAAGGACGGCAAGGGCACGCTTTCCTCCGCGAGCGGCGTGCTGTCGGACACGCAGTACTCTTTCAATACCCGCTTCGAAAACGGCGCGGGGACGAATCCCGAAGAATTGATCGCGGCGGCGCACGCCGGCTGCTTCTCGATGGCGCTTTCGGCGCAGCTCGGCGAGATGGGGATGAAACCCCAGAGTATCCGGACGACAGCCGAGGTCACGCTCGAGAAGCAGGAGTCGGGATGGGCCGTGACAGAAAGCCACCTGCACGTGGTCGCGATCGTGCCCGGCGCCGACGTCAACAAGTTCGAGACCGCGGCGCACAACGCCAAGGAGGGCTGCCCGATCTCGAAGCTGCTGAACGCGAAGATTACGATGAACGCGATGCTGGAGCGTTGAGGTTCTTTACGAGGATCACCTCGTTGCCTTTCTCGTTGTAATAGAGCCCGTCCAGCAGGTTCCGGGCGAGCGTGATCCCGAAGCCGCCGGGCCGCATGCCGAGCTGCTGGCGGATTTCGAGATGCTCGATGGCTCCGTCGTCGGGATTCGAGACGGCGGCGTGAGGCAGCCGCTCCAGGGAAAAGCCCGGGCCGGGATCCCGAATGTAATAGGCGATCCAGGAGTGCGTACGGAGCCGCGTCACATAGACGTACTTATCCGGATCGGAGCCGCCCCCATGCTCGACGGCGTTCAGGAGCAGCTCGCGCAGCGCGGTCGCCATATGGTCGCGCGTATCGGCGTCGAGGTCGCCGTCGATCTCCCGCGCGAACTGCGCCATGCGGTCTATGACCCGAAACTGGCAGCGCATCCGGAACGTGACCCAGGGCGGAATGCCGGAAAGCATTTCGAGTTCGTCGGGAGAGCGCGGGCGCGCCAGAGCCTGCTCCACGGCATCGAGCAGCAGCGACCGGACGAACGGCCGGCTGAAGGCCGAATACGCGCCTTCACGGAAGGCGGCGATGAGATCGTCGGCGGCGAACGGCGCCGCGTCCACCAGCACTACATTGGCTTGCGGGCAGGTCCCATTGACCAGCCGGAGCGCTTCGATCCCTCGAACGTCCGCCAGGACGGCGTCGAAAGCATGGTTCCGGATCTCATCCAGCTCCCGCGTGTTCCGGACGTGGCAATGACGGGGGGTAAGTTCGCGTTCGAGCAGTTCGACGAGCGAGCGGTCATGGCTCACTATAAGGAGCGCTTTCGTGTCGGCCATGCGGGGGTCGATTTCAGTTCCCAGTGTAGCGCGGCGGGCCGCGGAAGTTAGAATCGTAAGAAGGAGAGGTCGCGATGCGATTCCCATGGCGCGTACGGCCCTTTCCGGCAGCGTTGTTTGTCGCGCTGCTGCTCCTCCCTCTGGAGTGCGCGGTCCGGCGGACCGCCCTCGATGAATACGTCGCCAAGCCGGACCCAAGCTTCCGGTATGACCTGGTCCGAACGATTCCCGATCAGGAGTACACCGCCTATGTCCTGGACATGGATTCGCAGAGATGGCGGACCCTCCAGGAGGTGGACCGGACGCAGTGGAGTCATTGGATCGTGATCGTCCGGCCGAACCAGGTCCGGCACTCCACGGCGCTGCTGCTGATTACCGGCGGCAACAACGCCAGCCCCGTGCCGGGGCGGGTAGATCCGGCGGCAGCCGAGATCGCGGTAAAGACGGGCAGCGTGGTGGCATCGGTCCACATGATTCCGAACCAGCCACTGCGCTTCTCCGGCGAGCGGCGGGTGCGCTCCGAGGACGCCCTCATCGCCTACACCTGGGACCGGTACATGGAGACGCGCGATGATACGTGGCCGGCGCAGCTTCCGATGGCAAAGAGCGCCGTCCGGGCGATGGATGCGGTGGCCGGCTTCCTCGCGAGCCCCGAGGGCGGCCGTACGAAGGTGGACCGTTTTGTCCTCGCGGGCGCGTCGAAGCGCGGATGGACCGCGTGGCTCACTGCCGCCGTGGACCGGCGCGTGACCGCGATCATTCCGCTGGTGATCGACATCCTCAACATCGAACCTTCCTTTCTGCACCACCACCGCGTTTACGGTTTCTGGGCGCCGGCAATCCGCGACTATGTCGAGATGGGCGTCATGGACCGCATTTCGACACCGGAGCTGCAGTCACTGCTCCGAATCGTGGATCCGTATTTCTATCGCGACCGCTTCACGATGCCGAAGTACATCATTAACGCGACGGGCGACCAGTTCTTCGTGCCGGATTCCTGGCAGTTCTACTTCGACGACCTGCCCGGCGAAAAGTACCTGCGCTATGTCCCGAACGCGGACCACAGCCTGCGCAGCTCGGATGCGCTGGAGAGCGCGGCGGCCTACTACGCGGCGATCCTGGAGAACCGGCCGCGGCCACGCTTCCAGTGGAGAATCGACGATTACGGGACGATTCTCGTGAAGCCGATTGACCGGCCGGGCGAGGTGAAGCTCTGGCAGGCCACCAATCCCGACGCCCGCGATTTTCGGTTGCAGACCATCGGTCCGGCGTTCCGGAGCACGACGCTGCATCCGGCGGCCGACGGCTCCTACGCCGCGCAAGTGCCGGCGCCGCCACGCGGCCACACGGCCTATTTCATCGAACTGACGTACCCGAGCGGCACGCAGTACCCGTTCAAGTTCACCACGGGCGTGCGCGTCGTTTCGGCTGGCTCATAGATTCCAGTACTTGTCGACGATCTCGATGCCGAGTCCGGGACCGTTGGGGACCTTGAGGTAACCGCGTTCAGGCACGAGCGGCTCCTTGAGGAAGGTGAGGCGGTTGCCGCGCGGCTCCATGATGTACTCCTGCGCGTAGCGGCAGCAGGGCGTGGAAGCGACCAGGTGCAGACAGGCCGCGAGTCCGATGAGCACCGAGGTGTCGTGCGGGGTGTAGTAGAGTCCGGCGGCGTCGGTGAGGGCGGCGATCTTTTTGCATTCGGAGAGTCCGCCGGCCTTGGTGACGTCGGCCTGGATGATATCGAAGGCTTCGGCCGCGATGATCTTCTGGAAGTCGTAGCGTGTGTGATCCTGCTCGCCGCCGGAGATGGGGATATCGAGCGCGGCGCGAACCTTGGCGGTGCCGGCGAGATCGGTGAAGGGCACCGGCTCCTCGTACATGGCGACGTTATAGCGTTCGAGCATACGGCCGATGCGGATGGCGGTGGGGACGCTGTATCCGGAGTTGGCGTCGACCATGAGTTCGGTCTTCTCGCCGATGGCGGAGCGGGCTTCGCGGACGCGGTCCTCGTCGGGGAAGGCGGGCGGCGCGTCAAAGCCGTGGCGGGCGGCAATTTTGATCTTGGTCGAAGTGAAGCCGTCTTCGACGTTTTTAGCGCAGAGCCGGGCCTGTTCGACAGGGCTGCGCTCGCGGCTGGTGTAGCTGGCGTACATGCGGACGCGGTCGCGGTAGAGTCCGCCGAGAAGTTGATAGACGGGGACTCCGAGGGCCTTGCCGACGATGTCATGGAGGGCGATATCGACGCCGCTGATCGCCATGGAGATGGCCTGGCCGCGGAACTTGTAGGCCTCGATGTACATCTTCTCCCAGATCTTTTCGATATCGAAGGCGTCCATGCCGACCAGCAGCGGCTTCAGGAAGCGGTGCAGGTACTCGGCGTTCATGGCGCCGTTGCTGGGGCTGGGTTCGCCGATTCCGACGATGCCGCCGTTGGTGAATATCTTGTAGTAGACGTAGCCGTCGGCGTTGACGGCCTTGGCGTCCGTGATCTTCAGAGGGCCGATGCCGCGCGGGCGCGCGCTTTGCCCGAGGGCTGCGGCGGGAGCGGCGGCGGCGATTCCGGCGAAACGTCGAATGAAGGATCTTCTGTGAAACATGGCTCTGAACAGTGTACGCCAGGGCGGGGTGCAACGCGCGGGTTCACTACGGAGTGCCCGCCGGCTTATCTGCGCTTGCCGCACGCCCTTGGCGGTTTATATACTACCCCCCTGGAGGCATCCCCATCACCATGCAGCGCCGCGACTTTCTCCTCGCCGCCTCGGCGGCCGCCATCCACGGACTCGGACCGGCCTCCATGGCCGCCATCGACCCCGACTCCCGCCAGGCCACTGGCGTCAAAGTCGGTGAAGTCACGCCCCAGTCCGCTGTCGCCTGGCTCCGCCTCACCGAACGCGCCCATCGCCAGAGCGACGGCGAACTCCGCCGCGGTAAAGTCCGGCCCTTTGAAGAAGGCCGTTCCACTCGCGAACTCGAGGGCTCCACGCCCGGCGCGCCCGGACGCCTTCGCCTCGTCTACTCGACGAACGAAAACCTCTCCAGCCCCGTTCGCATCCCCTGGGCCCCCGCCAACCCCGCCTCCGACTACGCCCATCAGTTCCCGCTCCAGGCGCTCCGTCCCGACACCGAATACTTCTACTCCGCCGAAACCGCCACACCCGAAGGCAAACTCCACGCGCCCCTCCGCGGCCGCTTCCGCACCGCGCCCCGCGAGGACTCCACCGCCGGCATCCGCTTCTGCATGACCACCTGCCAGAAGTACTCCCAGCTCGACCACGAGGACGGCTTTCACATCTACCAGTCCATGCTCAAGCTCGACCCGCGCTTCTACATCAGCGCCGGCGATATTGTCTACTACGACTCCGACGACCCCCAGGCCAACACCATCGAGCTTGCCCGCTACCACTGGGACCGCATGTTCAGCTTCCCCCGCCACATCGAAATGCTCCGCCAGATCCCCGGCTACTGGGAGAAGGACGACCACGACACCCTCACCGACGACGTCTGGCCCGGCATGACCGTCGGCCCGCACTACCGCATGAACTTCGACGACGGGCTCCGCATCTTCCGCCAGCAGGTCCCCATGAGCCCCCGCACCTACCGCACCTTCCGCTGGGGCAAGACCCTCCAGATCTGGCTCGTCGAAGGCCGCGACTACCGCTCGCCCAACACCATGCCTGACGGCCCCGACAAGACCATCTGGGGCGTCGAACAGAAACAGTGGCTCATGCGCACCATGGCCGAATCCGACGCCGACTGGCGCATCCTCGTCTCACCGACCCCCATCGTCGGACCCGACCGCCCCAACAAGGGCGACAACCACTCCAACGCCCGCTTCGCCTGGGAGGGCCGCCAGTTCCGCACCTGGGCCAAGGAGACCCTCGGCGACAACTTCGTCAACATCAACGGTGACCGCCACTGGCAGTACCACAGCGTCCATCCCGAAACCGGAACCCATGAGTTCTCCGTCGGCGCCGCCAGCGACTCCCACGCCAGCGGCTCGCCCGGCGAAGACAGGAACTTCCACCGCTTCCACCGCATGCTCGGCGGCTTCCTCGAAGTCGAAACCGAGCGCCGGGGCAGGGAGTCGCACCTCCATTTCCGCCTGCGCGACGTGATGGGAAAGCCCACTTACACCCACACCTTCTCGCGTTCCGTCAAGAGTTAATAACTTTGTATCGACGCACATTTATCCAATCGATGCTCGGCGCCGCGGCCCTGAGCGCCCAGACCCCCGGACGGCGCCCGCCGAACCTGGTCTTCCTGCTCGCTGACGATCTCGGCTACGCCGATCTCGGCTGCTACGGCTCGCCCGACATCCGCACGCCCCACATCGACTCCATCGCGCGCGATGGCCTCCGCTTCACCGACTGTTACGCCAATGCCCCCGTCTGCACGCCCACGCGCGTCGGCTTCCTCACCGGCCGTTACCAGCAGCGCTACGGCAAGGACCTCGAATGGGCGCTCGGCCCGAATAACAACAAGACCGCCGGACTCCTCCCCAACCAGACCGTCCTCCCCTCGGCCTTGAAGCGGGCCGGCTACCGCACCGGCATCTTCGGCAAGTGGCACGTCGGCTGGCGTCCCGAAAGCCGCCCCATGCGCCACGGCTTCGACGAGTTCTTCGGGATCCTGCTGGGCAACGTGGACATGTACACGCACAAGTACCACGACGGCTCACACGACCTCTGGCACAACGAAGACCCCGAGCGCGCCACCGGCTATCTCACCGAACTCCTGGCCGGCCGCGCTGCCCGCTTCATCGAAAACAACGCCTCCAATCCGTTCTTTCTTTATCTGCCCTTCAACGCGGTCCACTGGCCCTTCCAGGTCCCCGGCCGCCCCGAGCCCGCAACCTCGGCCAACTGGCGCGACGGCACGCGAAAGGACTACGCCCGCATGACGGAGGCGATGGACGCCGCGGTCGGCCACGTTCTCGATACCTTGCGCCGCCGCGGCCTGGACGACAACACGCTCGTCGTCTTTACGAATGACAACGGAGGCGAGCGTCTCTCCGACAGCGGCCCGTTCTTCCACACCAAGGGAACGCTCTTCGAAGGCGGTATTCGAGTCCCGGCGGTAGCCCGCTGGCCCGGAGTGATCCCGGCCGGAAAGCAAACCGCCCAGGTCTGCGCCACGATGGACTTCACCGCGACCTTCCTGAAAGCCGCCGGAGCCGACTCCGCCCCGCTGGACGGCGTCGACTTACTGCCCGTCCTGAGCGGCAAGTCCCCCGAATTCGAACGCCCGCTCTACTGGCGAATCGACCAACCCGGCCGCCGCCAGTTAGCCGTCCGCCGGGGCCGATGGAAATACATCGACGACAACAGCGGAAACAGAGGCTTCCCGGAACTCCTCTTCGACCTCGCCGCCGACCCCTCCGAGCGCCGCAACCTCTACTACGACAACCAGGAGTTAGCAGCCGAACTTCGCCGGAGTTTGCTGGCGTGGGAGAAGGAAGTCACAGCTTAAGCTACTATAGGGCATAGAAGCGCATATCGTGATCAGCCATTGCGTAATCCTATGGCTTCCGCTGTCACTGTCGATTGCGCAGATCGTCTGTGCGCAGGAGAGTCGTCGTCGAATCGGCGATCCGCTTCCATCAGCGCAAGGCGCAGTTGACCTGCACATTACCCCGAATCCACGCGATCTGCCAAGGTCTATGAGGGACCTTGTTGATCGTTCCGTCTTGGTAGTAGATGGCACGGTGACGAAAGTTTACCCTGCGCGTGAAACAAGCCCGCGCGCGTTGGAAACAGACGCCCTGATAACGGTGACCGATGTGCTGAAGGGCTCCAAATCGATTGATCGAATAGTGATCTCCCAGGGCGGTGGATCCAAGGATGGGCTTGTGATCAATCCGGTGCAGTATTCTCTCGCCGAAGTCGGGGTGAGGTGTTTGTGGTTCCTACAGGAAGATAAGCGACTCGATGCGCCTGCCCGCGATGGAGTCAATCGGTACTTCGTGACCGGATCGTGGCCCGGGATGCTTTGCGCAGAGGACGGGAGAATTCATGTGCAGACGCGGCATGTGGACTGGTTCCGGGCACAGTATCATGGCAAGGGACTGGACGAGGTAAAGGCCGAGGTTCTATCCGTTCTGCCCTGAACCCATCGGTGAGTCACTGACCCGATCGAAGCAGCGCCTAAACCAAACTCGCACCCACACCCCCTCACCGCACCACCACAACCGGAGCCGGCCAGAACGCCGCCCGCTCCCCGACATACATCGCGGTCGCCGCTGACACGCGCATCGCCAGCATCTGATCGAACCCAGTCACCTCCTGCACGGACTGCTGCATGAAAACAGAACCTCTCCATAGCCGGTAGCTGAACCACTGAAATGACGGCCTTTGGGGCTTCCTTGTAATAGAAGGAAGCGGCAGAGTAGTCAACCGAGCGCAAATCGACAAAATTCGTGTACGAGTATACGCAACGAAGCCGAAATAGGCGAACAACACGCGCTTCGCCTTGAAACTACCCCCACAAACGGCTTACACACCCCGCGAAGCAGCCGGCTCAAGGGACGCTACAGTAGGCAGCACGGCCCGGAACACGGACCCCTTGCCCTCACGCGAGGTCACTTCAATACCGCCGCCGTGAGCGTCCATGATCGTTCGAGCAATCGCAAGACCCAGGCCCGCGCCTGAACCGGGCGTGCGGGCCGGGTCGCCGCGGTAGAACCGATCGAAGATATGCGGAAGTATCTCGGGAGCAACACCGCAGCCGGTATCCTCCACTTCGATCGCACAGTGTCCCGCGGCTCTGGCTACACGCACCGACACACGCCCTGACGGAGGCGTAAACTTCAAAGCGTTGTCGAGCAGGATAAGAACCAGCCGCCGCAACGCTTCCTCGTCCGCCCACACCAGCGCGTCTTCGTCCGGCAGCTCCTGCTCCAGCCGGATCTGTTTCACCGCGGCAATGGAAGCCGCCGCCGTAACGGCATTCTTGACGATCGTGCCGGCCGGGACGGCATCGAACCGGAACTGCAGCTTTCCCGAGTCGCCGCGCGCCAGCAGCAAAAGCTGGTCCAACAGGTCTGTCATGCGCGCCGTCTCATCCTGTATCGAGCGAAGCGTACTGCGATAGCTCTCCGCGGAACGCTCCTGGCGCAATGCCAACTCGGCGGAGGTGCGGACCACGGCGACCGGAGTCCGCAGTTCGTGAGCGGCATCCGCCGTAAACTGAATCACGCTCCGCACCGTCGATTCGATCCGGGAGAGCAGTCCGTTCCACGCGGCTGCCAGGCGCTGCAACTCGTCCCCGGTTGCGGGAACGCTGACTCGCGCGGCCAGATCTCTGGCGCTGATCGATTGCGCCTCGCGTGTCATCTCGTCTACCGGAGCCAGTGCCCGCCGGGCCAGCCACCAACCGCCGGCTGACGCGATCGCAAGTACGACAGGGAGCAGGCCGATCATCACCCGGCTCAGCGTCGCAAGAGTTCCGTAATAGTCATCCAGCGGCGCGCCGAGTTCGAGCATGACAGGATTCCCGCGTACCGTGTACTCCCCGCGCCGCTCTAACAGCTCGGTGCCGGCCCCCCGGTGTTCGAACAGGAGATTGCCATTCGAATCCCACACCCGAAGCTGCTGCCCTTCCGGCATGCCGCTGGAATACTCTCTCGCCTCCTCCTGAATCGCAGGCAAGTCATTGCCCAAGGCTTCCTCTTCCAGGAACCGCGCGAGCCCCGCAAGGCGGCGGTCGAGCGCGTTCTCGCGATTCTCCATGAGCGCCTGGCGGAGCGCAAACCACGTCGCCAGATTGAGGCTCACCATGCCGAGCGAGAAGACCGCGAGATACCACATCGTGAGCCGGAATCGAATGGACCCGCGGACCACTGTTATTTCCCCTCCCCGAGCAGGTAGCCAACACCCCGGACCGTGTGAAGCAGTCGGCCAGAGCCCTTCGGCTCGATCTTGTTCCTCACCAGCCGGACGAAGGCGTCGAGCGTGTTCGATTCGATCTCGGTTCCGTAACCCCACACTGTCGAGAGAATTCTCTCCCGCGGCAGAACGGTTCCCGCGTTCCGCGCCAGCAGCTCCAGTAACGCGTACTCCGTCCGTGTCAGATCGATCTTCTGGCCGCACCGACTGGCAACCCGGGCTCCGGTATCGATCTCCAGATCGCCGACCCGGAGTAGAATCGAATGAGCCACCGGTCCGCGCCGGCTCACCGCCCGTACCCGCGCCAGTAACACTTCCAGTGAAAACGGCTTCGTCAGGTAATCGTCGGCGCCGCTATCGAGCCCGTTGACGATATCCGAGGTTTGGTCGCGCGCTGTCAGCAATAGTATCGGAGTGCGATCGCTCGCCTCCCGCAGCCGTCGGCAGATCGATATGCCATCGACCTTCGGGAGCATCACATCGAGGACGATTAGATCGAAGTCGCAGGCTTGCGCCATAGCAAGCGCCTCTTCGCCGTCGCAAGCCGGTGCCGCCGCATAACCCTCTTCAGCGAGCGCCTGCAGCAGCAGGCCTCTCATGCGCGGATCGTCCTCGGCTATCAGCACTCGCATATCGACATTCTCGCCCACTCCCGGCGGTAGCGCCGGGCAAGCGTCCCTCAGAACTGGAACCGGGCGCCCAACTGCATTCGGCGGGGCGGCAGAGCGCCAACCGGCCCGCCGAAGAAGGGCGAACTCATCGCGCCCACGAAGTTCAGAAAATTCACCCGGTTGAGTAGGTTGAAGGCGTCCGCGGAAACAACGATCATCGGACCCTCCGGCGACTTATTGAATCGGAACTCCCGGAACCAGCGCATATCGATGCCGAGCAATCCCGGGCCTTTGCCTGTGTTTCGAGACACCCCGGCCGGCCGGTCGAAAGCAAGTCCGTCTCCGTTATCGTCATTGCCTGTCGTGATGTTGAACGGAACGCCCGAAAGGATCGAGGCCGTCAGCCCGAGGTTCACCCATTTGTGAAACTTGCCTGTAGCCAGCATATTGAACTGGTGCCGGCGGTCCATGTCCGTGCGCCCCCATTCGCCGCTGAGGTCGTGGCTGTTGGCCGGATACCAGACCGCGGCTCCGCTGTTCGCCAGCGTCTGGCCGAATGCATACTGCGACTCGCGGGCGAAGGTTCCGCGGTAACCCGCGTACCCGTCGAAATCCGCCATGGTCTTTCCGAACGTGTATTGCGCGATTCCCGTGATCTTCGGACCCAGGGAACCCCGAAGCGTCACTTCGAGCGCGTTTCCCTCGATTCGTCCGGAGGATTCGATCTGCCGCACGATGTTGCGGGTCGGGTCGGGTCGCGCGGCGAAGAACGGAGGCGGCGGCGCATTCAGGTCTCTCGACCGGAACTGCTGCGCTCCCCGCAGCCCGACGTAATTCACGGCCAGCGTCGTGCGTCCCGCAAGTTGCCGTTCGAACCCCCCGCTGAATTGCATCATCAACGGCAACCCGGCGGTCGGGTCGAGCCTCACCTCGCCAATCGGCACCGAAGCCAGCGCGTGATCATCGAAGGCGGACGGGAATGCCGGATTGTTGATCACATACCGCCGCTGCCGCGTGCCGTCATATCGGATCATGTCCCATACCGGATAGGGGCCGGACCGGTCATAGAAAAAGCCGCCTCCACCGCGCAGTACGAACTTACGGTTCTTTCCCGGTGCGTACGCGAACGCAAGTCTCGGCGCGAAGTTGTTCCAGTCGCCAAATACTCCCTGCCAGTCATAGCGAAGCCCCGCGCTCAACGAGAGATTGTTTCTGACGCGCCATTCGTCCTGAACGAAGACCCCGATGTTCTTCTCGATGAAGACCGCCTTCGGATTGCCCCGCTGCACGGTGCCGACGAACGGCCGGCCGGCCCGGAAATCGTCGAGGGACGCGAACGTGAAGCTCCCAAGTGCGTAGGAATAGTCCGCATAGCCTCGCCGGCTCCAGTCGGGAATATTCAACCCGTACTTCAACGTGTGATTCGATTTCGTTTGCGTAAGGATCCACGCGATCGCCGTGTGTATTTCCGTCCTCAGTACATCGGCCTGCGCTCCCCCGCCCACGAACGCGTCGGCAACCACGATACGCTGCTCTTGGGTGTTGCTCGTCAGGGGCGCCCAATACCGGCCGACAAGAATCCGGAACTGGCTGAGCAGCGTCGGACTCAGCACTCCGCGGTGATTGAAGATGAACTCGTCTTCGCGGAAGCGGTAGCGGCTTCCCGCCTCCGGCAGCACCGTGCCGCCTACGCCCAGGTTGTTCTGATGCTGATCCTGGAAGTTGATCTGCCAGAACGCCGCGTGGTTGTCGTTGAACTGATGACTGAGCCTCAGCGATAGCATCGTGTTCCGGTCCGGAGTCGGAACCGTTTCGTTCCGCAGGCCCAGGGGCGTCTGAGCGAACACCACGGCCTGGAGATCGTCGTTCTCCCGCATGCCGGAGAGGAGAAACGCCGACTTGCCATTCGAACCGATCGGCCCGAAGAGACTTCCTTCCCAGATGTTTCGCCGCTCGGGAGGCCTTCGCGGCGCGAAAGCGGGACGGGCATTCAAGCTCGCGTCCCGGAACAGGAAATTGAACGTTCCGTGATAGCGCTCTGTGGCGCTCTTTGTGATGACTTCGATGCGACGCCGGCTCCAGCGCGGATATTCAGCCGTATACGGGTTCTCGTTGATCCTGATCTCCTGGATCGCCGACGGAGAGACACCGGCGCTGCGCATCTCGACCCCGTCGACGATGAGGGACTCGCCCCCGCCCACGCCGCTGGTGTCCAGGAACCGCGTAAGCGCAGCGAGGTAATCGAGGTCGGCGATCGGGAGATCGTCGAGGAGCCGGCGCTCCACGGAGATCGCATCCCGGTTGCCTCCGATCTCCGTGGACACGCCGCCGGTCCCGCCGCTGACGGTCACTTCTTCGCGCAGCGAGTCCAACTCCAACTGAACGTTCAATCGCGTAGTCCGTGAAGCCGCGATCCGAACCCGGCGTTCGATCGGCTTGAATCCAGGCAGAGTCAGCCTGAGCGTGTAATCTCCCGGCGGCAGGTTTGCGAACCGGTACGTTCCGTCCAGCGCGGTCTCCGCCGGTCTGGATTCAGTGCCGGAATCCAGAACGAGTTCGATGCCGCTCACCGGCACACGGGCCGGGTCGATCACCGTGCCCGTGAGTGTCGAGGTTTCCCTCGGACTCTTCGATGAAGCGCAGACGCTCAGCACGGTTGCGAGTACAGGAAGGATTGCGATGCGAAGAAGTGAGGGTGAAATGGCTCTGGTCCTCTCGTCTTGAAGCGTTCGCAGCCGGAGTCTGCGCCCAGGCTGCCGAATCGAATCCTCAATGTACAGGATGAATCTGAAAATCCTCTGAAAACACCCCCACGCTACACGTGCTTTGGCGCACCCTCCAGGTCCAATTCGAGCGTCTCGCCGCGCAACATCACCATGCGGACCTCCGTAAGATGCCGCTGGTTCAGTTCGACGAACTTCCTCAGAATCTCCGGATCGTCGATTAACTCGAGACATTGCGGCAGCTTGGCGGGCACGACGTCCGAGTGGCCGAACGCGAGGCGGTCGCCCCGAAGGAAGCCGCCGAAAACGGGGTGAAGGATGGCCTGTTCGATCCCGGCCTCCTGGGCTTTCGTAAGCAGATACCGGCCAAGTGGCCGCGGGAAAATCCGGCGGAGGAACGATCCCTCCGCCACGACGAATTCGGCATGGAAATAAAGCCTGAGCACTGCGAGTTGATTCATTGGGGGATGATCGCTCCAGTTGAAAAAACCAAGGGGATGAATGTCTGCGAACAGGTCCGGCCGGGAGAGGTTGCGGTATTGCGTCACCAGAGCTAACGGGAGTCCTTCTTCGTGAGCGCGAAAGGGAGTCTTGCTGAGTCCGATTCGCTGGGCCTGGTAAATCCCGGAATGACCGGAGAACAGGTAACTTACTACACACGCGATCCCGGCGAAGATACCCGCGCCGGGGCCGAACATCTCGACGGCCATGAGGGTCGAGGCCAGCGGTGTGTTCGCCGCACCGGCGAACACAGCAACGAACCCCATGCCCGCCAGCAATGGCAGCGGTAGCGGGAGAATTGAGGAGAGTGCGTTGCCCAGTGTCGCGCCCATGAAGAACAGCGGCGTCACCTCGCCGCCTTTGAAACCCGAGCCGATGCTGAGCGACGTCAGCAGCATCTTGGCTCCGGAATCCCACCAGGGCAGCGGGCCGGAAAACGCATCCAGGATCGTCGGTATGCCGAGGCCAAGATAGCGGGTACTGCCGGTTGCCCAGACGACAAGCGCGACAAGCATGCCTCCAACGAATGGGCGGACCGGCGCTCGCCGAAACGTATTCGCGAAGACCTGGCCGATGCCGTGCGTGAGCTTCGCGAAGAGCCGTCCGGCGAAACCGAAGACGATGCCGGCGAGAATGGTAGCGCCCAGCGTGGTCAGATCGAGTGGCGGAATGAACGGCACGGAGTAGACGGTGTGGTGCGCTCCCCATGCATGGGTGACTCTGTCGCCCACCACGGCGGCCACCAGGCATGGCAGCAGCGCATCGTAGCGCAGCTTGCCGATCGCGAGCACCTCGAGCCCGAAGACGGCGCCCGCCAGTGGAGTGCCGAACACCGAGCCGAACCCGCCGCTCATTCCGGCCATCAGCACGATGCGGCGGTCCTCCGGTCCGAGGCGGAGCGGCCGGCTGAGTTGATCCGCCAGCGAAGCCCCGGTTTGCAGCGCGGTTCCTTCTCGTCCAACCGAGGCGCCGAACAGATGGCTCACGGTCGTCCCGAACAATACCAGAGGCGTCATGCGAAACGGCACGACAGACTTGGGTTCGTGAATTTCTTCGAGAAGGAGGTTGTTGCCCGCTTCGACGGAGCGGCCGAAAGCCCGATAGAGCAGCCCCACGCCCAAGCCGGCCAGCGGGAGAAGCGCGATGATCCAGCGGTTCGCCTCCCGAGTCTCGGTGGCCCAATCGAGCAGGAATAGTAGAGCCGCCGAAGCGGTGCCGGAAAGAACTCCGACCAGAACCGCTATGAGCAGCCAGCGAAGGACTTCAGGAGATGGACCGAACAGATTTTTGCTGCGCACGCTAAGCGGACGACTCCCCTCTCAAGTTCGTAGGAGTCATCAGCGCTCGCGGTCGTTCTACGAGCCAGCGCGGTTATTCGGCGAACCCCATCGCCTTGGAACATCTTTGGAAACCTTCAGGGTAAGCAGCACGTTCCGCGAATGTCAAATTCTGCTGTTGCGGGTTTTGCTATCCCATGCAACGCTCCGTGTCGCATCTTTGCCAATCGTGCACAACAATGCGCTACGTCCGAGTCCTATGAGCGCGGTGCGCCAGTCACGCAACTTCTTAATTTGTAAGTCATTCATTCCACTTGCAGTTTTATTGCCACCCACCCCAAAACCCTTGACTCCCCCCGCTATCCTGAAACCGGAGGAACCACCATGCCCACAGGCACCCCAGAAGCCGAATTCCGACAGATTCCGACACTTCCGACGCAAATTTCGGACCTCACCCCACCCCAACTCCGGGCCGTCGAAGCCCTCGCAGCCGGTGCGACCGTCGGTGCCGCCGCCGAAGCCGCCGGCGTTCACCGCGACACCATCTACGAATGGCGCCGCACCATCCCCGCATTCGCCCAGGCCGTAAAACACGCCCAGGCAGCCTACGAAATCCACCTCCACGACGAACTCGCCGGCCTCGCCCAACTCGCCATGGCGACAATCCGCCGCCTCCTCGAAGACCCGGCGGCCCCGCACGCCGTCCAACTCCGGGCCGCCCTCGCCGTCCTCCGCCGCCCTCACTTCGAACACCAGGACTGGAACATCCCCGCGCCCGCCGAAAAGCTCGCCGAGGCCCCAGCCGGCCCCACCGTTCGCCAAGTCGAAGGCGCCGTCCACCGCCTCATCGAGGAACTCGACGAAGACGAACGCCTCCGACAGCAGACCGGCGAACGCGTCCCCCGAAGCGGCCCCTGTCCCTGCGGTTCCGGCCGAAAATACAAGCGCTGCTGCGGCCAGAACGCCCCGCCTGTCCTCTACCGCGCGAATGCCGCATGATGCGAGCTACGCGGCTATAACGACACGCCCGGCGAAAACGAGAACTTCCTCCGCTTCCACCTGGGCGAACCCGGTGGGCGAGGAACTCCGGATGATACAATAAGTCCTTTTCGGAGGTCATTAGGAGTTCAATGCGTCTCGTTACCTTTCAACGTCCAGGAGGCGGACCCGAGCCGGGAGTTGTTTCGGGCGATAAAGTCATCAGTCTCGCCGGGGCCGGCTTCGCCGACACGCTCGCGATTATCGCGGGTGGCGCCGAGGCGCGAGCCAAAGTGGAAGCCGTGCTGGCCGCGCCACCGGCGGACGCGACGGCGGATCTGGCGTCCGTGAAGCTCATGGCGCCAATCCGGAATCCCAACAAGATCATCTGCGTGGGGTTGAACTACCGCGATCACGCGATTGAATCCAACATGGAGATCCCGAAGTTGCCGACGATCTTCAACAAGTTCCGGACCTCGATTATCGGGCCCGGCGACGAGATCGTCCTCCCGTCGAACTCGACGCAGCCGGACTATGAGGCCGAATTCGCCTTCGTCATCGGCAAGGGCGGGCGGCGCATCCCCGCCGAGAAGTGGCAGGAGCACGTCTACGGCTACATGAATCTCAACGACGTGAGCGCGCGCGATATCCAGCTCGCCACCACTCAGTGGCTCATGGGCAAGACTTTCGACACTTTCTGTCCTATGGGGCCATATCTGGTCACCGCCGATGAGGTCGCCGATCCGCACAATCTCGACATCAGCATTGAGATCAACGGTGAGGTGCTTCAAAGCTCCAATACCAGGCACCTGATCTTCCGGATTCCGGATCTGATCGCCTACCTTTCGAGCGTCTTTACGTTAGAGCCCGGCGACATCGTGTCCACGGGCACCCCGGCGGGCGTCGGTTTCGCGCGGAAGCCGCCTCGCTACCTGCGCGCCGGCGACGATGTGGTCGTCAAGGTGCAAGGACTGGGAGAGCTGCGCAACCCGGTGGTCGCCGAGGGCGCGGCCGCCACGGCCTAACAATCCGAATCGACCCGCTCCCCTGTGCGCGGCAGGGGAGCGGTTTTCCCATCTCGAGGATTTATGGATTCGGGCTTTCGTCTGTTCGGTCCGGTTCACCTCGCCGTCATCGCCACCATCGTAGCGGTCCCCGTGCTGCTGGCCCTCCTGGCCCGCCGCAACGCGACCCTGGTCCATCCAATCCGCTACGGACTGGCGCTCGGCCTGCTCGGGAACGAGCTTGCCTGGTACCTGCATGTCCTTGAGCTCGGCTGGGTCGGCTTTCCGGACGGCCTGCCGTTGCAGCTATCCGACGTGACGTTCTGGCTGGCGATCGTGGTGGCCCTGACGCTGCGGCCGGCGCTCTTCGACATCGTCTATTACTGGGCGCTCGCCGGGGCGAGCCTGACCGTGATCACGCCGGAGTTGTGGGAGCCTTTCCCCAGCCGCGCGACGATCCAGTTTTTCGTCATGCACGGCGGCGTCGTCGCGACGATTCTCTATCTGATCCTCGTGGGTCTGGCGCGGCCCCGGCCGGGAAGCATGCGGCTCTCTTTTCTGGTGCTGCTGGTGTTTACTTCGTTCGTCGGAGCCTTCAACGCGGTATTCGGAACCAACTACATGTTCCTCAGGGAGAAGCCAGTGAGCCCCACGCTGCTTGACTACATGGGGCCGTGGCCCGTCTACATCGGGACGGCAGGCGCACTGGGAGCGCTGCTGTTCTGGCTGCTGTGGCTGCCCTTTCGTCCGAAGAGGGATCAACTGATTCCGGCAAGCCGCTTGTAGCCTTTCACGGCGGCGTTCTGGAACTCCCAGGCGTCGGGATCATCGCGAGGAGGCGGCTGCTCGTATCGCACCAGCAACGTTCCGCCGCCGTAGACAGGCGCCCAGACGATCTTGGGGCCGTAGGCGGCGAAGCCGGGGTACTTCTCGATGGCCTCCTGGAGCGCCTGTTCGGCGAGCTTCGGGTCTATCTCCATGGCGATCAGGCGATCTCCTTCGAGTACTCGCGCAGAATATAGTCGCAGGCACGCACCGTGAGCGCCATCATCGTGAGGGTCGGATTCTGGCACCCGACGGTTACCCACGCAGCTCCGTCCGTCACGAAGATGTTCTCGACGTCGTGCGCCTGGCAGTATTTGTTGAGCACGCTGGTCTTCGGATCGTTGCCCATGCGCGCCGTGCCGACTTCGTGGATACAGAAGCCCGGCACCGAATACTGCCCGGTCAGCCGGACCTCCTTCGCGCCGGCGGCTTCGAGCATCTCGGCGGCCTGCTGGCGTCCGTCCTCGTAGAGCTTCTTTTCGTTGTCGCTCCAGTCGGCGCTGATCTTGAGGACCGGTACGCCCCAGGCGTCCACGCGGTTCCTGTCGATTGTGACGTGATTCTCCTTGCGAGGGAGGCACTCGCCCCAGAGGCCGATGTTGATCGTCCAGAACCCGTTCCGCACCGCGTCCTTATACGATTGCCCGAAGCCGGGCGCGCCGAAGTTGAAGCTGGGGGAGCTTCCACCCTGGTAGCCGTAGCCGCGGATGAACCCGTTCGTCATCTTTTCCTTAACGTTGCGGAAGCGCGGGATGTAGATTCCGTTCGGCCGGCGGGGCATGCCAGCCCAGGGCTTCGCTTCCAACATCGGCATAATGCCGGCGGCGCCACCCTGGTAGATATGATCCATCAGGTATTGTCCCAGGACGCCGCTCGAGTTGCAGAGATTCGAGTTCATCAGCAGGCGCGTCGATTCGAGCGTCGAGGCGCAGAGCACGACGATCTTGGCCCGTACCTCGCGGGCCGCGCGCGTCGTGCGGTCGATGTAGGCGACGCCGGACGCCTTGCCATCTTTCATGATGATGTTGGCGGCCACGGCATCCGTGATCATGGTGAGTCGGCCGGTCTTCTGGGCGTCCGCCACCGTGGTGAAGGGGCTGCTGAAGTAGGAGTTGGTGACGCAGCCGCGTTCGCAGGGTCCGCAATAGTGGCACGCCGCGCGCCCGTTGTGGTTCCGGGTGAGGATCGCGGTGCGGCCGATCGTAACGGTGCGGCCGAACTGCTGTTTGACCGCGTCGCGGAGGCGCTGCTCGCCGCAGGTCATCTCCATCGGCGGCAGAAAGACGCTGTCGGGCAGTTGCGAGAGGCCTTCGGCCTGGCCGCTGATGCCTACATAGCGCTCGACCTCTTCGTAATACGGGACCATGTCGGCGTAGGAGATCGGCCAATCGTCACCGTAGCCGTCATGGCTGGCCGCCTTGAAATCGAGGTCGCCCATCCGGTAGCTCTGGCGGCCCCAACTCAGGGAGCGCCCGCCGAGGACCCGCATACGGATCCAGTTGAACGGCTTGTCCTGGATGTATGGGTTTTCGAGATCATTAACGAACCATTTATGGTTGTACTCCGTGCAGGCGTAGCACTGACCCTGAATCGGCCGCTCCCGCAGGATCTTGGGAGACATCCCGAGATAAGGGAGCTGCCAGCTCTGCATATGCTCGGTGAAGTCTTTCTGGGTTATCTTCTGGCCCGCTTCGAGCATGGCCACCCGCATCCCGCCTTCCGTCAACTTCTTGGCAGCCCATCCGCCCGTGGCTCCCGAACCGACGACGATCGCGTCAAAGACTTGTTGCGTGCCCCCTGCTTGCATAAGGCAAAGTATACCCAGAATGCAGGCACCGTGGCCGGGCGGCGTCAGCGCAACGGGCAGAGGCGATTGGGGAAGCTGATGCTCAGTTCTTCCGCCAACTCGATGATCCGTGCCTCCGCCGACCGGATCGACTCGCGAAGCGGCGCGCCGCCAAGCTCATCATTTTCGACCGCGATCGTTTCGATCCGATCGACCCCGAGGAACCGGAACAGGTCGAGCAAGTAGCGCTCGACGTGATTTCGGAACCAGTACGGGCCGTCAGGTCCGTAGCCGGCCTCGCCGCGTGCCGTGATGACGACGAGCGACTTTCCCTGGACGAGGCCGGTGTAGAGATGTGCGTGATTCGATGGATCGAACGCGAAGGTCCGCCCGACCCGAACGATCTGGTCGATGTAGCTCTTGAAGACCGAGGGCACGCTGTAGTTGTACATCGGGACTCCGAACACATAAAGGTCGCTGGCCAGCAGTTCGTCGACGAGTTCGTCGCTGAAACGCAGCGCCTCCCGCATCGCCGGCGTGCGCTCTGCTGGCTTGGAGAAGGCGCCGGCGATCCATTGTTCGCTGACCGGCGGAGGCGGCGACGCCGCAAGATCCCGGCGAATGACCTCCATGCCCGGGCAACGGCGCAGAAGTTCTTCGATGCACAGGGCGGAAAGGCGCCGGGTGTGCGATCGGTTCCGGCGCGCGCTCGAATCGATATGCAGCACTTTCATAGATTGATTGTGCGGCAAACGTTTAAGTTTGCCTAGAACGCATATCTTCCATGCGTAGTCAGTATAATGTGACTTAGAATGCCGAAACAGACGCCACTCAGAGAAGCTTGTCCGCTGGACACTGCGGTCGAGGCGCTTGGCGGCAAGTGGAAGCCGCTGATCGTGTACCAGTTGCGTCACGGTACGAAGCGCTTCTCCGAACTCCAGCGCGCCATCCCGGAGGCGACGCGCCAGATGCTCACGCAGCAGTTGCGCCAGCTCGAAGCTGACGGGATCGTGCGCCGCACGGTTCACGCAGTGGTGCCCCCAAGGGTCGATTATGAGCTGACCCCGATGGGCAAGGAGATTGAGCCGGTTTTAGCTGCGCTGGAAAAGTGGGGCGGGCAGGTTCTGGCTTACCGGGAGCGGGGCGGCACGTCAAAAGCGCCGCCCGCGACGGGCACAGAACTGGGACGGCGCGCTGGGCGATAATGGTCGCAGGATGCCTCTTTCCGGATTGCGCGTGCTTGCGCTGGAGAGCCGCCGCGCCAACGAGATCGCCAAGCTGATCCAGAACCAGCAGGGCGAGCCGATCGTGGCGCCATCGATGCGGGAGCGGCCGCTTGAACAGAATGACTCGGCCTTTGAGTTTGCCGAGCGGCTCTTTGCCGGCGAGTTCGACATGGTCATCTTCCTGACGGGCGTCGGGGCGCGGGCGCTCCAGAAGGTCTTGGCGGCGCGCTGTCCGGAGGACCGGTTCTTCGACGCTCTGCGCGGCGTCGCCATCGTGGCGCGGGGTCCGAAGCCGGCCGCGGTGCTGCGAGAGTGGCAGGTTCCGATTCACGTCCTGGTTCCGGAGCCGAACACCTGGCGCGAACTGCTGGAGGCGACGGCGGAGCGTCCGGAGCGGCGCATCGCGGTCCAGGAGTACGGAAAGTCGAACTCGGACCTGCTCGATGCCCTGCGCGCCCGAGGCGCCGAGGTGACTTCGGTCCGCGTCTATCAGTGGGACCTGCCGGCGGATACCGGGCCGCTGCGCGAGGCAGTGCGGCGGACGGCAGCGGGCGAAGTCGATATCGCGATGTTTACGACTTCGCTGCAGGTCGTCCATCTCTTTCGCATCGCGGAGGAGGAAGGGCTCGCCGAGGCGGTGCGCCGGAACCTCGCGCGCGCCGTGATCGCCTCGATTGGCCCGACAACCTCGGAGATGCTGGAAGAGTATGGGCTCCCGGCGGACTTAATGCCGAGTCATCCGAAGATGGGCTTTCTGGTGAAGGAGACGGCCGAGCAGGCCCGCGCCATTCTCGAGCGCAAGCGAGCGCAACGCCATGCCGCAGACACGGCCTGACGGCCGCAATCCGCTATACGTCATGGTCGGCCGCTATATGGCGCTGGCCTTCCTGCTGCCGGCGACTACGGCGGTCGGCTACATCCTCGGGGTGCTGCTCGACCGGGCACTGGGCACGGATTTTCTGCACATCGTCTTTCTGCTGCTCGGAATCGCGGCGGGACTGATCAAGCTGATCCAGGAACTCCAGAAGGACACCAGCGGCGATGCCGGGTGAGGACGAACTCTTCTACCGGCAGGCGATGCAGCGCATTCAGGTGCTGACGGCCGGGCTCGCCGTGGTTGGGGCGGCCGGATTCTTCTGGATAGCCGGATGGCCGGGCGGCGTCGGATTCCTGTTGGGTGCGGTCGCTTCGTGGTTGAATTTCTGGTGGCTGAAGCGGATCGCCGAGGCGCTGGGCGAGAGCGGCGCGAAGCCGCGCTCCGGGGCCGCCATCTTCCTCGGGCTCCGGTACCTGGTGCTCATCTCCGCCGGTTATGTTATAGTAAACTACTTTGGGATCAGCCTCATGGCTGCCTTGAGCGGTCTCCTGACAGCAGTGATGGCCGTCATCCTGGAAATCCTCTACGAACTCATCTATGCCAGAACATGAATTATGGGTTACGGCCCTGTTTAATCGCTACCTCGCAGGGGTAGCCAACGGGATTCTTGGGCTGTTCGGACTTCAGGCGCATGACCCCGCGCACCCCTGGACGAATTACATGGTTCTCCAGATCCTGGTGGCGGTGATCATCATGGGGCTGTTCGCCTTCCTGCGAACCCGGCTCTCGGCCGATAAGCCCGGCGCGGTTCAGCATGTCTTCGAGATCATCTACGGCTTCCTGCGCAATCAGGCGGAGGAGGCGGCCGGACACGCCGGCGCGCGATTTCTCCCGTTCTTCGGCACAATCTTTTTCTTTATTCTGTTCGGGAATCTGCTGGGCGTCATCCCGACCTTCGAATCGCCCACGATGTTCCCGTCGGTCACCGTCGGCTGCGCGATTCTCGTTTTTCTTTATTACAACTTCGTCGGCATACGGGAGGTAGGAGTTGGTAAGTACCTCGCCCACTTCATCGGTCCGATCTGGTGGCTGGCGTTCCTGATGATTCCGATCGAAATTGTGAGCCACCTGGCGCGCCCGCTTTCGCTCTCGCTTCGTCTTTATGCAAACATGTTTGCCGGCGAGCAGGTGACGATGGCCTTCCTGGGCCTCACCTACCTGATCGTCCCGGTGATCTTCATGGCGCTGCACCTGTTCGTGGCATTTCTTCAGGCCTACGTCTTCACGCTGTTGACAATGATTTACGTCGGCGGCGCCGTCGCGCACGAAGAGCACTAATTTGTCATCGTTTTCATCCGGCTTTATCCGCTCCCAGTGTGAGCCCGGCGGTCCAAAGAGGCACGCCGGGAACCACCTCCTGGGAGCGACTTATACCTCAAGGAGAAACACCAAATGAACACCAAGCTGTTCCTGCTGTTCGCAGCCCTGTTCGTGCTCGCGACGCCGATCTTCGCACAGGAACCTGCCGCCGCCACCAACTGGGTGGCGATCACCTCCGGCTTCTCGATGGCGATCGCCTCCGGCCTCTGCGCCCTGGCGCAGGGCAAGGCCATCTCCGGCGCCGCCGAGGGCATGGCCCGGAATCCCGGCGCTGCCGCCGCGATTCGGTTCGCGCTGATTCTCGGTCTGGTTCTGATCGAGTCGCTGGCGCTCTACACACTGGTCATCATTCTGCTCAAGGTCGTCTAGCAGAAAACCGGCTGGATGGGGCGGGAAGTTCGCGCTTCCGCCCCGCTTCCCTCGTTCCCCACCATGAAACTGCAAGGCATCTATCCCCCGATCGCCACTCCGTTTACACACGACGGCGAACTCTACAAGGTCAAGGTCCGGCACAACATCGAGAAGCTGAACCGCACGACACTCTCCGGCTACGCCGTCTGCGGCTCGACGGGCGAAAGCGTCATGCTCACCACCGAGGAGAAGATCCGGATGTGGGAGTGGGTGGCCGAGTGCGCGGCGCCGGAGAAGCTGCTGATCGCCGGCACCGGGATGGAGAGCGTCCGGGAGACCGTTGAGCTCACCAATCGCGCCGCCGGGATGGGCTACAAGCTCGCGATGGTGCGGACGCCGCACTACTATAAGAATCTGCTGAACCGGGCCGACGCCCAGACGCTCTACTTCCGCGCTGTCGCCGACCAGGCCAAAATCCCGGTCATGATCTACAACTGGCCGCAGGCGACGAACCTGGACATTCCCGCCGAGGCGGTCGCCCAGCTCTCCTGCCACCCGAACATCGTGGCGATCAAGGAGAGCTCCGGGAACATGGAAAAACTCATGCGGATGATCCGCGAGGTGAAGCCGGGCTTTCAGGTGCTCACCGGATCGGCGCCGACGCTTTGGCCTTCGCTGGTCGTCGGAGCCGTCGGGGCAGTACTCGCCTTCGCCAACGCGGCGCCCTACAGCCTCATCACGATCTGGGAAGCGTTCCGGACACGCGAGACCGAGGCCGCGCAGGATTGGCAGAATCGCATCGCACACGCTGCTTACCTGGTCACGGCGAAGTATGGCGTTCCGGGCCTGAAGTACGCGATGGACTTGAACGGCTACTTCGGCGGCCCGCCGCGCCTGCCGCTCGTTTCGCCGTCACCCGAGGCGAAGCGGGAGATCGAAGAGGCATTCCGGGATCTGAACGGATAGCCGCTACTTCCCGAAGGCCGCTTCGGGATTCTGCACGAGCAGTTGGTGCTTCAGCCCGTCGTCGAGCCCGGCGCCGAAGTGCGTGTAGATGTATGTGTAGGGGCGAAAGTCCCCGCCGCCGGGCTCTCCGACGTGATACCAGCCAGCATCCTGCGAGATCAGCGTGCGGCCGAGCAGGCCGGCCTCTCCCATGAACTCGATGCAGTCGCGGTGCCAGTAGGCGCTCTTCGGCCCGATGCCGTCGAACTCCACCCAGGCGCCCGCCTCCGCCAGCTTCCGGTGGAAGTTGTGGTCCTTCTCATTCTGCGCGTGCACCCAGACGAACTTTGCGGGAGCGACCCGCTCGGCGGTAAGGATTTCGAGTTGCTCGGCGGCGGCCGCTCCGGTGGGAGTGTGGGAGGCGATCGTGAAGTCCGTGGCGCGTGAGGTGATCGCGGCGGCGCGCACGAGCTTGCGGTCCCATTCGCCGAGCGACGTCTGGCCGATCCCGATCTTGATGAACCGCGGCCTGATGCCGTCGACGCCGCGCGTGGCCTCCTCGATCCACCGGGCCGCAAGCTGTTCAGCGGTCTCCTGACGGGCGTAGGCCGGAAGGAACTTGTAGTTCTGGCCGGCGCCGTACAGCCCGGTATTGGTCCAGACCTCGATACCGGTATCGCCGGCAAGCTGCTTCAGCAGCCGCGGATCGCGCCCCAGGAAGTTCGGCGTACACTCGATCAGGCGGCGGCAGCCGTAGCGGCGGAGTTCCTCGAGATGGGGCCGGACAACCCGGAGCACGTCACGCCGGTTGTAGCGGGAGGGGGAGGCCTGGTCTGCGCCGATGAAGTCGACCAGTACGTAGTACGTGCTCATGGACCAGGATGCTCCCCCGGACGGCGCCGCCGTGGTCGATTTGGGCGGACTGTGCGGCGAAGGCAGCCAGCAGTTCGCGGCGTGTCATCCGGTACGGCCTCCCGCTGCCCAAAGTACACTTTCGAGAGCCGCGAGGAGGGCTCCGGCGGCGACGTGTGCCGAGCCGGGAGCGGCGCTGAGGAACAGTTCGGGTTCGATTGCTTCCAGCTCCATCAAAAAGCAGCCGCGGCGCTGCTGGACCACATCCACCCGGACGAGAACGCCCGGTTCGGGCAAAGCGCGGAGGGCGCCTTCGGCGAAGGCGAGCAGCGCGGCGTCAGGTGCGGCGGGCAGGGCCGAGCCTCCGAACTCCATCTGGACGCGGAAGTCGCCGCGGGACGGGCGCTTACGCACGGCGTGGCTGAAGCGTCCGTCCATGTAAATCAGGGACCACTCGCCCTCGATCTCGATTGCATCGAGGTACTCCTGGATCATCGCCGGGCCGTCCACCGTGCCCTCGCGGCGGCGCTCGGTCCGATAGGCGCGAGCCGAGATCAGCGGCTTGATGACAGCGGCCCTCCAGCCGCGGGCGCGGAAGAGTTCGGCAACGTCGGCGGACTGCCCCGGTTCAAGCCAGACGGTCGTCGGGATCCGGACTCCTCTCCGGGCGAGTTCGTCTAGATAGGTCTTCCGGAAGTTCCAGCGGATCAGCGCGGGTGGGTTCACGATGGAAATGCCGAGGGTTTCGAGTTGCGAAATCCAGTCGAGGAAGGCATCAGGCTGGAGGTGATAGTCCCAGCAGGAACGCACGGCCACGGCGTTGAACCGGCTCCAGTCGATGTGCCGTGAGTGCCAGAGCGCGGATCGCGGTTCGGCTCCGTGTTCTGTCAAGGCGTGGGCGAGCGCCCGGTCGCTGGGTGGAAGCTCGGCCAGAGAAGTAGCTAGAGCGATCCGCATGTGAAACTTCCGTTATTTTGTCACACTGCGGCGCTGAGGAGCGGTGACAAACGGGTCAGATGGGATTGCTCGTGGGAGTCGAACAGGCTTGCGGGGTCGAGGATGAGCTTGATGCGCCCTTTGATGCGGACCCGCCCGACGATGGCGCGGTGAACGGCTTCGTCGCACGGTTTGAATTGTGCGGGCGCCAGGGAGAGGACCTCCGAGACGGACTCGGCTCCCAGGGCCGCGGTGTAGGGCCGGGCGAAGCGGTCGCGGAGAGCGAGGACGACGATCCAGCGCGGCGTGGGCGGGCTCTCGACGGCGACGCCCAGCCGCCGGTGCAGGGAGAACACCGGAACGGCGTTTCCGCGAATGCGGACCTCGCCGCAGGCAGGTCCTGGGTAGCCGTTGGCGGCCGTCAGATCCTGGGCGGTCCGGACCTCCTGAACGATTCCGGCCGGGAGCGCGAACTCCTGCGGTCCGAGCCGGAAGATCAGGTAGTCCCGGGGTTCGGAAGGCACGCCGGCCTCACGAACTCGAGCGCGCCCCGACGAGGTAGCGGCTTGGGGTTCCCGCCTCGCGGTTTTCAGCGAGACACACCTGGACCTCGATCCGGCTGTCGGCGTCGTGGTAGAACGGCACGACGGTCCACTCGCTGCTTCCCATGCTGCGGGTGGTGAAGTTCCGGCCGAAGACGACGGTCGGGATGCTGAGGCCCATCGGACCGAGGTGCTCCTCGATTGCGGTTTTGACGTTGCCGATCACCATGTTGGTCACCTCGGCGACGGCATCGAGCACCTCTTCGTTGACGGCCTGGTACTCGGTCATCAACAGGTGCGCCGAAATCTTGCAGGCCATCTCCGCGCTGCAGGCGAAGCTGCCGGTTCCCACCCACGTTCCGGCCAGGCCGATCAGTCCGACGACGCCGTCGCTCGGGCCCGGCGCATTGCGGTCCACGTAGGGATCGCCCTGCCGGATTTCAAGACTCAGCATCGTCGAGAAGACCTCGATCGTTGCATTGTTGATGGCCGAGACGATCAGCTCCTGGCTGATTTCTCCTTTCATTCTCCCCTCCCGCCAGGCTCAGATCAGCCCGGTCAGCTTCTCTTTAATCTGCTCCGCGGTGAACGGCTTGCGGACGTAGCCCGAGGCTCCGAGCTGGACCGCCTCGAGAACCTTGTTGTGGCTGCCCTCGGTCGTAATCATGACGACCGGAACGTCTTTCCAGTCGGCATTCGCCCGAACCTGCCCCAGAAACTGGAGCCCGTCCATGTTCGGCATGTTGATGTCGGACAGGATCAGCCCCACCTTTTCGGCCTTCAGCTTCTCCAGCGCCTCGACGCCGTCACCGGCCTCGATCACCCGTCCTACCGGCACTTCGGCCTGCATCAGGACGCGATGCAAAATCTTCCGGATCGCGGCGGAGTCGTCAACAATCAAAACGTCCAGCGGCATGAAATTCTCTGAGTCCCCCTGCTTGCCTCATCGGTGTCCGGCTGCGGTTCTTTAACGGAAATGCGGCGGATCGTGATAGGATGCTCTCTTTCGATATGGCTGAAATCAATCTCTTCTCCCTTTCCGGCCGCACCGCCCTCGTCGCGGGGGCCAGCCGAGGCATCGGTTTGGCGATCGCCCAGGCCATGGCCCGCAGCGGCGCCAAAACGATTTTGGCGGCGCGCTCCACCGACGTTCTGAAGGAGCGTGCCGGCGAGCTCTGCAAAGCGGGCTTCGACGCCTCTACTCTCGAACTCGACATCGCCAACTCCGATTCGGTCCGGACCGCCGCCGATGCCGTGGGCGCCGTCGATATCCTCTGTATCGTCGCCGGCACGAATGTCCGCAAGCGTTTCGAGGAGTACACCAAGCAAGAATACGATCACGTGATGCAGACCAACCTGCACGGCGTGGTCGAACTTGCACAGCAGGTTGGCAAGAGGATGAAGGAGCGGGGCCAGGGCGGCAAGATCATTCTGATCGGCAGCCTCACCTCGCTGCTGGGGCTGCCCTACCTGACCGTCTACGGCATGACCAAGAGCGCCATCGCGGGACTCACGCGCACGCTGGCCGCCGAGTGGGGCCGCTACAACATCCAGGTGAACTGCATCGCGCCGGGTTTCATTCTGACCGACCTCAACCGCCAGATGTGGCAGGCGGGCGTGATGCGCGACTGGCTGCGCGGCGCCCAGCCCAACCCCGAGATGGGGACCCCGGAGGATATCGCTCCGTTGGCCGTATTCCTGGCAGGGCCAGGATCGAACTACGTCACCGGCCAGACCATCACGGTCGACGGCGGCTACTCCACCACGGCGAACTGGCCGTTTGAGCCGTAAAGCCGGCGCGGACACGAATTCTTTCAATGGCAGTCATCGTCGAGGTTCAGCAAGTGCCGGAAGCGGAATCGGGCGGAATCCCAGATCGTCTAATTCAAACTCCAGAGTCACCACGAGGGGCGGGCGCTCGGCCGGCGCGGGGTCGCACACGCAGACCTCGTTTGGCGACTGCCGCCACTGCGGCGTCCTGATTGTCACGGCTAGCCGGCTGCTTTCGGCATACCACTTGACGGCCGCGATCTCCTGCTCCCGCTCGACGCAACTGCTCCGGAAGGCATCGGCGACGACAATGGGTTTGCTGCGTACGTCCGCCGGCGCCGTGAGGTCGACGGTGTAGATGAAATGAAAGACATAGCCCATGCCGCCGTCGCCGGTTTCGCACAGGAGGATTTCCCGGCCACTCGGCAGGGCCAACTTCCGGCAGGACTTCTTGATCACAGCGCTTCTGTACCAGACCGGCTGCCAGCGGCCTTCGCGCCGGGTCAAGAGAAGCGTGCCTCCCCACAGTGTTGGATGACTCTCCATGCTCCATCCGCTGATTACGGCATCCTCGCTCGTGGACTCCAGGAAGCGGCCGTAGATCACCTTTTCGGGATGGAACGAATCGCCGAGATCGGCAAAATCCGGCCCGAGCCGCCGTAGCGTACAGGTATATCCCACGCCGTACTGAAGTCGATGGCGCCAACGCAAACTCCCGCCAGGAGGTCAGTTGATTCGCCGAGCTTTAACTCGGCGCTTTCGGGCTCCAGTCCGGGTATGACGCGGCGGTCACTCGAGTCGAGCCGGCCCGCGATGCTCAGGATCAGGACGCAAAGAATCAGCTTCACCCGAGCCTCCTTCCGATGTTGCCGATTCCTTTGTGCCAAACTGCGTGGGAGACCCGGAGCGGGCGGGCCGCTCCGGATGCCCACACATCAGGATCCCACCAGCGAAGGCTCGGGAGACCGCTCTGAAACTCGCTCGACGACTTCGCCGGCCAACTCCCGTCCGATCTTTTGCGCGATGTCGGCCTGCGAAACGATTCCACACAGCCGTCCGGAGGTGTCCACTACCGGCACGCGACGCACCTTGTGCTCCTCCATCAGGTGCGCGCACTCCTCGGCGGGGGTGTTCGGCGTAGCTGTGATCACGGGCGCGGACATGCAGTCGCGCGCGGTCATCATGAGCGGGTTCTTCTCCTCGGCGACGGTGCGGCAGGTGATGTCACGGTCGGTGATGACGCCGATGGGCTTTCGCGATTGCTGACTGTCGACGACGGGAATCTCGCCACAATCGAATCGGACCATGAGTTTGGCGACTTCAGGCAGCCGGGTCTCGGGCGTGCAGAAGGCGGGATCCGCCGTCATGATTTCCTGCACCTTCATGATGCGCCTCCAATACCCGAAACCGTTGCAACCGGCGTGCCATTCGTACTCGGCCCGCCTCAGTCGCGCCGCCAGGGTCGGGGCGGGCGCTCGGCTTCATTTGGCAGGACGGCGAACAGCGCCAGCAGGAGTCCGACGACCGCATTGTTCTGCAGCGCCGCCGGCGGCGGGAAGGAAACGCTGAATCGGGCGAAGGCGTAAAGCCAAATCGCGACGGCAATTGTGAAGAAGTGTGCCCAGTGAAAGCGTACGCTGTAGGAGAGCAGGCTGAAGACCACCACGACAAGCCCGCAGAGCATGTCGTTCGCCCACCAGGTCACGGCCTCGGCCGGGTGGCGGAAGACGAAGGGACTGACGATCAGCCAGAGCCCCAGACTGAGTTCGATATCGCGCGGCCACATATACTGAAACCTTCAACTACTGAAACCTTCAACGCACGAGAGCGGCCTCGTCGGCCTCGCGCATATAGTTTCCCCAGAAGACGTCCCACATCACGCGCGCACTGCGCGTCCGGCGCCAGACGCGGCGAAGAAAGACGCCGCAGCTCCAGACCTCCGGCCATGCCAGCCAGATCAGGATGAGTGAGAGCGCCGCTGTCACCAGGCACAGGAAGCACCAGGCGCCGACCACCGTACCTTGCAGCACGACCAGAATGGCGCTTACCAGGCTTACCAGGATCACGTCTAGGGCGAACAGTGCTACCAGCCACGGCCGGTACTGCCATCGGCGGCTCGATCCGGCGAGGCCCAGAATCGCATCGCCCAGATAAGCGAAGGCGCCGAGCGCCGCGTCCGGGATGTAGACGAGGCTCCACATCCAGTGCGAGACGTCGGAGTCGAGCACCTCTTCGGTCTGGCGGCCGAAGATCGGATCCCATGCACTCTCGATCAACCGCCACTGGTACAGCGCCATGTACGCCGCGATGAAGAACGCCGCGCTCGCAATCACGGCGATCGCGATCCGGCGCCCCCAGGAAGACGGGTTGTAGTCCCACGGCGGAGCCGGGACGTTCAGATCAGCCATACCGTTCTATGCAGCCCTCCGGACCGGGAGCCTGAGCTTGTTGCGCTGGTACCATCCCGCCGGGTCCTGATTGAGGCGGCGGATTATCTCAGGCAGCGTGCGCCGCAGGCGGTGCCTCGGGTTCCAGCCAAGTTTGGCGCGTGCCTTGTCGCTGGCGACGGGATAGTGCTGGTCAGCCAGATCGACCATCCAGGGCTTGATGAACTTCTCTTCGCCGCCGAGCAGCCGCTCCTCGGCCCAGGCGCCCGCCTTTGCGACAGCTTTGGGAATCCGGAAAGTGGGCCACTCGCGTCCGTGGAGCAGCTCACCGATGGTGTCCTGGAGCTGATGGTAGCTCATGACGTCCGGCTCGGCGATGAGGAAGACCTCGTAGGGCTCCAGGTCGCGCCGGTGCTCGATGACCAGGCGGAAGCAGGCGACGAGGTCGTCCAGATGCACGAACGCCTGCCCGGTATTGGGGTTGCCCGGAAAGAAGTAGCTCTCGAACTGGCGCTCATAGATGCGAGCGATGTGCTGCGCGATCGGAACCGAATGGCAATCTTCATCGTAGACGCCTGCGATACGAAGGATGACAGCCGGTATGCTGCCGCGCCCCTGGTGGATGACCGCTTCCGCTTCCACCTTAGACTGCGGGTAGGCCCAGGCAGGCGCCACCGGGGAATCTTCGCGGATCGGTTCTCCCTCGCGCGAGGGAGCCATCACTAGCAGCGTGCTGGAGAAGACGAATTGCTCGGCCTCGAATTCCCTCAGAGCGCGCAGGAGCCGCCGCGTTCCCTCGACCGTGAGGTCCCGGTACATTGGGCTCGGTTCGCCGGAAAAGCTGTAGTAGGCGGCCAAGTGGATGACGCTTGCCAGCTTCTTCCCGAACCGGTCGCGAACCGTCTGCATCGTCTGCTCGACGCTGCTATCGCTGGTCAGATCGCAGCGAAGATACTCGATTCGCTCGGGATGGCTTGTGTCGGGTAGCACATCCAGCCCGATAATCCGATAGTCGTGGTGCAGCGCTTCGCTGATGCGCTGCCCGATCAGGCCTTCACAGCCGGTGATCAGGAGCGCAGGCTTTCCTCTCATAGCAGGTCCCCTCAACAGATAGATACCGGGCGGCCTGCATTGTTACGCCTCGCGATACGATGGAGATGAGGCCGCGCGCGGGAGGTTGTTTTGAAGAGCCCGCAGGTTACCGAGTTGACTCGCGAACAGGCGCGCCGCCGAATCTCACGCCTGCGCGAGGAGATCCGGCATCACGACCACCTCTACTATGTTCTCGACCGCCCCGAGATCAGCGACGAGGAGTACGATCGCCTGTTCAACGAGCTCAGGGAACTGGAGGCTGCCTCCCCGGACCTGGTCACGCCCGATTCGCCGACCCAGCGCGTGGCCGGCCAGCCCTCGCCATCCTTTCCCGAGGTTGTGCACGTTACTCCCTTGCTCAGCCTCGATTCGGTCACGGCCCCCGAGGCGGTGCACGAGTTCGTACGCCGTGTACAGCGCGAAACCGGCCGCTCCCTAAGCTTCGTGCTGGAGCCCAAGTTCGACGGCCTCTCGATCGAACTCGTCTACGAGGACGGTAGGCTGAGCCGTGCCTCCACGCGCGGCGACGGCGTCCGGGGCGAGGGCGTGACCGAAAATGTCAAGACGATCCGCTCGGTTCCACTCTCGCTTCGCACGGGTTCCGCGCGGCCTCCAAGGCTGCTTGCCGTTCGCGGCGAAGCTTTCATGCGCGTGAGCGAGTTTCAACGTCTGAATGCCGCGCTCGAAAGGACGGGGAAGCCGTTGTTCGCCAACCCGCGCAACGCGGCCGCGGGTTCCGTGCGGCAACTCGACCCGCGCGTCACGGCTTCGCGAAAACTTGAGCTGGTAGTCTGCGACCTGCTCGCCATCGAGGGTGGGTCAGGTTTCCGCACTCACTGGGACGCGATGGCCCGCTTGCGGGACTGGGGGCTTCGGACCGCCCCGCTGGCGCAGCGGGGCGGCTCCGTCGACGCGATCTTCGAGTACCACGGAGAGATGGAAGACAAGCGCGAGAGCCTCGGTTACGAGATCGACGGCATTGTCGTGAAGGTCAATGAGCTCAGCGCGCGTGACGTTCTGGGTGTGACCGCGCGGCATCCGCGCTGGGCCCTGGCCTACAAATTCGCCGCGCGGGAGAAGGAGACTCGCATCCGGGAGATCGTCGCGCAGGTGGGGCGAACCGGCGTTCTCACGCCCGTCGCCGTGCTCGATCCCGTCGAGATCGGCGGAGTCAAAGTGGCGCGCGCGACCCTGCACAACCGCGAGGAAATTGCGCGCAAGGACCTTCGTATTGGCGATACCGTGCGGGTCGTGCGCGCAGGCGATGTGATTCCCGAAGTGATCGAGCGTGTCGGTGAGCCGGCGCAGCGCGCGCGGCCGTTTCGGATGCCCTCAAAGTGCCCGGCCTGCGGCGCCGAGGTGATTCAAAGCGGGCCCCTCGACATCTGCCCCAACGGGCTCGCGTGCCCGGCGCAGCTCAAGGCGAGCATCCGGCACTTCGCCTCGCGCCATGCTCTCGACATCCGCGGACTCGGGCCGCAGACCACTGACCTGCTCGTCTCCTCCGGGGTGGTCCGCTCGGTCGCCGATCTCTTTACTCTCCGCGAGGAGGACCTGCTGCGCCTGGGCCGCTTCGGTCCTGTCTCGGCCCGAAACCTGATGGAGTCGATTCGAAAAGCCCGGCGGACGGAGTTTTCGCGCTTTCTGTACGGCCTGGGAATACCGGGCGTGGGAGTTGAAATGGCCCGCAGGCTGGCCCGGCGCTTCGGAACTCTCAAAGCCCTGCAGGCGGCGAGCACGGATGAGATCCGGAAGGTCACGGGCCCGGTGGTCGCTGAGGGTGTCGTTGGCTACCTCAGGAGTCCGGCTGCGCGCCGGACAATCGATCTCTGCCTGAAACGCGGCCTCGAACTGATCCGGCCCGCACAGCAGCGGCGCGGGCCTCTCGCCGGCAAGACGGTTGTCTTTACGGGCGCGCTCGCGTCGATGCGGCGCACGGAAGCCGAGGAGATGATCAGGCGCCAGGGCGGTCACCCGGCGGACTTAGTGACGCGCAATACGGACCTTGTCGTCGCCGGCGCCGAGCCGGGCTCGAAGTATGAGAAGGCGCGCGCACTCGGAATCCCGATCCTGAGCGAGCGTGAGTTCCTGGAGCTGACGAAATGACGGTTGCAACGCATCGAGTCGAAAACATCGAAATCGCGAAGATCTTTCAGGAGGTCGCCGACCTTCTGGAGATCCAGGGCGCTAATTCATTCCGCGTGCGCGCCTATCGCACCGCGGCCCGAACCGTCGAAACGATGCCGCAGGCCTGCGCCACGCTGGTCGAAACCGAACCGAAGGCGCTCGAACGTCTGCCCGGCATCGCCAAGGACCTTGCCGGGAAGATCCGCGAGATCGTCGAGACGGGCGAACTGACCTTACTGCGCGAGCTCACCTTCGAAATTCCCGAAAGCCTGGTCGAGTTGATCCGCATCCCCGGACTCGGGCCCAAGCGCGCCAAACAGATCTACGACGAGCTGGGCATCAAGACGCTCGATGAGTTGGAGGAGGCGGCGCGATCGGGCCGCCTGCGCCAGTTGCGCGGCCTCAAGAAGACGATTGAGGGCCGCATCCTGCAAGGCATCGCCGAGCGCAAGGCCGCCGGCGCGCGCTTCCGGATCTCCGAGGCCGAGGCCTATGTTGAGCCCTTCCTCGAATACTTGCGGGGCTCGCCGGGACTACGGCGCCTCGAGGTGGCCGGAAGCTACCGGCGCCGCCGCGACACGATCGGCGATCTCGACCTGCTCGCGGTCGAATCGGGCAAGCCGGCGATTGCCGATCGCTTTGTGCGTTACCCCCTGGTTAAGGAGGTCCTCGCCAAGGGCAGCACGAAGTGTACGGTTGTGTTGCAGGCAGGGATCCAAGTCGATCTGCGCATCCTTCCGGAAGAGTCTTATGGCGCGGCGCTGCATTACTTCACGGGCTCAAAGCCGCACAATATCGCTGTCCGGACGCTGGGTGTGAAGCGCGGATTGAAGATCAACGAATACGGGGTTTTTCGCGGCGCGCGGCGGGTTGGCGGCAGAACCGAGGAGGAGGTCTTCGAATCGGTCGATCTGCCGTGGATTCCTCCCGAACTGCGCGAAGACCGTGGCGAAATCGATGCGGCGCGCGCCGGCCTGCTCCCCAGTCTGGTCACGCTCGACCGGATCAAAGGCGATCTGCAAATGCACTCGACCTACACGGACGGCAAGAACACCGTCCAGCAGATGGCCGAAGCCTGCCGTGCGCGCGGTTACGAGTATCTGGCCATCACCGATCACACGCAGGCCGTGCGGGTCGCCAAGGGGCTCGACCGTGCGGGTTTCCGCAAGCAGTTCCGCGAGATCGAGAAGGTGCGAAAGGCTGTGCCGCGAATCCAGATCCTGCGGGGCGCGGAGGTCGACATCCTCGACGACGGCAGCCTCGACCTCGATGAGGAGACGCTGAAGGAACTCGATGTCGTGGTGGTTTCGGTGCACTCGAAATTCAACATGAGCGCGGAGGCGATGACACGGCGCGTGGTGCGCGCGCTCCAGCACCCGCGCGTTCATATTCTGGGCCATCCGACCGGACGCATCCTCGGACGGCGCGAGCCCTATCAGCTCGATATGGAAGAGGTGGTCAAAGCGGCGCGGGACTACGGCGTCTTCCTGGAGATCAACGCGCAGCCGGACCGCCTGGATCTGAATGACCTTCACGCGAAGATGGCGCGCGATGCCGGTGTGAAGCTGGTCATCGACACGGACGCACACCGCGTGGAGGAGCTGGCGGCGATGCGGTTCGGTGTCGATCAGGCGCGCCGCGGCTGGTGCGGGGCGGCCGACGTGGCGAACACGCGCTCCTGGTCCGAGTTTCGGAAGCTCATCGCCAGATGACTCACAGTTGCAGCTTGAGATAGATCGCGCCAGGCGTCGGCTCGGGCGAGTAGGGCGGGGAATCGGTGAACCCGAAGGCGCGGTAGAGCCGTAGGGCTGCGTGCATGGAGGGCAGGGTGTCGCCGTAAATAGTCCGGTAGCCCGCCGCACGAGCTTCATCGAGCAGGCGCATCACCAGCGCCCTGCCCACACCCGTCCCACGAAAGGCAGGGCGCACGTAGAGGCGCTTGGCTTCGCACGCTGTTTCGCTCAGTGGCCGCAGCGCCCCGGTTCCGGCGGCTGCTCCTTCCACCAGCGCCAACAACAGCCTGCCCCTGGGCGGCGCATAAATGCCCGGCAGAGAATGTAACTCAGTGGTAAAACCCTGGAACTCATTCGGAAGCCCGAGGCTATCCCAGTACTCGCGCCAGAGGTCGCAAACGGGCTCGACCAGTTGAGACGACGGGAGCACCACCTGTAACGCCATCATACGGAATAGTGTAAGCTGCTGGCAGATGCTGCTGGCAATGTTGGCACTTACTGCACTTGCGCAGGCCGAAGTGAAACCGGCCTCGCTCAGCGGCGTCGTCCGGGAGGCGGCGACAGGCGCGCCTGCCCGCGGCGCTAACGTTTTACTCGTCGGCTCCGGCCTGCAGCGAAGGGCTGCCACGGATGCGGAAGGACGCTACGAGTTCTCCAATTTGCCTGAGGGCCGATATACCGCGCGGGCTTTCTGGAATCCGGCCGAAGCCGTCACCCGGATCTATACACTCGCGCCGGGAGAACCCCTCACTTCCGCCGATTTCGTGCTTGCTGCGGAAGCCGGACTTTCCGGACGAGTTACCGATGACAACGGCGAGCCTATGGCGAATGTCACGGTCTATCTGGTCGGACGCGAGTATCAGGATGGAGCCCTCCGCTACACGTACAGAAGCATCGCAATGACCGACGACGACGGCGCCTATCGCCTGAGTCGCATCGTGCCGGGGACGCCGTACGCAGTTCTTGCACGGCGGGAACACACGACCCTACAGGCTGTGTCGGACGTCCCGGCCGCTCCGAAATTACGCCGTCCCGTACCAGTCCCCACTTACTATCCCGGCTCCGAGACTGTCGAAGGCGCCCAATGGGTCATTCTGCAGGAGAGTGAATCCCGCGAGCAGGTGGATCTGCGAATGCGGCGTTCGCCGTCCTATTGCATCGAAGGCGTTCTTCAGGCGGCCGGCAGGCCTGCCTCGCTTCGGTTCGAGATCTTCGCGCGGCAGCCCTCGCGCGGCAATCATCGCTACGGGGGTTTTATGACAACTGAGCCCGGAGGCGTGACGGCGCCCGACGGACGATTGCGCCTGTGCGATCTCACGCCCGGCGAATACCAACTGATGGCGCATTCGCCACACAGCGCCGAATACTTCGGAACGGCCCTTGTGACGATTACGGATCGCGATGTAGAAGGAGTGGTGCTCTCGGCCGTGCCGCGCCTTCCGCTAACCTGTGAAACGGTGTGGGACCAAACGCCGCCGGAGGACGCCCGGCAGCCGCCCGTTACGGTTTCACTTTCGCCGCTCCGCCGCGCGCCGTTCGCCGACGAAGGACTCTCGGTTCGGCCAGCAGTACCGGGAACTGCTGGCTTTCCCGGCCTCCTCATGGACGAGTACTCCGTCGCCGTGAGCGGACTTTCTGGCCGGAGCTACGTTAAGGACATTCTCTACGGCGGCAAGAGCATACGGCACGCAGCGCTGCACCTCGGAAGCGGAATCGGCAATGCGGCGCTTCGCGTTGTGCTCGGGCATGACGGCGGGACATTCTCGGCCCGCGTCGCCGATCGGGACGGAGGTTCAGTCGCCGGAGCCTATGTCTACGTGATCCCGCGCGGCGCCGCGTGCGAGCCGGAACTCTCGGACACGGTGCGGATCGGACAGGTGGATCAGCATGGCTTCTATCGCACCGGCGCACTGGCGCCCGGCCCGTATCTCGTGCTGGCAAGCGGCGAGCCGTTCGATCCGTCGCCTGAAGGCGTCGCGAGGCTATGGCGCGTGCGCCTGAAGGCCAGGGAGGTCGAAATTGCACCGGGCGGTTCTCTGCACGTCGATTTGCAGCCGGCCGCTATCGACTGACGTAGCTCCGCGCCTGCATAATACAAAGACGTGGAGACGCCACCCCGCTTCGACGAGACCTTTCGCCAACAATTGCGCGAGCTGCTGACCTGGAGACGGGATGTCCGCCGCTTCCGGCGCCATCCTCTGCCTCAAGCATTGGTCGATGAACTCATTTCTCTGGCTCACCTCGCTCCTTCGGTTGGCCTGAGCCAGCCGTGGCGTTTCGTACTGGTGGAGAATCCCGAACGCCGCGCCGCGATCCGTCGGAACTTCGAAACAGCCAACGCCGAGGCGCTTGCGCAATACGAAGGGAGCCGCGCCGGACTCTACGCGCGCCTCAAGCTGGCGGGCCTGGAGGAAGCCCCAGTCCACCTCGCTGTCTGCGCCGACCCAGGCACTACGCAGGGGCAGGGCCTGGGACGCGGCACCATGCCGGAGACGATCGAGTACTCGGTCGTGACGGCTGTTCACACGCTCTGGCTCGCGGCGCGCGCCAACGAAGTGGGAGTGGGCTGGGTTTCGATCCTCGACCCGGCAGCGGTCCTGCGCGCACTCGATCTGCCGCCCAAATGGGTGCTGATCGCCTATCTGTGTCTGGGGTATCCGGAAGCGGAGCAGGTGACGCCGGAGTTGGAAGAGGCGGGATGGGAAATTCGCGCGCCGGTCACCATCCTCAAACGATAACCGGCGCGCGGAGTAATCGCAGACTACCAGAGCAGCTTGAAGCCCAACTGCACCTGGCGTGGATAGCCGTTGCCGATCCAGGCCAGATGCGGGAAGATCGTTCCGAAGTTGGGGTCATCCGGCCCGGTGTTGAAGTGCGAGTCTCTTCCAAAGAAGTAGTAGTTGGTCGCGTTGAAGGCTTCGATGCGGATCTGCGCGCGAAGCTTCTCGGTGATGTTGGTCATCTTCGACAGCGAAGCGTCGACGTTGAAGAACGGCTGCTTGCGGATCTGTCCACTGCGCGAAGGCGTCAGCCGGCTCTGATTTCCGCCGGGGATGCCCTGGCCCATTGTGAAGTCCGCGACACGCAGCCACGCGTAGGCGGACGGGTCGTTACCGCAGCCGCGGTCGATGCTGAACTGCGTCGGACGGACGCTGCCGTCGTTGAACTGCCGCAACACGCAGGGGTTGAAACCGACCACACGGTGTTGCTTCCAGTCGACGGTGCCGTTCCAATCACCGCCAACCGTCCGGGGATCCTTCAGCATGAAAACGTTGCCCGGCAGGTTGTTTGGCTCACCCGAGGCGAACTGCGAGAACGTGCTGATCTGCCATCCTCCGATGAGCTTGTCGGCGAACCGGCCCATGTTGCCTCCGATCGATTTGCCGCGCCCGATCGGAAGCTCATAAACAGTCGAGAACTTCAGGAAGTGCGGACGGTCGCTGAAGTAGAGGCCGCGCTGAGGAATGGACCGGAACGGATCCTGGTAGCCCCACTCCTCTACCATTTTGCTCAACGTGTAGTTTGCCAGCAGCGTCAGGTCCCGGCCCGCTCTCATGTTGTAGTTGATCTGGAGGGAGTTGTACCAGATCTTTGACTCGCCGACGCCACGCTGGAGGAGTCGGCCGTCGAAGTGCGGGAACGGCCGGTTCAACTCGTAGCGTGAGAGATTCGCGGCGTTGAATCGAGCGGTGCCCCGGAAAGCCTCGATGCCCCGGAAGGGGTTCGGAACCAGTTGCTGACAAAATGCCGGGCTTCCGCCTTGGTGCAGGTCGCACTGGCGCTGGAAGTCGGCCGAGGGGATGTTGAAATCCCGCTCCGTGCTCAGTCCTATCGATCGGCTCCCGACGTAGGACAGCTCGATCGTGCTCGTATTCGTGAGCTGGCGCTGGAAGCCGAAGGAGAACTGGTGCACTCTGGGTACCGTCATCCTCGGGTCAAACCAGTCCGGATTCTGGCCGATGAATGTGTTGAGGCCTTGAGCGGCTCCCGGAGGCGTGTTGATACCGTTGGGATAGGGATTCGCGAGCAGGTTCGGCACAAGTGTTCTACCGGCATCCAGGCTGTTGACGAGCGGCGTGTTGGTGGAGAAGCCGAAAGTGCGGATCCAATCGTTATTGTTCGCGAAATTCGTGTAGTAAAGGCCATAGCCGCCGCGAAGTACAAGTTTCTCCGTAAGCAGGTAGGCCACTCCGACTCGCGGCTGGATGTTGTTCAAGTCGGAGTTGCCCACCTTCGTCGGATTACCGCCCACTCCGGCGAACTCAAGTCCTCCGCTGAGGTTCCGCAAATTCGGATACAGTGCCAGCATGTCGGCGGGAATCTGAGAGGCGATCGGACTGGTTGCGCTTGCGTTGAATCCGCGATTGAGGCGGTTGTACTTCTCGTCCGGATAGAGATTCAAGTCCCACCGTAACCCCAGGTTCAGAGTGAGGCGTCGCGAGACCCTCCAGTCATCCTGCATGTAGAGCGCGCTATACCAATCACGGAAGAAAGGGTATAGGGGATAATTCGAAGATCCCGTTACGCCGCTTAACAGGAACGAGGCATAGCCGTCACCCGCGGTCGGCTCGCCCTGGTTCCAGAGCCGCTGTGTCCACTGCGTCTGAGCATTGAAGTGGAGGATGTTGCCGCTGTTCTGCTGGATGAAATGGTTGCGGCGCAGATCGAGACCTGCCTTCAAGGTGTGGGAACGGAGGATCTTGGTCAGATTCCCCGCCACGTTATAGCTGTTCGTGATATTGATGCCCTGGTAGCGTCCCAACGAGCTGTAGCCTGCAATGTCCCATCTTCCGAAGTACGTCGGCGAGGGAAGCTGGCTGATCAGCGATTGGGGAAGACCCAGCGAAGTAAGATCGAAGCCTTCGTTCGCGCGTCCGAACCCGCGCTCTTCGAAACGATTGTGTGAGGCCCGGAAGTTCAGGATGGTCGTCGGACTCAGGGTTGTCACCCAGTCGAGCACATACGCGCTGTTCACGCGCTTGAACGGCTGCTGCCCGGCCTGTCCTGGACCGTCGCAAATGTCGTTCGTGCAGCGATCCTCGGTGCGGTCGTTGGAGGCGTGACGGAAAAACCCGCGGTTGTTGTCGCCGAGGTTCCAGTCGAACTTGAGAGTCAGGTTGTAGAAGTCATCCGTAGCCGCATAGGTCGGGTTGATGCGATTGTTCGTAGCATATCGGACACCCGGAGTGCTGGCGTTCGGCTCCGGCATAAACTGGCTGACCGCCCTGGCGACCGGGTGGATGCGGCTTTGCGGAATGATGTTTCCGGGGAAGGGCTGGCGCGTCGGGTTTCCGTTAGCGTCCAGGCTGGCGGGAATCGGGTCGTAGATCGTGATCGGCTCGCCCGTTGCGGTGCGGAGCTTGCTGAAGTCGCCGTTCCGCATCTCCATTTCGGGGTAGGAGTTCCGCAGGAACTGGGGCCACTTCTCGTAATAGCCCTCGTATTGCCCCATGTAGAACAGCCGAACCTTCCCATCTTTTCTCAGCACCTTCGGGATAAACACAGGACCGTCGAGCTGAATGCCGTACTGGTCCAGCCGATGATCGGGCCGCGGATTCCCGACCGCATTGTTTTGGAACGTATTAGCGTCCATCCAGCGGCGCCGTGCGAACTCGTAAACCGTGCCGTGGTGGGCATTGCCGCCGCTTTTCAGAACTACGTTGAAGACACCGCCGCCCGTCTTACCGTACTGCGCATCATAGGAGTTCTGCTGCACGCTGAACTCCTGGACCGAATCGACTGGCGGGACATAGGCTATGTTATTGCTTCCCATCTGGGCGTTATTCGGCGCCCCATCGAGCAGGAATTCATTATTGGACTGGCGTCCGCCGTTCACGGACCATTCGGCGATTGCTCCGTTATCGAACGGCCTCTGCCAGATCGCCGCGCCCCGGAAATTGACGCCCGACATCATCGCGCCCAGCATGAATGGGTTCCGCGTGTTCAGCGGCAGTTCCGATACCTGCTTCGTATTGACCACACCGATGCGGCTGGCCGTCTGCGTCTCCAGAATCGCTGCCTCGGCGACCACGCTGACTGATTCGGTCACTGCTCCCACCTCGAGCGAGACATCGATGCCGACAATCTGTCCTACCTGAACCGTGATGTTCTCCTGAATGAACTGCTTGAAGCCGGGCGCCGTTACCGTTAAACGGTAAACGCCGGGGCGGAGGAGAGGAATCGAATATGCACCTGAGGTGTCCGCCGTGGCGTTCCATGTTTCATTCGTCGCGGAATTCACCACTTGAATTGATGCGCTTGCTACCGACGCCTTGCTCGCATCCAGGACACGTCCCGAGATTGTTGCCCGGAATTCCTGGGCAGCGAGCGGAAGTGTTATCAGCAGAA
>JBKBWD010000059.1:0-31190 GCA_046289265.1 Bryobacteraceae bacterium | reverse complement strand
CCGGCCAATGCTCGAGCTGGCCCAGCTCGAATGCCGCAACGTTGAGGCTGCGAAGGATTGAGCGCGAAGGCGCCTCATCAAGAGAAGCCGTCTTTTGTTCCGCCTCGTCGGCGTGGAGCGCGTCGTAGCGGGACCAGGCCTCGCGAATGCTTCCGGACCGCGCCTCTCGGTCTTCACCGGTGACGTTGCGGCGGACCTGCTCGCGCATTTCGGGCAAGGCGTCGAAGACCGCTTCCAAGGAAGGGAAGTTGCCGACAGGCAATTCAATGTCCGAAAGGTTCAGGAACGGATTGCCGAACAGTCGCCAATCGACAAGCGCCGCGACAAAATCGCTGTTCGTCCGCTTCGATATAAGGAGCAGAACCGGCCCCAGGTTCGCGCTCGAGAGTCGGCCGATACCCTTCTGGCCCTGCTTGGGCCGCAAAAACAGACCGTTTCGATCCTCGATTGGGACAGCGCTGCCCTGCGCCTTGGATTCTGTGCCGACGACCAGCCAGCGATCAACGAATTCGTCTGCAGACATTCCGTGACCGTCGTCCAGAATGGCGGCGACAGGGCGGGGCCCTGCGTAAAGATCGAGCCGGACTTTGCGGGCGTACGCGTCGAAGGCGTTCTTCCAAAGCTCGGAAACGGCCGTCGGGGCGTCCGCAATCTGCTCGCGTCCCAGATGATCAACGGTGCGCGCTCTGGTCTGAAAAGCAACAGCGTTAAAGGGCATGGATCACCTTCGCGCTGCAGCAACGCAAGGTGCTTCTGTCACTTGTCTCATGCTTATGCGTTACCCCCGGCGCCCGTTGTCGCGACGCTGCCCCGCATCTGTCAACCGCTGTTCGTCGCACGGGTCAAGTTCCTCGTGACCGCCGCCTCATCGTCTCCTCTTAGCGGCGCGGATGGTGGTGCAACAGCCCATGGGCAGCCTCGATCAAGCAACGATGACGACTCCGGCACCCGCTCGGCTGCCTGAGCACCGCGCTAAGCGCTTCGACGTGGGAGATGCGCCGTACGCATCGAGCTCAGATGCTGCCAGATTCGCCGAAGAAGCAGTTCACCGTCGGCCGCGCTTTGCTATCCTTGCCCGATGGAGAACGCGGCAATTCCTCCCACTTTTTCAATGGGGACGGAGTGCCGACCGCTGGCTGTTCGCGTGAGAGAGGCTTGCCGCCTCACCGGCATGGGGCGATCGAAGCTCTACCTCCTCATCAGGGAAGGGCACATCGAGACTATCAAGGTTGGATCGATGACCCTCATCCCGATGCGGAGCCTCGAGAGGCTGATCAGATTCGGCGCCCCGTAGGCCGAGCCCTAATGGCTCACGGGGGGTCGTTCGGTGCTGGGAACGCTTCATCGATCAGTCGGACCATCTCATCCAGAGAGTCCCGGATCCTCCGGATTTCCCCGCCGACCATGTGGTGGTTGCGGTCTGCCAGGGCGAGGACGGTCGCAAGGACCGTATCCGATTCCCTCGCCAGGCGGATGAGGTGATCGCCGCTGGGGCCGAAGCGGGCGCTGAGCCAGTTCTTCACGGTCCGCTCGCTGGCGCCGGTCCAGCGCATGACGGTCTTCGTGGCCCGGTGGCTGCCGCCGAGCTCGGTCCGCAGCGCGTCTGCGATGGCGGCTGCATAGCTGTCGCCGGTGCGCGCCCGTTCCGGCAATCTCTTGCCCTTCTTACGCAACATCTTTCCCGCTCCGATCATCTAGGGCTCCCACCTGTCGTCAGCGGCTGCTGAAGGTGGAGCGCACATGATTGACTGGGATAAGACGCCAGACCCCCCGATTTCCCTGGTTCCGGCCGCCGAATATGTGCGGATGTCGACCGAGCATCAGAGATATTCCACCGACAATCAGCAGTCGGCCATCCACCGCTACGCCGAGAAGCGGGGCTATCAAATCGTCCGAACCTATGCCGACGAGGGCAAGAGCGGGCTGCGACTGGACGGGCGGGATGCGCTGAAGCAGCTCCTGCGCGACGTCGAGAGCAGGACGGCCGGGTTCAAGGCGATTCTCGTCTACGACGTGAGCCGCTGGGGCCGGTTCCAGGACCCTGACGAGGCCGCGGCGATAGAGCTTTCGTGCAAGAAGGCGGGCATCGCGGTTCACTATTGCGCGGAGCAGTTCGAGAATGACGGGAGCATCGGCTCCTCGATCATCAAGACGGTGAAGCGCGCGATGGCCGGTGAATATAGCCGGGAGCTCTCGGTCAAGGTGTTCGCAGGCCAGTCCAATCTCATTCGCCTTGGCTTCCGCCAGGGCGGGCCGGCGGGTTTTGGGCTCAGGCGTCTGCTGGTGGACCAGAATGGCGAGCCGAAAGGAGAGCTTGCGCGGGGTGAGCATAAGAGCATCACCACGGATCGCGTGATCCTGGTGCCCGGTCCTCCTGAGGAGATCGCGGCGGTGCGGGAGGTCTACCGGCTGTTCATCGAGGAGCGGCGGACGGAGGGGGAGATTGCGGGGCTGCTCAACGAGCGCGGGCTGGTGACGGACCTGGGGCGGCCCTGGACGCGGGGCACGGTGCACCAGCTCCTGATCAACGAAAAGTATATAGGCAACAATGTCTGGGGCCGGACGTCCTTCAAGCTCAAGCAGGCGCGGCAGGAGAATCGGCCCGAGGACTGGATACGATCGGACGGTGTGTTCGAGGGAATCATCGAGCCCGAACGCTTCATGGAGGCGCAGGCGATCATTGGTGCTCGATCGGCAAGGCTGACCGACGAGCAGATGCTCGGCCGCCTAGCCGAGCTTCTCCAGCGCCACGGCAGTCTCTCCGGGATCATCATCGACGAGTCGGAGGAGTGCCCCTCGAGCAGCGCGTTCCGGAGCCGGTTCGGCAGTCTCTTGCGGGCTTATACTTTGGTGGGTTTCTCGCCGGCGCACGACTATCGATATCTGGAGATCAATCGCACCCTCCGGCGTATGCATCCGGAGGTGGTCGCGAGCGTCATAGAAGGCATTCGGACGGCCGGCGGGCGCGTGCTGCAGGACGGCACCACAGATCTTCTCTGGGTGAACCGGGAGTTCACCGCTTCGCTGGTGATCGTTCGCTGCCGGCCAACCGCGGCGGGTTCGCTCCGGTGGCAGGTGCGGCTGGATCGAAGCTTGCGGCCAGACCTGACCATCGCGGTGCGGATGGACCGGCAGAACGAGCACCCGCTCGATTTCTACCTCCTGCCGAAGATCGACGTTCGCGAGGCAGTGGTTCGCCTGTGCGAATATAATGGCCTCTCGCTCGACGCCTACCGCTTCACGTCCCTGGACAAGCTGTACGAGATGGCGCGGCGAGTTCTGCTCAGGAGGGCGGCATGACGGAGGCCACCCCCGCGCAGCAGGTCGAGATGATCCCGATCGACCGCGTGGTGATCGTGAACCCGCGTGTCCGCAATCGTCGCATCTTCAACGAGATCGTCGAGAGCATCGCGCTGGTCGGTCTGAAGCGGCCGATCACCGTCACCCGCCGGCAGGAGGGCGAGGAGACCTTCTACGATCTGGTCTGCGGGCAGGGCCGCGTCGAAGCCTGCCGCACGCTCGGATATGACGAGGTGCCGGCGCTGATCGTCACGGCCGACCCGGAGGATTGCCTCGTCTCGAGCCTGGTCGAGAATTGCGCGCGGCGCCAGCACCGCGCGCTGGACCTCCTCCACGACATCGGCGCAATGAGCGAGCGCGGCTACAATATTGAGGCGATCGCGAGGAAAACGGGGCTCTCCTACGAATATGTGAGCGGGGTGAGCCGGCTTCTGAGGCGCGGCGAGGAGCGGCTGCTTCGGGCCGTCGAGTCCGGAGCCATTCCGATTACCGTCGCCGTCGACATTGCCGATTGCGACGATGCGGAGGTTCAGGGGGCGCTGCAGTCGGCTTACGAGCAGAACCTGCTGAAGGGGCGCAAGCTGGTGGCGGCGCGCCGCCTGGTGGAGCTCCGCCGCCGCCGCGGAAAAGGGCTGCGCGTCGAGCAGAGGAACCGGCGGCCGCTGTCGACCCAGGCTCTGGTCAAGGCCTATGAGGAGGACACCCAGCGCAAGCAGGACCTGATCCGGCGCTCCGAGCTTGCCAAGGCGCGCCTGAGCTTCATCACCGAGGCGATCAGGAGCCTGATCGACGATGACGGCTTCTTCGCGATCCTCGAGGAGGAGGACCTGATCACGGTTCCGGCCAATCTCGCCGCCCGGATACCGGAGCTGGTGGGGGCAGTGGAGTGAAGGACAAGCTGAAGCTCGGCTTCGAGGTCGCGAGCGTCCGCATCCCGATCGAGCAGATCCTGCCGCTTCGGACGGTGCCGGAGAATATCAAGAAGTCGGTCAAGTACGCCCAGATTGCAGCGTCCATCCGAGAGGTGGGAATCATCGAACCGCCGGTGGTCATCCGCGATGCAGATCCCAACATGTACCAGCTCCTCGATGGGCACCTGCGGATCGAGGTGCTGAAGGACGAGGGGATCAGCGCCGTGGTCTGCCTGATTTCCACGGACGACGAGGCCTATACGTACAACAAGAGGGTCAACCGGCTGGCGATCATCCAGGAGCACAGGATGATCATGACCGCGCTGGATAAGGGGGTCTCGGAGGAGCGGCTCGCGCGAGCGCTGAACGTCAACATCAAGGCGATCCGCAGCCGGCGCCGGCTCCTCGACGGCATCTGCCCGGAAGTGGCGGAGCTGCTCCGGGACAAGCATGTGGCGCTGAACACGTTTCGGGAGCTGCGGCGGCTTCAGCCGGAGCGGCAGATAGAGGCGGCCCAGCTGATGATCGCGATGAACCGATACACGATCGGGTACGCCCGTTCTCTGGTCGCGGCGACGCCCGAGGGTCAGCTCAGCAAGCCCAGAAAGCCGAAGGTGCTGAAGGGCCTGACGGCCGAGCAGATCGCGCTCATGGAGGAGGAATCAGCCAAGCTTCAGCGGCACTTCAAGGTGATCGAGAAGGACTATGGCGCTGACCATCTCGATCTCGTGCTCGCGACGGGGTATGTTAGCAGGCTTCTCGCGAACGCGCGGGTTGTCGGCTACCTCGCCCAATGTCACCCGGAGATCTTGGCGGAGTTTCAGAAGCTGACCGACGTCCGAATGGCTTCGTAGCGGATCGACCACGAGGTCCAAAAATGTCGCAGCAGCCGCAACTGACTTTCTTCGACTTAAGCTTCGGGCCGTGAGCGGCTCAGACAGCAGTACGGCGCAAGTTTGGTGCTTTCCCGCACAGGAATTCCATCTGCGCGAACGCTGTGCTGAATGCGCGGTTCTGAATTTCAGGACCTCGGAGAGGTGCCAATTTCGTAAGCACCAGCTTTGCTGCGCGCCGCGTCCCGCCGCATGGAAGTGGCCGATCCGTCGAAGAAGCCGTGTCCCCGGCTGGAGAACAGCTAGCCTGAACAGCACTGGCTAGGCCCCCGGGTCGCCAGCTACCCCGGGCTCCATCTGGCCCCCCAGGGAGATCACATGACGCCGATGAATGCCCTTCGAATCGAGGTCGGCGCGCGGAGACTGGACGGGATCAACACAAACCTAGCTCCTCCTGCGAGCTGCCCACGCGAAGCCTCATCACAAGGCATGGCCATACAAACCGATGAGCCTCGCCCAAGCCTTCTCGGCTTGCACCTCATCGTAGGCCGCGCTGCCGCTCACGCACCAGCCATGGTTTGCCGGGCACACGTCGATCCGGCCGGACAGCTCCGACCGTTTGAGCTCGGCGGCGAGCTTCAGCTTGGCGTCTGGATCGACGGCGTCGTCGTTGCTGGCGATCTCGACCAGGTAAACGGCGCTTGTGCTCGCGATCAGGCGATGGGGGCTCGCCGGGGAATCAGTCACGAGACCGGCGCCGTGGAAGCTCGCCACGGCGCCCACCTGGCCGGCGGCGGACGCGGCCGAACGAATGGCGAAGCCGCCGCCAAGGCAATAGCCGTGAACTCCGAATTTCTTTCGTCCCGTCGTCTGCGGCCGCGCCTCGAGAAAACGGATGAACGCGACCGAATCCCGGTCGACATGCTGGTCCTCCAGCGAGGCCCGCAGCGCGAAGACCGCCTCCCGGTCCTCGGGTCTGGCGAAGCTGAAGTCCGGCCCCATGACCGGCGCCTTCCTCACCCGATAATATAGGTTGGGAGTAAGGACCACGTAGCCCATTGCGGCGAGCCGTCGGCCCATTTCACGAAAAACCGGCCGGAGCCCAACAATGTCGGGCCAAGCCAGCACCGCTGGCCATTCGCCCGCGCCTTCCGGGAAGTGGAGCACGGCATCGGCCGCTCCGTCGGGAGTCGAGACGAGAACAATTTCCTCGCGAACGGGAAGTGGGAGCGTCCTCGGTCCCCGGCTCGGGTGCGCGAATTCGGCGCCAGAACCTATGACAATCAGTTGGTCGTTCATTGTATTCTCCTCCGGTGACCAGGTGAATTTCCGCCGCCCCAGCGGTCGCCGTCAGCTCCCGCTTTCGCGCCGGACGCGCTGATCCGTTCCCCAGCGACTGGCCGCCACGGACCATTCGGCGCAGCATTCCAGGATCCGCCTCAGGTCGGACTCAGTGAGGCCGAGCTCGCCGGGGGAGCGAAGGAACCGCTCCGCCTGGCCGCCATCCCGACCGGTCAGGTTCGACACCCATGTCTCCCGGCTCCAGCTGCCATCGAACGGTGCGGGGCAGAGCCGGGCGACGCAGGCGTGACAGTCGACTCCGCCCGGGAAAACCAGCGCCATCACACGGATGTCCCACAAATGGGGGGCGCCCTCGACATCAACCGGATCGGCCTCGGCGAATTCGAACAGGGCGATCGGGAAGGCGGTGGCCTCGACGTTCGCGCCGTAGGTCTTGCGGGCGCTGTCGAGCAGCCGGTCCAGCGCGTTGGCGCACTCGGCGTCGGTCATCTCCGGCGTGATCAGCTCGATTCCGGCGCCGCCGCTGCCGGCGTGCATCTTCGCGACGCAGGGCATCTCGCGCTGGCGGAACCAGACGATGGCGTCGGTCCATTCCTCCCGGTCATGGGCCAGGCGCCAGGCCAGCGGCCGGATCCCAGTTCCGTCCGTGAGCTCCTGCTGCAGCGCCTTGTCGTGGATCAGAGGCGTGCTGCTGCCCTCGTGGAACACGCCGAGGTCGACGTCATAGCCTCCGTCGGTGTAGCCGATGACGCCCCGCCGCGCGAGCTCGGGCAGCAGGTTGGCGTTGCTGATGAAGGTCACCGGACGGCCCATGTAAAAGAGTCGTGTATCCCGCCTTTGCAGGATCGCCGCCACATCCGCGGTCGACCCGCAGACGATGGCGACGTCTTCGTCGCCCAGGGCTTCGCCGGTGCCGCGAAGCGCGGCGTCGTGGCGGCGCGACAGTTCGGCGCGGAAGAACTCGGCCCTGGCGAAGAATTCCGCCAGATGGAGGAAGCCTGCCTGGTGGCAAAGCAGCGCCACGCCCGGGCCAGGGGGCCTCACCTTCGATTCGAAAGCGAAGCCCATATGGATCGCGCGAAGGCGATCGCCCGGCGCGGAGGTGCTTGAAAGGGCGCCATTGCTTCCGTTGGCCTCGATGAGCCTGACCTCGCTGTCGGCGAGAGTCACGTCGATCAGGAAGAAGGTCGGCTCGGTCAGCTCGCTCGCGGCGAGGTGGAAATGATGCTTAGGATCGGCCTTCGCGCGGATCCGGGTCAGGCGGGGGAAGGGATGCTGGGTCCCCTTGATCGCAAGCTCGAGAGCCTTGGTGAAATCGATGGCCGTCATCGTGAGCCTCCGTTGGCGGGGATGGAGCTGAGGAAGCCGAGATCGTCGAGCGCCACTTCCAGGTCGCGCGGCGTCCGCGCCAGCATTGCCGGGCCGGCGGCGATGAGCTCGGCGCAATCGTCGTAGCCCCAGCCGACCGCGATCACCGAAACTCCGCTCTCGCGGCAGCGGCGGACATCGACGACGGTGTCGCAAACGTACCAGGCCATGCCGGTGTCGGCGGCCTCGGCGATGAGGCGGTCCTTCGGTCCGTCCTCGCAGCCGCGGATGCTCCGGAACAGCCCTGCGCGCCGACCCAGCACCTCCCGGATCCCGCCGGAATAGGCGGCGGTGATGAGCCAGGGCCGGGATACGAGGCGGGCGACCAGGTCGAGCGCATCGTCGAAGAGCCGGATCTTGTGAGTCCGGTGACGCATCAGAATCCGATGCATGGACCTGAGGGTCGGCGCGCCGTCCTCGCCCGCCATGCCGACCTGCGCCTGCGGCCCGAACGCCGCCGTCTTGTCGGCTGCGGAGAGGATTTGCGGCCGGTCGCGGAACAGCGAGGCAATATCCTCCATGGCGCCCCACGCCACGGCCTTTGAATCGACGACCACCCCGTCGGCATCCCAGCCAAGCGCGGCAGGCGCGTCCTGAAAACTCCTCACCGTCGATTCTCCTTCGCTCGTGCATGCTGCGCCGCCGCGAGGAGTTGGCCCACGTCCCAGACAGCCTGCAGGGGCACGCCGACGTCGGGTTCGCCGGTGGCGACGATCGCTAGGGCCCCGATTGGGATCGCTCCGGCCTGGATGGCGACATCGACGGCGCTCCTCACCGACTCGCCGGATCGAACCCAGTTATCGACGAGCAGGATTCGCTTTCCGGCGACCTCCCCTTCGACGGAGCGCTGCAGCCCCGAGGTGCGCGGGCTGTCGAGATGGACTGTCGCGTACGGCCGGCTTTCGGCCCACGCCAGCCAGGCCGCCCAGATCGTACCAGCCTTCGAGATGCCGCCGATCACGTTGAATTCCGGAGCGGCCGAGGCGAGCGCCCCAAGTCCCCGGACGATCGTTCGGCGAAGCCTCAGGTTGGCACCCGCGCCCCGGCTGTCGATCAGGAAGGGCAGCGCATCGCCGCGCCGCCCGGGGAAGGCGCCGCCCGCCGGCGGGAACACGAGCAGGCCGGAGCGGACGGCAGCGCTGGGGGACGGCAGCTTCATTTCAGAACTCTCGGACAAGGGGGTGGAGGACGACGCTGGCGCTCGGCATGGTGACGGACAGACGGCCGCTCCCCGCCTCGCGCAGGTCCGGCAGCGCGATCCGGACCTCGCCGCATTTGCTCGGATGGCGGACGGCGCCGCCGGCCAGAATGTCGGCGAAGAAGAGGGACCTGCGAGCGACGAGGGCGAGAGTGGCAGCGGCGGTGGCCGGGATCGCGCCATGGGCTCCGGCAGCCGTCTCGACGGAAACGAAGGGAACATTGTCGGCCTGCGGCTCGACGACGATCAGCTTGTCGGTCAGCCGGTTGTCGGCGAACAACTCCCTGCGCGCCTGCGCGGAGTTCAAGCCGGGCGGCAGGGGGCCGGTGACGACCGCATAATTGTTGAAGACGGAGCAGAAGGCGACGACTCGTCCGCGCCATTCGGCGTCGGCGATGGGGAGATCGTCTATTCTCCACCATTGCCGGGTGTCGCCCCGCTCGCGGGACTGAATCACCCGCGCCGACCTTCCGCCGCCGCCGACGATCTCGAACTCGATCCGATGGCGCCCGATGGCCGAGGCCACCGTCAAGGTCGCCTGCCCGCACCAGACCAGCGCCGGCGGCCGGGCCGGGGAAAGCTGGTGGACGGCGACCCGCTCCTCCCCGATCAGGACCAGCTTATGGCTCGCCGCGGCCCGACGTCCGCTCTTCGAAGCGACAGTCAACAGCTTGAGGTCGAGCCCGTCGAGATCGAGGGCGTCGCGGTCGGGGGAGTCAATGACCACGCCTTCGGTCCGGAGGTCGCCATCCACCCAGGTCGTGAAACGGTGGAACGACCCCTTGCGACGCGCATGGGGGAGGAAGGTGCGCGATCGGCGCATCGGGGCGGGGACAGGGAGCCCGGTCTGGATTTCGATTTGCTGCATCTTCTCGTCCACCAAGGTCGATCGCCGGTCCGGCTGGGAACCCGATCGAGGATGGTCTGAAAGTAACGCCTCAGGCGCGGACGAGTCGATGCAACTTCAGGCTAGAGAATTGTTATTTAAATCGTTTTTCCGACTCCCGACGAGTCCGGAAACAGTTTCTCGAAGAGCCGCCGGCCGGTTTTTCATTTGCGCCGGAAGCTGAAGCGTTTTTCTTCGCGGAGAGAAAACGGCTTTCCATCCGCAGGAACCGTCAAAAACCGTTTTTTTAGGTGATGTTCGAACTGATCGCTGCCGTGATTCGGGTTGTATTCTAGTGCGAGTCGCGCTTTTCTCGAGTCATGGAGGGCGAACAGAAAAGTCTGGTTCGGCGTGGGGGCGGCTCCCCGGAGCCAGTGCGCGACTTCGTCGGCAAATTCCTGCTCCTTGGCCTCTATGCACTCGCCGGTCATCTGAAGACCGACATGAAGCACAAGGTTACGCGAACTCCCGAAGGACGCGCCGTCAACCGGCTGCTCCTCGCGACGACCACCTACGTCGACTCCGTCCGGCAAATCTTCAAAATCCCTGAGGGGCTTAAGTCGGGAGATTTCACCGAGTGGAAGACGACCTTATATTGGGACGACCCCAAAGTGGGCTTCCTCCCACCCGACGTCCTCCCTTCGCTCATTCGCTCGGAAGATCTCATGGCTTCCGTTTTTCAAATGGAAGCCATCGACACGATGGCGGAATCGGATCTCCATCGGCGATCGCTCACCGGCCGGAGGCTCGGGTCGGGCTCTGAGGACTTTGTCGTAGCGCTGGAGGAATGGCGAAACCGGCTCAAATCGATCTTGGCGCCGACGACGATTTGCCGCTGGCTCGGACTGTCGGGATTCAACGACCACGGGCAGGAATTAATCTGGCGGCCTGCCGAGGGATCCTACTATCTAAAGGAGGATAGTGACGTCATCGAATTCTACCGGCTGTTTGCCGGAGCGACCCTGCGCCACCGCGGCGTCATCGACGCGACGCTCGAGCGGACTTCCCTGTCGCTGGCGCATCTCCCGCGCGATCGCATTCCCGGGATCATCGAGTGGACGCCTCCGGAGCCGCTCGTCACGAAAGTCGAACCCCGCACTTTGATCCGCGTCGCCCGCATGTTCGGCTTCGGGTGCGAACTGGGCGAGGAGGCTAGCCTCAAAGACTTCGAAACGATGGTCCGCCACGACAATGTCGAGCGCCGCATCAAGGCGTGGCAGGCCTTCGCCGGCCTGCGTTCATCCGCCAAAGGTGAATATTACGGCGACAGCCTGGCCGAATTTTCCCGCGCTTATTCGGAGCTGGTCGGATCGGTCATCGAAGAAGAAGGCAGGCAGCGAGCAGGTGCGGAGAGAGACACTGTTTTCGGAGATTTCTATATCGGCGCGGGCGGCCGGGGACGAGACCGGTTCCTGGTCGACACGCGCGGGACGAAGAGCGCAGGCCCGAGCGGGCCCTCGCGGCCCCGGGCCGTCGGGGTTCAAGGCTCGATCGCCTTCGGCCTCGACTCGAAAAACCCCGGTCTGTCCGATAGGGACGCCGACGGCGTGGAACTCGAGCTCTCGGGAGGACAAGGGGGGGTCGTCCTTTTCAATTACTGCCCGCTCCACCTCGACGGCAATGACAATCTAATCGCCTTTCCGAAGAGCCGCCTCAAGCTGGTCCCCGTGCCCGGCCCGAGGCTGGAGTTCGACCCCGAGTCCTGGAAATCCGGGCGCGTCGGGACGGTGGACGGCGGTTCGGTCGAGTTTCGCCCGGTCGCCGACAACCAGGTGAGGCTGGAGCGCACTGGCGCGCTTCCCTGGGGCAATTCGAAGCGGAGCTTCCGGGAAGATGAGATGCTCGTCACCATCTCGCTTGCCGAGCAGGGCGCCGCGTTCGACGCCGAGCTGAGCGCGGCCGTCAGCAACATGCGTCTCGAGGACCAAAGCGACGAGCCCGACCCGCAGGCGGTGCTGGACATCGCGATCCAGGCCCTCAGTCTTCGCTGCAAGGCCGACGGCGAAGGCCGGATCGTCCTCAAGACGGTCCGGGTCGAGACCGTGGGCACGCTCGGCGAGCAAGAGGGCGATTCGGAAGGCGAGCCGCGATGAGGATGGACCAGCCGCCCTCCGCTAAGCCGCCCGCGGTGGCGCAGGCCGCGCTCGACTGCCTCCGCGCGCGGATCGCCGCCGATCCTCCCGGCCAGATCAAGGCCGCCCTGCAGGGTTATGAGCATATCGCCGCCGAGCTCTTCCGAGGCGTGCCGATCCCCGGCGCGAGGCTTGGAGGCCAGGATCTGATCGGTCTCGATTTCACGGGAGCCGATCTGAGGGGCGCCGACTTCACCGGCGCGCTCATCGCCGGCGCCCGCTTCGAGACGGCGCGGGTCACTCAGGCTCAGCTGCGCAAAGCCCAGGACTGGCGTGAACACGTCTTCGGCTGGACCCTGGCCGGGCGCCCCTTCCCGTCGTCTCTCGACGAGGGCGACCGCTTCTCGATCGCTCCGTTCGCGCCCGAGCTCGTCCTTCTTCCGAGCAGCCTGGCGCTGGATTGCGACCCCCCGATCGGTGTCGGCGCCGAAGAATGGACTGGACTGTCCGAGGGCCGGCTCGCGATGGCGCTGATGCCGGTCACCGTCTCGCAGTTCAGCTTTCATCTCGCCGCTCTCGGCCGGCGCGAGGCTTGGTCCGATAGCGAGCGGTCGACGGCGAAGGAAATGTCGGTTCGGGAAGCGCGCAACTATCTGGCCTGGGTCCGGCGCCGCACCGCGGCCGACTTTCGGGTGCCTTCGCACGGCCTGCTCGCCTTCCTCGCCCGCAAGGGCAGGCACGACGGCGACGAGCAGGCGGCGATCACGGTTCTGACCAGCAAGGGAGCGCACAAGCCGGCGAGCGTGGATCTCGATTCGGCTCCTGGCGAAGGCCGCTGCAACCGCTTCGGGCTGCACGACATCTTCGGTAATACGCGTGAATTCGTGGATATCGGGGCCGGTGATCGGACCTCTGCGGACGACTACCAGGCGCGCCTCGGTTCCGTCGGCGGCTGCTTCCGGGAAAGCCGCGAGGCCGCTTTCGACCTCCACAAGCAGCGCAGCCTCCACGTCACCGGCCGCGAGCACGGGTTGCGGCTGAACCTGCTGCTCCCCAAGCCGAAAGAGGATTGAAGATGGCCCTCTTCGACGACCTCGAAATCCCTCGCCGCGCTCTCGGCGAGCGGATCGCCCTGGAGTTGCTGCGCGGTCCGGCCGGAAGGCCGGTCCACCTCCATGGCCCGGAAGGCTATGGCAAGCGCAGCGCCGCCCGGGCCCTCGCCCAAGCCCTCAGGGCGGCCGGACGGCCCGTGGCGAGGGTCTCGTCGCGCGGCGCCGACGGCCAATCCGCCCTCGAGTTCCTCAATTACGGGCTGATCAGGGCACTGGCAGACGAGCTTGGAAGCCCGATCGTCGTTCCCGAAGTCGATCCCGACAAGGGAGATGCGGGGCGGGCGACGCTCGCGGCGCTCACCGAGCTTGCGACGGCCGCCGGCGCGCGTCCGGTCTTCATCGTCGAGGGCGCCGAATGGCTTTGGCTCGCCCAAGGCGTCCGCGCCGGATTCCTCGCCGGCTACGGCCAGGACCCCGAGGGCCGGGGCTTCGATCTGGTCACCCTGTCGGCCTTTTCGGCTTCAGCGCTCGGAATCCGGGATCAGCTCGACGAGCGTCCGCTTCTGCCGTTCAACGTGGCCGCCGGCGCCGCCAACCCGTTCCTCCCCGGAGATGCCGCACCGCCCGTCGCCGAGGACAGCGAAATCCTGGCCGAGATCCGGGCGTGGATTGAGAGCCGGCAGGCAAGGGCCAAGCGCGGCCGGGCGTTGGCCCAGGTCGCGGTCGACAATTTGACGCCCGTCGTGCGTGACTGCATCGCGAGGCAGGGGGGGCATCCCCGGCTCTCGATCGCCTCCATCGACTCGCTGCTGCGCGAGAGCGAGCGCAACGACTTGGCCGCGATGCCGCTCCCGGTGCAGATCTTCGAGACCCAGCTCCTCTCTTGGAAGGACTCGGCCGACGAGTTTCGGGAATGGCTCTTTCCCCAGCTGACGTCGCCGGAGACTCTCCCGGAGGTTCTCTGCGAGCGCTCGGTCCATGCTCTCGAGCTGCTGATCGCGGAGTTGGAGCCCGGCCCGGCCGATGAGGTCGATCCGCACGCGAACGAAACATGGATCGGCCTGGGGCTGAGGCAGCGCAGACCGGCGGGGGAACGCCCGGAAGACGGCTTCCCCCAAATGAACAACTGGATCACGCCCGACTGGCTCATGTCGCGGATCGACGCCCTGCGGGCGCGGATCAGGGACGGGCAGGAGCGTCGCAAGCGGCGCGATAGGGCGATCGACCCGTATCTCCCGAGCGTCGAACGCGAAGTGAAGCGCTTCTTCTGCAAGAGCAGCGACGATGAGAAGGGCGGCGGGCACAGGGCGGGTTGCCGTCTCCTAGACCTGGAGACTCGGGTCGTGGAGCGGGAACTCCAGTACAAGCTGACCCTGCAGCGCGACATCCCCGCGCAGACGGACGCCACGGGTCCTGGGCCTTCCCACGGCAAAAGGCATTCCCGACCAGTCCTGGCTCGCGAAACGCTGCACGTCTTCAGGAATGTCGGCGCGGCCGGCGAGCAGCTCTGGTCGCAGCATAATGCGATGCTCAGGCGACTGTCGGCGGCCGGCAATCCGGCTCTCCCGCGAATCTATCACGGCGGCCGGATCACCGGCGAAAGCGAGGGCGATAGCGACGACGTCCGATGGGGTTACCTCCAGATCCGAGACCTTGGCCCGAGCCTCTCCGACAGGTTCTCCGTCACTCAGAAAAGCCTCACCGCCCGTCAGCCTGACGAGGATACGAACAAGCCGGTGGAGGCGGCGGTGCGGGCGGCCGAGCTGTCCAGGGCGCTCGCTCTCCTCCACTCCAATGGCTTTGCGCACCGCCGCATCACCTTGAACGCGATAAAGGTCTACTCGACGGGCGATCAGACCCACCTCGTCCTGTCTGAGTTCGAGTTCGCGCTCATCCTGGACATGCTGACCCTGGGACGCCGCAGCGGCACGCGCGCGCTCCGGGACGCAGACGAGGCTTCGCACCGGGACCTGCCCTTCTGGTCGCTCGACCGGATTCGCGTGGCCGCCGAGGGCATCGACGAAAACGGCTTCGGCGTCGTGACCTGGGCGGAAACCGACGTGCACGCGATGTGCGCCCTGCTCTGTTACTTGTTCACCGGCGGGATAGACGAGAAGGAAGAACTGGCCGCCTTCAACCGGGCTCTGCCTCGAAATGAGCTCGACCTGGAGCGGCGGGAGCGGGGCTGCGAAGCCCTGTCCGATTCAATTCGCCACGCCTTGTTGGACGAGGCGAAATGGACCACCGCCAAGAAGGGGCACGAGGAAGCCTATCGCGAGTTCCTCGACCAGATGCGGAGCCTCATGGAGCAGGGCCTCAGCTCCTCGGTCCGGCGGCGCGGCCTTTCCGCCGACGATCTGAGCCGCCGCATTTCCTATTGCCTCGACGAATATCAGTGCTCCGTCGCCCAGGACAGGAAATCCAAATTCGCGGTCTATTACGACGTCGAGCATATGGGCCCCAATCTGGTGAAGCTCGGAGTCCTGGACGATGACGGCAGCACGCCCGAAGGCCGCGCACTCCTCGAGAACAAGTTGCACGAATGGCTCGAGGCAACCTCGGAGATCAGATACCGGGAGGAAGGCTTTTTCGGCAAAGGCGGCGAAGCGCGCGCCTCCGCGCGCAAGCGCGCCAAGTACATGCTGGTCTCGGACCAGGTCGTCATGTTCGCGGCGCCCCATCTCGATCCAGCGTCCAAACGGCTCGACCACAGGCTGCTGCGCCTGTCCTTCACGGTCTACCGGAGCGACGTACACCTCGTTGCCTCCGAGGAGTCGGAGAAAGTCCCATTCCCGGCCCGGTTCGAAATCTTCGCGAGCGACCGGCTGGATGAGATTCCCAGGGGAGATTTTGCGGACTGGCACCGGATCATGCGATCCGCGAAGCGCGCCGCCGACCAGGGAGGCAACGTCGCGTCGGCGTCACTGCACTTCCATCGGCAGTTGCTGCTCGCCAAGGAAGAGCTGAAGCGGTTTCCGGTCAAGGTAACCCAGTCGGGTGACACCGCCTTCCTCAGCCTTGATCGGTTCGCGTACCGCAGGGCGAGAAGAGGCAGCGAGTTCATCGGCCTGGTCCTGCAGACCGGCAAGGACGACGAGACGATCTTCGTCGACGCGATCGAGGCGTGGCGCGAAGAGGTTCGGGCTGGAAGCGCCAAGCTGCAGTTCGTCGGGAAGTCGAAGGGGGGTGGAGGAGTCCGCGTCGATCTCGACGTGCGGGGCAGCGAGGACAGGCGCATCGTCGTGCGGAATCATTCCGATTTCCCCGGATCCGGCCACCTCGTCTTCTCGGATCTCGCCGGGGCGACGCACGCCAGCCTCCTCCAGGCGAAGGCCGTCGACAAGCTCCTCGGCAAGCGGAATCTCTTCCGGCATCTGGATCGGCCGCGCAACGATGCACCCGTGCTGATGCGCGCGCCTGTCGACTATGAGCAGAAATACGGTGAAACGGCCGTCACCGTCATTCAGAACATCAAGTCGGGCCATCCGATTACCGCTCTTCAGGGGCCTCCGGGCAGCGGCAAGAGCACCATGATCGCGCTGCTGATCGCGGATATGCTTCAGGAAGACGAATCCTTGCGGTTCCTCGTCACCTCCCAGTCCCATGCGGCCGTCGATGTGACCCTGGAAAAGGTCGTTTCGGTAACCTCGGCCATGCCCGGCAACGCCTTCAGCGGCGACGGTCCGGACGTGATCCGCCTGCTTCCCGGGCGCTATACCGACCGGGTTTCGCAACATGTGCGGGAAAATCATTCCATAAAGGTAGTCGTCGACAGGAAGCTGGCCCGGATTAGCAAGGCCGCGGAAGACAAGCTGAGCGAAGGCAAGATGACCCCTCAGATGAAGGACGCTTATCTGGCGCTCCGGGCCGCGGGAACCAAGGGGGCCTTCGAGGTCTGGAACCGCATAGAGCGGCATGCGCCCCTGGTCTTCGGAACCACCGCTGCCTCCGCGTCGGCCCGTGAACTGGGTCAGGAAGATTTTGACGTCGTCATCGTCGACGAGGCCGCGAAGGCCTTCGGGATCGATATCGCGCAGCCCCTGTCGATAGCGCATCAGGTCATCATGGTCGGCGATCACAAGCAGCTGAGCCCCTTCGACTACCAGGGCGCGAAGGCGATGTTCGAAAGGGCTCGCGAAATCTACCTCAACAGGGAGCTCGACATCCGTGTGCCGGAAGAGGTCGCCGTCATCAGCGACGGCGAGAATTTCGAGGAGGCGCTCAGCTGGCTTACCCCATTCCAGCGCTTCTTCGAAAAAGCCAACAACGACGATAACGACAGGAGGAACAGCCAAGCCGGATCCGCCTCCCCCGACTATGCGCCGCCTTCGATGCATGGGCCGGTGCCGGTGGCCCAGATGCTTGCGACGCAGCATCGCTCGTTCGAGCCCATTGGGGCGCTCGTGTCGAACACCTTCTATGGGGGCAAGGTCCGGACGGCGCCCAGCCTGAAGCTCCCCGATTACAGTCCTTTCCTGCCGTGGCGGCCCGTCATCGAAGGCGAGGCGAGAACGCCGGTAATCATCTGGGTGGACACCTCCAATCTCAAGCAGGCCCTCTATGAAGGGGATATTCGGGGCGCCGGAAAATTGTCCAACCGCGGGGAGATCGAGATCGTCCAGCGGACGCTGCTGGGCTGCAATCTGCAGGCTCTTCGAGAAGACCGCCTGGCGCCCGAGGAACGATGCAAGGTGATGTCCCCCTATGCGGAGCAGGTGAGGCGCCTGGGCGAGGGGCTGCGGATGAAAAGCGGACGGTTCGACCCCGACATCGAGTCGAACCTGGATCGGATTGTCCAGACCATCGATTCCAGCCAGGGCGCGGAGAGCGCCGTCGTCATCGTTTCTATGACCCGGACCAACAAGGTATACGCCCCGAGCCAGAAAACGGATGAAGGCTATGAGGAGGCCGTGCGGCGCAGCCTGGGCTTTCTTACCGACCCCGCCCGTATGAACGTGATGTTCTCACGCGCTAGCCGGCAATTGGTGATTGTCGGCAAGTTTTCGCTTTTTCGTGCATTCGATGATCTCGTCAAAGATTGGATCGCGGCGACGGCAAGCAGAAGTCAGAAAAGACGCTTGGACGAAGCGTACGGGTTCTGGGGAAGGCTGCTCGACCACTTTCAGGATCGTGACCTGGATGCCAACATCATACGTGTCGATGCAACCAGGATAGAAGGGCTGATCGATTGACCTTCGCTATCCAGCTTCCCTGCATAGAATTCGAGGCGGAGGCCCACGTCTACGGCGAGGACCGGCCGGCGCCACTTGAACTGGCGGCCCTGAAGTTCATCTACGCGCGGAATTTCGCCGGTGAGAAGCCGGTGCTCAACGATCTCGTCGATTTCCTGAGCGTGGGGAAGTGGATAGCCTACCAGATCCTGATCGGATTCTGGACCAGGGGCTGGGTCCTGATCTACCCGGAATCCGGCGGGGTGACGCTATCACCGGCGATCCAGCAAAGGCTGAGCGAGAATAGGCTGGAAGGCATGCAGCCTTCCTTGCAGCCGGCGAGGCTGCGGTTCATCTACGATCTCGTCGCCGGTCAGGTTGCTCCGCATCCCGGACAAAAGGTGCTTCGGCAGGAAAGGCGTTCCGACGACTTCACCTATCCCAAGAGGCGACCTGAGACCCAGGGTCAGCCTGGCAAGATGGGCTGGGAGCGGTTCGACATGCCTCTCGACGGCTATGTGAGCGTTTCCAACAGCGAGTTGCAGGCAGCGCTGGTCAGGCACAGCTATTACCGGGAGCACCTTCGGGGCAGGGGGATCGACCAGCTGGAGCTGAAGATCCTTTCCCCGTCGCGCGGGCTGACGCCGAGCTTGGTCCGATATTATTCGGTGGATTTCGACGTCTACAAGACAGGGAGCGGCGAGCTGCGGCTCGAGGTCAACGATGATCGGCCGATCCAGCGGATGCTCGGCAAGAAGCTCGAGGCGGCCATTCTCACCGCGCTTCCGGATGGGCCGCGACTGGAAGCTTCGCTCAAGAATGAAGCCAGCTCGAGGGACGTCGTCGCGTCTCCGGTCCGCCGCCCCCTGCCCGCGTTCGTGGACTTCCTCGCGCGGCTCGGCGATCCGCGCGATGCAACGGCCGGCCTGCACCGGCGGACGCTCCGCGAGCTGGGTGAGGCTTGGACTGCCGCCCGGATCCACTTGCTGGATATTGTCGCCCGCAGGGTGGATCTCGCTGCGAGCACGGCGCTGCTGTCGACGGCCGAGGTCCACGATTTCCTGCGCGCACGGCTTCGCGAGCCTTGGCGACAGGTCATCCTCTCCTCACCGATGGCTTCTCCAGCCGTGCTGGACCACGACCCCGAAGGGGCGCGCACCTCCTTCACGGAGCTGCTCGCCGCGCTGGGGACCAGCGCCTCGAAGCTGTTCCTCGTGACAACCGGGGACTCGCATGCGGACGCCAGGGTCCAGTTTGCTCAGCTTGAGAACAGCACCACCTGGACAGGCGTTCACAGCAGGAGTGGACCGCACATTGGAGCGTCGTTCGCGACCTTCGATGTCGAAACGTTGCTGATGTCCAGCGAGCCGATCCTGACGGAAACTGATCAGGCTTGCCTCAGCCTCGTCTTCGAAAGCCGGACGAAAGGGGTCAGGGGCGGTCCGCTGCTGGACCTCATGGACCGCCTCGCTCGGGACCTTGCCCTGAACGAGCCTGGCTACCCCCACTTGGACCGGTCGAAGGAGGCGGGGAGGAACGTCGAGCTTCCCGACGATCTGAGCGCGATACTCGAGGCGGTCGACACCCTCGTCGCCGAGCAGATGCCGGATTCGGAAGAGCCCGGCGAAGGTGACGATCATGACGAAGGCGCAACTTTCCGCGGCGCGAGTGCCGCGGTCTGGCTCGACGAGCTGCAGCGGCTTTCCCGGGATCTCGAAAATTGGGTTCTGCAGGAAAGCGAGGCCGCTGAAGTCCTCGTCGATTCCGAAATTCACGATGCGGCCCTTTCGCTTCTCGAACGGACTCCGGGGGAACAACCGGTCGTCGTGGGGCTCAGTCACGCCTCCGATCTCAGCAGGAACCTGCAGATGCGGGACGCCATCGCTCAACGCGCGTCGACCTGCACCGGAACGCTCTATCTGTGCCTGCCCGGAGACCCTCGGCTCGAGGCTGCCGTCGAGGAGCTGAAGGCGGAGTTTGCGCGCAATCGTAAGGTCGTGGTTTTGCCCGGTCGGGAGGGCGCTCGATGGGGGTTCGGATTCGTTCTCACGCCCGGGGCTAGCATTGTCGCCACCCGCGGAGTCGGTCAGAAGATCCAGAATATTGGTCGTGCGCGACGGGGTACCGAGATCGGAGTCCTCCTTTCCGGCCGGCAGCTTCAGAAGCTGGCGCTGGATATCGTCGGCAAGACCTATTCGCTGCGGGAAGCCGCGGATAATTTGCGGCTCGCCACCGACTGGCGTCGATCGGCGCAGCCGGGCCTGCTGAGGCTCTATTCCGCATGGTTCTCGCACGACGAGCCGCAAGCTGACGGCAATCGCGGGGTCACCATCGTCGAGCCGCTGCTGTTCGAGCATCCCGAAATGCCTTGGCATCCGGACGACGAGAGGCTTCAGGCTTTTCCCCAGGAGTGCCGCCACGCCCTCCTGAAATCCGCCGCCCGCCTGGCCTTTCGGTCGGCTCGGATCAACGGCGAGGTCGGCGTCTTCGACGAAGCCCTGTCACAGCTCGCCCTCCGCCACTGGAACAGCGGCGAGATCCTCCAGGCGGCAATATTGGCCGACTGGAACGGGGAATTGCCCATCGGAATTCCCGTCCTTCGCGAGATGACCGTCGCCGTCGCTCTCGGCGCCGATTATCTCGGCAGCCCTCATGATCTGCTCGCGGAACGCCTCGACGACGCGCAGCGGGAGACCTTTTTGGCGCTCGCGGCGCTGCTCCTGCTCGATGGGAGGGGCAGAGAGCTGGGAGCGTTCGTCGGGATGCTCGACGATGCGCATTCCGCGATGCGGTTGAGAGACGAGCCGCTCGACAACTTGGTGGCCGCGCTGGCGCGCCGCGCGGCTGTCCTCCCGGAAACCGCGTTCGAGCCGGACTCGGTCAGGGACATGGGCGATGCTCCCGATCTCGATGGGCTGTGGAGAGAGGCGGCCGCATACGTCACCCAGCGGAGGGTTTCACACACGCAGGCGACGTCAGTCATGGAATTGCGCGAGATACTGTTCAAGGAGGCGGGCTCCCTGCTGGGCGACTTGTCGATATTCCTGGCGGACGAGGCGCCGAACATCGCAGGCGATGAGCAGAAGATCGAACGGCTCCGAAAGGTGCTGGCGAAAAATGCCGTAGACCGGTCGGCGTTGCGGCCGAAATTGGCGGTCGACTATTTCGCAATGGCCCATGACCAGCTCAAGGGGCGCGGATATGTCAACGTCTTGACGTCTCATCAGGGCAAGGAGGTGGAGTCGGTCAGGAGGATGCTCGAATTTGCCGCGAAGATAATCGACGCGGCGGAATATTTCAGTGAGTCGTCCCAGCTCGATCGAAGCATATTGAAATTCTATCGCGAGAGCGCCGGAGTGCTGGGGCGCGACGGCCGCGCGGCTCCCAACCCGATTCTGGACAAGTTGTCGGCACGGCTGGAGGCGGGTCATCCCCTGCGCCGGCATGCGGTTCCGGTCCATTTGCTGCCGACCGCGGCAGCCGCGCTCCGGCCGCCGGACTGGACCAGGCTTCAGTCCGCCTATTTCGAAGCGGAGCTGGCTCCGGCGCCGGGCAAGGCCTCGCCGGTCGCGGTCATGCCGCTGCCGGACCTGCTCGAGCATATCTCCGCCCTGTCGCCCCCGGACGGGGTCGAGAGGGCTTCCCGGCGATGGAAGACGTCCTGGCATCTGCTCGAGGTGATCGGCTCGATGGGAGTCGAGGTCGCGGACGAACATGAATTGCCGTCGGCGCTCAGGCGCTTCAGGCGGCTGCTCTCGGCCCGTCAGGCGGAGATCGACCGCGGGCTGCGGACGTTGCGCCTCAAGAAGGCGAGCGGCGATCTCGTGTCCGCGGATTTCGAACGGAAGCGGGCTCTGCTCCAGCAGGTCCTGCAGCGGCTTCGCATATCGATGCGCGGGGAGAGCCAGCGGGTCGACGAAGCCGCCGTCGATGCGCTCGACGAGGCCGAATCGCTGCTGGCCGAGCTCCACGTCCACTACGGCGACGCCTTCGATGAAGCGCGCTCCCAAATAGAAAACCACGCCACCCCAATCCAAATGCGCCACGTGCGCCAGCTGCTCGAATTCGATCTGCTGGATGCTGCTTGGTGGCTATTGAAGCAAGGCCAGGACGTTTCCGGTGCGCCTTCGGTGCCGGAAGCGGATCCGCAGGTCACGACCCTGTTCCAAACCTGCCTGCAGCGGAGCCGTTTCGAAGTGATCCCGGAGACTGCGCTCGCGGAAAACGGCGTCCGCGAGGACGGCATCCCGCTCTTCTCGGCGTTCATCAGGATCCTGCATCCTTTGAGAAGGGGATTGCCGAGCGCCGGGGAGGTGCGCGAAGCCGTCTTCGCGTTCTTCGGGGTGGAACCCGGGGAAGACGATTCCGTCGAGGAAACGGCCGCCGACTGGCGGCTTACCAGCTCCAATCCGACTTTCCTCGCGCTCGCACCCTATCTCGTCGCGAAGGCCGCCAACGGCTGCCCCGCAATCGAGATCCTGCTGCCCAAGGACCGGAACTCGAAAGGGCAGGTCCATCAGGGGGTGACGACGGAAGGCTGGCGCCGGGTGGTCTTTCAACGACCTGCCGAAGCGCTTATTTCTCCCTTCGGCTCCGGCCCCGAAAAAACCGGACAGGCGGCTCACGGCTTCTCGAACCTGGACGAATTCCTCAGGGCAGCCGATTTGGATGCCCGCGAGCGAACCTCGGTCGTGTCCATCCCGTTGATGATCGATGCCTTTCCTGCTTCAACGATCGCTCCCTTGCCCGCTCTTACGCATCGGCAATTAATCGGGCTGATGAGCCGCCCTCCGGATCAGCGAAGGCGCGCCTGCACCCGCGCCGCAATGGGCTTGGCGAGCAGCATGGAACTGGCGGACTGGTGGCATCAATACGGGGCCTTCAGCGACGAGTTCAAGCAACGGACGTTGGCCATGATGCACGCCCGGCCTTACGAGGAGCTCTTTGCTCAGAGCAGGGATGACCAAGGTCTTACGGACATAATTTCCGGTACGGCTGAGATGCTGGGTATCCGGATCGACTCCCGGGTCGATGCTTCCCGCGAGGAGGGCGAAAGTCCAGCTTATCTCAATTGGTCCGACTTGCGCTGCATCATCTACTTTTCGGGTGGCGACTTGCTGAATGCTCACGATCTGCTGTTCGACGGATTGACGCAAGACAGCCGCCGTCGATTCATCGACCTTCGGGCCGCCATCGGCGCAAACAGCAATCGGCGATCGATCAACCGGTTCCAGTGCAGGCTCCTACCCAAAAGCTTGGCGCCCTCCGGCGATCATCACGTGTCGGATTTTGCTACATTGCTGGAGATTATCGAATTGGCCTCGTTCGAGGACGACCAGCCCGGATTCCTCCGAGAGACTTTTCTCGCGAATGCCGAAATCTCGTTGCCGCGTCGAGACGTGAAGTCGCTTTTCGATGACATGCTCAATGCAAATCTGATCGCTCCGATTACGTGCGAGGGAGCAGAAGATCGCTTCCAAGTGAGAAAACTCCCTTGGTTCTTGTCAGCGCCAGAGCTGGCATAGTCCATCCCCGCGCTGATTTCGCGTAGCTTCCAACCGGCAGGCTACCGGCAGCCGATCGCCGTGCGCCGGTTGATCTTGCTAAGGACATCCGGGACTCGAGTTTGTTCGATCTAATAGGCGACGGGGGGCACTTGCGGGGGTATCGTGGGTTGCGGGTGAGAAGAATACGTCGCGATAATTTTCCGGAACGAACACGGCTGCGACCTCTTGAGAAAACAGGAGGGAGCCTAGCGGATTGATCGGCGACGAACTTGACAGAGTTGGCAACCCGCAGAATCGGGTCGAGGGTGACCAGCATTCGTCGCCGGCCCGACGGGACATCGGGGAGACGGAGCATTCAAGGTGAGCTGGATTGCAGGAACTTGCCGCTGAACGGGAAGGGCGTCTGAGGCCCTCCATGACGAGGTTGCGCTTGAAGGAACGCGAAGTAGGGGCATCCGCAGGGGCACTAACGGCCGCACTTCTAAAAAAGGCCAGATTTCACAATAGACTACGTGTGCGTTGTGGGTTCCTCCCGCTCCGCCACTCGCACCCCCTGCCGGGCAGCGTCGCCGGCTCCCATTCCCGCCGCCGGCCTGTTCGTAGACGAGCCGGTCCCGTCGCGGCGGTGTGCCGGCGGGGTTGTTGAATAATGGCGGGGGGCTGATAGCTTCGGCGGATGACAAGTGCCTCGCCATGCTGATCGGTCGCCGCGGCTTTATCGCGCTGGCGGCGGCGGCGGCGGCGGCGCCCGCGTTCGGGGCAAGCGGGCCGGACGGGCGGATCGAGACGCTGGAGGGGAGCGGAACGGGCGGGGCGCCGCGCGTCCGGATCTGGCTGCCGGCGGGCTATGACGGCGGGCGGGAAGGCGTCCAGAGCCTCTACATGCTGGACGGGCAATACGCCTTCGCGGGCGACGCGGAGGGCGAGAATTTCGCGGCCGACCGGCGCGTCGCGGCGCTGGCCGCCGCGGGGGCGATCCCGCCGACCCTGATCGTGGCGATCGACAATCTGGAGGAGGACCGCTTTCTCCAATATATGCCGCAGGCGATCCACGACCGGGCCGAAGGCGAGCTCCGCGCGTCGATCGACCGGGAGATCGCGCGGACGGGCGGGCGCCCGCTCGTCTCCGCGCCGTTCGTCCGGTTCCTGGCGGAGCGGCTGAAGCCGGCGGTCGACGCGCGCTACCGGACGCGGCCGGGGCGGGGCGACACGGCGATCTTCGGCGCGAGCATGGCCGGAGTGATGGCGGGCGCGGTCTTCGTCGAGGCGCAGCAGGCGTTCGGCCGCGCCGCCTGCATGTCGCCCAACTGGCCGATCTACGACGCGCGGATGATCGATCATCCCCAGCTTCTCGCGCTTTGGCCCGAATATTTCGCGCGGCTGGGCGCGCCGGAGGGGCGGCGGCTGTGGCTGGACCACGGCACCGAGATGATGGACGCGGGCATGGCGCCGCACCAGGCCGCGATCGCCGGGCGGCTGCGCGCGCTTGGCTGGCGCCCGGGATGCGACCTCGAGGCCCGCATCCATGAAGGCGCGGGCCATGCCTTCGCGAGCACCGCCGTGCAGATGGACGCGCTGCTCGCCTGGCTGCTCGCCTGAACGGCCGCGGGCGCGGAAGTTCAGGAAGGTTCGGCGTGTGTGAAAAATTCCGTCGATCAGCGGCGCCCATCTGATCGACCCGCTCGATTGGAGCGACGCGGCGGCGGCGGCGCGTAGGAGAAGCCGAACCAGTCGTCGCGCAGCCGCTCGCCGGTCTCCTCCTGGCGCCGGCGGGCGGTGTTGAACTCCTCTTCCTCGGGCGAGAGGACGCGGCGGTAGCCGGGATGGCCGGGGCGCTTCTCGCTCCAGCCGCGAAAGCCGGGCGGCGGCGGGAAATTGGTGAGCCACACCCCGTCCTCCTCGTGCTGCCAGACGCGATAGGGGCCCTCGGGCTGTTCGCCGAGCTTTTCGAGCGCGCCGTCCCAATCGGCGCAGGCGGCCGTCCTTTCCTTGTCGCGGCCGAGCAGCAGCCGGCCGCGCTGCAGCAGGAACATCAGCAGCCGGTCGGAATGGACGACCTCCTCGTGGATCAGCTCGCCATGGTAGAAGACCTTCTTCACCCGGCCGGCGATGGCGCGCTCGACCGCGATGGCGGCGAGCCGCTCCAGCCCCTTTTCCAGCGCGGCGCGCCAGGCGAGGTCGAAGCTCCCGCCGCCGGCGCGGCGGCGCAGCCGGTAGGCGCTCTGCTCGGTCATGCCGACCCGCCGCGCCGCGTCGCGCACGCAGCCGCTGTCGGCGAGATGCTCGATGAACTCGCGCTGCCGCCGCGGCGTCCACCCATCCTCCCGCGCCTGTACGGGCACGGGCAGAAAGGCGTCGGAAGAAGCCGCGGGCGCGGCGGGCGAATCGGAAAGGGTGGCGTTGCTCATGCGGAGGAGTGAACCATATGGGTTCATATGTAGGAAAGTGTTTTTTGGATGTGGTGAGGTCGGGTGCGAGGAAGAGCGTGGCGGAGCGGTCGGAGACGGGTGATGTTGAAGAACGCTGGCTGCCGGGCTTCGCAGGCGAATTCCTGCCAGAGGAGCGTGACTACCCGGACGCGTCAAATGGAGCCGCGTCCGGTTTGCGCCAAAGCCGGTCGCTCAAGGGGTGTGCTGAGCCGCCCGAAGGCAGCCATTGGGCCGGCCGCTAGAGTAGCGTCACAACTATTGTATCTGGTAAATCGCCAGCGCGATCCATAGCGACGCCCAATGAGGCACGTTTCAGATCGACGCCAAAGCCCTCGTGCTTATTGGCCTATCCCATTTTCGAGGCTTGAGGAGCCAGTCTGCAAGCGTACGCGCTTCCGCTTCGCTCCTGATGTAGATGATGGTTTCGCCGCCATTGTTCGTTCGCACGTCGGGGAACCTGGCGCGCGCCTCAGCGGTCAACTGTGGCCATCTCGTGAGTGCGTGCTTGCGAAGGTACAAACGCAAATGCCGGCGCGCGCGATCGCACGAGAATAGATAGAGATACTCCCCCTGCACGAAGCCGTGCATCCTCATCGGGCGAGTATTGCTGTTACGTCCAACCGAGGTGCGGAGGCCGTTTCGCCCGGTCTCTGCCCGCAAGAGGCTGTAAGCCCTTCTGACGGACGGCTCCTGGATATAGGCGAGATTCTCCGCATGCAACTCTTCGTCCACTGACCTCACTCCCCTTGGCAGAAAAGGCTGACGGGTCCATATCGTCGCGCTTCGCCCCTTTCTTTGCGCGACACCTATGCAGTCGTCACTAGGATGGTGACGTAGCCCGGCGAAAGCTCAGAAGCGTTAAGCCGGGATTGGGCTCCCTCGGGCTGCAGCATGAGGTGGCCTTTGGTTAGTAGGTTCGTAGCGTCAGGACGCCGGCCTTCTTCGGAGTGGCTTCCGCCGGGTGCACCTTACGCTCCTAATAACTCTCTGAGCCGCGCCGCCATACGCTTTCGCCGCGCGTTGAACCATGCGTCGAACCCGTTGAGGCCGTCGGGAACCGACCCAAGCAGGTGCCGATCGCAATAGTCGGCATGCGCGGCCTTGGAGGGCTTATGCTTGGCGAGCCAGTCCGCGGGCAACGCCGCTAGCTTCTCCTTGTTGGCCGCACCTTCGAGCAACTGCAGATTCGGCAGCGCGTTGGCGTGCTCAACCATCGCCTCCACCTCGTCCTCATCGAAGCCCGCTTTCACCAGCTTCTTGGGCTTGAACCGCGAGATGGGAAACACGTGGTCGACGTGCATCTCGTGGCGAAGATCGACGAACGGGAACAGCAACGACAGCAGCGGCAACGTTGCCCGATCGCCGTAAGTGAGGTGCAGGAGGTCGTCGATCTCCGCCGCCTCGAACCTGAGCGACTTGCCGCGCTTCTCCATTTCGGAGTTCAGCTGCTCGACCGGAAAGGCGGCGTCGCCGTGTTTCTTGATTTGGTCCCTGAGCGCGGTCAGCAGCACGTCCAGTCCACTGCCCCAGATGCCCGACGCTTTGAGCAGGGAGCGCACCAACCAGAAACGGATCGCCTCGCGGTCGGCGGCGAAAGAAGAGTGTGTGACGTAGTTGTCTGGTGCCTTGCGGTGGTGGAGGTAATAGGCGATTGGCAACAGCGCGCTGTCCGCACGCAACGTCTGGGCCGACAGGCCGAAGCTGTCGACCAGCGCTACCGTCTGCCGCAATGCCCGGTCAATCGCTGGCCAGCCTTTTTCCAGAGTCGCCATGTTGGCAGCGGTAAAGTTCTCCACCTTAAAGCCGACGCTCTTGATATCGGCCAGCATCAGCCCCGCCTTGAGCACCCAGTCTTGCGAAAAAGCGAAGCGACGACCAGTCGCATTGAGCCCAGCGACCAATCCGTTGATTTCGGCTCGCGCATCCAACTTCTTCCATTGTGCGGTGGCGATCGAGAGCAGAAGGTTGGAGTAGGAAAGGGTAGTGCCGCCGGAGTTTAGTCGGACGAAGATGTTGAGCACGCGCTCTACGTCCTGCGACTTCTCCTCGTAAAAGTTAATCGACGGATCGGTATGCACCACCGTCCGAAGCCGGTCGGCGGCGCCGAAGGCCAGCTTTCGTCCCTCCTTGTCGAGATCGAAATCTTCAATCATGTCGTGCAGCGCGGCGCCGTCGGTGAGCGACAAGATGCGCTCCACCGAAAACCACGCTTCGTCCGTAGCACGTTCGACCTGTGCCTCAGTCAAGAATTTGAACCGGAACACAGAGCCGTCCTCTGCCGCGTCGCGCGGTGCCGTTAAGTTGAGGTGGAGCCGGCGTTTGGGAAACGCGGCGTCGTTCGTCCACCACCCTCCTCGCTGCCTGACCGCCATCGATCCGCGCAGCCCAATATTGAGCGCCGTAAGCCGCTGTTGTCCATCCAGCACCGCAGTGACGGGATGCGACGGCAGCTTGCCGAGTTCCTTGCAACGTGCGGCGTCGCGCTCATGATAGTGGAGCATGAAGTCGTAGAATTGGAACTGCGTCGCCGTCTTTGGCTCAACCTTCCAGAACAGGAAGGTACCGAACGGATAGCCCTGCATCAGGCTGTCGAACAGCCGCTCGATCTGTTCAGCTTTCCACACGAATTCGCGCTGGATAGCTGGCAGAACGTAATCCTTCTTATGAATCGCGGCCAATGCGTCTGCGATCGTGCCCCCGGATGTGTGCATATTTTGACCTCTACTGCCACGCCAGCATAGCCTCTCGCCACTCAGGCGCCAGCTCCTGAGCAAGGTCGTTTATATGGCACTTGCTTGAGCGGCTACATAAATCAGGCGCGCGGCGCCGCGACGATAGGACCGCGCGGTAAGCCGGCCTGAGCCAACCTACAACGCTGCTATATCAACCGGCCACGCAGAGTTCGGCGGTGGAGTTTGCCAGACAGATCAAAGCCACCTGAACTCAACGGCAGGTTTGCCAATGTCGCCACGAGGAGCTGCCAATCCGCTTACGGCCAAAAAACCGCTGAAGAAGAGGTCGTCGCCCCGTTTAGCCAGCGCGCTGGGTTCCTCCGGGCCGCCGCGATCGCCGCCGCCGCCCTTCACCCGCCCCGCCGCGCCTCTTCGATCAGCTGTTCGAAGAGGGGGAGAACTCTTCTTCCCTGAGTCGATCCAGAAACGATTTCTGGCGGCACGCGGCCTCTATCCGCCATAGCGCCTCGAATATCTCGGCATCCGCCTCCCGCATCAGTTTTTCGAATGCCCGGATCATCGCCGCATGGGCCAGCTTCTGAACCTCGGTCTCCGCTTTCCCGGCATCGGTGAGCGTCAGAACCGTCCTGCGACCATCGAGCGCATCGGATCGTGCCTCGACCAGACCAAGCTCCTTGAGCTGGCGGACCCAGGTTATCACGAGCGGATGGGACTGGCGGAGCAGCGCCGCGAGCTGGGTAACGCCCAACGGCCCGCGTTCGGCAAGCGCCTGAAGCGTGGAATGGGTCCGGGGAGGCGCCTTGATGCCGACCTCCTTGTTCCAGACGGCGAATCCGCTGACGAACTCATCCGAAAGGCGGCGCAGCAGGTGCGCGAAGAAGGGGAGGCCCTGCTCCTGGATGAAATCGGCCATGCCGCCTCTCTAGTAGACCGGCGGCCAGGTTGACAGGAGATATGTAAAACTTTACGTAACTCGGCGGGAGCTGGAGGAGCAGGAGCATGAAGCAGCGCCGCCAAGCCGGGTTCGCCAGTGCCGCCATCGTCGCGGCCTTGCTGCTTGGAAGCTGTGCGACCGATCGACCGGAGGCCTCCCGCACCGTGGCCATGGCCGAGCCGCTCCCGCGCGTCGACCATCACCAGCACTTGTTGAGTCCCGCCGCCGCCAGGATCGTCAGCACACCGATCGCCAGCGAGACAGAGGTGCCGGCCGACGTGGCGGACCTGCTGACAAGGCGCGCCCGATTCTCGGCGGACCCGGCGCAGCTGGCGCCGGTCTTCGCCGAGGACGTCCTGCTGTACGGCTTCGGTATGGGCGGGTGGATCCGCGGCCGCGAGGCCGCCGCACAATTCGTCTCCCTCAATTTCGCCCCCGGATACCGCCTTCTTCCCATCTCTTACGTCGCGCGCGGGGGAGTGATCGAAGTCGCGGGCTATTATGCGCGCGGCGAAGGCGAGACCCTCCGCCGGCCGGGCAATTTCAGCATGAACATCGTCCGGGAGAGGGATGGCACGCTGAGAATCGCCGCCGAAACGCCGGTCTTTCCCGGCCCGACGGTGACCCCGCCCATCGATGGCGCAAGTTTGGTCGCCATGCTCGACGCGGCCGGCGTGCAGCGCGCGGTGGTCCTGTCCAACGCCTATTATTTCGACGGCCTGATCACCGTCTTGCGCCCTGGCTCGTCCGCGAACGTTCATGATCAGGTCAGGGCGGAGAACGACTGGACGGCGGAACAGGTCGCCCGGTTTCCCGATCGCCTGACCGCCTTCTGCAGCTTCAATCCGCTGGCGGACCACGCGATGGACGAGCTTGAGCGCTGTGCGCGCAACCCGATCTTCAAGGGGTTCAAACTGCACTTCGGCACCTCCGGCGTCGACGTCCTGGAGCGCCGGCAGGTCGAGAGGCTTGTTCAGCTGTTCACGGCCCTGAACCGTGCCGGCAAGCCCGTCCTCGCGCATCTCGCGGCCAGCCCGGCCTATAGCGGGGAGCATTCCCGCATCTTTCTCGATGAAGTCTTGCCTGCCGCGCCCGACATTCCCGTTATCATCGCCCACCTTTGGGGAGGTGCGGGCTATGTCGACGAAGCGCTTGAAGTCTATGCGGACGCAGTTGCCGCCGGCCATCCCGCGGCACGGAACCTCTACTTCGACCTTGCACAGATTGCGATGGTGGAGGGGAGATCGGAGGAGAATCTCCGCCGGATCACGCACAGAATGCGTCAGATCGGGTTTGATCGACTGCTGTGGGGAGCGGACGGCGCGGCACCGCCGGGCATGCCCCCGCGCGCGGTGTGGGAAGATTTCCGCGCAAAGATGCCGCTCACCGACGAGGAATTCCGGATGATCGCCGGCAACGTCTTGCCTGCACTTCGCTGACGTTCCTTCCGTCCGACCTTCATCAGCCGAGGCTTCGAAATCCCGTCTTCCATGCCCAGGCTGTAGACTCATAAGTTCGGAGCCACACACCTGCC
>JBKBWD010000058.1:0-31831 GCA_046289265.1 Bryobacteraceae bacterium | reverse complement strand
ACGGTTCGGCAACTGACTCCGGTGGCGGCATGAAAATCTTCGCGGGCAGAAAAGAATCTACGGGTTAGTAGTACAGGGAGCGCAAACGTGAGGGTGAGGTGCGAGGCCGGTGCGTGGTCGTGGCCTGTGCGTCCGTGCAGAGCATCGCGCTGCTGCTGATGTCGAAGTCGCGGCTGTACCCGAACGGGTTGGCGAACTCGAGCGGCCAACTCGGACGCCACTACATCCCGCACATGACTGGCGGCATCCAGTGCTTCCTGACGAAGCTGATCGGGAAGCCGGTCACCAACGATGAGGGCTTCCTGGACCACGCTTACATGCCCTCGTTCATGCACGGCCGGAAGAAGAACTACGCTCGAAGTTTCGGCGCACAGTTCAACTATCAGAACCGGCGCTCAGTGGGTTGGGCGCGACAGGTGAGGGGCTTTGGCACAGCGTACAAGCAGGCAGTGAAGGAACGCTATCCCGCTTACCTGCAGTTCAATCCCTACGGTGAGAAGATCCCGGATTCACGCACGTATATCGATCTGGACGATTCGGAGAAAGACCCCTTCGGTCTGCCCTCGGCTCGGCGGCACGTGCACTGGTCCGAAAACGATCTGGCAATGTTCGAAGATATGCAGCGCTGGTCGGCCGCGATTCTGGAGAGCGCCGGTGCGGAAATCCTGTCGATCAGCAAGACGCCGCAGACCAATCACGAGTTGGGCGGGTGCCGGATGGGGGACGATCCGCGGACGTCCATTGTAGACGCATTCTGCCGGGCGCATGGTGTCCCGAACCTCTATGTCGTCGACGGAAGCGTATTCCCGTCCGGATCGGAAAAGAACCCGACCCTGACAATCATGGCGCTCGCTTCTCGCACGGCGGATCACATTGCGGAGCGCTTGAAGAAAGGGGAATTGTGAGATGGCGGATCGGCGATCGGCGTTGAAAATTCTCGGAGCGATCGGGACCTCGTGTGCGTTCCCCTCGGCGGCGAACGAATTGTACGGACAGCATGTGCATTACCATTTTCAGGCCTCCGCGCCGCCATTCGCGCCGCGCTTCTTCCGGGCCGACGAGATGGCGCTGGTGTCCCGTCTGGCAGACCTGATCATTCCCCGCACAGATACTCCGGGCGCCGTCGATGCCGGCGTGCCGAACTACATCGACCACGTGATCTACACGAACAAGCAGCATCGCGAGGTCTTCCGCGCGGGACTCCGCCGGATCGATGCTCTGGCATCGAAACAGTACGGGCGGAAATTCCTTGCGCTGACCGAACCCGAACAGATCGATCTGCTGACCCCGCTGGCCGAGGAGGCGGACTCCGGAAAGCCGGAAGGCCCCGACGCGCGCTTCTTTCGGTCATTCAAGAGCATGACGGCCGATGGGTACTACACTTCGCGCACCGGTCTGATCGAAGAGCTCGGATACAACGGCAACACTGTCCTGGCGGAGTTTCCGGCCTGCGACGTTCCCGAGTCATAAAAAAAACCCGGCGTCCACTCGGGAGCGCCGGGTATTTCATGAGCACCGAACTACAAAGCGAAAGAAACTAATCGCCGGAGACCGGCTGAGGCGCCCGCGACGGCTTGGAAGCCGCCAGGTTCCCGAGCGGCACATGAATCGTTGGCATGTGCCCCTGGTCGAGCGACTGTTTGACCAGCTCGTCCGAGTGGATCGACTCCAGCCGCTCCTTGAGTAACTGCCGCCGGAGCCGGGCCTCGAACTCCGCCAATTGCTGCTCGATCGACTTCTGCTTACCCTTGTTCGCCACCATATCCTCGCGGTAGCGCTTCAGGAAGTACCCGATGGTCTCGACGCGAATCCTGATCGACCCGGTCGGCTTGTTCTCATCGATGTCCTTGAAGCAGAAGTATGGAGTGCCGGAATGCTCCACAATCTCCTCGACCACCGAATAGATCGGGGCATCGTGGCCGCATTTGAAGCTGGAAAGCTCGAGGGCGACCAGATTCGGGTGGCGCGCCACGTACTTGGCGGCCCAGACCTTGCGCGAAGTGTTCTCGCTATAGGAATTCTTCCAGACGTCGGAAATCTCCATCGGGTGCGATATTTCGCCGGAAAGAACCTCCTCGCCGAAGAGCCGCCAGACGATATCTTCGTCGATCGGGAGCGCGTCCTGCGAGAAGACCGGATAGCCGAGCTTCTGGAACTCCTCAAGGATTTCGTGATTGACGCCGGGGTCGTTGTGATACGGGCGGCCCAGCAACACGACGCCGAGACGGTCCTCGCGCTCAAGCTGTTCGAGTACCTCGCGCCCCGCGCCGCGCAGTGTCACGCTGTTGAAGTAATCGAGCGCCTTGTAGCCTTCCTCGATCGCTCGCTTGTTCTCTTCCGGACTCAGGCCGAAGATGTCACGGAACTGCTCGAACATCTGGCGCTCAAAAAGTTCCGGCTTGGAAATATTGACGAAGGTGTCGAGGAAGCCGACGTTTTTCTCCGCGAACAGGTCGCCTTCCTTGGTGAAGGCTGCCTTAACGGCTTCCGGGGTCGTCGCAACCGTCGGGCAGGACCGGCTTGCCTGGATCTTATGCAGGTCGCTCGGCAGGCAGTCGATCATCGGGAAGAAGATCAGGTCCAGCGGCTTCTTCGCGTGATGGACGTAGAGCAGGTTGTGGATGTGCGGAATGCCCAGCTTCGACGGAAAGCAGGGATCGATAGATCCGCGCTTGGCGCCCTCTTTGTACAACGTCTCGCTGGTGTAGTCGGAGAAGATCATGTTCTCCGCCTTGATGCCCAGCGAGGCGAAGTAGCCCGTGAAGACCGGCGTCATCGAATACATGTTGAGGACGCGCGGCATTCCGATGCGGATTTCCGACCGCTTCCGGATCAGTTCGGCGCGGCGCCTCTGGGCAGCCGTGAACTGGAACTTCGGCGGCGCGTCGGCGACCAGCGGAACGTCCGGCACTCGGAAGACGGCACGCGCGGCGACCTCGACGAAATTCGGGTTCTCCTTCTTCATCTTGTCGAGGTTGCCCTTAATGCTGCGCATCTCATCGATGTTTTCCACCGTGCCCTTCTCGCAGGTCGCGATAATGAGCCGCTGGGCATCGGGGTCGAGCGGCACTTTAGTCTTGGCGGGCCGGTAGCCGTCCTCATTCAGGACGCTGGTCTTGACGTCGATGAAAGTCCGGAGGCACTTGTTCTTGCAGAAGTAACAGCGGGTGGCCTCACTGCGCGTGGTCGTGTAGGAGATCTTCTGGACGGCGGCGAGCCCGATAAAGGTGCTCCGGCGGCCGTTATCCCAGAGGCGTCCGGCTTCGAGCGCCGCGCCGATGGCGCCCGCCTCGCCGCAGTGCTCGTGGACAATCACCTGCGCCTGAACATCCTTGCCTTTGAAGCGCGTCTCGATGAAATCCACCTGCGACTTCACGGCGGCCAGGTTGTACTGGGTTCCGCCCTGGAGCAGGAACTTCGTGCCGATCGCCGAAAGGTTCGGGATCTGCGAGACGTAGAGCCAGATGTTCTTCGGCAGCACGTTGCAGAGACCGGCCATAATCTCTTCCGGCTTCCAACCCTGGCGCTGGAAATCGACGATGTCGGACTGCATAAAGACGGCGCAGCCGTAACCGAACGACGGGTACCCGGTGGCTCCGAAGGCCGTGTCGGCAAACTGCTCGACCGGAACGCCGAAGCCCTGCGCGGTCGACTGTAGGAAGTAGCCGTTGCCGGCCGAACACTGCGTGTTCAGCTTGAAGTCCTTGACGCGACCATTCTTGAGGATGATGATCTTGATGTCCTGGCCGCCGACGTCACAGATTACGTCCACGTCGTCGTAGAAGTGCAGGCCGGCCTGCGTGTGGGCCACGGTCTCGACGACCGCCGCATCGGCCCCGATGACGTCCTTCAGGATGTCCTTTGCATAGCCGGTGGTGCCGATACCCAGAACCTTGAGCGTGGCGCCCTGATCGGTGATCTGCTTCTCCAGCTTCGAGAAGATCTCCATCGTATCTTCGATGGGATTGCCTCGGGAAAGCTGATAAGCCTTGGCGAGGATGCGCCGCTCCTTGTCCTTGGAGAGCAGAACGGCCTTCGTGGAGGTGGAGCCGCCGTCGATTCCGATGAAACCCTCGACTACTTCGCCCGGCTGCAAGGCCGCCGGGACGAACTTCTTGTGGCGGTACTTCTGCTTGAAGGCTTCGAGCTCCTCGGCCGATTTGGCGAGTCCGCCGTTGCCGCCCTTCTTGCGCTTCTCCTCCTCGCGTCCGACCGTCACGTACCACTCGAGCTTTTCCCAGCCCACGTAGCGGCCCACTTCGTCGTCCTCGGTCTTACCGTACTCAACGGCGCCGATCGCCGCGAAGTATTGGGCGTTGTCCGGGGTTTTGATCAGCTCTTCCGGATCCACGCCTTCGGGCAGCGGGTAGTTGCGCTCCTCCCAGATCTTCGGAATGTTGTGCTTCCAGCAGTCCCGCATCCCCTTGATGTAGGTGTTGGGACCGCCGAGCAAGAGCACCTCGGGGCGTAACGTGTTGCCGCGCGTCAGCACCGAGAGGTTCTGCATCACGATGGCTTCGAACAGCGAGGCCATCAGCTCATCTGGCGGAACACCGCTCTTCTGGAGGCCGTTGATATCGGTTTCGGCGAAAACGCCGCACTTGCCGGCTACCGGGTGGAGCCGCAGCCCCTTGTAGCCCATGTTGCAGAGTTCCTCGGCCGGGATCCGGAGCTTGGCGTTGATCTTGTCGATGACCGCGCCCGTGCCGCCGGCGCACTTGTCGTTCATCGACGGAATCTTCTTCTTGCGGCCCGTTTCGGGGTCCTCTTTGAAGATGATGATTTTCGCGTCCTGCCCGCCCAGCTCAATGACCGATCCGCAGCTAGGGTAGAGCTTTTCGACCGCAAGCGAGACAGCGTTGACCTCCTGGACGAACTTCGCGCCGACAAACTTGGAGAGGTTCCCGCCACCCGAGCCTGTGATGAAGATGCGACAGGCCGAAGGCTGGAAGCCTTCAATCTCAGTTTCAAACCGCTTCAGGAACTCGAGGACTTTCTCGGGCTGCTTGGTGTCGTGGCGCTGATAATCCTGCCAGACCACCGAGTCGTCGGCGGCGTCCATAACCACCGCCTTGACCGTGGTGGAACCCACGTCCATGCCAATCAGATAGTGTTTTTCCATTCGGAATCCCTTATGCTATGCGCCTGGACCTAAACTTACTGGACCATCGCCGCGGCCTTCGCCGAAGGCTGCCAATTCTCGCGCTTCATCCGGTCCGCGATGTGAAGAACGAAGTTGGCCGCAAGGCCGACGACGCCCTTGGTGTGCGGGACGTGGTACATGGGCCGCTTCGTCTCCGGATGTGCATCAACGAACTCGCGGCAGTCCTCCAAGGTAAGGCCGGTCTTTTCGAGCGCCTCGGCGAACTCGCGCTTCGCCTTGTTCTTGGCCTCGCCGAGCGCCATCTGGACACGGCTGTGAGCGTTGATCTCGCCTTCGCCCGAGGTCTCGATCGGGAGGTAGATCATCTCCTTGTAGTTGGATACGACCGCCGCCTGGGCGCCGTCGGATTGCGTGGAAGGCATGCAGCCGAAGGGCTTCAGCGACAGGACCATGTGGGCCAGATCCTTGTTGGAGTAGTAGATGTTCTTGGCGACCTCGAGGTGGCCCTCGCCGCCGCCCGCGCGGGAGTTGTAGAAGGGGTGGCCGATGCGCTGGAGTTCGTACTGGTCCGCCAAGTGGTGGGCGACGCCGCCGAGGGCGTCGACGATCTTGTGGTACTCGCGCTTGAAGATCGCCTCGGCCAGTTTCAGCTTCGCGACCTTGTTGCGGTAGCTCCACTCGATCTTGGCGCGCTTGTCGAGCCGCCACAGCGGCGGCAGAACGGCGCCTTCGTCCAAGCCCTTCAGATCGTGGTACTTCTGGACAACCTGATGGATCATGTACATGATCCAGGTGCCGATCGGCTCGACAATCACCTGGGCGCCTTCCCGCTCCAGGAAGCGGAACATGTTGAAGTTGCCGTCGCCTTCGGTGGTCTGGGCCCAAAACTCGCCGGTGATCTTGACGATCGGCTTCACGCGCAGACGGTCGATCTCGATCTCGTTGTATCTGTCGCGACAGCGCTCCAGCGAGGACGTAAGGTCGTCGCCGGCAACCTGGTTCAGAAACTTCCCAAGGTACTCGGCCGTGTCCTTGAAGCCGCCGAGGAAGCCGCTTAGTTTGTCGTCAAGCTTCCACGGACGCTTTTTCAGGAAGACCTCGTGCATGTAGTCCATCATCTCGTCGAGCTTCCGGTCGGTCTCACCGGGATTGACCTCGTACGGACGGATGGCGTAGGCGACCTCGTTCAGCACGTCACCGCAATTCAGGGCGTTAAGAATGCCGAGAAAGAAGTCGAGATTCATCTCGAGGCCGGCCTCGGCGTCGGACTGGCTCAGACCGCCGGACTGCTGGAACAGCAGAACGCGGAAGCCGTCAAAGCCGGCGTTGCGCAGGGCGAGGCGATACTCAGCCTCGTACATCCCGAAGCGGCAGGGGCCGCAGGCGCCGGCCGTGAAGAAGACGTAGTTGTCGATGATCTCCTGCTTCGTAAGCCCTTGTTCTTCAAGGCTTTGCAGGTACTGCACCACGTTGCCTACAGTGAAGTAGGTCGGGTTGCACTGCCCGTTGTTGCCATATTCCTTTCCCAGTTGGAACGCGGCGACGTTCGGGGTTGGAACGGCCTCGGCCTTATAGCCGAGTCCTTCCAGTGCGCCATGCACGAGTTTTTCGTGCTTCCAGGTCAGGCCGCCAAACAGCAGGGTGGTCTTTGGGCGCTGGTCCTTGGTGAAGGGCCGCTCAACGGGCTTCTTGAAGTGATGAACCTCTCGCTTCTGAATTCCCGATTCCCGCTCCAGGCGGGCCCGCTCCTCGGCAAGGCGCTTTTGGATCACCTGCTCAATGGAATCACCGATTTGGACCAACCCGGTGGAGGTCTGCGGTTTTGGTTCGAAGGGCTGGGTGCTCATGATCGTCCTCTCGTAAGTGGCTGTTCAGCTCATCAATTCGTAAAAATCCCAGTTCGTCCGTAGTTTGAACGATTTCTTCGACTGAATCATACAGATTCCATCGAATGGCAACTATGGTCACTAAAGCGCTCCCTGTGGAGGTTGGCTGGCGTATGTCTATGAATTCACTAGAGCGGGATCTGCACAGTTTATTCATATGTATGTACATTTGCATATGCGAATTATATAGAACATCTGTGGTACGTTGGGCACAGGGGGAAGAGATGGCCTTGTTCGACAAGATGTTCGGCAGCGACGCCTCGGTGGCGGAGGCGCAGCCGGAGACCCAGCAGCGATTCGAGGATCTCAAAGCAAAGTACGCGAATGTGCTCCGGGCGATTGACGCCGTGCAGATCCGCCTGCGCAATCTGCACGTCCAGGAGAACAAGCTGTTCCTGAAGGGCGCGGCGCCGTCGGAAGAGGCGAAACGCCAGGTCTGGGATGCGATCCGGCGGGCCGATCCGACATTTTCCGACATTACCGCCGATATTACCGTCGAACCGACGCGGGCGGAAGGGGGGCGAATTCACAAAGTGCGGCCCGGCGAGACGCTCCCGGACCTGAGCCGGCAATACTACGGAACGCCAAACGAATACATGCGCATCTTTTACGCGAACCGGGAGACGCTGAGCGATCCCGAGAGCGTCGAACCAGGACAGGAGCTGACGATTCCGCCAATGTAAGGAGGGCGAGATGGCCTGGATGAATCAACTCGGAGGACTGCTGCAGGCTTATACGGGAGGCGCCGGCGAAGCCGGCCCGGAGCGTCTGGCACGCGACTGGGAGCAGATCTATCGGTTTGCGCCTCGCGAGGTGTTAACCCAAGCGGTCGCACACACTTTCCGTTCCGGAGGGCGTCCCTTTCCAGAGCAGGTACGGGCAGTCGTGGAGCGGATCGAGGGTGGCCGGGCCGATATCCTGAACATCCTGTTGGCGCCGCTGCCGACCGCCGAGGCTGGAGAGTTTCGGGCCGAGCACCGCGTTCTGTCGGATGCCGAGGCCAATCTGGTAGTGCCGAAGCAGGTCGAGGCGATGGCCCGGAATGCCGAAGCGCGCGATCCGTCGATCCCCGACCAGGTGGCCGAGTTGCTGGCCCGCCATCCGACGATGCTGGCGCGGGCCTTCTCCCCGCAGATGTTGCGGGCGGCCATTGCCTGGGTCGCCGAGCGCGCCGGGGCGCGATGATATGATCCTTCACGATGAGCACGGTTCGGTCGCGCAGGGGGGGATCTGTTGATCCGAAGCTATTGCCGAAGGGACCGGGCGGACGGCCGTTGTGCCGGCAGTGCGGGACGGAGATTCCGCGCGGGCGCAGGAGTTTCTGCTCGGATGCCTGCGTCCATGAATGGAGGCTCCGAACCGATCCGGGGTACCTGCGGGAACAGGTCTTTGCGCGCGACAAGGGCTACTGTGCAATCTGCCGGCTGGACACGGTCAGGACCTACCAGTGGCTCAAGCGGCTGGCGGCGCCGGTGCGCCGGAAGATGCTGATCGAGTGGGGACTGAAGTCGCTGACCCGGAACAGCTTATGGGACGCCGACCACGTCCTGCCGGTGGCCGAGGGCGGCGGAGAGTGCGACCTTTCAAACCTTCGCACTCTCTGCCTGAAGTGTCACAAGCGTGTCACCGCCGAGCTGCGGAAACGGCTGGCAGCATCACGACTTGGCCGGGACGGCGCGGACATTGGTCGGTCCGAGACGGTTGATGAAGTTCGTGTCGAGGTTCCCGGCCAGGAAGTCGGGATCGGCCAGGATCCGCTGGTGTAGCGGGATCGAGGTGTGGATCCCTTCAATGACGAACATCTCCAAAGCCCGGTTCATACGGGCGATGGCTTCGGCGCGGTCGCGCCCGTAGGTGATCAGCTTGGCAACCAGCGAATCGTAGTAGGGCGGGATGACGCCGTCGGTGTAAGCCGCCGTGTCCACTCGCACACCGATTCCGCCGGGCAGATTCAGCCCGGTGATCCGGCCGGGCGACGGCGCGAACGTTTCGGGGTTTTCGGCGTTGATGCGGCACTCGATCGCATGGCCGCGAATGGTGATCGGCTCGGTCAGGATCTCCGTCAAGGGTTCGCCCGCGGCGACCCGGATCTGGCTCTTCACCAGATCGACCCCCGTCACCAGTTCGGTAACCGGGTGCTCAACCTGGATGCGGGCGTTGACCTCGATGAAGTAGAGGTTACCCTTTTCGTCCATCAGGAACTCGACCGTTCCGGCATTGGTGTAGCCGACGGTTTTCATCGCTTCCCGAAGCGCGTCGCTGGTTCTCTGGCGTAACTCCTCGGTCATGCAGGGCGACGGCGACTCCTCGATGAGCTTCTGGTGGCGGCGCTGGATGGAGCATTCGCGTTCGCCCAGGATTTCCACGTTGCCGTGGTGGTCGGCCAGCACCTGAAATTCGATGTGGCGCGGCGCGGGGATGAACTTCTCGACGTAGATGTCCGGGCAGGAGAATGAGGCACCGGCTTCGGACTGCGCTTGCGCGAGGAGAGCCGGGAGCGCCGAGGCCTCCTGGACAACGCGCATCCCCCGGCCACCGCCGCCGGCAGCCGCCTTGAGGATGATGGGGTAGCCGATCTGGTCGGCGATTTCGAGCGCCTCCTCGGCTGTCTTCAGAACATTTTCCGAACCAGGGAGGATCGGGACGCCGGCCTCCTTCATAGCGGCGCGGGCCCGCTGCTTGAGCCCCATCAATCGGATGACGTCAGGCCGGGGTCCGATGAACCGGATTCCCGATGTCTCGCAGACCTCGGCGAAATCGGCGTTCTCGCTAAGGAAGCCGTAGCCGGGGTGAATGGCGTCGACGTTGGTGATCTCGGCGGCGCTGATGACCGACGGGATATCCAGGTAGCTTCGGGAGCTTTTTGCCGGGCCGATGCAGACGGCCTCGTCGGCGAAGCGGACGTGGAGGCTGTTTCGGTCGGCCTCCGAGTAAACAGCCACCGTCCGAATTCCGAGGTCCTTACAGGCGCATATGACACGGAGGGCGATCTCTCCGCGATTGGCAATCAGGATCTTCTTAAACATATGCAGTCTGTCCGGATACCCGTTAGAGCGGGCGGAGGGCGAAGAGCGCCTCGCCATATTCGACGGGGTGGCCGGTTTCGACGAGTTTGCTGACGATCACGCCGGCGGTTTCCGCTTCGATCTCATTCATAAGCTTCATGGATTCGATGATGCAGAGCACCTGGCCGGCCTTCACCGTGTCGCCCACTTTCACGAACGGGGGCGCGCTGGGCGAGGGAGACTCGTAGTACGTCCCCACGATGGGAGATTTCACGATTACCAGCGACGGGTCACTGGCGACGTCGGCCGCGGCCGGCTGGACCGCCGCCGAGGCCTGTTGCGAGGCTGGAGCGACGAGATGCGGCGCAGAGGAAGCCGCTGCCGCGGCTGCCTGGGGCGGCACGGCGGCGGACACAACAATATCATGATTGACGCCGGATGCCCGGATTCGTACGCGGCTCTCGCCCCGCTGGACTTCCAGCTCGGCAATTCCGCTTTCAACTACAACCTGAATGAGTTCTCTAATCTCTTCGAGTGTCATTTCCGATCGGATCGTTTAGACGGTTGGTGCTAAACGACCAGCAGCTCCTTCTTGGTCGGGGTAAGAATTTCGCAACCGTTCTCCGTGACAAGAATTGTGTCTTCGATCCGGATTCCGCCGAAGCCCTCGATGTAGACGCCAGGCTCGATCGTGATCACCATCCCGGCCTTGAGCGGGGTCTTATCCCCCTTGCCGATTCGTGGCGATTCGTGAATCTCCAGACCCAGGCCATGTCCGGTGGAATGTACAAACGCCTGATCCAGACCGGACTTTCGCAATACCCGGCGCGCAGCCTGATCCACCTTCTCGGCCGGGACATCTTGGCGCACCGCGTCAATGGCGGCGAGTTGTGCATCGAGAACGGCCCGGTACATCTGCTTCACCCTGGTTCCGGGCCTTCCGAGAAAAGCCATGCGGGTCATATCGCTGGCATACCCGCGCTGGCTTGCACCCATGTCTATCAATAGTAGCTGATTGGAGACCAACGCCGTCGGACCGGGCTGCGCGTGCGGAAGCGCCGTGTGCTCGCCGAAGGCAACAATCGTATCGAAGGAAGGTTTTTCCGCGCCGAGCCGTCGCATCCGGTGCTCGAGCTCGGCCGCGAGTTCGAATTCCCGGACGCCCGGCCGGATTCGCCGAACGGTCTGTTCGAAGGCACGGGAGTTGGTCCGCACTGAATCGCGAATCAGCGCGATCTCCCCGGCGGACTTGCACATCCGTAACTGCTCGACCAGGCCGCCTGCCGGGGCGAGCAGCGTTCCGGGGGGCAATAGCTCGCGGAGCAGCCGCCAGGCATCGAAAGAAATGTAGGAGTTCTCGAAACCGATTCTCTTCCGGCGCTTCCGGGCGAAGCTCTTGGCGAGGGCTGTCCAGAGGGGGCCTCGCGCAACGCGAACCTCACAGGACGTCTCGACCCGGGACTGGATGTCATAGCGGGGGTCCGTAAACAGCACGGCTGCCGAACGGGATAGCAACAGCAGGCCGTTGCTGCCGCTGAAGCCGGTCAGGTACCGGATGTTGGGTCCGTGGGAGACGATGATAGCGTCGAGCTTGCGGCCGGGCAGTTCCTCCCCCAACTGGTCTCTGCGGCTCTCGAATTCGGTGCTCACAATTCGATCCTGCGCTCAGGCTTCCGGAATCAGGAGTAATTTGCCGGTGGTCTTGCGGCCTTCAAGGTCGCGCTGAGCCTGGGCGGCGTCCTTGAGCGGGTAGGTCCGCTCGATGTGGAGCTTCAGCCGGCCGCTGCACACCCATTCGAGCACGTCCCCGGCCCGCCATTCGAGTTCCTCGCGCGTCGCAGTATAGTGGGCGAGCGTGGGCCGGGTCAGGAACAGGGAGCCCTTCTGGCTTAGCAGCAGCGGAGCGAGCGGAGGCACGGGTCCGCTGGCGTTGCCGAAGGTGACCATCATGCCGCGGGGCCGGAGGCTGTCGATGCTCTTGTCGAACGTCGCAGCGCCTACGGAGTCGTAGACGACCTCGACGCCACGGCCATCGGTGAGGCGCTTGACCTCGGCCAGGAAGTCCTGTCGGGTGTATATAATTGCTTCATCGACGCCGGCCTCCCGGGCAACCACAGCTTTCTCTTCCGTGGAGACGGTGCCGAACACGCGGGCGCCGAGCATTTTGGCCATCTGGACGATGAGGCGTCCGGCGCCACCGGCGGCGGCGTGAACCAGAGCGGTATCGCCTTCCTTTAGCGCAAACGTCGAGTGCGTGAGGTAGTGGGCGGTCATGCCCTGGAGCATCGCGGCGGCGGCCGACTGGGAGTCGAGCTTCGCCGGGATCTTGATTACCTGCCGGGCGGGCACGACGGCGTATTCGGCATAGGCGCCGGGTACGCTGCAGTAGGCGACGCGGTCGCCTGCCGCGAGTCCGGTGACGTCAGGACCGACGGCCTCGACTGTTCCCGATGCCTCCATCCCGAGCGTGACCGGGGGCTCAGCTTTGTACAGGCCGGTGCGGAAGTAAATGTCAATGAAGTTGACCCCGATTGCCGCGATTTTGATGAGAACCTGGCCGGAACCCGGCTGGGGCGTGGGGATTTCGTCATACTGCAACTGCTCGGGACCGCCGACTTGATGAACACGAATTGCCTTCATGCGTGAACCTTTCTCCGGAGATGTACGAATGCCGCGTAGAGCAGCAGGTAGATCAGGGTAAGCGGGAACAGGAAGAGACGGGCCAGCGTGGGGACGGCCTCGCCACCGGTGAGTCCCGCGCGGAAGAGGATGAAGTGGACGATGATTCGCCAGTTGGAGCGATCGAACCAGAAGTAATCGCCGTTCTCGTTGAGGATGAAGACCTTGGTGGGGATGCGCGCCGCCAGCAGCCACTTCCACTTGGTCATGATCGGCTCGGCCGAGCAGATGATTCCAATGGCGGAGTAGTTGTTGGCCGCCAGTTCCGAGCAGAGACGGCTGCGGCCTGCCGCGCCCTGGTAATCGGAGACACGATAGACCTTGCCACGATTCGGGCGGAAGCCCTCGGGCTCGCCGGCGTAGCAGGTGACTAGGTCGAGGCGAAGTTCATCGCCCAGGCTGGCGAAAAGATTCGGAATGAACCGGTCGAAAAGCTGCCGCGAGCCGCTCTCCACAAGCAGCACGCGGCGGATATCGGGGATTCGACGAGTAAGGAAGTACCGCATCGGAGCTGTTATACGCCCCAGCAGTAGTCCTCGACGGCACGATCGATCGTGTCGTCCTGTTCGGTGATCCGCATCAGCTCAAGGCGAATGGCGTCGACAAGCGCGTACCAGCTTGCCTCTATGACGTTGTCCGAGACGCCGACGGTCGCCCAGCTTCGGCGGTGATCGGACCACTCGACCAGCACCCGGACTTTGGCCGCGGTTCCGCGCTTGGAATCAAGTACCCGGACCTTATAGTCGGTGAGGCGCACGTTGGCAATTTCGGGGTAGAGCGGCGCCAGGCATTGGCGGAGGCAGAGGTCGAGGGCGTTCATCGGCCCATGGCCGGTGGCGGTAGCCGAGTGGATGCCGTCCTGCGCCTTTAATGTGACATGGGCCGTGGTGAGCGACTCGCCCGAGCCGTTCATCTTCGTGCTGACTTCGAAGCCGACAACCTCGAACAGGTTCACGCCTGGCCGGAGGGCTTCGCGGACGAGCAATTCGAAGGTGCCCTCGGCGGCTTCCAGTTCATAACCCATGAATTCGAGGTGCTTGACGCGCTCCAGAAGCTCACGGCGGGCCTCATCGGTGAGCCGGGCATCGAGGCCGTGCTGTTTGAGTTTATAGAGGATGTTGCCGCGTCCGGAAAGATCGCTCAGCAGAACGCGCTGGCGATTGCCGACCAATTCCGGACGGATGTGTTCGTAGGTGGCCGAGTCCTTCAGGACGGCGCTCACGTGAATGCCGCCCTTATGGGCGAAGGCACTATGGCCGACGAAGGGCTGGTCGCCGCGCAGGGGCAGGTTGGCCAGTTCCGCGATGAAGCGGGCGACACCGGTTAATTGCTGGAGCTTTTCCGGCCCGACGGTGGTATGCCCGAGCTTCAGTTCCAGGTTGGACATGACGGAGCAGAGATTGGCGTTGCCGCACCGCTCGCCATAGCCGTTCATACAGCCCTGGACGTGCGTGCAACCCTGTTCGACCGCGACGATCGTATTGGCGACCGCCGTGTCGGCGTCGTTGTGAGCATGGATGCCGAGGATGCCGTCAAAGCGGGCGCGCACGTCGGCGACGATCTCGGCAAGGCGGGCGGGCATCATGCCGCCATTGGTGTCGCAAAGGCAGAGCACGTCGGCTCCGGCCTCCTTGGCCGCTTCGAGCGTTTTCAGGGCGTAGCAGGCGTTGGCGACGTAGCCGTCGAAAAAGTGCTCGGCGTCGTAAATGACCTCACGTCCGTGCGCTTTGAGGTACGAGACTGTTTCCGAGATGAGCTTCAGGTTTTCCTCCTCGGTGATGCCGAGGGCCCGGCGGACGTGGAAATCCCAAGTCTTACCAAAAATTGCAATCGCAGGGGTCTCCGCCTCAATGAGAGCGCGAACGTTCGGGTCGGTTTCGACGGTGTTTCTGGCGAATCGCGTAGAGCCGAAGGCGGTGAGCCTGCTGTGTTTGAACTTGATCTCTTTGGCCCGGGCGAAGAATTCCTTGTCCTTGGGATTCGACCCGGGCCAGCCGCCTTCGACATAATCGATCCCCAACTCATCGAGCTTCTGAGCAATCAGGAGCTTGTCATCCACAGAGAAGGAGACGGCCTCGCCTTGCGTGCCGTCTCTGAGGGTCGTGTCGAAGATTGCGATTTTCATTGTGATCGATCGGGGCTTATTGGCTTGATCCTACAGCCTGATCCTGCGGTACGCCCACTTCCTTCCGTTTCTTCAGGAACGTCATCATTTCCCGGAGTTCGCGACCCACCGTTTCGATCTGGAGGTTGCGGCCGGATTCCCGCATGGCTACGAAGTTGCCGCGGCCGGTCTTGTTCTCATTCATCCAGTCGCGCGCAAACTGGCCGGACTGAATCTCCGAGAGAATCTTCTTCATCTCTTCGCGGGTCTGCTGGTTGATGATGCGCGGACCGCGGGTGTAATCGCCGTACTCAGCAGTATCGGAGACGGAGTAGCGCATGTAGCTGAGTCCGCCCTCGTAGATCAGGTCGACAATCAGCTTCAATTCGTGGAGACACTCGAAGTAAGCAATCTCAGGCGCGTAGCCAGCCTCCACCAGGGTGTCAAACCCGGCGCGGATCAGCTCGCTGACACCGCCGCAGAGGACCACCTGCTCGCCGAAGAGGTCGCTTTCGGTCTCTTCACGGAAGGTCGTCTCGATAACGCCCGCCTTGAGGCAGCCGAGGGCGCGCGCGTAGGCGAGGGCGTTCTTGAGAGCGTTGCCGGAGGCATCCTGCTGGACGGCGACCAGGGCGGGCACGCCGACGTTTTCGGTGAACAGCTCACGGACGCGATGGCCGGGCGCCTTGGGGGCGATCATGGTGACATCGACGTCGGCAGGAGGAGCGATGAAGCCAAAGTGGATGTTGAATCCATGGGCGAACATCAGGGTCTTGCCCTTGCCCATGTGGGGCGCGATTTCGCTGTTGTAGAGATCCCCCTGGACATGATCGGGCAGGAGGATCATGAGGAAGTCGGCGGTCTTGGCGGCATCGGAGACCGTCATGACTCGAAGTCCGGCGGACTCGGCCTTCTCCCAGCTCTTGCTGCCTGCATAGAGACCGACAATTACGTCGACGCCCGAATCGCGCAGGTTCAGCGCGTGGGCGTGGCCCTGGCTCCCGTAGCCGATAATGGCCACGGTCTTTCCCTTGAGCAGGGCCAGATCTCCATCAGCTTCGTAATAACGTTTAGACATTCAGCACTCCATTCGTAGGTTCAAGTTTTGCAGCTTCGGCTTTGGGGATGGGCGGAGAGAGCCGGAGTTTCTTGCTCTCCAGCGACACGGCCACCCTGCCGGAACGGGTCGCTTCGATCTCGCCATAGCTGCGCATCACAGCGATAAATTCGTCGAGTTTTTCGGGGTCGCCGGTAGCTTCGAGTGCGAAGCCGTCGACCGAGGAGTCGACCACGCGGGCTCCGAAGATTTCGGCCTCCTTGAGAATCGCAGTCCGGGACTCCTGGGGAGCGCGGATGCGGAGCAGGACCATTTCACGCGCTACTGACGGCGCGTCGGTAAGATCCTGCGCCTGCAGGACGTTGATCAGTTTCACCATCTGCTTGATGACCTGCGCGCGGAGGTTTGGCTCGATGTCGACTGTGATGGTCATGCGCGACAGCACAGGGTCGAGCGTGCGGGCGACCGTGAGACTTTCGATATTGTAACCGCGAGCGCTCAGCAGACCGGTGATTCGCATGAGAGCGCCGGGTTTGTTTTCCACCAACAGCGAAATAACTTGTAGCATTTCCTATCCGATCCGATCCCCTCGTTACTTCACAGCCACCGGCTGCGGCGGTCCCATGACCATTTCGTTGATCGCGCCGCCGGCGGGCACCATCGGGTAGACGTTCTCGTACGGCGACACTTTGACGTTCAGCAGGTACGGGCCGGGCTCATTGACCGCTTCTTCGAGCGCTGGCACGAGTTCGGCCGGGCGTTCTACGGTGCGGCCTTTGAAGCCGTACGCCCCCGCCAGGAGGCTGACATCGGGGAAGCTGTCGAGCGTCACCGCACAGAGCCGGTTGTTGTAGAACAGCTCCTGCCACTGGCGCACCATGCCGAGGTAGCCATTGTTCATGACGATAATCTTGATCGGCAGGCCATAGTTGACGACGGTTGCCAGCTCGGGGATCGACATCTGGAAGCCACCGTCGCCTACGATCGAGAAGACCAGCTTGTCCGGCCTGGCGAACTGGGCGCCGATGGCCGAAGGGAGGCCGAAGCCCATCGAGCCGAGGCCACCGGAGTTGATCCACTGGCGCGGCTGATCGAAGCGGACGAACTGCGCGGTCCACATCTGGTGCTGGCCGACGTCGGAGGTGACGATGGCTTGGCCGTCCGAAAGCCGGTTGATCTCCTGCATGAGGTGCTGCGGCTTGATCTCCTCGGAGGAGACTTCGGCGCGCAGCGGATGGGTCTGCTGCCACTCGCGGATCTGGTTCCACCACTCGCAGCGGGCGGCGGCGTTATTCTGGCCAAGCTGCGGTTGAAGCTCGCGCAGCGCCTTGTTGAGCTTGGGAATGACGCGCTTAACGTCGCCAACGATGGGCAGGTCGGCAGCGCGGTTCTTGCCGATCTCGGCCGGGTCGATATCGACGTGGATCACCTTGGCGTGCGGGGCGAAAGCGGCGAGGCGGCCGGTGACGCGGTCATCGAAGCGGACGCCGAGGGCGATCAGCAGATCGGCGTGCGTCATGCCCATATTGGCGGCATAGCTGCCGTGCATGCCGGGCATACTGACGAAGTTCCTATGGCTGCCCGGCAAAGCCCCGAGGCCCATCAGCGTGCAGACGGTGGGAGCGTCGAGAATTTCGACCAGTTCGCGAAGTTCCTCGGAGGCGTTCGCCGCGATGATGCCGCCGCCGGCGTAGACGTAAGGGCGTTTTGCCTCCCACATCATCTGCGCGGCACGGCGGATCTGGCCGGCGTGGCCCTCGGTGAAGACCTTGTACCCAGGCAGATGGATCGCCGAGACGGGCGCGTAGTGCGAATGCCCCTGAAAGACGTCCTTGGTCACATCGACCAGCACCGGCCCGGGCCGGCCCGTGGCAGCGATATAGAAAGCCTCGTGGATGATCTGCGGAAGCTCCTCGATGTTCTTCACCAGGTAGTTGTGCTTGGTGCAGGATCGCGTGATGCCGAAGGTGTCGGCTTCCTGGAAGGCGTCGCTGCCAATGAGTTTCGAGGTGACCTGACCGGTAAGGGCGACGATCGGGATCGAGTCCATCATGGCGTCCACCAAGCCGGTGACAAGGTTTGTGGCGCCAGGGCCGGAGGTCGCGCAGCAGACGCCTACCCGTCCCGTCGCCCGCGCATAGCCCTGCGCCGCGAAGGCAGCATTCTGCTCATGCCTGACGAGTACGTGACGAATCGGGTGGTCATAGAGTGCGTCATAAAACGGCAGGGTGACGCCACCCGGGTATCCGAACATGCAGTCCACGCCTTCGCGGACCAGACATTCGAGGAGGATCTGTGCGCCGGTCATCAAATTCGACATTACTTTCGCCCTTCTATTCCTAACGTCCGTGAGTCCTTGTTCTCAGGAGATCGAGATACCAACAAAAAAGGCCACCGGCCGGGCTTGAATCCCGCCGGTGGCCCTGAAACCTACGCTTCCCAGGTTTTCACCAGGCGGGGCCGACTACGGTGACCCCGATAATAATTACTACGGATACGATAATGCCAAGGCTAAGGGGAGACGTGGCGACGTTGCGAACGGTACCGAATGTTGTCGAACCAGCAGCCATGACTCCGAATAGCTCCAAACAGAAGATTACCCCAAAAACGGGAGAAATGCAAGAGAGCGGTTCGATAAATAAAGTTAATCCAGACATTTGTCGAGATCGAGTGGAATCAGCGCGTTACGGCTGGAACTCAGAATCGGGTGACCTCGGAGAAGTGGAAGTCGTGCACCTTCATCGCAGGCGCCACCATGTCCATCGCCTCCTCGCCGGTGGAGCGGACGCAGGGGGACAAGGCTTCGACGTTCCGGAGCAGCTCGATAATGCCTTGGTTGAACCGAAAGTTCCGGAGTCCGCAGACGGGCTCGCCGCCTTCGATCAGGAAGGTACCGTCGCGGGTCATGCCGGTCATGATCTTTTCGAAGGGATCCACTTCGCGGATGTACCAGAGCCGGGTGACCAGGATGCCGCGCCCGGTGGAGGCGATCAGCTTCTCCAGGGGCGTGTCGCCTCCGGCGATGACGATGTTGACCGGCGCCTCGCCCTGTTCGTTGGGCAGGGGAAAGCCGTGGCCCGTCGGCTGATCATTGACCTTGGCTGCGTTGAGCCGGCAGCGGGCCACCTCACGCGGAACTCCAGCTTCGACGAGGGCGAGGCGGCGGCGGGGGACGCCTTCGCCATCAAACGGGGCGCCGGTCTGGAGGGGATGGTAGACGTCATCGGCGATGTGGATGTTTGTGCCGAATAGCTGTTGTCCCATGCGGTTGTTGAGGAAGCTCTTCTGATCGGCGAGCGCCGTGCCGCTGAAATCGGCGAAGATCTGGCCGACCAGATCGAGGACGGCGGCGGGCTCCAGAACGACGGTGTAGCGGCCGGGCGGTAATTCGCGCGGCTCCCGGGAGAGGGCGGCTTTGCGGGAGGCTGAGCGGGCCAGTTCGACGGGCTGGAAGGCATTGTGATCCGGCGCGCTCGCCTTAGCCCAACCGGAGCTGTCTTCGGCCATTGCCGTGATGGAGAATTGGGAGAGGGAGTCGAGGTGGTAGGCCTCCACGCCGTTGGTATTGAGAACTGCATCGACGGTCTGGCCGGTGGAATAGATGCCTGCTGCTGTTTGACGCTCGGATTCGACCGCCCGGATCGCTTCGAGGACGCCTCGGGCCCGGTCCTCCGGACTTAGAGCGGCTGTGCTGGCGAAGAACCGCGATACGGACGCGATCGGGGCGGGTTCGGCCAGCGGCAGCAAATCGGGATCCGGCTCGCTGGCGCGAGCAATGGCGATTGCCTCCTGGACGACGGAGCGGATGCCGTCCCTGTCGATGCGATTGGTTGAGGCTCGGGCAGTACGCTTGCCGATGAGGGGCCGCACCGAGACGTAGCGCGTTGCGTCAGAGACATTTTGATGGATTGTATTGTTGGCGAAACGTGTGAGGGCTGAGGCGCGAACACCCACCAGAACTTCGACGTCGGCCACTCCGGCCGCGCGCGCCGCGTGCACGGCGGCTTCGAAGAGTTCGCGGCAGCGCCGCATCGTCATCAGTTCGGATTCCATCATGGCTCAGTCCTGGTAACCGCCTCCGACCTTGATTCGGCGGAAGAGCGCGGGGCTGGCGCCGTGGCCGGTGCCCATGACCTGTTCGGGCTGTCCCTTGCCACAGTTGGGGACGCCCCAGAGGGTCCAGTGGTCACGATTGGCGACGGCGGCGCAGGAGTTCCAGAACTCGGTCGAGATGCCGCTGTAGGTGGGATTCTTGAGCATGCGGACCCGTTTTCCGTTTCGAATCTCCCAGGCGATCTCGCAGCCGAATTGGAAGTTATAGCGGCGGTCATCGATGGACCAGCTCCGGTTGGTCTCCATATAGATTCCATGGTCGATGCCGGCGAGGAGTTCGTCGAGGCTCTGGTCGCCGGGCAGGAGACTGACGTTGGTCATGCGGATGAGCGGGATGCGCGACCAGCCGTCGGCGCGCATGGTGCCATTGGAGCGATCCATGCCGACGGCGGCGGCCGTTTCGCGCGAGGTCATATAGCCGACAAACTGCCCGTTGCGGATGATGTCGATCGATTGGGCGGGGACACCCTCGTCGTCGTAGGCAAAGGTTCCGAGTCCAGGGCCGTGATTCAGGCGGGCGTCACAGACGACGTTGACAATTTCGGAGCCGTATTGGAGACTATTGAGCTTGTCGAGGGTCAGGAAGCTCATGCCGGCGTAGTTCGCCTCAGAGCCAAGGACGCGGTCGAGTTCGATCGGGTGGCCGATGGATTCGTGAATCTGAAGGGCGAGCTGACTGCCGTCGAGGATGAGATCGAACTCGCCTTCCGGACACTGGGGAGCGGAGTGGAGCGCGACAGCCTCCTCGGCGATGCGGGCCGCGGCGTCGAGCAGACGCACCTCCTCGACAAGTTCGTAGCCTGCGAGCTGGTATTGTCCGCCGAAAGAGTTGGGGTAAGAGCGCTTCTGAATCTCGTTTTCGGCGAAGCTGTAGGCCGTGCAGCCCACGCCGGCCGTGGTGCGGGTCTGGTCGATGCGGCTTCCGATGGAGGAGGCGAACCATTGTCGCTGGCGCTCGAACGACATCGAGGTTTCGGCGAGAGTGACGCCGGAGGTCTTGCGCAGTTCGGCGTCGACGGATAGCAGGTGCTTGAGATTATCCTCGATCGATGTGGAGAAGGGATCGATGCGGCAGGGGGAGACCCATTCGGCAACGTACTTCTCTTCGGGAGCGAGGACGACGTCGCGCTTCCTGGCGAGCGCACTCGCGCGTGCGATGCGGATGGCGAGGGCGGCTGCCTGTTCGAGGCCGGAGCGGCTAAGATCGTCGGTGGCCGCGAAGCCCCAGGCTCCATCAGCCAGAACACGGATGCCGAGGCCGAGCGACTCGGTACTACCGACCTCGCCAACCTTGCCATTCTTGGTGGAGACGCTGCGCTCGCGGCTCTCGATCAGCCGGACGTCGGCGTAGGAAACCCCAGGGCGTAGGGCGGCGTCGAGTGCGTGGTCAGCGAGATCCCTCATAGAATGATTTTTGCGAAACGAATTCCCAATCACAATGGCAAGGAGCGCCTGAGATGTTTTCGTGGCTGTTTGGATCCCCACTCGCGGCGGGCGAACCGGCGCCGGAGTTTGCCCTGCCGGATGAGTCCGGGAACGTGGTCCGGTTATCAGAGCTGCGGGGGAAGAACGTCATCCTGGTGTTCTATCCGGCCGATGAGACGCGCATCTGCACAAAGCAACTCTGTGAATTTCGGGATGGGTGGGAGCAGGTGCGCGGGCGAAACGCGGTCGTCTACGGCGTGAACCCGCGGGGCGGGGAGAGCCACGCCAAATTTCGGGCACATCACGCGCTCCCCTTCCCTTTGCTAATCGACCGAGGCCAGCGGGTTGCGGCGCTCTACCGCTCCAACGGAATCATTGTGCGGCGGACCGTATATCTGATCGGACCGGATGGGCGGATCCGCTATTCGAGGCGGGGCAAGCCTCCCGTGGATGAGGTGCTCCGCGCGGCGGGTTGAAGGCAATCCGGAACCGCGGTATCCGCGCAGCCGTCCGAATACAAGTGGGAGAATCGAAATAGGAGACACGGTATGACGGGTTCGCGGGTGTCGCGGTACGTCCTCATATTCTTTCTGCTTTCCATCGCAGGCACGTACATCTGGTTCACCCGGAGCAGGCTGGCCGAGCTGGACCGCAAACTGGAACAGGCCGAGGAACGGGCCGAGAAGGTTCGCAGCAAGATGCTCGAATACGCGCGGGAGCTTGACCGGGCGGTGCATCGGGCGCGCGAGGCCAGTTCGCACGCCGTCGAGGCGGAGCATCGTGCGGCGCAGGAGGCTGCGGCGAAACTCGAGGCGCTGGCTCGGGAGGAAGAGGCTCGGGCTGAGGCGGAGAAGGCGGTGACAAAAGAGCAGCAGACGGCGGCGGAACTCGAGGAGATCCGCAAACGGCGCCGGCGCGAGTTGGACAGAATGCAGGAGGCGCTGAACCGGGTCGCTCCGACGCGGCGGACTCCCGCGGGCATGGTGACGGAGTTGAGCAATGACTCGTTCCGATTCGATTTTGACAAGGCGACGCTGCGGCCGGAGAACCGCGAGCTGCTGAGCCGCATTGCCGGGATTCTGCTTGCTTCCGAGGGATACCGGCTGTTTGTCTATGGCCATACCGACGATGTCGGCTCGGACGAGTACAACGAGGGCTTGTCGCTGCGGCGGGCGCAGAGCGTGCGCGATTACCTGGTCCAGGCGGGCGTGCCGAAGGAGATAATTCTAACCAAGGGCTTCGGCAAGAAGAGCCCGCGCGAGAAGGATGTGACGCGCGAGGCGCGGGAGAAGAACCGGCGCGTGGAGATCGGAATCGTCGACACGATTATCGAGTATGGCGAGGTGGTGAAGGAGCTTTAGATCCGGATCGCCTCCGAGTTCCGGATAAGCAGGAAGGTTGCAATTCCAATGAGGAGGAGAGCGAAGGCGCGACGGAGCGTGGTGCGGGAGGCTTGGTGGGCGAGTGCCGCGCCGGCGGCGGCGCCGGTGACCGCACAGAGCGTCAGATAAAGGGCAAAGTGAGAGTCGATCGCGGCTCGTCCGAGGTGGCCAGCAAGGCCGGCGCCTGAGTTGAAGGCGATGACCATCAGTGAAGTCCCGATGGCATCGCGCATATCGAGCCCTCCAAACCAGACCAGCAGCGGGACGATCAAAAAGCCGCCGCCCACTCCGAGGAAGCCGGTAAGGAGGCCGGCGGCGAAGCCGCTGGCGACAGTCGGGAGGAAGGGCACGCGGTGCGGTGCGAGCCGGGCGGCATCGCCCTCCCTCCGGGCGAGCATCAGGGCGCCGGTGATCAGGATCAGGGTCGCATAGAGCAAAAGTAGGACTGCCGGCGGCACCAGGTAGGTCAGAAAGGAGCCGAGGTAGGCGCCAACGACTCCGAAGACGGCGAAGATTGATCCGATTTTCCAGGCGACAACGCCCCGCCGGGCGTTCAGTGTGGCGCCGACCAGGCTGGTTGAGCCGACCACGAGAAGCGACATCGCAATAGCCTCCCGGGCCGGCATCCCGAGCACATAGATGAATACCGGGACGGTGATGGCCGATCCTCCGGCACCGAGAAAGCCGAGCGAGAGTCCGACGACAACCGTCAGGGCGAGACCGGTAAGCAGCCAGGGGTCCAAAGGCAAGCTCCAGGCCGGGGCCTGCCGGTTAGACGCGTGGGTCAGGCGTTCTTGATCCAGGTGTGCTTGGGATCGTCGCTCCAGGCGCCGTAGGTTCTCCCCTCGCCGGCCAGAACCCACAGGTAATTAAGGGTGTAGCCAGGGCAAGCAACCACCGGATGATAACCGCGCGGGATCAGGACGACGTCACCGTGCTCGACGGGGTAGGCGTGGTCGAACGGGTCGGGGTCCGAAGGAGCGGTGTAAACACGCATGAAGCCGAAACCCTGGGCCGGTTCGACCTGGAAGTAGTAAACCTCTTCCATGGGGACTTCGTTCGGCTCGTCGAAGCGGTCGTGCTTGTGGGGCGGGCAACTTGACCAGCCTCCGGGACGGTTAACGGTCTCGCCGCAGATGAGGTGAGCGGCCGGGACGTTGTCGGCGATATGGGTGTGGACGGTCCGGGTCCAATTATCCTTGCCCACACTCTTGCTGACGATCGCGTCTCCCTCTATGAGGACCGGACAGGGCCCTCGTTTGCCGGCGGCACCTCCAAGGGTGACGCGAGCAGGACCGTTGAGCGCGCGTAGAGTGACGCGAGCGCCGGCCGGGAGGTAGGCCATCGGATGGGGGTCGGCGATAGAACGGCGCGCGCCGACCTCGGCGGTCCACCGGCCGAAATCGCCTTCGGCTTCGATGCCGACGGGACCGGAGAAGAAGTCCAGGGAGACCTCTTCGTCACCGGTTTCGAAGGTATGCTCCCGAAGGGATCCGCCGAGTTCCAGGATCGAAAACGAGATGTACTTGAGTCCCTCGCCCCGTTTGACGATGGGATAAAGGCCCGGCGCAGTTCCTGGTGATTTGATGTGCAGTTTCATTCGTTTCCAAGCTATCATAAGCAGGTTGCGGCGGCGGCCGAGAATCCGCAGCCGAATGCCGGAATGACTCTTCCGCGTTTCTATCCCATCCTGGACATCGACACTCTGAACCGCCGCGAGTGCCAGCCGGCGGAGTTTGCCGAAGCCTTGCTGGAGGGCGGCGCGAGGATTTTGCAGTTCCGGCTCAAGGGGCATCTTTCGCGCGGGGCGTTCGGGATTGCCGAGCAGATCGCGGCGATGTGCCGGGAGGCTGGCGCTCTGTTCGTCGTGAATGACAGGGCGGACCTGGCCGTGCTGCTCGATGCAGGGCTTCACGTGGGGCAGGAAGACATGGATCCGCGAGAGGCCCGAAACCTGATCGGAGCCGGGCGCGTCCTGGGCTTCTCCACCCACAACCGCATGCAGTTGGAGGAGGGCGACCGCGAGCCGACCGATTACCTGGCGCTCGGACCCATTTATGCAACCACGTCCAAAGTGAATCCCGACCCGGTCCTTGGGGTTCGCGCGCTGCACGATCTGCGGGGGATTACGAAGCAGCCTCTGGTGGCGATCGGGGGGATCAGTCGTGTCAACGCGCTGGCTGCGCTGTCGGCGGGCGCCGACTCGGTGGCGGTGATCGGAGATCTCTTCCCCGAGGCCTGCGCGAAGGAGCACATCCGGGCGCGGGCGGAGGAGTGGGTCGCGCTGGTGGAGGGATAGGGAGCGAATGGCCACAACGACAGAGGAGACGCGCACGAGGCTCGTGAAAGGGCTCGGCCTGCTGGACGCCACGACCTTGGTGATGGGGTCGATGATCGGGTCTGGCGTATTCATCGTCGCGGCCGATATCTCGCGCCAGGTGGCCTCTCCGGGCCTGATGATGATGACGTGGGTGGTGACGGCGCTGCTCACGCTGACCGCTGCCCTGAGCTATGGCGAACTGGCGGCGGCGATGCCGAGGGCGGGCGGGCAGTACGTCTATCTGCGCGAGGCGTTCGGGCCGCTGTCCGGCTTTCTGTACGGCTGGACGCTGTTCCTGGTGATTCAGACCGGGACAGTGGCGGCAGTGGCGGTGGCGTTCGCGAAGTTTACAGGCGTCTTCGCTCCGTGGATCGCGGCGGACAACATCGTGCTGCGGATCGGCGGCGGTGGGGTGAACACGCAGCAGATCGTCGCGATCGCTGTGCTGGTGCTGCTTACGTGGGTAAATACGCGCGGCGTCCGGACGGGCGCGATGGTGCAAAATGTGTTCACGATCACCAAGGTCGGATCGCTGCTGCTGCTGGTGGGGGCCGGTCTGATGCTTGGGAAAAACGCCGAGGCGGTATCGCGAAACTTTGGAGACTTCTGGGGCGGAGCGAGTTGGAGCTATGAGTCGATCCGGTTGGTGGGCGTCGCGATGGTAGGGGCACTGTTCTCCTCCGATGCCTGGAACAACGTGACGTTCACCGGAGGCGAGGTTCGGAATGCACGGCGGAACCTGCCGCTGGCGCTGGGGGTCGGCGTGGCCGTGGTTTCGGTGCTGTACCTGGCCTCCAACCTAGTCTATCTGAGCGTACTGCCGCTGGAGGCGATCCAGACTGCGCCGGAAGATCGGGTGGCTACGGCGGTTGCGTCCCAGATCCTGGGGCCGACCGGCGTGCAACTGATGGCGGCCGCGATCATGATTTCGACGTTCGGATGCCTGAACGGAATGATTCTGGCCGGCGCGCGCGTGTACTATGCGATGGCGCTGGATGGGTTGTTCTTTCGAAGGGTGGCGGCGCTCGATCCGAAGCGGCACACCCCGGTGGTCTCGCTCGTCGTGCAGTGCGTATGGGCGTCCATGCTGACGCTGACCGGAACCTACAGCGACCTGCTGGATTACGTGATATTCGCTGTCCTGCTGTTCTACATGTTGACGATCGCCGGGATCTTTGTGCTGCGCCGGACGAGGCCTGCGATGGAGCGTCCGTACCGGGCGATCGGCTATCCGGTGCTGCCAGCCATCTACATACTAGTTGCGGGACTGATCGAAGTCCTACTATTGATATATAAGCCGAACTACACGTGGCCGGGGCTGATCATTGTCCTACTGGGTATCCCGGTTTATTTCTTTTGGCGAAGGAAAGAGGATCACGCATGAGTTTGTTCGCGACGAAACCCGTGAGTCGCATTCTGGCGGAGGCGGAGGGGGAGCACTCCCTGAAGCGCACGCTGGGGCCCGGGAGCCTTGTGGCGCTGGGCATTGGAGCGATTATAGGAGCGGGGTTGTTCTCGCTGACAGGGATCGCGGCGGCGGAGAATGCAGGGCCGGCGGTTGTCATCAGCTTTCTGCTGGCGGCTGTGGGGTGCGCGTTCGCCGGGCTCTGCTACAGTGAATTCGCAACGATGATTCCGATCGCGGGCAGCGCCTATACGTACTCCTACGCGACGATGGGCGAGTTGCTGGCATGGATTATCGGATGGGACCTGGTGCTCGAGTATGCCGTGGGCGCCGCAACCGTTTCGATCAGTTGGTCCGGGTATGTCGTGTCACTGCTGCACGACTTCGGGATTCACCTGCCGCCGCAATTGATCGCATCACCGTGGCAGGCTGTCCGGCTGCCGGACGGTTCGGAGGTTTTCGGCGTGATCAACCTGCCGGCGGTTGTGATTGTGGCGATGATCTCGACGCTGCTCATGATCGGCATCAAGGAATCGGCCAACGTCAATGCGGTCGTGGTGGTGATCAAAGTTGCGGTGGTACTGGTCTTCATCGGCATCGGGTTCTCCTATATCAAGCCGGCCAATCACACGCCGTTCATTCCGGAGAATACGGGAGTTTTCGGCGAGTTCGGCTGGAGCGGGATTATCCGGGCGGCAGGAGTGATCTTCTTTGCCTACATCGGTTTCGACGCCGTATCGACCGCGGCGCAGGAGGCGAAGAACCCGCAGAAGCACATGCCGATTGGAATCATCGGTTCGCTGGCGATCTGCACGTTGCTCTACGTGTTTTTCGCGTATGTGATGACCGGGCTCGAGCACTACACAGCATTCCGCGGCAATCCCGCACCGGTGGCTCTGGCGATTGCGAATACACCATACCCATGGCTGATCATGGCCATCAAGCTGGCGATCATCGCGGGCTTCACGTCCGTGATTCTGGTGATGCTGCTCGGGCAGTCGCGGGTGTTCTACTCGATGTCCCGAGACGGGCTGCTGCCGAAGGTGTTCTCAGAAATCCATCCAAAGTTCCGGACTCCGTGGCGCTCGAACATCGTGTTCATGATATTCGTGAGCTCGTTCGCGGCATTCGCACCGATTTCGGTGGTAGGGCACATGACGAGCATCGGTACGCTCTTCGCATTCGTGCTGGTTTGCGCCGGGATTCTGGTGATGCGCAAAACGAATCCGGACCTGCCGCGTCCGTTCCGGACTCCGCTGGTTCCTGTGGTGCCGATTCTGGGCATCATCGTGAACCTGGGGTTAATGTACGGGCTCGGATGGGAGAACTGGTCGCGGCTGGCGGTGTGGCTCGCGATCGGGCTGGCGATCTACTTCGGCTACAGCCGGAAGCATAGCCACCTGAGCCAACCCGTCGCAAAACGGTAGGCGCATAAGGGAAACACCCCCTTCTCATCCGGATGCGAGTTCTCTATGCTGGGAGCACGAAGCTTCGTATCTGGAGTGTCTATGAAGGTATCGCGATTGGCGCTGGTTTTGAGCCTGGCGCTGGCTGCCGCGCCGGGGTGGGCGGAGAAGCCCAACTTCACAGGCGAGTGGGAGATGGACGCTGCGCGCAGCGATTTTGGAGGGCTTCCGGCGCCGGACAAGCTGGTGCGCCGGGTGGACCACCGCGAGCCGAACCTGAAGATCTCGACGACGCAAGCGACGCAGATGGGCGAGATCAAGACGGATTTTACATACACCACGGATGGGCGGGAGCACACGAACATGATTCGGGGCAGTGAGTTCCGAAGCACGCTCCAGTGGGACGAAGACATTCTGGTCGTTACCTCCAAACGGAGTTTCCAGGGAAGCGAACTCACAATAATCGAGCGCTGGACGGCGGCGAAGGACGGCAAGTCGATGGTGGTGGATACTCTGGTGAGCCGGCCCGGGGGTGAGTCCAAAGTGAAGGTGTTCCTGGTCAAGAAGTAGCGCGCGAGCGCACCGGAGCAGGTTGTATGCTACGTTCCGAAGTATGGGCGGGTTCCGGAAGTCTTTGCCGGTGCTGTGCAGTGTGGTTGCGATGTCAGCGATACATGCCAGCACACTGACGCCTGCGAAAACGGAGTTGAACATCCGGCTGAACAGCCGCGTATCCAGCGCAACCTCTAAGCCGGGTGACCCGGTAGCCGCGCTCGTGATCGCGCCCGTCGAGATCGAAGGCAGACTCGCAATCCCGACAGGAGTGTCCGTTCAGGGTAAAGTGGAACGCGCCGAGCCGGCGCCCAGTCCGACCGAACGGGCACACCTTGCAATTTCGTTTCATGAGTTGCGGGACAAGTCGGGGAAGCGTGTTCCGCTATCGGCAAGACTCGTCAAGGTGGATAACGCGCGCGAGTCGGTGGACGAGAACGGCGCGGTCGTCGGAATCGTGGCAGCCGAGAGCCTTTCGGCGCGGATGGATCAGGGCATCGAACGGCTGGCGGCGAGCAAGCCCCAGTTAGCGGACCTGCTTGCCACGGCCAAGGCGGTGCTGGTTCGGCAGACGGATCCGGAGATTGATTACGGGCAGGGTGTTGAGATGGTGCTCCAGCTTACGGAGCCGCTCGTATGGCCCGACCAAGCTGAGGTTCGGAGCCTGCGGCCAATCGCCGATCGGGCAGCCCTTATTGAACTAGTCAACCGCCAGCCTCATCGTACGACGGCGGGCGAACCGCCCAAACCCTCCGACATCACCAACCTTCTGTTCATCGGGACGGCCGATGCTCTGGAGCGGGCGTTCCACGAGGCGGGATGGAGCGGAGCCGCGGCCTTGAACTCCAAGTCGGCGATGGAGACGTTCCGGGCGATTGTCGAGGTGCGAGGCTACAAGGAGGCGCCAATGTCGGTGCTTCACCTCGAGGGTCAGCGGTCCGATTACGATTTTCAAAAGCAGAACAATACCTTCGCACAGCGACATCACGTGAGGATCTGGAGTCGCCCGGAGGTGTACGCAGGCAAGCCGGTGTGGGTGGGGGCCGCGACGCACGACATCGGGATCGATTTATCTCCGGAAACTCGCACCTTTATCCACGTGATCGATCCTGAGATCGACCAGGAGCGCGCGAAGATTGTCAACGATCTGCTGTTCACCGGACGGGTCGCGTCGCACGACGTGGTCGAGCGGCCAGGTGCACCGAAGCGTTCCACGAATGCGACCGGCGATGACCTAATCACGGATGGCCGGATGGCTGTGCTCGTGATTGGGTAGCTTCCGACTCCGTCGATAGGGTAAGATTCCGCTTAAAGCTGCAAAAAACGAATACCGCAACGCGCGCATCGGAGAAGGTATGCCTCAACTCGAGCTGACAAAGAGCATCGAAGGGAGAAAGCTGAACAAGCGGACGGGCCGGCCGATTGGTGAGCCGTGGGTAACCATCCCGTTCGGGTCGCTGTTAAAAAACCTGAAGAAGAACGGCGAGATGCTCGACTTCCTCTTTCTAGGAGAGCCGTACCACTGCCGCTGGGCAGACGTCGATGAACTGTGCAAGGCGGCCGGACTGTTGGAGGAACTGGAGGGCGAGGACGGTTCGAGCGATCTGGGCGCCGCCGCCGGCCAGGAGGGCTCCGTAGGCGCGGTAACCGCGCAGGAGCCGGCACCGACGCTTCGATGGGAGCGGCTGGCATCGAGCTACCAGGAGACGCTGCGCGCAAAGGTCCCAGGCGGCTGGCTGGTGAGTTTCGGCAACGCGAGCGGGCGCGGTCTTACCTTTTATCCCGATCCCGACCACCAGTGGGACGGCTTATCGCTCCCCTGAATTCTCCCGATGTGTGTTGTGGCGGCTGGACCAAGGTTGAAGTATGCTAGTCCGTGCCGATACGGCAACATAACCATCAGGGGACAGGCAATGATCGACCGCAGACAATTTTTACAGACTCTCGGCGGCACCGCCGCACTATCTTTTCTCGACCGCTTTCACGCGATGGCAGCGCAGGAGAAGCGGAAGGTGAAGATCCGGGACGTCAAGGTGATGATTCTCCAGGGGGCCCGCACCTACACGTACGTGAAGGTCGAAACCGATGCCGGTTTGTATGGAATTGGCGAGGCATACGGGAGCCCAGGGGCGGGCGTGAAGGAACAGATCTTGGCGCTAAAGCCGTATCTGGTGGGCAAGGATCCGCTCGAGATCGATCGACTGTACACGCAAATGGGAGTGGGCTCCCCCAACCTGTCCGGATCGCGAACGGACGGCTCGGCGCATAACCTGATGCGCGCGGTAAGCGGGGTCGAGATGGCGCTTTGGGACCTGGCAGGGAAGATCCTGGAAACCCCCACGACTACGCTGCTCGGCGGAAGGTTCCGCGACCGCGTCCGGGTCTACGATCATGCGGCTCCCAGGAACATGCTGGATCGGGCCTCATGCCGCGAGTGGTCGCAGAGCGTAAACGCGAATCCGGCGGGTTTCCGGACTCATAAGTTCGGATTCCGGCGCAGCGACCCGGCCACGGACCACGCCCGCGATCGCTCGAACCGAATCCTGACAACGAAGGAGCTGAATCAAATCCGGCAAGGCTACGAGAACTGCCGTGAGGCGGTCGGCTGGGACCACGACATCATGGTCCACTGCCACTGGGAGTACGACCTTAGAACGGCGATTCAAATCGCCGATGCCGTCGAGGCGATCCGTCCGACGTGGCTGGAGGACCCCATGCCGGTGGACTACAGCGACGGCTGGAAGCGGTTGTGCCAGAGCACCAAGGTCCCGATCTGCATGGGAGAAAACCTGGCGCGGCGCTACGGGTTCAAAGACTTCATCATCAACCAGGCCTGCGATATCCTGCACCCGGATTTGCGGAACTCGGGCGGCTTTCTGGAGACGAAGCGGATCGCGGATATGGCCGAAGTTTTCGCGCTGCCGATGGCGACGCATAATACCGGGAGCATGGTGTGTACCCTGGCGACGATCAATTGGGCGGCGTCGATTCGTGATTTCATCGCCTGCGAGACGGTCCTCGGCAAGGGCGACTGGATGGATAAAGTGGTCCTGATGGAAGGCCCGTTTATCAAGGACGGGCATATTCAGGTGAACGACAAGCCCGGACTGGGAATCGAACTGAATCCTGACGTTGTGCGCGCGCACCTGGCGGAAGGCGAGACGTGGTGGGGCTGACGATGGCGGGCCCCCGCGGCGCTGCCGCGAGACGGAAGATTATTCTTGGCAGGGGATGACGAGCTGAATCTCACGGCCGAAGAGGCCAAGGCTTGAGCAGACGCCCCCCCGAAATCAGGCCGGGTCGGTATCACGGCCGTCTAGATTCTTGGATCTGAAATTGTAAACAAGAATACTTCAACAAGTGCCGCCGTCAGGCGGCAAGTAATCGAACGAC
>JBKBWD010000057.1:0-32504 GCA_046289265.1 Bryobacteraceae bacterium | reverse complement strand
TGTAGTCACGCGCAAGAAACTCCCCGTCCGTCGCAAATCCCGTTAATGCTTGAGCTTGTGCCCAGAATCGTGGTGCGCCATTGGGGTGAACATCCGATGAAGGGGGAGGAGATCCAGCCGATCCCCTGCTCGCCGCCCGACGACGCGGCCGCCGGGGGCCAGGCTTAGCCCGCCCGCGAGCGGTACGAAGGCATTTGTGATGTCTTTCGAAGACTGCTGTTTACGGCACTCATGTTAAAATTCACGCGTGGTGGCACACACTCCGAAGCACTCTTATTCTCGTGAAGAGGTGCGCCGCTTACTCGCTGTCACCGAGCGCCAGTTGCGGAACTGGGAGCGGCAGAGTCTGATTCCGTTCGCCGAATCCTTCTCCTTCGGAGACCTGATTGCGCTCCGCGCCCTTTGCAAGCTGCGTGAGAGCCGGGTTTCGCCCGACCGCATCCGCCGTGTGCTTGCGGCCATTCGCGACAAACTCCGCGACGTCGCCAACCCGCTCACCGAAGTCAAAATCTACCGCGACGGCCGAAGGATTACGGTCCAGATCGCCGGCCGGCGCATGGAGCCGATCTCCGGCCAGCTCCTGCTTGATTTCGACAAGGCCGAACTCAGCAAGCTTCTTGCCTTCCCCGGAAAGAGCGGCAAACAGGCCGCCCGGAACGATGAGGCCGCCGCCGAACGGGCCCGCAAGCTCGAAGCCGAGCGCTGGTTCCGCAAAGGCCTCGATCTGGAACAGTCGGGCGCACCGGCGGAGAAGATTATCGAAGCCTACCTGAAGTCGGTTGAGATCGACCCGGAGTCGGCCGGGGCCCTGGTCAATCTCGGAACGATCTACTACAACGCGCAGTCCTGGAAAAAGGCCGAACAGTACTACACCAAGGCGCTTCAGGCGGACCCCAAATACGCCCTCGCCCATTTCAACCTGGGGAACCTCTACGACGAGCGCGGAGAGCGCGCCAAGGCACTACACCATTATCTGACCGCCATCGAATTGCATCCGTCGTACTCGGATGCCCACTACAACTTGGCGCTGCTGTACCAGTCGATGGGCCAGACCCTCAAGGCCGTCGGCCACTGGAAGACGTACCTCAAGCTGGATCCGTCGAGCATGTGGGCCACCATCGCCCGCCGCGAGTTGACGAGCCTGCAGCGCGAAACGGTTGTGCGCGGAGCAGGCGGTCCCTCGCTCGGGCCGCCTGTGCGGCGGCCCCTCTGAGGATTACTCGCAGCGTCCGGCCTGCCGTGCGGCCGAACTCCCGACCGAATTCTTAAGCGCCACCGAAAGCGTGCCGCCTGGCGCAATGCCGGGCATTGCCACCGGAATGCGGAGTTGGAAGGCGCCGCCGGTCCGTACCGCGAGATCGTCCATGAAGTACTCGGCCGAGATCGCCTCGACATCGACGTCGAGATTCCTGCCGTCGCCAATTGACACCGCCGCCGCGGTGACTTCGCGCGTGGTCGAATAGCCCGTCACCGACAACTCGACTCCGTTCGGGGCCGTCGTATAGCAGGCATTCGTTACGACGGGAGCGAGACGCTCGACGCGGAAGGCCGTTGCCGCCGGAAGCGTGTAGATCGGGGCGCCGGCCGCACGCAGAAGTGCGACCCGCACAACGACGCGAGAGGCCACCGTCCCGGAGGTCGCCAGCGGAACCCTCAACTCCGTCGTTCCGGCCGGGATTCGGAACGGCCAGCTCCTCAATCCGTTCAGGAACCGCACGGCGCCGTCGGGGCGATTTACCGGCGCCGCCTGGCTGCCGGTATCGGCCTCCGGCTCGATGACCAGTTCGCCTTCGAGCGCCAGTTCGTAAGGCCGCGCCAGCGCGATCGTTACGGCTGGCAGACCTGTCGCCGGCGGAATGACCGCGGGCAGACCGGTGAGCCGCGCCTCGGGCGCCTCCGGAAGCACCGCCTCAACGGCGCAGGACTTGCGAAGCGCATGGCCGCGCGAGTCGGTCACGACCAGGTCGAAGCTCGCCGCGCCCGCCGCCACGGCCGTCCCGGTGAGTGAACCGCCGGGCGTCACGTCGAGGCCCGCCGGCGGCGCGCCCTCGACGCTCCAGCGATACGGGGCGATCCCGCCCGTGGCCTTCAGCGTCGTGCTGTAGCTTTTGCCCACCGTAGCACCCGGCAGCGGGCATTCGGTCGGAATCGCCACGGGCTGCGGCTCGATCTGCACGCGGCAGCTTTGCGAGGCCGCGCGCTGGTCGGCATCGATCACCTGGACGTTGAACAGATACTCACCCGGCGTCGACGGGTTGCCCGTCAGCAAGCCTTCACTGGTAAGGCGCACGCCCGGCGGCAGCGCTCCACTGGCGGTCCAACGATAGGGCGCACGGCCGCCGTCCAGCGTCAACTGGCGTGAATAGGTCTCATCCAGGCGCCCGTTGGGAAGCGCGCACGACGCCAGGTTCAGCTCGGCCCGCTGCACGATCAGGCTGCACGGCTGCGAAGCCGCGCGGCCGAGCCGGTCCCAGGCCGAAAGCCGGAACTGATAGGCGCCCTCAGCGCCCGGACGTCCGGAGAGCACCCCGTCCCGGAGCGAAACGCCGGGCGGGAGCGAACCCTGAACACTCCAACTGTAAGGAGCCTCCCCGCCGCCTACGACCAGTTCGTGCAGGTAGTCGCTTCCGGTGTTCCCGCCCGGCAGCGGGCACGCCGTCCCGATGGTCAGCTCCGGATTGGTGACCGTGAGCTGGCACATCCGGATCGCCTCCTCGTTTTTGGCGTCCTGGACCCGAAGGGCAAAGCGGTATTCGCCCGCGAAGCTGGGGATGCCGGAAACCTGCCCCGCCGCACTCAACATCAGGCCGTTGGGCAGTTGCCCGATCAGCGACCAGCGGAACGGCCCGCTTCCGCCGCCTACCGTCAGGGCGCTGGAATAGGGGACCCCGACCGTTGCCTTCGGGACCGGGCAGAAAGCGACCTCCACCGCCAGCGGCGCGGGCTTCACCGTAAGAGAGCAGCTTCGTGTGGTTGCGGGAATCGCCGGGTCGTCGGCCACGAGCTGCAACGGGAAGATATAGGTGCCCTCGTATTCCGGCACGCCGGTGATCTGACCGTTCTCCGTGAGCCGGAGGCCGGGAATCGGGCTCGCGCCATTCTCACCCCAGGTCCATCGGTATGGAATCGAACCGGAGGCCCGCAGGGTTTGCGCGTAGGCGACCCCCGCCATAGCCGGCGGAAGCGGACAATTGACCGAGACCATTTCCGGGGCGGCCGGCACGATCGCCAGGCTCGCGCGCCGTGTCGCCGTCTCCACGCTGCCCTCGATGCGGCTTGTAACCCGCAAGGTGAAGTCGAAGACGCCGGTGGCGGTGGGCGTGCCCTGGAGGATGCCATCCGGGGTGAGATGGATCCCCGGAAGCGTCACGCCGGGATCGGGAATCAACGACCACTCATACGGCTGCCGCCCGCCGGTCGCATGGGCCGGGTGCGAGTACTCGCGCCCCAGTACCCCGTTCGGAAAGGCCGAATGGATCGACAGAGGCGCGATCAGGGCGCCGTCGCGCGCACGGAACATCAGGCGTCCCATCACCGGGCTGTTCATGCGCCGCCGGATGAGCGGCGAGCTGCCTCGGTCGAGAAACGCACCGGGAACGAGCGACCCCGCCACCTCGAACGACGTTCCCGGCTCCCCGGAACCGTTCGACCAGCCAACCGCCGCCGGCACGCCGCCCAATCCGTTCACGCCGCCGCTGGCGTCGCCCGTCTCCCACTGGATTTTGGCGTAGTTGAATTCGATATCGAAATTGCCGCTGCCGGTATCGGAGCGGTCGATGATCACAAGCTGGAAGCTGTTCAACCTGTCGGCCTTGGTGTCGTAGTAGCCGACGTCGATCCAGTTCACGCCGAAGGCCTTACGCCCATCGACCGTATCCTCGCCATAGGTGACAAGCTGCGAACCCGCCGCCCGCGTGTCGACGTCGGCGAAGAACGGCGCGATAATTTCGCGGCGGGTGCCATCAAGTCCGAACGGCGTGAAGGTCGCCAGGGGGCTGTCGAAGGTGACGTTGCCGTTGTTGTTGACATAGCAGGCCGGACGGAGCCGCCCGAAAAAGTTGATCGTGAAACCGAGGGGTGCGATCGCACTCGATCCATCGTCGTTCGCCGGGATCGAGATGCGCCGGAATCCGCTGTTGGAACGGATCGCCTGCGCCTCCAGCCCGCCGCAGAGGACGGCGCAGAGAATTGGAAGCAGTACCGCGCGCCGCGCGATCGGGCTCCTCATTGCTGTTCTCCTCCCACCGGGATCACAAAGAGCTTCGGCTCGGCGCCGCTCGCATCGAGCACCGGGACCGGGGCCTTCGTCGAGCTTTTCAACAGGAACACGGCCTCCCCGGCGGTCCGGAAGAGTCCGTCCGGACGGCACTCGCAGGGCAGGATGACCGCCTCGGCGCTGCCGGAGTCGTAAATCGCCACGGAGCCGGAGTTCGCCACGGCCAGCCTCCGGCCGTCCAAGGTGAAGCTCACGGCCACGGGTCTGTCGACGCCCTGCTCCGGGCCGATCATCTCGCGCACGGCGCCGGTCGCGCTGACCGCAAGGACCAGGCTTTCGGAGGCCTCCGCGGCCACTGCGTCGTGCGCCTCAGGCCGGAAGGCGAGTCCCAGATACCTTCCTCCGGTCGAAATCTCCTGCGGCGAGCCGTGCCAGACGCGGTAGAGTGACCCGCCGGTCGCAGCGATCGCAACTTGCGCATCGTCTGAGACCGCCAGCGCCGCCGGGGCCTCTGGCAGTTCGAATTCACTCACGAGCTGCGGCTCACCTGGCAAGCCAGTCCAGGTCCGGACCCGGGCGCCCCAGGCCAGGGCGGCCGAGCGTCCGGTCGGGCTGAACGTCATGAGTTCGGGAGCCGCCGGCGCGTCCTCCAGCGCGTTGAACTCGGGCGAGAGCCCGTCCCATCGCAGCAGCGCGACACCCTCGGCGCCTTGCGTCTCGACGAGAGCGAAGGCCTTGCCCGGCGCCAGTTCAACCCGGCGCAGCCGCTCGCCGGCCGCTACGGCCGCATCCAGCACGCAGGAGCCGGGAATCCCCGCGATCGTGCGGATCGCTCCGGCCGCTTCATCGAAGATCCACCCCGCGACGGGTTGCGCCAGACTCGCGCCTCCCTCGCCGCGCAGAGGAACCGTGAGCGAGAGCAGAGCCAGCCATGCCACGGCCCGAATCCGGGCGCCTTGCGTGATCCACATGAGCCTTCTCCTCAGTCGCTGGACACACTGATTGCCAGTGGCCGGCACTCTGGATCATCGGCCGAACTGCGCAGCCCGGACACCGGGAAAACCCCTTGCGACCCCGCTCGGAACGCCTTAGTCTTCCCAAGGCCGGCATTGTGACGCGTTGTATCCTAAATCTTGGAGGAAAGTTTGAACCGCATTGTGTTCGCGTTCCGCAGTTTCTTCGCGATCTTATTCAAGGGGACCCTTCCGGCCGACATCGCCGAGGCATTCGGCTTCGTCCCCAGGGCCGCCGAACGGCCCGCAGCTCCCGTTCCGCAGTTCGGCCCGGCCGACGGAGCGCTTCAAATGCTCGGAATCCTGCAGCGGGATTCGCGCCTCATCGACTTCGTCATGGAGGACATCTCGGCCTACGCCGACGACCAGGTAGGCGCCGCCGTGCGGACCCTCCACGAACAATGCCGCGAGACCGTCACACGCTACGTCCAGCTCGCTCCCGTGATCGACGGCGTCGAAGGCACGTTCACGAAGCTCGATGCCGCCGGGCCCTACGCGAAGGACCCGTCAGCGCTGAAGCTCCTGGGCAACGTGCCCGCCAACAACCGTCCGGCCGGCGGCCTGTTGCGTCACAAGGGCTGGCGAGCCGAACAGGTGGAACTACCCCCGCTGGTCGCAAGCCAGAACCCGAAAATTCTTGCGCCCGCGGAGATTGAAGTCGAGTAATACCCTTGCAGCACAAATACGTGATTGGAATTGATCTCGGGACCACTAACTGCGGTCTTGCCTTCGCCGAGCCCGGCGCCGCCGGCGATCCGCATGAATCGCCTGAAGTGCGGCTGTTTTCCATTCCGCAGTTGACCAACCCCGGCGAGGTGCGGCCCGAGCCGCTGCTCCCCTCGTCGCTTTACCTGCCCGGCACGATGGACTTCCCCGCCGGCTCGCTCGCGCTGCCCTGGGATGCCGAACCGGACTATGTCGTCGGCTACCTGGCGCAGAAGCGGGGCATCGAGAGCGCCTCGCGCCTGGTCGTCTCGGCCAAGTCGTGGCTCTCCCACGCCGGCGTCGATCGAACCGCGCCGCTGCTGCCTCCGGGCGCGCCGGAGGGCGTCGGGAAGGTTTCGCCGCTGGAGGCTTCCAAGCGCTACCTTCTCCACCTGCGCAACGCCTGGGAGTATAGCCATCCGGACGCCCCCTTCGACGAGCAGCAGGTCCTGGTCACGGTTCCGGCCTCCTTCGACGCCATCGCGCGCGACCTCACGCAGCGCGCGGCCGAAGAGGCAGGCTACAGGAACGTCATCCTGCTAGAGGAGCCCCAGGCCGCCTTCTACGCCTGGATCGAGCGCCACCCGGACTGGCGGGAGCGCGTCAAGGTCGGCGACCTCATCCTCGTCGTCGACATCGGCGGCGGCACCACCGACTTCACCCTGATCGCCGTCACCGAAGCGGATGGCGAACTGAAGCTCGACCGCGTCGCCGTTGGCGACCACATTCTACTCGGCGGGGACAACATCGACCTCGCTCTCGCGCGTCTTATCGAAGGCCAGCTCGCGGCGAAGAGCACGAAGCTCGACATGCTCCAGCTCCACGCGCTGTGGCAGCAGTGCCGCGTCGCCAAGGAAAAGCTGCTGAGCGACGAAACCGCGACCGAAGAGCCCGTCACGATCCTCGGGAAGGGAACAGGCCTGATCGGCGGAACGATTCGCGCCAAGCTCCAGCGGACCGACCTCGACCGCGTCCTGCTCGACGGCTTCCTGCCCGTGGTCGCCAGCGATGAGCTTCCGCAGCGCGCGCGCCGCACCGCGCTCCAGGAGGTTGGCCTGCCCTACGCGGCCGATGCCGCCATCACCCGCCACCTCGCGCGGTTCCTGCGCCAGCAGGCCGCCGCGACCGAGGGCGGGTCGGTTCGCCGCGGCAACAGCGGCCTCGCCTGCCCGACTCACGTTCTCTTCAACGGAGGCGTCCTGCGCGCCGGCCTCGTGCGCCAGCGCATCATGGACGTCCTCAACTCCTGGCTGCGTGAAGAAGGGGTCTCCGAGGCCGACTCGCTTCTCGGCGAGGACCTCATGCACGCGGTCGCCCGTGGCGCCGCCTACTACGGCGTGGCCCGTGAGGGCCGCGGCGTCCGGATCCGCGGCGGCGTCCCGCGCACTTACTACGTCGGCATCGAAAGCGCTATGCCTGCCGTCCCTGGACTCCCGGCGCCGCTCAAAGCCCTCACTGTCGCCCCCTTCGGCATGGAGGAGGGCACCTCGATTAGCATCCCGGATCGCGAGTTCGGCCTCGTCGTCGGCGAACCGGCCGAGTTCCGATTCTTCGGTTCTACCGCGCGCAAGACGGATTCGCCCGGCGAACTGCTCGAAGAGATCGGCGACGAAATCGAAGAGCTTACGCCCGTTGAGGTACTGCTGCCGGCCGACGGGCACGCCGGCGAACTGGTGAAGGTCACGCTCGAAGCCGTCGTCACCGAGACCGGCATGCTCCAGCTCTGGTGCGTCTCGCGCGACGGGCGCCGCTGGAAGCTGGAGTTCAACGTCCGCGAAAAGGTGGCCGCGTAAAGGAAACGAATGAAGATCGGAATCGATCTGGGGACGACGAATTCGGCCCTGTCTTACATTGATCCGCAGGAGGTTGAAAATGCGAGCTGCCCTCCCATCCACATCCTCCCGGTCCCTCAGTACGTGACGCAGAGTTCGGTGGAGCCGCTTCGTACGCTGCCGTCGTTCCTGTTCCTCGGCAGCGATCAGACCTACATTGGCGCCTACGCGCGGGAACAGGGGGCGCTGACTCCCACCAAAGCGGTCCACTCGGCGAAGTCCTGGCTCTCGAATCCCGAGGTCGACCGCACCGCGAAGATCCTTCCCTGGGACGCCCAGGAGGCTGGCCGCATCCTCTCGCCGGTCGAAGTCTCGACTCAGATCCTCGCCCACCTGCGCGACGCCTGGGAGAAGAGCAGGGGCACGCCTCTCAGCGAACAGGACGTCGTCCTTACGGTGCCCGCGTCCTTTGACGAGGAGGCCCGCGAGCTCACCGTCATGGCCGCCGAACAGGCCGGCCTGACGCGCATTACACTGCTCGAAGAACCGGCCGCAGCCTTCTACTCGTGGATCGCCAATCACCTCAGCCAGTCGCGCAAGAGCCTCTTCGACGGCATGACGGTCCTGGTTTGCGACGTCGGCGGCGGCACAAGCGATTTCACGCTCATCCAGGTAGCCCGCGAGGATGACCGCGTCAGCTTCACCCGTACGGCCGTGGGCAAACATCTGCTGCTCGGAGGCGACAACCTCGACCTGACGCTGGCTTGGCTCGTCGAGGCAAAGCTTGGGACACCGCTCTCCATCCGCCAGCGCAGCGCCCTTCGAAGGCAATGCGCCGCGGCCAAGGAGCGGATCCTCGGCGACCCCACGCTCCCGGCCGTCGAAATCACGGTCGTCGGGGCAGGCACCGCGCTGGTCGGCGGCACGCTCAAGACGGAGATCCTGCGCGAGGAGGCGCTCGAGTTAACGCTCGAAGGCTTCCTCCCGTTCTGCAATCTGGAGGACCGCCCGCAGGAGGAGAAGCGCAGCCTCTTCCGCGAGCTTGGTCTGCCCTACGTCTCCGATCCGGCCGTGACGCGCCATCTGGCCGCTTTTCTCGGCGGCGCCAACGCGCCCGCTCCGGATGCAATTCTGTTCAACGGCGGCTTCTTCATCCCGGAGATCTGCCGCACCCGCGTCGTCGATGTGATCGAGCGCTGGTACGGCAAGCGCCCGCTCGTGCTTGAAAACCAGGACCTCGACCTGGCCGTGGCTGTCGGGGCCGCCTACTATTCCTATGCCCGCACAAGCGGCCAGGGCGTTCTGGTCCGCGGCGGACTCCCCAGGGCCTACTACATTGGCATCGGAGGCGGCGACGGAGAAGCGATCCGGACCGTGTGCCTGGTCCCTCGCGGAACCGAGGAGGGCGACACGATCGAACTCGACCTCGAGAATCTCCAACTGGTCGCCAACAGGCCTGTGTCCTTCCGGCTGTATAGCTCGCTCACGCGCTCGGAGGACCGGATCGGCGACGTCGTTGAGTTTGCTCCGGCAGACGTCGAGCGCGACGAGTTGCACCAGCACGCCCCGCTGAACGCCGTAATCCGATTCGGCAAGCGCATCGAGGAGCGGCTGATTCCGGTGAAGCTCGGGGCCCGGTTGACCGAAGTCGGGACGCTGGAGATCTGGGCCGAATCGAAAGTCAGCGAGCATCGCTGGCGCCTGCAGTTCGAACTGCGCAAAGCCGCCATCGACACGGGGCAGGCTTCGCCGGCATCCGGCGGCGGCCGGCCCGCGGCCGTCATCAGCGACGAGGCGCTCGCCAACTGCGAAACGCTACTGCGCGCCACCTTCGGACCGAACCAGGAAGTTACGCCGGAGGAACTCCCGGCGCGCCTCGAACAGACCCTCGGGTTGGGGCGGAACTCATGGCCCCTGTCCACAATCCGCCGCCTCGCCGACGTCTTCCTCGAACTCGCCGAAGGCCGCAAGCGCAGCCCGAGCCTCGAAGCCCGCTGGCTCAATCTGTGCAGCCTTTGCCTGCGTCCCGGCTTCGGCTTCCCCGGCGACGACTACCGGATCGAGCAGGCCCGCCGCATCTACGCCGCGGGCTTGCAGTTCCCGAATCAGGTTCAGTGCGAGATCCAGTGGTGGATCTTCTGGGGCCGCGTCGCGGGCGGGCTCAACCGCAATCAGCAGACCGACATCTACCAGCGCCTCGCCCCCATCCTCATGCCGCGAGGAAAGAAGGCGCCGCGCGTCAATACCAGCCTACTGCGGGAGATGTGGCGTACGGCCAGCAGCCTCGAGTTGCTCCCCGTGGGGACCCGCACCGAACTGGGCGACGCGCTGATCCGCAAGATCAAGTCCGGCGCCTACAACGAGAGCGATCTCTGGTGCCTCGCGCGGCTCGGCGCGCGCCAGCTCTTCCACGGACCGATCAACCAGGTCATGCCGGCTTCGACCGCCTCGCGCTGGATCGACGTGCTGATCGGCGTGCAGAACGCCGGCGAGGCCATCGCGACCATTGCGCGCCGCACCGGCGATGCGACGCGCGACCTGCCGCCCGCAACCTTAGAGGCGGTCCGCCGCGCGCTCTCATCACGTCCGGACGAGGAGCGCCTGCTCGCCATCCTCGAAGGGGAGGACGCAGGCGATATCAAAGCGATGGGCCGTCTGTTCGGAGAGGAACTGCCTTCGGGTCTGGTGTTCGGAAGTACGGGCTCAGGCGTCTGACGCCGGCCGGCCGAACCGTGCCTTTAACCCTTCAAAGACGATCGGCATCACTGAAACTACGATGATCCCCAGGATCACCTTCTCGAAATTCGCGCGCACCCACCCGACCTGCCCGAGGTGGTAGCCGAGCATTGTCAGAGAGAAAATCCAGCCGATGCCGCCGAAGATATTGAACGAGAGAAACCGCGGATAGCTCATATTCGCCACCCCGGCGACAAACGGGGCAAACGTACGGATGATCGGGACGAACCGCGCGTAGATGATCGTTTTGCCCCCGTGCTTTTCGTAGAATGCCTGCGTGCGCTCCAGGTGCTCTTTCTTGAAGAAGCGCGAATCGGGCCGGTTGAAGACGTGCGGCCCCGCCCGCCGGCCCAGCGTGTAGCCGACACCGTCGCCCACGATCGCCGCGATCATCAGGAGCACGTTGATCAGCACGATATCGAGCTGTCCGGCCCCGGCCACGACCCCGATCGTAAACAGCAGCGAGTCGCCGGGAAGAAAGAAGCCGATCAACAGACCCGTCTCGGCGAAGACGATCATGAACAGGGTCGCGTAGCCGAGCCATCCGGTCATCACCGTCGTCAGCAGTTGAATCAGGCGCTCCGGATCGGTCAAGGAGCGAAGGAATCCCACCAAGGCTTCAATCATTCGGTCTCATATTGGGAATCGGACGGGGTGCGGTCGCGGCGCCGGCAAGTCCGCCCGACGCCGCTCGCGGGAACATGTTAGCTGCGGTAGGCAGCAATGAGCCGCTGGACGCTGTTCTCGTTGATCTTGACCTTGCCCTCTTTGATGAGCCGCTCAAGAACGCCGTCGTTGAACAGGTCCTGCCGCGCGCGCGCCTTGCGGCCTTTGAGCTGTTCGAGAATGGTTGCCCGTTCCTCGGCAAGCTTGGACATGTCGGCTTCGGCCTTGGAGAGAACCTTGACGAAGATCGTCCGCTGCGGCGTGCTCAGCGGCCCGAGTAGCGAACCCACAGGCTTCGTGAACGCCTCCTGCACATAGGCGGCTTCACCGATCCCCTCGACCGGTTCGGTGCGCGTGAACTCCGAAGTCGTTCTAACCTCCAGTCCCAGTTCCCGGGCCAACTTCTGAATGTCGCCATCGACCGCCTGTAGCTTCTCGGTCGCTTCGGCGATCTTCTTCTGGGAAAGCTCAGTCGCCTTCCTCTCGATAACGGCATTGCGAACCGCGGCCTCGACCTCGGACAGTTCCGCATCCCTTGCCGGATGAACGTCGGTCACCACCGCCACAGCCAGCCTCGAACTCGAGACCTGGATGATGTCAGAGACCTCGTTTCCGCCGAGGGAATGGATCGCGCCATCGAGGTCCGGATTGGACCCGACTTCAGGGATCGGTGTCCCCGCGGCCGCCTCGCGAACCGTGATGAGCTGCAGCTTCAACCGGTCAGCGATTTGCGCGGCCTCCCGCGGAGTCTTCCGCAGTTCGGCCTGCGCCTGGTCGGCCAGGTTCTGGACGCGGTCATAGATTGCCTGCCGCTGGATCTCCCGAACCAGTTCGCCCCGGACCTCTTCGAACGGGCGCAGCCGAGCCACTTCCTTGTCCTGCACTTGGATTATATGGAAGCCGTACTCGGTGGTGATGACGTCGCTGATCTCCTTCGGCTTGAGCGAGAAGGCCGTATCCTCGAAGTTTTTCACCGTCTGTCCGCGGACGATCCAATCGAGATCGCCCCCCCTGGCTGCCGAACCCGGATCGTCGGAGTGCTTCCTCGCCAGTTCAGCAAAATCGGCGCCGCCTTTGATTTGCTTCAACAAATCCTCGGCCTTGGCCCGGAGCTTTTCGACCTCCTCTTTCGGCTTCTCTGTCGTCATCACGAGGATGTGGCGGGCCCGCACGCGCTCCGGCGTGCGGTAGCGTTCTTCCTTGTTCTGCTCATACGCACGGCGGAGATCCGCCTCGGGCACCTCGAATTCGGCTCCCACCCGGGCCTCGTCAGCTACCAGCAACTGGAACGTGCGCTTCTCCGGAATCCGATAGGCCGCACGGTTCGCGTTGAAGTGCTCCTGCAGCTCCTGCGAGGTGGCCGTAACCTGAGAACGGAAACGGTCCGGCGCGATGCCGATGTAGGAGATTCTGACCTTTTCGTTGCGCCGGCGGAACTCCTCCTCCACCTCGCGCGGCGTCACCACGACGCCTTCGAGCGCGATCGTCTGGAGCTTGGTAAGTGCCAACTGCTTCCGCACATTAGCCTCGAACGTCGGAATCGTGAGGTTCTGCTGCGCCAGGAAAGCAGCATATGCGTCGCGCCCGACGAACTTGCCGTCCTGGAATAACTGGGGCAGCATACTCCGGATTGCCAGGGCCAGTTCGTCCTCGGTCACGTTGAAGCCCATCTGCTGCGCCTGGTACGCCACCGCCCGCTCGGCAATCATGTTGTTGACGTACATCGGCACGTAGAACTCCCGCATCTGCGGAGGAATCTGTCCCTGCTGGAGAGCCGCCTGGATATTCAACTGGACCTCGCGCACGGTCAGGGGTTCGCCCCCGATTTCGGCGATGACCATCTCATTCGTCATGCCGGTGCCGTAGCTCGGGACCAGCGTGACGACCAGCGAAAATGCAACGAGCAGCAGGAGCGCGCCCAGCACATACCGGGTCGACTTCTCACGGCTGCGGAAAAGATCGAACATGGACTAAATTCTCCTCAAATGCGCCATCGAGGCCGGAGCCATGGGTCCCCGTTCCGGGGCCGGCGAGCGGTCCGGCCGGTACATCCGGTTCTGTCGCGGGATGCTGCTCGGATCGGCTGATGGTTCGCGCTGTTACCAGTATACCGAAGCGGACCGGCCCCTCAACTGCCAACCTGGACCGGAGAGCACTCATCCTCCCGTCGCGGCGGAGTTCCCATCCGGCACTCCGCGTGAACCGCCTTGACGGCCTTCTCCAGCCCGTCCCGGCGCACTACGATCGCGATGGTCAGCTCGCTCGACCCCTGCGCGATCGCAATGATATTGACATACTCCCGAGAGATTGCCGTGAAGATCCGGCCGGCGATTCCCGGCGTACCCTGCATCCCCTCCCCAACAACCGCCAGCAGCCCCACCTCTGTATCGATCTCGATCGGATGCAGGTATCCGTGGGCCAGTTCGAGCGACAGGTTCGCTTCCAGCGCCTCCAGCGCCGACTGCGCCTCCGACTGCCGGACCAGAAAACAGAAGCTCTGCCGGTAGCTCGAGCTCGACAGCGCCAGCACCTCGGCATTGGCCGTCGCCAGCGCCTCGATCGCCCGCGCCATCACGCGAGTTCCGTTGATCGCGGCGCTGTTGGTCTCAATCGATATGAGCGCAACATCCGACATCGACGTCACCGCGCGGGCCCCGCCGGGCAAATCCAGTTCCGGAACGATCTTCGTGCCGGGCTGCGAGACGTCGAAGCTGTTCTTGCTCCAGACCGGGATTCCTTTTTCCACCAGCGGCGCGAGCGTGCGCGGGTGCAGCACCTTGGCCCCGTTATACGCCAGCTCGGCGGCCTCCCGGTAGGTGACCTCCTCAAGAACGGCCGCATCGGGCGCCAGCCGCGGGTCGGCCGTCATGATGCCGTTCACGTCCGTCCAGATCCACAGCTCGGCCGCATCGAGGCTCGCCGCCAGAATCGAGGCCGAAAAATCCGACCCGCCGCGCCCGAGCGTCGTAGGCCGTCCGTCGATCGTCGCCCCGTTGAACCCCGTCACCACCGGCAGGACGCCGGCTTTGAGGGGAGGAAGCAGCACGGCCTGGGCCCTTTCGGCCGTCTGCCCCATCAACGGCGTCGCGTTGCCGAACACGGCATCGGTCACGATAACATCCCGCGCATTCACCGCGATGCTCCGGATGTCCTGCGACTCCAGATACGAAGACAGAAGAAATGACGACAGCCGCTCACCGATGGCGATTGCCTCGTCCACCGAGCGTGGCGGGCGCTCGCCCAGCATCAGCATTCCGTTGGCAATGCGGCCGAACTCCGCGATCAGCGAGTGAATGACCGTCAGGGCCGAATCCCGTCCCTCCGGCGGCAGCAATTCCTGACAGGCCTCGACGTGCCGCTGCTCCAGCTTCCTGAGGTTCTCCTCCAGGCCCGCTCGGTCGCCCCCTTCGGCGTGCCGCAGAGTGTCGAGCAGAAGGTCCGTCACCTTCGACATGGCCGAGACCACCACAATTACCGGGCGATGGCGGCTCTGCTCGGCCGAGATCTCTGCCGCCACCCGGATCCTCTCGGCCGAACCCATGCTGGTTCCGCCGAATTTCATCACGAGCAAATTGTTCAACGAGCGACTTCCTTTCCGTTCGACGTACGATCCCGCACTACCTTCAGAATCAGCTCCTCGACCTCATCCAGCGTCATCCGCGACGTGTCGATGTAAACAGCGTCGGGCGCCTGCACCAGCGGAGCCTCCGTGCGCGTCCGGTCGCGCAGGTCCCGCTCGGCGATCTGCGCGGCCACCTCGGCGATCCCGTTGCCGTTCGGCATCTCCTTATGCCGCCGCTCGGCCCGGACCGCCGGGTCGGCGTCCAGAAAGATCTTGACCTTCGCCTCCGGGAAGACCACCGAGCCAATGTCGCGCCCCTCCATAACAATCGATGCCGTCTCTCCTATCCGGTGCTGCTTTTCGACCAGCGCCCGCCGCACGGCCGGAACCGCCGCCACTTGCGAGGCAGCATCCGCGACCTCCGGTGTTCGAATTTCGTCGGTCACCTCTTCGCCATTCAGGAACACCCTCGGGCTGCCGGCCTCGAACCGGATATCCGCCGAGCGGGCAAGCTGCTCCAGGCGGTGCATGTCCGACACATCGACGCCCGTGCGCAGCGCCCAAAGCGCCACGGCCCGGTACATCGCGCCGGTGTCGACGTACACGAAATCGAGACGGTTGGCGATGCGCCGCGCGATAGTGCTCTTTCCCGAGCCCGCCGGTCCGTCGATAGCCACTACGATTGGTTTCGACATTTGTCCGTTATCCATTATGGCTCCAGCGGGTCCGGCTCGATGACGTGGTCGTAGACCGGCCTGCCTCCGATCAGGTGTTCCTGGATGATCCGTTCGGCCGCCGCGATATCGACCGAGTGATACCAGACCCCCTCCGGATAGACCACCGCGATCGGCCCCCGCTCGCAGACCCGCAGGCAGTTGGCCTTCGTCCGGAAGACGCAGCGCCTGCCGTTAGCGAGCCCAAGATCATTCAGCCGTTCCTTCAGGTACTTCCAGACCTTATTGCACTTCTCGCGGGGAGCGCACTTGTCCGACTCCTGGTCGGCGCACAGAAAGATGTGGCGCTCCACCCGCCCGATTCCGAGCTTCCCGGCGATCTTCCGCAGCTTTTCCGGCGTTCGCATCTCGCGCCCGCCGTTCCCATCGGAAACTTGCATTTCTGAATCGTTCCTCATCATTGTGGAGAGGATGGCGATCCGCCTCCATCCCCGCGACTTCGACCGGCTCGTAGACGGCGCGATCCGGAAGATCCCGGCCCGCTTTCGCCGCCGCCTGCACAACGTCGTATTCGTGGTCGAACAGGAGCCCCCGCGCCCAGGGCTGCTCGGGCTCTACCAGGGCCGCCCGCTCACCACCCGGAGCGTCAGCGAGAGCTTCGCCCTGCCTGACCAGATCACGATCTACCAGGGTACGCACGAACGGATGGCGCACAGCCTCGAGCACCTGAAAAAGATCGTGGAAGATACAGTATGGCACGAGGTGGCCCACTACTTCGGGATGGATGAAGCCCGGGTGCGCCGGGCCGAGGTCCGGCGCAGACACCGGTGAGCGCGTAATCCGGACTTTATCGCCGCCCGAATCCTCCCGGCGCCGCACCCGGGGGCGGAGGCGGCTGGCCGCCGCCGAACCCGCCAGGAAAGCCCTGCGAAGCGCCCGGCCGGGCACCCTGCGGAGCCGGCGAGTTCGGCCCGCCCGGCTGTCCCTGGCCCGCACCCGGCTGGGCTCCGGGACCCGTGCGGGAATTGTCTTTACTGTAGTCGTAGATAAATTCCCACTCGTTGTATTTGGTCCGTTCGTTGTAGACCTTGATTCCTTCGGCTTCAAGCATGCTGGCGACTCCTGCGATCCCGCCGCCAATCCCCTGTCCGCCGGCGGCCGCGCCGCCGCCCGCGCCCTGCTGCAAAGCGGCCCGAGGCGTCGTCAAAATTCGCTGAATCATTCCCAGTGCCGCATTCGAGGCGCCCGTGCCCGGCTGCACACCGCCTCCGCCGGGAGCACCCATCGGAGCACCCGCCGCCGGCGCGCCGCCCTGCGCACCGCTCATCATCCCTCCGGGAGCGAACTGCTGGGGTCCGCCGAACGGTCCCGGCTGGTTCGGGACTCCGGCCGGGGGAGGTGGCTGCACGGGATATTGGCCCTGCTGCTGCGGGTTCTGCCACGGCAGCCCCGGAACCGGCGCCTGCTGGGGAATTCCATACGGCTGCCCGGCGGGAACCTGGCCCGGAATGTAAGGCTGCCCCGGCGTGAATGGCTGGCCTGGCGCTGGCTGCCCTACCTGCGGGTACTGCCCCGGAGGGTACGGCTGCCCGGGAACCGGGTACGGCTGTCCCGGCGCCGGCTGTCCCACCTGCGGATACTGCCCCGGAGGGTACGGCTGTCCGGGGATCGGATACGGTTGTCCCGGCGCCGGCTGTCCCACCTGCGGGTACTGCCCCGGAGGGTACGGCTGCTCCGCCATCGGAAACGGCTGTCCGGGGGCCGGTGGCGCGTTCGGATCCTGTCCCTCCGGCGCCTCACCATCCGGAGGCGGCTGCATGCCACCCGTCTCCACACCATCGGGCGGCTGCTGACCATCGGGCGGATACGGCGGCTGCCCTGGAGGCGGCTGCGCACCGGGAGGATACCCCTGGACGTAAGGCTGTCCCGTCGGGCCTCCAAAGGGAGCGGTTGTGGCCGGACGGTCGCTTGCCCCACGGATCCACGGCTGCGCTGCCTGCTGCTGGCCGGACGCCGCAGCGCTCCCAAGCGACGGCGTCACCACGTAGGCATCCGCCGTGCTCGTCTGGCCATCCTTGCCATCCTGCTGCGGCGGCTTATGCACCAGCGAATCCGTGAACATCCCTGCGCCATCGATGTGGATCAGCCGCCACTCATCCTTGCCGGTCATCGGGTCCTTGAACTTCCGGCGCAGAAAGCGGATGTTATTGGTATTCTCCAGATCCTCAATGGACTGCGGATAGCGCGAGAATTTCTTCACATAGAGCTGGATCGCCCGCTGGTACTGTTCTCCGCGCTCCATGAGCAGTTCCTCTTTCGTGCGCTGCGACTCGAAGGCCGTGCGAGGCAGTTCCGAGTAGAGCAGAACCGCCACCGCCGCCGCCATCGCGAACACCAGCAGCAGCGCGAAGCCGGACTCTTCTCGCCTTCTCCTCGCCTGCACTCTCATCCGCTTTGCTCCTGCACCAACGGCAGCGTCTGCTCGTTCTTGTGCTCCGTATCTTCGACGACAGCCGAAGTGATCCCGATCCGCACCACCTTATAGCGGCGCTTGATCAGCTCCCCCTCGCTCGCCACGATGATGTCCTCGCCGTCGAGGAAAAAAGCCCGCTTCGGACCCTGCTTGGCCGGCGAGGCGAATCCGTAGAACTTCAGCGGAATCGGCGGAGGCGGGGGCTTCACCGGCTCGGTCGGCTTGGCCTGCTCACGCTCGGCCTCGGCGGCTGCCTTCGCCTCCTCGATCTTCTTGAAATCGATTTTCGGCGCCTCAACCTTTGGCGGGGGCGGGGGCGCGAAGTCAAACAGGCTCCGCTCGCCGCCGGCGATCCGCACCTCCTGCAGCCTGGCCAGCAGATCGAGCCGGAGCGTCGGGTCGATCGTCGCCGGGTCCACATCGCCCTTGGGCTTCAACGTCGGCCGGAATTCCTGGTTGAGATTCCCCGACTTCGCGCTTCTCACCGCGCGGGCCGCGGGCCGGGCCTGTGTGCCCGCAGCAGGTCCGGGCGCCGCACTCGCGGGAACCGGACGCGCCTGCTGCTGTGTCTGCGCCGGAGGCGCGGCGCCGCCCGGCGGCCCGTCGTCATCGCCGAACACCAGCAGGTAGACGGCCACCAGCACCAGCCCGGCCAGGAAAATGACCTTCTTCGGTTCGGCCCCGACCGTCATTGCCTTGCCATCTCCTGGAGTTCCTCAAGCTCCTCACGCACGAACGCGTTCACCTTGAGGCTCACGTTCAACATTCCGCCGCCGCCCTGCTGTGGAGCGGCGTTGAGGCTCTCGACGATCAGGAATCGGGGCGAACGATCCAGACCCGCGATGAATTCGATCAGGTCAGCGTAGCGGCCCTCGTAGTTGCCTGTGATCGTCATCATCTCCAGATCCTCGCTGCCCTCCACCGGCTCGGAAGCAAAGGAATGCTCCTTGGGCTGCATGCCCGCGATCTTGGCGAGCTGCTGCAGCTCGGCGACGACGCTCGAATAGGCCACTCGCCGGTCGGCGAAGTAGTCCGACAGGAACTGGTCTCCCTCGGTCCGCGCCTTCGCCACCTTGGAGACGAGCGCGCTCGACTGATCGAGCGCCGCCTGTTGACGCTGCACCTGGCTGCGCAACTCGGCAAGCTGGCGCTCCAGGTCCTCGGCGGAACCGCCCCAGGGCTTCAACAGCATCGCGGCCGCCACCAGGTTGGCCAGCAGCAGGCTCCCGAGCAGAATCCGCACGAACACGCGCGGGTCCCGCCCGAGCGCCGGATCGAACCGGACCGCCCGCAGCCGACCGCGCAACTCCAACAGCCTCTTCACGCCGACCTCATAATTCCACTAGAGCTTCTGCACATATCTCACGCTGATGCGATACCGATACAACGGATCGGTCTGCGACGGCGGCAGCCAGCTATGAACCGATGTCGCCCCGAATAGCGGCGAGCCCTCCATCTGCTTCAAAAGATCGAGCACCGCCTCGCTCGTCTCGGCCCCCACCAACATGTCCAGGGTCTCGTTCTGCGGGTTCAGCCGCACATTGATCAGCCGCACATTATAGGGCAGCACGCTCTCCAGGTCGTCGAAGATCTTGACCCAACTTATGCCCTTGCGGACCAGCAGCGCGTTGAGGAACAGGCTCCGCTCCAGCACTTCGGCATTGCGCGGCAGCCGCAGCACCTCGTCCACCTTGGCCTGCTCTTTCGCGATCGTCGCCAACTGCTCCTCGGCCCGACGGATCGACTCGCGCGTCTCCGCCAGTTCGCCGCTTTCGGCCACGGTCAGCGCAACCAGCATCGCCAATACCAACACCATCACGACCGCCACCGCATAGGAGCCTAACAGCATCGGCCGGTCCCGCCGGAAGGGTTCGCTCGCGAGATTGACTGTGATCCGCATCTACGCTCCGTCCATCGATTCCAGGTAGCCGAGCAGCCCGGCGTTGTGCGCCGTCGGCGCGCCGAAGCGCGACCGCGCCGCCTGCACCGGCACACCTAATTCCGGCTCCAATCCGCTCACGGCCTCGCCCGCCGAGCCGAAGCCGCACAGCACCACGTGCTTGGGGCGCGTGCCCAGCTCATCTTCCATGAAAGCAAACGTCGGATGGAGGATGTTCGCCACCTCAACCTCGTTCACCTCGGGCAGTTCCACGCACCGCACCAGCCGCACCTTACCGGACTCCATTACCGTCGCGGTCAGGACCCTTCCGCTCAGCTTCGCCACCACCATCGGGGCGCCTTCGGCCTCGGGCACGCTGCCGGCGAGGTGCAGCGCCATCAGCGACGAGACCGTCACCATCCCTGGATGATATCCGGCCGCGCGGAACGGCGCCTCATAGCGCGCCACGATCTCCCGGGCTGCCACCACAACCACCACCTCGACGCGCTTTCCGCCCGAGCCCGGCTGCACATGATAGCTGATCGCCGCCGAGTCGATGTCAAACGGGACACTCTTTTTCACGCGGAACCGGACCAGCGAAAGCTGTTCCTCGGGCACCGCCGGGAACGAATCGAAGTCGAGCACGGTCACTCGCGCGCAGAAATCCGGAAGAATCAGGGCGGCCCGGCGCCGCTTGCCGTTCCCGTTGGCCGGCGTAATCGCCCGGACCTGCTCAAACAGCGCCTCCGGACGCAGCACGTTGTCATGCAGCGGCGTGACGCTCAGGATATCCGGCTCGAGCGGCTGGAAGCCCACCTGCGCCATCCCGTTCTGCCGCGCATAGGCGATCCCGGCCTCCGATAGCTCGAAGAGGTAGGCCGGCGGCGGATCCTTCAGAAGCTTGCCCAACTGGTTCAAAAATCCCATGCGCCGTTCCCCGTCACGCCTCAATGAACGTGACCTTGTTGATCTCCTTGAGCGTCGTAATCCCCAGCCGCACCTTCTCAATCGCCGACTCGCGCAGGAATACCATGCCCTCGTCGCGCGCCACCCGCTTGATCTCCGAGGTCGGCCGCTTGTCGAGGATCATCTCGCGGATCCGCTCGGTCAGATCGAGAAGCTCATGGATTGCGGTCCGGCCTCGGAACCCCGTCCCGCCGCACTCGAAGCAGCCCGGACCTTCATAGAAGGTGACGTCGCGCCACTCCTCCGGGTTCAGTCCGCTTTCGATCAGATACTCGTCCGGATATCGGGTCGGCCGCTTGCAGTGCTCGCAGATCACGCGCACCAGCCGCTGCGCCAGGATGCAGTTCAGCGCCGAGACAAAGTTGTACGGTTCCACCCCCATGTTGAGGAAGCGCCCCAGCACATCCAGCACGTTGTTGGCGTGAACCGTCGTAAAGACCAGGTGTCCGGTGAGCGCCGCGTTGATCGCGATCTGTGCCGTCTCCTGATCGCGGATCTCGCCGACCATGATCTTGTCCGGGTCATGCCGGAGAATCGACCGCAGGCCGCGCGCAAATGTCAGCCCTTTTTTCTCATTCACCGGGATCTGCGTGATGCCCTTGATCTGGTACTCGACCGGGTCCTCGATCGTGATGATCTTGTCCTCGTCATTCTTGATCTCGCTCAAACCGGCGTATAGCGTGGTCGTCTTGCCCGACCCGGTCGGCCCCGTCACCAGCACCATACCGTAGGGTTCCTTGATGTAGCGGCGGAACTTGACCAGGTCGTGGTCGGAGAAGCCGACCACATCCAGGCTCAGCTTGGCGAACTTCTCGCTCATCGACTCCTTGTCGAGCACGCGGAGCACGGCATCCTCGCCGTAGATCGTCGGCATGATCGAAACGCGGAAGTCGATCAGGCGCGTCTTGTAACGCACCCGGAACCGGCCGTCCTGCGGGATGCGGCGCTCGGCGATGTCCAGCTCGCTCATGACCTTGATGCGCGAGATGATTGTTGAATGCCAGTCTTTGGCGATCGGCGGCATCGCATAGTGCAGTACGCCGTCGATCCGGTACTTGATCGCAACCTCCTGGTCGCGCGTCTCGATGTGGATATCGCTCGCCCGGCGCTCGAGCGCGTTAAAGATGGTGGTGTCCACCAGTTTGATCACGGGCGCGATGTCGCTGTCGGTGGCCGTCAGCTTGTCGATCGACAGCGTCTCGTCGGCGTTGTCCTCTTCGCCGACCACGTCGAGCGTGAAGCCCTCGGTCACCTCCTCGAGGACGCGCTGCGACTGCTCGGTTTTCTTCAGCAGATCCGCGATCTGGGAAAGCGTCGCCACGCGGACGCGCAGCTTTTTCTGCAGCAGAATCGACAGCTCGTCGATCAGGTTCAGATGCCGCGGATCGGCGATCGCGATTTCGAGCGTCCCGTTGTGCGAGCCGAGCGGCACGAAATTGTACCGGAACATCAGATCGACCGGAATCGACCGGAACAGGTCGTGATCGATCCGCCCCTCGCGCAGGTCGATGTAGTCGCAGCGGTAGCGCGCCGCCAGCGTCCGGGCCCGCTCGACTTCCTGTTCTGGATCCACAAGTTTCAGCTTTTCGCTAGCCATCGTTCACCGCAGCCGGACCTTTACCGGAATGTATCCGCCAGAGAGAAGATCGGCAGATAAAGAGCCACCAGGACGAAGGCGACGAAGCCGCCCATAAAAATCATGATCGCCGGTTCGATGAGGGCCAGGACAGCCGTCATCTGCGTCGTTACATCGTCTTCGTAGAACTCGGCAACACTATTCAGCATCGCCGGCAGGGCGCCGGTCGACTCCCCTACTTCAATCATATCGATCGCCAGCGGCGGCACCACGCCCGTCGCGTTGAGCGAGGCCGACAACGCCTGTCCCTCCTTCACCATCCGCTTGGCTTTATCGAGCGCGGTCTTGAGCAGCGGCGTGCCGAGCGACTCCGAGGCCGTCTCCATCGCCTGGACCAGCGGAATGCCGCCGATCAGAAGCGTGCTGAGGATGCGGGCAAACTGCGCCACCTGGTACTTGATCCAGATCTCGCCGAAAACCGGCGTCTTCATCTTCACGCGGTCGATCTTCGTCCGCGCCGCCTCGCCCCGCGACCAGAGCCGGAATCCGAGCGCCAGCGCGACCAGACCTCCTGCACCCGCCAGCACGTAATTCCGCGCCGTCGTCCCCACGGCGATCAGGATCTGGGTCAACATCGGAAGGTCCGCCGACATGCTCCTGTAAAGCTGCGCGAAGTTGGGCACCACGTAGGTGACCAGGAAGATAATCATCGCGATCACCAGCACCACGAGCAGCGACGGGTAGATCAGCGACAGCAGAATCTTCTTGCGGACCGATAGCGAGAGCTTCTGGTAGGTGATGAACCGCTCGAGCACCTCGGCCAGGGCGCCGCTCTTCTCCCCGGCCATGACCGAGGTCACGTACATCGGCGGGAAGATCCCCTGCCGCCCGAAGGCGTCCGAAAGCAGGGAACCTCTCTTGACGTCGTCCCGGACCGCCTGGACCGACCCTCGCATCTTCGGGTCCGTCAGCCGGTCGGCCAACAGATCGAGGCCCTTGAGGATCGGCAGCCCGGCGCGGATGAGGGTGACAAACTGCTGGTTGAAGATGAGGAACTTCTCGAGATTGAGCTTCCTGGAGCGCCCACCGAGGGCCGGCGAGAGCCTCGACGCGGCTCCCTTGGGCTTAATGGAGTAGATCAGGAAGCCCTGCTGCGTGTAGCGGTCGCGCAGCTCCTGCTCGGAGGAGGCCTCGGCCACCTTGTGGTGGATCGCCCCACGCGGGTCCGCGTACTTCAGCATCCATTCGGGCAAAGTTCAGTTGCCTCCCAGCTCCGATTCAGTGGCGTCGATGTACTCCACGTTCGGGGGCATTTGGAACCGGAAGAGATTGTCGCTCAGGACCGGGTTAACCTTCTCGCCCGTGAACCGGAACTCGATGATCGATTGGTCCTGTCCGGTCACCACCAGCCTCATGATCTGGTGATCCGGCGTCACCGAGAACTCCACGTGCCGGTAGGGCAGCTTGTCGGACTTGGGCATCGCGACAATGACGGTCTCGCTCCCCTCGGTCCGGGTCTCAAAACGGCCGAAGTCGCGCTGGAAGTTCAGGCGCCCGAGCAGAAAGGCGAGCGGCGCGCGCATGTCGTCGGTTTCTTTGAGCTTCATTTTCTCCACCCGGTGCGCCGTCGGGCTGTAGAAGTATGCGTCTTTCCCGTCTGAAATGAATAACTTCCCGGCCGGACTCCGGTAGTCCCAGCGCATCCGCCCCGGCTTTCGGAGCGAGAGCTCCCCTCTTTCGGTCCGCTTCCCGCGTCCCGGGACCGTATAGGTCTGCTCAAACTGGACCTGAATGGTCCGTGCACGGTTGTAGCGGTTCTCGACACCCTTGAGAAGCCGCTCCAGGTCGGCATTGGCGGCCGCCGCCGGAGCAGCCACCGACGTACACAGAGCCGTTATCCAGATCCAGCGCGCAATTCTGGTCACAAAGATTTGACGCACGAAGGCCAGAGATCGTTGAGAGTGGCGCAAACTCGTATGCCGGCCCGGCCCGGCCCTCATCATTAATCTTCTTTAATGATAGACTGGCCCGATGGAGGCAAGTTTTGCCAAACGAATTCGGCTCCGCCCTCCCCGAGGACAGCCGCCCGGACCGCCGGCCTGCGGCTGCCACGTGCAGCCGCACCGCTTCCGGAAGCCCGCCGGGCAAGGCGTTCCGGCCGATTCGACTTTTATAAGTTGATTTGTTATTTTATATTTAGAGGCCACTATAGCAACATGGCAAGCAAACCAGCTTTCGCACAGGGTGCTCAGGTCGAGCATCAGAAGTTCGGCTTAGGCACGGTGATCTCGTGCAATGAGGAGCACATCGTGATCAAATTCGACGATCACGGCGAAAAGAAGTTTGTGGTTCCCATTGTCTTGCCGGCGCTGAAAAAGAGTGATCGTCAACCCCCGGTCGAAAAACGGAGCACCCGCGCACGCAAGTCCAAAGCGACGCCCGTGGTCGCGCAGCAGTAAACGGTTCGGGCGCCAAGCCCCCCGGGCGCGATAGTTTCATGGGCGTGGGCAGCTTCTGTTAAACTGGTATCTCTCCCATGAAATTTGGTGTTGTCGTCTTCCCGGGAAGCAACTGCGATCACGACGCTTGGTACGCGGTATCTCGCAACCTCGGCCACCCCGCCGAGTTTTTATGGCACGAATGCAACAGTTTAGGTGACGTCGACGCCGTCATCCTGCCCGGGGGCTTCTCCTACGGAGACTACCTGCGCTGCGGCGCTATTGCCCGATTTTCACCCGTCATGGCGGCTGTGTCGAAGTTCGCCGCCGCAGGCGGCCCCGTCCTCGGCATCTGCAACGGATTCCAGATTCTCACCGAGACCGGACTCCTCCCCGGCGCCCTGGTCCGGAATCGCGGCCTCAAGTTCATCTGCGCCCCGGTCGAACTCCGGTCCGAGACCACCAACTCTCCGTTCACCCTTACGATCCCCAAGGGCAAGATCCTGACGATCCCGATCGCCCACGGCGAGGGCTGCTACTACGCCGACCAGCGCACGCTCGATGAACTGGAGGCCGAAGACCGGGTCGCTTTCCGGTACGTTAACAATCCGAACGGCTCGCTCCGGGACATCGCCGGAATTCTCAATCGCGAGCGAAACGTCCTGGGCATGATGCCCCACCCCGAGCGCGCCACCGAGCCGCTCATGGGCTCGAGCGACGGCCTCGGGATCTTCGAGTCCCTCGTCGCCGCCCACTCCTCCGCTGTCGGATCGTCACAGAAATGAGCGCTATCACACCCGATCTCATCGCGGCCCACCAGTTGAAGCCCGAAGAGTACGACAAGATCGTCTCGCTCCTGGGCCGTGAACCGACCTTCACCGAACTCGGCGTCTTCAGCGTCATGTGGAGCGAGCACTGCTCTTACAAGAGCTCCCGCCTCCACTTGAAGAAGCTGCCCACCAAGGGCAAGTACGTCCTCCAGGGGCCGGGCGAGAACGCCGGCATCATCGATATCGGCGGCGACTGGGCGATCGCCTTTAAAATCGAGTCCCACAACCACCCAAGCTTCATCGAGCCCTTCCAGGGCGCGGCGACCGGCGTCGGCGGAATCCTCCGGGACATCTTCACGATGGGCGCCAGGCCGATCGCCGTCATGGACGCCCTGCGCTTCGGACGTCTCGACGACCCGGAAACCGGCGCCCGCAACCGCCGCATCCTTGAGGGCGTCGTCTCCGGCATCGCCCATTACGGCAACTGCTTCGGCGTCCCGACCGTCGGCGGCGAGTGCGTCTTCGAGGACTCCTACTCGGGCAACCCGCTGGTCAACGTCTTCGCCCTAGGCGTCTTCAAGAAGAACGAGATCTTCTACGGCCGCGCCGCCGGCATCGGTAATCCCGTAATCTATGTCGGAGCCAAGACCGGGCGCGACGGGATCCATGGGGCCTCGATGGCTTCGGCCGAGTTCACGGAAGAGTCCAAGCAGAAACGGCCGAACGTCCAGGTCGGCGATCCCTTCCTCGAAAAGCTGCTGCTTGAGGCCTGCCTTGAGGCGATGGCGACGGGCGCGATCGTCGGGATTCAGGACATGGGCGCCGCCGGCCTGACCTCCTCGAGTTGCGAGATGGGAAGCCGCGCGGGCACCGGCATCGAGATGGACCTCGACAAGGTTCCGCAGCGTGAAACCGGCATGACGGCCTACGAGATGATGCTCTCGGAATCGCAGGAGCGCATGCTGCTGGTTGCTGAGAAGGGCCGCGAGGAAGAGGTCTATCGGGTCTTCAAAAAATGGGGGCTCGATGCGGTCCAGATCGGAACCGTCACCGATGATGGCATTCTCCGGGTGAAGCATCAGGGCAAAGTCGTCGCCGAGATCCCCAACCGCGCCCTCGCGCACGAGGCGCCGCTCTACGACCGGCCCCGGACCGCTCCCTACCGCACTGCTCCGATGGATTGGCCGGAGTTCGAGAGCGCCGATCTCAAAGCCGACCTGCTGGCGCTGCTCGGCTCCGGCGACATCTGCTCGAAGCGCTGGATTTGGGAACAGTACGACTACATGGTCCGGACCAACACGGTCGAGGGCCCGGGCGGGGACGCAGCGATCGTGCGGATCAAAGAGACGGGCACGGCGATTGCGATGTCGCTCGACGGCAACGGCCGCTACTGCTATCTTTCGCCCCGCGAGGGCGCGCGCCTGATCGTCGCTGAATGCTGCCGCAATCTCTCGACCGTCGGGGCCCTGCCGGTCGCCACCACCAACAACCTCAACTTCGGTAACCCCGAGCGCCCCGAGATCATGGCCCAGATCGTAGAAGGCATCGAGGGCATGGGCGAGGCTTGCGAGTTTTTCGAAGCGCCGGTCACCGGCGGCAACGTGAGCCTCTATAACGAGACGCTCGGCGAGGCGATCTTCCCGACGCCGGTCGTCGGCGTGGTCGGAATCCTGAAGACCGCCGCCCCCATACCGATTGCCTTCAAGCAGGCGGGCCGCACTGTGATTCTGCTCGGCGGCCTGGGTGACTGCACGCACGAGCGCTTCGGCGGTACCCAGTATGCCAAGGTCGTGCTCGACCGGCTCTGGGGCATGCCGCCCGCGCTCGACTTGGATTACGAGAAGCGCGTCCAGGCGGCTATCCGCGAGATCGTCAGCGAAGGTCACGCCGAATCCGCGCACGATCTGAGCGACGGCGGTCTGGCCGTTGCACTGGCCGAGTGCGCCTTCGCCCACAACATCGGCGCCGACGTGAAGCTCGATTCTGACCTCCGGCCGGAGTTCCTGCTCTTCCACGAGGGCCCGTCGCGCGTCCTGGTTTCGACAGCCGACCCGGAGGCGGTCGAGCGGATCGCGGCAAAACATGGCGTCGATGCGCCGCGGATCGGAGTTACAATGGAGGGCGTCATGAGAATCCAAGGTCGTGCGGGCGTCCTTTTGGATGCGGAGGTCGCCGGGTTGCGCCACCGCTGGGAGAGTGCGCTGGAGTCACTCCTGCGCCCCTGAGCCTATGTTCGACAAGTTCCACGACGAGTGCGGCGTTTTTGCCATCTACGGCCATCCGGAAGCGGCGAATCTTACCTATCTCGGCCTCTACGCGCTGCAGCATCGCGGGCAGGAAAGCGCCGGCATCGCCAGCAGCGACGGCCGCTACATCCAGTGCTACAAGAGCATGGGCCATGTAGCGGACATCTTCACCCCGACGGTCCTGGGCTCGCTGCCGGGAAGCGCGGCGATCGGACATACGCGCTACTCGACGGCCGGCGACACGGTGCTGCTGAATGCCCAGCCCTTCTCAGTCGCCTGCAACAAGGGGCGGATCGCGGTAGCGCACAACGGCAACATCACGAACGCCGCGGAACTGCGGCGGGATCTCGAGTGCGAGGGGTCGATCTTCCAGGCATCGAGCGATACCGAAGTGATTCTGCACCTGGTGGCGCACTCGCGCGAGCGGACGCTTTCGGGAGCGTTGCGCGAGGCCCTGCTGCAGTTGGAGGGTGCCTTCTCGCTGGTCTTCCTCTCGGAGGACCGCGTGATCGTCGCGCGCGATCCGCACGGCTTCCGCCCGCTCGCCATGGGACAACTTGAGCTGCCGGACGGCGGCATTGCCTATGTCTTCGCCTCCGAGACCTGCGCCTTCGACCTGATCAACGCCGTTTACGTCAGCGACGTCGAGCCGGGCGAGATGGTCATCGTCGGGCCCGAGGGCATGACGCGGGAGCGTTACGCGCCGCCGCGCGAGCCCGCCCACTGCGTCTTCGAACACGTCTATTTCGCCCGTCCCGATTCGTTCGTCTTCGGCCGCCCCGTCCAACTCTCGCGCGAGATGCTTGGGCGCCTGCTGGCGCGCGAGTCGCACGTGGACGCCGATGTCGTCGTGCCGGTACCCGATTCGGGCGTCGCGGCGGCGCTCGGCTACTCGGATGAGTCCGGCGTGCCCTTCCGCCAGGCGCTCATCCGGAACCACTACGTCGGCCGCACCTTCATCGAGCCCTCGCAGGCGATCCGCGACTTCGGCGTGAAGCTCAAGCTGAATCCGATCCGCCATTTGCTCGAAGGCAAGCGCGTGATCCTGGTTGACGATTCGATCGTCCGCGGCACCACGAGCCGGAAGATCGTCCGGATGGTGCGGAATGCCGGAGCCACAGAGGTGCACCTCCGCATCTCCTGCCCGCCCACGATCTCTCCCTGCTTCTACGGCGTCGATACGCCGACGCGCAATGAGCTGATCGCGGCCAACCAGAGCGTCGAGGAGATCCGGGAATACGTCGAGGCCGACTCGCTCGCCTATCTCTCGCACGCGGCGCTGCGCCGCTCGGTGGGAGACATCAAGGGTGAGTACTGCTACGCCTGTTACACCGGCGAGTATCCGACCGATCTGGTCAACATCGAAGACCTGATCGCAGCCAAAGCGCCGCGCTCCTGATGCCGGCCGTCCACGCCAACGTCGCAGCCTCCGCGCTCGCCGTCCCGCACTCACGCATTCGCGCACTGGCCGAAGCCGCAATGGCGATGGATGCGGCCGCGCAGCGCCCGGAAGAGCGCGTCCTCAAGCTCTACTTCGGCGAGTCGAACGTGCCGACGCCCGCCTACATCAAACAGGCCGCCGAGAAGGCGATGGCCGAAGGCTTCACCTTCTACACCGAAAACGCCGGGCTGCCTTCGCTTCGACGGGCATTGGCCGACTACTACCGCGGCATGCACGGCGTCGGGATCGACCCCGGCTCCGAGATCGTCATTACGGCCTCGGGCGTACAGGCGCTCAACGTCGGAATCCGGTGCACGCTCGATCCAGGCGACGAGGCGATCGTGCTGACGCCCGCGTGGCCGAACGGCTCCTCGATCGTGCAGATGGCGAATGCCGTGGTCCGGCAGATCGCGCATCCGCTCCGGGGCGACCGCTACACGATCGACTTCGACCTTCTCGAAGCGGCGGTGACGCCGCGGACCCGGCTGCTGCTCTACACCTCGCCCTCGAATCCGTTGGGGTGGGTCGCGACCGAAGAGGAACAGTGGAAGCTGCTCGAATTCAGCAGGCGTCACGGCCTCTGGCTGATGGCCGACGAGGTCTATGAGCGGCTCTACTATCCGGAAACCGGCCTGGGTTGCGCTGTCCCTTCGATCCTCAGGCTGGCTGACCGCGACGATGCCCTGATCGTCGTGCAGTCCTTCTCGAAAAGCTACTGCATGACCGGCTGGCGTCTCGGGTGGATTGTTGCGCGGAAGGATCTCGCCGCCCGCGCGACCCAGCTGAACGAGTTCATCATCTCGCACGCGAACAGCTTCGTTCAAAAAGCCGCTGAGACGGCGTTGAGAGATGGCGAAGAGATCCTTCGGCAGTTCGTCGCGCAGCTCAAGGCAAATCGCGACCTCTGCCTTTCGTATCTCAACCGCATACCTGGCGTCACGGTTCCGAAGCCGGACGGCGCGTTTTATCTCTTTCCGAAGATCGAAGGACTGCGTGACTCCTTCGATTTCTGCAATCGCCTGCTCAAGGCCGAGCGCGTCGGCCTGGCGCCCGGCGTCGCTTTCGGAGAGGGCGGAGAAGGATCGGTCCGGCTCTGCTATGCGGCCGAGCGCGAGATCCTTGAACAAGCGCTCCCGCGCATCGCGCGCTTCATACAGTCATCTCGCTAGGCTTCCCGCGGCGCTCTGGTCGAGAGCCGCGGGACAGGTTACGGCCTTCACAGAATGGCGGTCATCGCCCCGGTGAAGATCAAGGCGATGGCCCACACCAGGTCGAGGTTGATCCATGCCGTGCGCAGCAGACCGACTCCGAGCTTGGTGAAGACGATCCACGCCGCCGCCGCGGTGACGGCGAGATAACCCACACCGTGGACGACGGTCGCGAGCAGTCCGGTCATCACATCGCCCTGCGCCGCCGGAGCGGCAGAGGCGTGACAACTGGCCGCGTGCACCGTTTGGGACATGCCGAGGAAGACCGGCAGCACCATCAGACCGGCACCGTGCGCCGTCGCCATGAGGAAGGACCAGGCGGTAAGCCGGCCCATCCCACGCGCATTCCGCCGAGCCGCGGGTGACGGTGGCGGAAGAGACGGTATCCTCCCAGACCGATCAACAGCACGGCGACCGGATACTTCAGCCAATGCACCGGAATCGCCGCGCCCACCAGCATGGCAACCGCGATCATGGCGCCGATGGCGAGCGCATGCCCGACCGTCAGCGGGATCATCGCGCGCCAAACCGCCTGGCTGCGGCGCTCCTGCATACCGAGCGCCACAGCGAAGAGCCAGCCCATGCCGGGGTTGATGCCATGGAAAGCTCCGAGGAGAAATAGAATGGTCCAGGACCAGATTGCTCCGTCTGTGAATGTCATGTTCGTTCTCCTCAGGCGTAGCAGTAGGAATCCGACGAGGCATCACCGCCTTCCAGATGGACCTGGTGAGGCCGCAATCCGTCGAACTCCAGGAAGAAGTTCCTGTCGAATGCGATGCCGCCGTTCGGGTTGACGTCGAGCTTCGCCATCCAGCCGCGGATGCCGTCGGGGTAGAACTGCTCATCCCAGCTCGCATAGAGCGAATTGGTGAAGTAGACGCGGCGCCCATCGCGGCTGATTTCGACCATCTGGGGACCGCCGTTCAGCGGCGTGCCGGGCTTGGCCGGATGCGAAGAGCGTCCCACGATACCGCCAATTCGCACGCTGCCGGTCAGCTTGGGCGCGTACGGGTCCGAAACGTCGTACTGGCGCATCTCGCCGGTGCCCCAGCAGGAGACGTAGAGAAAGCGGTCGTCGAGCGAGAGGTTCAAATCGGTGACCAGGGGCGGAACCGCCTTGAAGCCCTTGAGCATTGGGGGCAGGTTTTCCGGATCGGCGGGCTCGGCCGGGATCTCGATAACCTTGCGGATCTGGAACTCACCGTCGGCAGGGTCGCGGTACCAGAGCCAGACCGAGGAGGAGAGGTCCTTCAACGAGGTCACGACGCCGACGAAGCCGTAGGACTGTGTGGGGTCGTGCGCCGGGCGCAGTTCGAGCACCATCTGCTGCTCGGGGCCGAGGTCGAGGCACTTGCGATGGCGGCGCTTCTGCAGGTCCCAGACATGGAGTCTGTGTCCGTACTTGCCGGCGAGCAGCAGCTCGGGATTGAGGCCGTTTTCGACCATGTTGGGCGTGCCCCATTCGCTGGTGATCATGGTGTCGCAGCCGAGATGCCACCAGAAGTAGGCGCGGTACTGGGGTCCGCGGTCGAGTGCCCAGCGCCCCTTCACCTCGAAGGTCTCGGGATCGAGGACGAAGATTCCGCCCGGACCTTCGCCATCGGGCGATCCGAGGGCGTTCATGTAGATACCGTCAGGCCCGCAGTGGGTGGTGTGGGGGCGGCTATAGCCGGTGCGCCGTGCGACGGTTTCGGCGTCGATCACCTTGACGATCCGCGGGTTTCGGGGATCGGGTTTCGTGTCGATCACGTGGATTTGCGACGACTTCAGACCCGGCACGATGAGATAGCGGCGCTCCATGTGGGGATGCGGCGAGTAAGGGCAGAGGCACGAGCTGCACGCGTTCCATCCGAAGTGATGGAGTTCATGGCCGGAGCCGGGCATCTCGACCTTGCCCACCACCTTGCCGTACCTCGACGAGTTCGGGTTGACATCGACCGTCATGAGGGCATCCCTCCCCGGAACTCCGTTGCCGGGATTGAGCATGGCCACGTAAGCCAGCGTCTCCGCGGGCGCCTCAATCGCCATCCTGGGCGAGGGGTAAAAGCTCTGATCGGGTTTCCATTGCGGCATCATTAATTTTTCTCACTGCTGTCCGGCTATCGTTCCGTGTCCGGCCTCCAACCTCATTAGGGTCAGTGGTATAGGTGCCCACCCGGTTTT
>JBKBWD010000056.1:0-32983 GCA_046289265.1 Bryobacteraceae bacterium | reverse complement strand
TACACTACCGCAGCTTCCGCCTCCTCCGTCAACCACCATATTCCAGTGGCGCCAAATCTAATTTGGACAAGAGTGGTTCGCGGAGCACCTGGTAATTCTGCGCGCGCACTTCAACGTGATCTCGACCGAGACTCTGGTGCACTGTCTCGCGAACGGCAGCAAGGGGCCTGGCGTTCCCAAGCGGGCGGTAGTCATCCATTTCGATGATGGCTACCGCGACAACGCGAGCGATGCCGCCCCACTATTGCGGGCGGCTGACCTTCCTGCGGCCTTCTTTATTGCGAGCGGTTTCATCGACACCAGCCGATCGTTTGAGCACGACAAAACGAAGTCTCCGCATCGATTCGAGAACATGACCTCCGAGCATGTGCGGCAACTCGCGCGTGAGGGCTTTGAGATTGGAGCCCACACGGTCAACCATGTCGATCTGGGTTCGGTGGATGCGCAGACGGCGGTGAAGGAGATCGTCGAATCCCGACGGGCGCTTGAGTGCATTCTCGGGGCTCCCGTTTCTTTATTCTCGTATCCGTTCGGACGCCCCGAGAACATCACAGAGGATGCGCGAACGGTAATCCGGGACGCCGGCTATCGCGCCTTATTCTCCGCTTATGGGGGCGCGGTTCAAAAGAAAACCGATGTGTTGGATATACCTCGGAATGGTGCAAGTTCTGAGCACCGTCCCTTGGACGTAATGATGGAGGTTGCCGGACTCTCGCTCAGGGACATTGCTGCCCGGTTCTTGCAGTTCCGCCCTTCCAGCGCGCGGACCGCAATGTAATCGGAGCGGTGGAGGTGTTGGTCGAACCGGTGCTGCCCGCGCGCCCGCGTTCACCCGGGCCGCTTCCACCGCTCCTGCGAATGTGCCGCGTCGGTAGCCGCGGAGAAGCACGGGTAGTGTGGCATGCATTGTAGGGCGCAGCCCGAGCGATTGGGTCTCTCCTAAACTATTCCCCCTATTCGGCCGATCACTGCTTGAAGGTGATGGACGCCACAGTGCAGCGTGCAGCAACGGAGCAGGATGACCGCCGGGCCGAACCCGACGAGTTGAATCAGCTAAAGCTTCATTTTCTGGCCGGCCTGAATCACGAAATCCGGACGCCGCTCACCGGGATTCTCGGGATGACGGACCTGCTGATGGAGACCCGCCTCGATCCCGAGCAAAAAGGCTATGTGGCGGCGGCCCGGACCTGCGCCGAGAACCTTCTCGAAATCCTGAACGCCACGCTCGAATTTTCCGCAATCTCCGCCGGGAATTTGATTCCCGAAGAGTCCGAATTCGATGTCTGCGCCCTGATCGAAGCGGCCGTGGCCGAGTACCTGGTCAAGGCGCGGGCCAAAGGACTGCGGCTGCTCTACTTCCCCGATTCCGCCCTTCCGGTTACGGCGATAGGCGATGCCGTCCGGATCCGCCAGATTCTCACGCATCTGCTGAGCAACGCGGTGAAGTTCACTCACGAGGGGCAGATCGAGGTCACAGCGACCTGCCGGCTGCTTGATGCCAACCGCACCTTGCTCGAACTTCGCGTCGCCGACAGCGGAATCGGCATCCTGGAAGAGAAGCTCGGCACCATTTTTGAATCGTTCCGGCAGCTCCAGAGCGGATTGGCGCGGTCCTACTCCGGCCTGGGACTCGGGCTGGCGTTGGCCCAGAAGGTCGCCGAGCTGATCGGAGGCCGGATCGAAGTCGAAAGCACCGTAGGGGTAGGCAGCACATTTACCCTCACGGTACCTGTCCGGCTGCCGGCGGGCCAGAGCCAAGCGGAGGAGCCTGACCTGCCCGCCCGGACCGCGTCGGAAGCGGTCGCGGGGCGCGCTCGCATCCTACTGGTGGAAGACAACCGGCTCGCCCAAATGGTGGTGCGCCACATCCTGGACCGGACAGGCTTTCACGTCGACTGCGCTGACGACGGCCCCTCAGGCATTCAGGCCGCTTCGGCCTGGCGTTATGACCTGATCCTGATGGATCTCCAGATGCCAGGCATGGACGGTCTGGAGGCCGCACGGCGGATCCGCGCCCTGGAGGGATATTCTGCCGTGCCGATTCTGGCGCTGACGGCGAACTCCTCGGATGAGTGCCGGGTTCTCTGCCGTGAAAACGGCATGCAGGATTTCCTCTCGAAACCGATCCAGGCCGACCAGCTACTTCGCGCCATCGCGCGCCGGCTGGGCTGAGCCGGATGGCCTCTCTGTCTTTTTCGCCTTCTCCCATTCCTGGAACACCCTCATATCAAGACGATTTCGGGCGGTCCTCGTCCAACTGCAGTAAAATAGGAGGAAGTAGATCACGCCAGGTATGATAGACGCCATTCTCGCCAAAATTTTCGGGACCAAGAACGAGCGGGAGGTCAAGTCCCTCCGGCCCATCGTTGCGGCTATCAGCGACCTTGAGCCCCAGATGCAGCAGCTCTCCGATGCGGAGCTCGCGCAGAAGACGCAGGAATTCCGGCAGCGGCTCGCACAGGGCGCCAGCCTGGACGATCTGCTCGTCGAGGCCTTTGCCGTCGTCCGTGAGGGCGGCCGCCGCGTCCTCAATATGCGGCACTTCGACGTGCAGCTCATCGGCGGCATCGTGCTCCACCGGGGCAAGATCGCCGAGATGAAGACCGGTGAAGGTAAGACGCTCGTCGCCACGCTGCCGGTGTACCTGAACGCCCTCGAGGGTAAGGGTGTACACGTTGTCACTGTGAACGACTACCTGGCGCGCCGCGACGCCGAGTGGATGGGCCGGCTTTACGGATTTCTCGGACTGACCACCGGCGTGATCGTACACGACCTGGACGACCAGGAGCGCCGGAACAGCTACAACTGCGACATCACCTACGGGACCAACAACGAGTACGGCTTTGACTACCTGCGGGACAACATGAAGTTCCGCATCGAGGACTGCGTCCAGCGGGAGCACCACTTTGCCATCGTCGACGAGGTGGACTCGATCCTGATCGATGAGGCGCGGACGCCGCTGATCATCTCGGGTCCGAGTGAAGAGTCGACTGACAAGTACTATAAGATCGACCGTATCATCCCGAAGCTGGTCCGCGGCGAGGTGATCGAAGGCAAGGAGCCGGGCCAGCGCTATACCACCGGCGACTACACCGTCGATGAGCGTCATCGCAACGTCGCCCTGACCGAGGACGGCGTTCTCAAGGTCGAACGTCTGCTCGGGATTGGCAACCTCTACGATCCGGCCAACATCGAGATCAACCATCACGTCCAGCAGGCCCTCAAGGCCCACGTGATGTTCCACCGCGACAAAGACTACGTTGTCAAGGACGGCCAGGTCATCATTGTCGATGAGTTCACGGGCCGCCTGATGCCGGGGCGGCGGTGGAGTGACGGCCTGCATCAGGCCGTCGAAGCCAAGGAAGGCGTCAAGATCGAGCGTGAGAACCAGACGCTGGCCACCATCACGTTCCAGAATTACTTCCGTATGTTCAAGAAGCTGGCCGGCATGACCGGTACGGCCGAGACGGAAGCCGCCGAGTTCAGCAAGATTTACAACCTCGACGTTGTCGCCATTCCGACCAACCGCCCGATGATCCGGATCGAGCACCAGGACGTCGTCTACCGGACCGAGGAAGAGAAGTTCCGCAATGCCGCCAAGGAGATCAAGGAGCGGTATGAAAAGGGCCAGCCGGTGCTCGTCGGCACGGTTTCGGTCGAGAAGTCCGAGAGGCTCTCGGCGATTCTGAAGAAGATGGGCGTCAAGCACGAGGTGCTGAACGCCAAGCAGCACGAACGGGAAGCGCACATTATCGCACAGGCGGGCCGGAAGGGCGCCGTGACGGTCTCCACCAACATGGCCGGCCGCGGTACCGACATCCTGCTCGGCGGCAACGCCGAGTTCATGGCGCGCGACCTGTTCCGCCGCCAGGGCAAGGACCCCGACTCGGTTCCGCGCGAGGAGTGGGAAGCCTTTTTCAGTAAGATCAAGGACGAAACCGACCGGGAGCACGACGAAGTGGTCGCGCTCGGCGGGCTCCACATCGTCGGCACCGAGCGGCACGAGTCGCGCCGGATCGATAACCAGCTTCGCGGACGCGCCGGCCGTCAGGGCGATCCGGGCAGCTCCCGCTTCTATCTGTCGCTGCAGGACGACCTGCTCCGCATCTTCGGCGGCGAGCGCATCCAAAACCTGATGCTGCGGCTCGGGATGGAAGAAGACGTGCCGATCGAGTCGCGGCTGATTACCAAACGAATTGCCGCGGCCCAGAAGGCCGTCGAGGCCCAGAACTTCGCGGCCCGCAAACACCTGCTCGAATACGACGACGTCATGAACAAGCAGCGCAAGGCGGTCTACGCCATGCGCCGGGCGCTGCTCGAAGGGCAGGACCAGAAGCAGAAGCTCAACGAAATGATCGAGGGCATCATCGCTTCTCTCCTCGACAGCCGCTGCCCCGAAGAGGCCCATCCGAATACCTGGGACCTGACCTCGCTCCAGACTGACATCCTCACGCAGTTCGGCGTGAAGATCCGGACTGAAGAGCTCGAGCAGATGAACCGGGCCGAGATGGAGGAAACGATCCTCGCACAGCTTCAGGCGAAGTACGAGGAGAAGGAGCGGATGGTCGGTCCGGATCTGATGCGCCATACCGAGCGCTGGATCATGCTGACTGTCATCGATAACCAGTGGAAAGACCACCTCCTCACGATGGACCACCTGAAGGAGGGGATCGGTCTCCGCGGATACGGGCAGAAAGATCCGCTGGTTGAGTATAAGAAGGAGTCGTTCCTGCTCTTCCAGCAGATGATGGACCGGATCGAGGATGAGACGGTCCGCAATCTGTTCTTCCTGCGCCCCTACGAAGAGGGGCAGGAGTACGCGGCGGAGCCGCAGGGCGACGAGCACGCGCTGGCCGCCGTGTCGGCCGAGCAGCGCGCCGCGGCCCAGACCACGATTCAGGATTTCACGCGCAACATTCAGCGGAAGAAGGAACGGGAGCTTGCCGACCTTCAGTTCGCGGGCGGCGCCGGATCCTCCACCGCGCAGCAGCCGGTGGTCAAAGGGAAGAAAGTGGGTCGGAACGATCTATGTCCCTGCGGAAGCGGAAAGAAATACAAGAAGTGCTGCGGCGCCTGAGCGCGGCGGCGCTCCTGCTGATTCCCGCGGCGATGTCCTCGCACGCCGCCATTTGGCCGGAGGAGTGGAGCGGATACAAGCGGCTCGGCAGCAAGGCCGTCGAGGCGCCCGATCCTGCGCTTTCGGGCGAGTACGGACTCGTAGAAGCCGAGCAGGCCGAGTACAGCGGGCAGGGGCGCAAGCTCACCGGGACCGCCTACCGGCTGAAGGATTCTACCGGCGCCTACGCTTTCTTCCAGTGGCAGCGCCCGGCCGGTGCGCGCGCCTCCAAGCTTTCGGAGGTGGCGGCCGAGACCCCCGGCAGCGCCTGGGTTGCTGTGGGAAACTACGTTCTCGCCTTCGAAGGACGCAAACCGAGGACAGCCGAGCTTACGGCTCTTGCCGGCCTGCTTCCAGACCTTCGCCGCACTCCTTTCCCCAATCTTGCCAGGTACCTCCCCGGCGGCTTGGTAAGCAACTCCGAGCGGTACGTGCTCGGGCCGAAGTCGCTCCAGAGCTTCGCCCCCGCGATCCCGGCCGCGGTGGCTGATTTCGAGCTGGGCGTCGAGGCGCAGGTCGCTTCCGTGCGCGGTCCGGAGGGCACGGTGCCGATGGCCGTTTTCTCCTATCCGACGCCCCAGCTTGCGCGGGTTAAGGCGCCGCAGTTCGATCAGATCCCCGGAACGACGGTGAAGCGGACCGGGCCCCTCGTGGCGGTGGTGTTTGATGGGTCGGCCGCGGCTGCGAACAAGATCCTGGATCCGGTGAACTACCGGGCGAGCATCATGATGAATGAGCCTACCAAGGAGATCATCGAGAACCCCGGGGACATGCTGATCGCGATCTTCCAGATGATCGGCTACGTGCTGATTTTTTGCATCGCGGCCGGGTTGGCCTACGCGGGGATCCGGCGGCTGAAGCGACGGATCTTCGGCGGATCGGAGACCGGGGAGCCCATGATCGTTCTGGGGCTCAGAGACGAGTAAGTTTATATTTTTCTCTCAGTTAGCCTCAAATCCGATATGTTTCCCGAGGGATTGTATGAAATTTCCACAGTCTCGCCGTCTTGCTGGTGGATCATAACTCCCAATGTATCAATCTCTTACGCGGAAATTGTTTGTGGATTGATTTTCTCTTGACATAAAGCCGTTCCAGACATAAGATCCAATCACACGCACAGATTTTGACGGTAGCGTTCCCGTCGGATCTGTTTCTCCCATGAACGTCACCCCTGTTGTGGCAGGGGAGCAAGATGCTCACCTTCGGGTGAGCATCTTTTGTTTGATGCCCCTTTGCGCCTGGTCCGACCGGCACCCAACGTTAACAGCGAAACGCCCTCGTGGCTGCGCGAGGCTCATTAAAATCAACGTGTTATAGGGCCGCAACCGTGAATGAGCCACTTCCGCCACGGTTGGTTAACAAACATTCATTAAAATGTCTTTACATGTAGGCCAGGTTGACATATACTTGTCCCACTGTTTTGGTGAGCTGGGTGAGAGTTGAATTCCAGGTCGGTCGCGCTCAGCGGCGTCCAGCCGCGAGCTTCCTGCAAAAACATCTAAGGGGTGAAATCCATGAGAACGCTTCTACTGGCTGTCGTGGCGGCGGGAATCTGCATTACCGCTACTCCACTGGCGGCACAGACATATGCAGAGATTACGGGAACCGTCCGCGATGCCTCAGGCGCGGCGATTCCTGGGGCAGAGATTGTCATAACGAACATCGCCACGAACCAAGTCCGACAGGCGACGACGAACGAGGCGGGAACGTATACTGTTCCGTTCCTGGTGCCGGGCCGCTACCGGACGGAGGCAAAATCGAGCGGATTCAAGACCGCGGTTGAGCCGTCACGCCTGCTTCAGGTCGGCGACGTGGCTCGCGTGGACTTTACGCTCGAAGTCGGCGCCGTCACCGAGAGCGTTGAGGTAGCCGCCTCGGCGGAGATGCTTCAGACCTCCAGCACGGCCACCGGCACGGTCATCGAACAAAGGCGCATCGTCGAGCTTCCGCTGAACGGCCGGAACTATCTCCAGCTTGTCCGGTTAGCGCCGAACGTCACAGCCGAGATGGGCGCCGGCGGTCAGGCCAACGGACGGCAGGGCGGGGAGCGCGCGAACCAGGCCCTGTCGATCGCCGGTATGCGCCAGCAGTTCAACCATTTCACGCTCGACGGAATCGAGAATACGGACGTGAACTTCAACACATTTGTCATTCGTCCATCGGTGGACGCACTGCAGGAGTTCAAGGTCCAGACCGGCGTCTACTCGGCCGAGTTTGGTCGCGCGCCGTCGCAAATCAATGTCAACACGAGGCCTGGCACCAACCAATACCACGGCGTGCTGTTCGAGTTCCTGCGGAACGACGTGATCCAGGCGAGGCCGTGGCTCCTCACCGGCCCGAAGAATCCCTTCCGCCGGAACCAGTTCGGCTTCACGCTGGACGGTCCGGTCAGCGTCCCGAAGGTCTTCGACGGGAAGGACAAGCTCTTTTTCATGGTGAACTACGAAGGTCTCCGCGAGCGGGTCTATCAGGTTCGCCGTTCCACGGTGGCCGACGCAGCGATGGTCGCGGGCGACTTCTCGGCGCCGCAGCACTTCCCGATCTTCGACCCGGATACGATCCGCATGGGGGCCGACGGAAGGCCGACCGCCACACCGTTCCCGAACCAGCGGATCCCCACCTCGCGGCTCAACCGGAGATTCCTCCAGCTTCAGGAGTTCTATGCGCTCCCGAACGTGCCCGGCACCACCGTTGGTGTCTCGCCGTTCAACTACGAGCGCAACGCGCCTAGCCCAACCGACTGGAACCAGTTCACCTCGCGTATCGACTACAACGAGAGCGCCAGGTCGCAGTGGTTCGGCCGATTCAGTTGGGGCGACGAGGACGTCCGGGGAGGCCTGACGTTCCCGTCGCAGGACGATGTCATTCGAACCGGCGTCTGGCAGTTCATGACGTCCAATGTGCGCACCTTCTCGCCTACGCTAGTGAACGAGTTCCGCCTGGGCGCCTTCATTTTCGACAACGACAAAGGCACGGTGCTGAACGGAGTGCGCGACGTTACTTCGGAGCTGAACATCCCCGGACTGCCCACGCCGATACCATTGGCCTGGGGCGCTCCCGCAGTGGGCTTCACTGGAAACAATCTCGTTTCCGGCTGGGGTGAGACAACCGAGGCACCGTTCATCGTCCGGAACCGCACCTATCAAGTCCTCAACAACCTGAGCTGGATCAAGGGCGCCCATTCCTTCAAATTCGGTTTGGACATCATGAGCCGGCGCTTCAACCAGATCGGGAACCAGTTCCCGCGCGGATTTTTCCAGTTCCCGGCCCAGTACACGGGCGATCCTTCAAACTTGGCGCGTACCGGATCGGCCTTCGCGACCGGCCTGTTGGGATGGACGTCGGAGTCCACTCGCGCGATGGGCATGGCCAATACGCAGTTCCGGCAGTGGTCCCAGGCCTACTACGCCGAAGACACCTGGAAGATCCGGTCGAACCTCACTCTGAACCTCGGTATCCGCTATGAGTTCACGCCGCCGTTCAAGGACCGCCACCGGGGCATCTTCAATGTGAAGATCTTCTGTAGCGGCGTCCTGGATGGCGGTCGGGCTCTCGATCCGAACTGTCCGGTTCCAGTGCTGGTGCGGCCCGGCCCCGGTGACTTCCATCAGGATCTGAACGTGCGGATGGCTGATATCATCCCCAAGGCGACGGGCGATGACGTTCTGTTCGGCCGCGCCACGGTTGCCCCGGACCGGAACGATTGGGCGCCGAGAATCGGCATCGCCTGGCAGCCGCACTCGCGGTGGACCGTGCGTACGGGTTACGGCCTCTTCTACGCCCAGGACACGATCAACCCGGTCTGGGACATGGCGCGGAATCTCGGATTCCGGGAGTCGGCGCGGTCGCTCGATCTGATTCCCACCGCGAACATCGACAACCCTTGGGCTTTCAAGGTGGCGGGAGGCGGAGCGGTCTGCGAGGGGTGGGACGGCCTGTGTCTGTCCGGCCTATACACCTTCTCAAACGAGGTCATGCGCCGGACCGCCTATGTGCATCAGTATCTGTTCAACGTCCAGCACCAGTTGACCGATTCGCTCATGGTCGAGGTCGGTTATCAGGGCAATCAGGGACGCAAGCTGCAGCGCATGTATGGTTGGAACGACCCGATCTACCGGGAAGGTCCGCACGACACACGGAACGCGAACCAAAGGCGGCCCTGGGGCGCTCAATACTATCAGCGCATCCAGACCATCGGAAGCCACGTGAACTCGAACTACAACTCGGGTATCGTCAAGGTGCAGCAGCGCTTCAGCCAGGGCCTCACGTATCTGGTGGGCTACACTTGGGCGCGCGCGATCGATGCGGGTTCCGGCATCCGCGTGAACACTGGCGACAACCTCTTCCCGGCGAACAACTATGACTTCACGCGGGAGCGGGGCCTGTCCCAGTTCCACCAGTTGCACCGGTTCACCGCGTCGATTCTCTATGAATTCCCGATCGGAAGGGGGAAACGGGACTTCGGCCGTGCGGTCAATGCCATCTTCGGTGACTGGTCCATCGGCAGCATCTTCACGAAGGCGACCGGATCTCCGTTCAATGGCGGAAATTGCGGGGACCTGGCCGGCATCACCCAGGGAAGCCGCGGCGACGCCACAGGCATCAGCCCATATATGGATAATCCGACTCCGCAGGAATACTTCCGCCGACACCCCTCCGGGCGCGGCGCCGCGGCGATCACCTGCACCGTGCTGGATGCCCAGGGCTTTAACGAGCTGACCTACAGGGAAGGCAACATCAATCGCAACCAGTACATCGGACCCGGCGTGTTTGGCTGGGACCTGTCGTTGCTGCGTCGTTTCCATATCGGGGAGCGGTCGAACCTCGAATTCCGCTTCGAGTCCTTCAACTTCCCGAACCATCCGAACTGGGGAACGCCCAACACGAACCTGGTTTCGCCCCAGTACGGCCAGATCACCAGCGCACGAGAGATGCGAACCAACCAGTTCGCCCTGAAGTTCGCCTGGTAAAGCCGCTTCGCCTTCGGGCGGCGGGCAGCAGTAACTTAACCTTCGCGGCCCGGCAGCTTTCGGCAAACTGCCGGGCCGTTCTCCTTTCCTCCTCCTACTTTTCTATTGGACTGACCAAACGGCCAGAATTAATACATTTACTTACATTTACTTCAGAGTCTTGACAAGTCAGAGTATCCTGATGCATACTAGCTCCCGCTCCCCGAATCGGCGCTGATTGGGTGAATCAGAATAGCGAGAGAGGCTTCGGATCGGGGCTACGAGGGTGAGAGCTGCTTAGTCGAACTTGGCAGCGCCAGCTCAAACCAAAAGTCAACAACATACGCAGTAGTGTGGAAGGAGTGTATCTGAATGAGGAAGGTTGTAGTCGCCTTCATGGCGCTGCTTTGCCTTGCGACCGCTCCGGTTTCGGCACAAACATACGCGGAAATGACGGGCGTTGTACGGGATGCGTCTGGCGCCGCGATACCGGGCGCGGAAATCATCGTCACCAACATTGCTACGAACCAGGTCCGGCAAGCCGCCACAAACGAGGCCGGAACTTTTACAATTCCATTTCTTGTGCCCGGGCGCTACCGGACCGAGGCAAAGGCCAGTGGATTCAAGACGGCCATCGAGTCGGAGCGTCTTTTGCAGGTAGGCGACGTGGCTCGCGTCGACTTTACGCTGGAGGTCGGGGCCGTGACGGAGAGCGTGGAAGTGGCCGCCTCGGCGGAGATGCTTCAGACCTCAAGCACCGCCACCGGTACGGTCATCGAGCAGAGGCGCATCGTCGAGCTTCCATTGAACGGCCGGAACTATCTCCAGCTTGTCCGGCTCGCTCCGAACGTAACGGCTGAGATGCCTGCGGGCGGGCAGGCCAACGGGCGCCAGGGCGGAGAGCGCGCCAACCAGGCGCTGTCGATCGCCGGCATGCGCCAGCAGTTCAATCACTTCACGCTGGACGGAATCGAGAACACGGATGTGAACTTCAACACGTTCGTCATCCGTCCTTCGGTGGATGCGCTGCAGGAGTTCAAGGTGCAGACCGGCGTATACTCGGCCGAGTATGGGCGCGCACCGTCGCAGATTAACGTCACCACCAAGCCCGGCACCAACCAGTATCATGGCGTGCTTTTTGAGTTCCTGCGGAACGAGAAAATTCAGGCGCGGCCATGGCTGTTCTCCGGGCCGAAGAACCCCTTCCGCCGGAACCAGTTCGGCTTCACGCTCGATGGTCCGCTGAGCGTTCCAAAGGTATTTGACGGCAAGGACAAGCTCTTCTTCATGGTGAACTATGAGGGCTTCCGCGAGCGCGTCTATCAGGTTCGACGTTCTACAGTGGCCGATGCGGCGATGGTGAGCGGCGATTTTTCCGCTCCGCAGCATTTCCCGATTTTCGATCCCGACACGATCCGCATGGGCGCGGACGGACGGCCGACGGCGACCCCATTCCCGAATCAGCGCATTCCAACCTCGCGGCTGAACCGGCGATTTCTCCAGTTGCAGGAGTTCTACGGAACGCCAAACGTGCCCGGCGCGGTCGTGGGTGTCTCGCCGTTCAACTACGAGCGCAACGCCCCGAGCCCAACAGATTGGGACCAGTTCATCACGCGCATCGATTATAACGAGAGCGTCCGGTCGCAGTGGTTCGGGCGTCTGAGCTGGGGCGATGAGCGCGTTCTGGGTGGTCTGACCTTTCCCTCACAGGATGACAAGATCAACACGGGGGTCTGGCAGTTTATGGTGTCCAACGTGCGCACATTTGCGCCCACCGTGGTGAACGAGCTGCGCGTCGGGGCCTTTCTGTTTGACAACGACAAAGGCACGGTGCTGAACGGAGTGCGCGACGTTACCACTGAACTGAACATCCCCGGACTGCCCACGCCTATCCCGCTGGCATGGGGTGCTCCCGCGGTGGGCTTCACAGGTAACAATCTCGTCTCCGGATGGGGCGAGACGACCGAGGCGCCGTTCATCGTGCGCAATCGCACCTACCAGGTACTTGACAACCTGAGCTGGGTCCGCGGCTCGCACAGTCTGAAGTTCGGTCTGGATATCATGAGCCGGCGCTTCAACCAAATCGGGAACCAGTTCCCGCGCGGTTTCTTCCAGTTCCCGCACCAGTATACGGCCGATCCTTCGAATCTGGCGCGGACCGGATCGGCCTTCGCGACCGGTCTGCTCGGCTGGACATCGGAGTCTACGCGCGCCCTGGGCATGGCCAACACGCAGTTCCGCCAGTGGTCCCAGGCCTATTATGCCGAGGATACATGGAAGATCCGGCCGAACCTGACACTCAACATCGGCATCCGTTATGAGTTCACGCCGCCGTTTAAGGATCGGCACCGCGGCATCTTCAATGTGCAGGTATTCTGCACAGGTGTCCTGGAGAACGGCAGAGCGCTCGATCCCACCTGCCCGGTACCGGTGCTTGTGCGGCCCGGTCCCGGCGACTTCCATCAGGACCTGAACGTCCGGATGGCGGACATCATTCCCAAGGCGACCGGCGATGATGTTCTGTTCGGCCGCGCTACCGTCATGTCTGACCGTAACGATTGGGCGCCGAGGATTGGCATCGCCTGGCAGCCGCACTCGCGCTGGACCGTGCGTACCGGCTACGGTGTCTTCTACGCGCAGGACACGATCAATCCGGTTTGGGACATGGCGCGAAATCTCGGCTTCCGGGAGTCGGCGCGATCGCTGGACCTGCTTCCTACCTCAAACATCGACAACCCCTGGGCGGTGAAACTAGCCGGCGCCGGCGCGGTCTGCCAGGGTTGGGACGGCTTGTGTCTGTCCGGCCTTTACACCTTCTCAAACGAAGTGCGCCGGAGGACCGCCTATGTCCACCAGTACCTGCTGAACGTCCAGCACCAGTTGACCGATTCGATGATGGTCGAGTTCGGCTACCAGGGCAACAATGCGCACAAGCTGCAGCGCATGTACGGATGGAACGATCCGATCTACCGGACGGGTCCGGACGACACCCGCAACGCCAACCAGCGGCGGCCGTGGGGAGCGAATTACTACCAGCGCATCCAAACGATCGGCGGGCACGTGAACTCGAACTATAACTCGGGGATCGTGAAGCTCCAGCAGCGTTTCAACCGGGGCATGACCTACCTGATCGGGTACACCTGGTCGCGGGCGATCGACAGCGGATCCGGCATTCGCACCAACGACGGCGACAACCTCTTCCCGGCCAACAACTATGACTTCACCAGGGAGAGGGGCCTGTCGCAGTTCCACCAGTTGCACCGCTTCACGGCGTCGGTCCTGTATGAGTTTCCGATCGGCCGCGGGAAAAAGGACCTGGGCAAGGCCGTCAACGCCATCCTGGGCGACTGGTCGATCGGCAGCATCTTCACGAAATCGACCGGAACGCCGTTCAATGGCGGAAACTGCGGCGACCTGGCCGGCATTACGCAGGGCAGCCGCGGCGATGCCACGGGCGTCAGTCCCTTCATCGACAAACCCACGCCCCAGGAGTTCTTCCGGCGCGACCCGTCCGGACGTGGCTCTGCCGCGATCACCTGCAATGTGCCGGATGCGCGCGGCGTGAACCAACTAGTCTACCGGGAGGGGAACATTTCCCGCAACGTTTACATCGGTCCGAGCATTTTCGGGTGGGACCTTTCACTGCTCCGCAGGTTCAACATCGGGGAGCGTTCCAACCTGGAATTCCGGTTCGAGTCGTTCAACTTCCCGAATCATCCGAACTGGGGATGGCCCAACACGAACCTGGCCTCTCCGCAGTATGGCCAGATCAGCGGCGCACGTGAGATGCGAACCAACCAGTTCGCTCTGAAGTTCGCCTGGTAATTGGTACGACCGCGGCCGGCCGTCTGGAAGTGCCCGGCCGCTTCTGCAAAACTAAGGGTGTATGCACCCTCATTTGCCGAAGCGGCCGGCTCCGGCCGGATGGCGGGAACGCCTCGCCGCTCTCGGCAATATCCCACCGCTGCTCGCGATGGTCTGGCGCACCAGCCCGTCGCTGGCGCTGGCCGGAGTCCTGCTTCGCTTCGCCTCGGCCCTGCTGCCCGTAGCTTCCCTTTGGGTCGCTAAACTAATCATCGACGAAGTGGTACGGGCCGTCTCCGGCGGGGAGGCCGATACCGGCCGCGTCTGGATGCTGGCCGGCATCGAGTTCGCCCTTGCTGTCGCCTCCGATATCTTCGGACGGATGATCAACCTCTGCGACAGCCTGCTCGGCGACCGTTTCACTCACCGGGTCAGCCTGCAACTGATGGAGCACGCGACCCGGCTTGACCTGGTTTCCTTCGAGGATCCCGTCTTCTACGACAAGCTCGAGCGGGCGCGCCGCCAGACCACGGACCGGCTCGGAATGCTGGCGACGCTGGCCGGAATCACGCAGCAGTTCATTTCGCTTGCCTGTTTTTCGGCGGCGCTGGTCTGGTTCTCTCCCTGGTTCCTGCTGGTGCTGGCCGGCGCGCTGGTCCCGGTCTTCTGGGGCGAGTCGCACTTTGCGCAACTCGGCTATTCGATGCTGTTCCGCTGGACGCCGGAGCGGCGCCAGCTCGACTATCTGCGGATGCTCGGCGCAAGCAACCAGAGCGCGAAGGAGGTCAAAATCTTTGGGCTCGGCCCGCATCTCACCGAGCGCGCGCGGAAGTTGTTCGACAAGTTTTATCGCGAGAACCGCGGGCTGGTGATCCGGAGGGCGGTCCTGGGCTCGCTGCTGAACCTGCTTCCGGCGACGGCCTATTACGGCGCTTACGTCTGGATCCTGTACCAGACCCTGGCGGGCGCGCTTCAGGTGGGCGACCTGACCTTCCTGGCGGCGTCCTTTCTGCGCTCCCGAACCCTGCTGCAAAGCATCTTTACGGGGATGACGAATGTCTCCGAGCAGGCCTTGTATGTCAAGGACCTGTTCGACTTCTTCGAAACCACGCCCGCGATTGTCTCCAAACCCGGCGCGTTGCCGGCGCCGCGTCCCATTCGGAGCGGCTTCGAGTTCCGAAACGTGTCGTTCGCTTATCCCGGCTCTGACCGCCGTGTCCTGAACGGAGTGAGCTTCCGGCTGGAGCCCGGCCGGAAGATCGCGCTGATCGGCGAGAACGGGGCGGGGAAGACGACACTCGTTAAGCTGCTCGCGCGGCTTTACGATCCGGTGGAGGGCGCGATTCTACTCGACGGGGCCGATCTGCGCGACTATGACGTCGAGGATTTACGGCGCGAGATCGGTGTAATCTTCCAGGACTACATGCGCTATGAGATGCCGGCGCGCGAGAACATCGGCTTCGGGCGAATCGAGGAACTCGGTAATCGAGCCCGCATGGAAGCGGCGGCGCGCAAGAGCCTGGCCGAGGACGTAGTCCGAACGCTGCCCGGCGGCTACGACCAGATGCTCGGCCGGCGCTTCGACGGAGGCGTGGACCTCTCGGCCGGCCAGTGGCAGAAGATTGCGCTGGCGCGGGCCTACATGCGCGACGCCCAGATCCTGATCCTCGATGAGCCGACTGCCAGCCTGGACGCGCGCGCCGAGTACGAAGTCTTTCTGCGTTTCTCCGACCTGACGCGCGGCCGCATGGCGATCCTGATTTCGCATCGGTTCTCGACTGTTCGGATGGCCGATCGCATCCTGGTACTCGAGGCCGGGGTGATCCGCGAACAGGGTACACACGAGCAACTGGTTTCCTCTGGCGGACGCTACGCCGAACTCTTCGAGTTGCAGGCCGCGGGCTACCGGTGAGCCAAAGAAACAATCCATCGCGTTTTCAGTATGTTACCCTGAGAACGGCGTATGGCTGATCAAAAACTGCAAGTGGTTCCGCTTGGCGGGCTCGGCGAGTTCGGGATGAACTGCATGGCTCTGCGATACGGTGATGACATTATTGTCATCGATGCGGGCATGACGTTCCCCGACGCGGAACTGCTCGGAGTGGATATCGTCACTCCGGATTTTACTTACCTGGAAGAGAACCGAGAGCATGTCCGGGCGGTAATCCTGACCCATGGACACGAGGATCATATCGGAGCAATCCCTTTTCTTTTGAGTGAGATCAATGTGCCGATCTATGGCACTGCTTTCACTCTGGCGCTGGTCGAGCGGCGGTTGGAAGAACATGAACTTCTCGACGATGCCGAACTTCGTACCGTCAAGCCCGGGCAGAAGGTGGAGATCGGTCCGTTCCAGGTCGACTTCATCCACGTGACGCACTCGATCGTCAGCGCCGTGGCCCTGGCGATCACGACGCCGCTCGGAGTGATCATCCACACGGGGGACTTCAAAGTCGATCCCACTCCGACCGACAACGAGCTTTTCGACCTGCACACGCTGGCCGAGTACGGCAAGCGCGGCGTGCTCCTGCTGCTTTCGGATTCGACCAACGTTGACCGTCCGGGCTACACCGAGAGTGAACGCGCCGTCCGTCCACGCTTTGAGGATCTGTTTGCGCGGAGCAGCCGCCGGCTAGTCATCTCCTGCTTCAGTTCGTCAATTCATCGCATGCAGTTGATCCTGGAACTGGCGCGCGAGCACGGACGCAAGGTTGCCTTCCTGGGCCGCAGCATGCTTAACATTACGGAGATCGCGCACAATCTGGGACTGCTGAACATTCCCGATGGCATTCTGCTTCGCCCGCAGGACATTATGTCGGCCCCGGCGAACAAGGTTGCGGTGGTCGTCTCGGGCACGCAGGGCGAGCCGATGTCTTCGATGTCGCGCGTGGCGGTAGATAACCACCGGCACCTTTCGATTGAGCGCGGCGACACGGTGGTTCTCAGTGCACGCATCATTCCGGGCAACGAGAAGGCAATCTACCGCATGATTAACCACGTCGCCAGGCGCGGCGCCGACGTCGTCTACGGGTCGATGAACCCGCCGATCCACGTCTCCGGACACGCCAGCGCCGAAGAGGTGAAGCTGGTCCTCAACCTCGTGCGGCCGAAGTACTTCATCCCGATCCACGGCGAGTACCGGCAACTGGCCAAACATGTTTCTCTCGCCCAGCACCTGCACTACTCGGGACTGGAGGACAGCTTCATCCTTGAGACCGGCGAAACCCTTGTTATCGACAAAAACGGCGCGCGCAAAGGCGGGCGCGTGACGGTGGGCCGCGTCTGCATCGACTCGGGAAGCCTCGATGAGGTGGTCGAAGATATCGTGATCCGAGACCGGCGCCATCTCTCCGAGGACGGCTTCGTCCTGCCGATCATCGCGATCAACAAGCATACCGGCAAGGCGGAAGGGCTCCCCGAAATCGTCAGCCGCGGATTCATCGCCAGCGAGAATACCGCCGAGGTGATCCAACTGGCCCGGCAGGTGGTCGCGAAAACACTCGACGCATCGACCGCGGAAGAGCGCACCGACTGGGGCGTGATGCAGGAGAAGATCCGGGCAGACCTGAAGCGCTTCCTCGTCAAACAGACCCAGCGCCGGCCGCTCATCATGCCGGTCATTCTGGAGGTCTGAACTGATCGAATCCTACCTGGAAGACGCCTCCGGCTTTCGCGGCCATGCCGACCGCCTGCTACTACCTTCCGACGAGCAGGAATTGGTTGAGATCGTCCGCGCCGCCAATGCCGAACGCATCCCCGTGACCCTGTCCGGCGCGGGGACCGGTGTGACCGGCGGCCGGGTGGCGCGGGGCGGCTGGGTAGTTTCGCTTGAGAAGTTCCGGAAACTCGAGATCTCGCGCGGGGAGGCCACGGCGGGCGCAGGAGTGCTGCTCAAGGAACTGCAGGCCGCCGCGGCTCCTACCGGTCAGTTCTACGCGCCCGACCCGACCGAATGGTCCGCTTCGGTCGGAGGATCGATCGCGACGAATGCAAGCGGCTCGCGCAGCTTCCTCTATGGCGCTACGCGCCGGCATGTGCGCAGGCTGCGGGTCCTCACGATGACAGGTGCGGTGATGGATGTCCAGCGCGGCGATGCGATCGATTTCGAGGCGCCCCATATTCGGCAGCCGCGTGCAACTAAGCACTCGGCCGGGTATCCGCTGAGCCCTGGGATGGATTGGATCGATCTGTTCGTGGGGTCGGAGGGCACGCTCGGGATCGTGGTCGAGGCCGGGCTGCGGCTGCTTCCGCTGCCGGCGGCCCTGCTCACCGGAGTGGTCTTCTTTCCGTCCGACGATGCCGCGATTGACGCCGTCGAGGCCTGGCGGCCGGCCGAGCGGCTCCGGATGCTCGAGTACTTCGACCGGGGCTCGCTCGATCTGCTCCGCGCCCGATACCCGGAGATTCCCGCGGCCGCCGGCGCCGCCGTGCTGTTCGAGCAGGAGCTTTCCGGCGATGACGATCCGGAAGCCGATCGCTGGTATGAGCGGCTGGAGTCGTCTGGGGCGCTGCTTGAAGCTTCCTGGTTCGCCTCCGGAGAAGCCGACCGCGAGCGCTTTCGGCGCTTCCGCCACGCCCTTCCGGAACTGGTCAACGACACGGTGCGCCGCCAAGGGTATATGAAGATGGGCTCCGACTACGCCGTCGCCTGCGAGCGCAATCGCGAGATGCTGGCTTTCTACCGCGAGCGTGCCGATCGGCTTTTCCCCGGACGCTCCGTCATCTTCGGGCATATCGGCGACGCGCACGTCCACGTGAACGTGCTGCCGGCCGGCGCGGAGGAGGTCGAGCGGGCACGGGAACTGATGATTGAGTTTGCCCGAAAGGCCGTTTCCCTGGAGGGCTCGGTGGCGGCCGAACACGGCCTCGGCAAGCGCAAGTCCCACCTGTTGGCGCTGCAGTACACACCGGATGAGATCGAGGCGATGAAAGGCGTCAAGCGGCGCCTTGACCCGAATTGGCTGCTGGGGCAGGGCAATCTGTTCCCTGAGCCGCAATGACCGACGTAAACAGTTGTTGCTGAATCCGCCCCCCTGTTGCAATCCGCAGCCGGTCGCGTTAGAGTTATAAGCGAATCTATAGCAAACTGGACGTCTGCGACCAGATTCCTAAGAGGAGGATCAAGTGAAGAAACTCTTTGTAGTTCTTTCCAGCTTTTCGCTGTTGACGTTTGGCGCGATGGCTGCCGAATTGAAGGGAACCATTTCCGACGCCAAGTGCGGCGCCGCCCACGCCGACGCTTCCGAGAAGTCGATGAAATGCGTAGCGGGCTGTGTCAAGGGCGGCCAGGCTCCGGTTCTCGTAACCGAGGACGGCAAGGTGCTGAAGATCAGCGACGCCGCAAAGGTGCAGGAACATCTCGGCCACAAGGTGATCGTGACCGGCAATGTCGACGGCGACACCGTCAAAATCGACAGCGTCAAGATGCAGTAACGCACTCTTTCGCGGGAGGCAGGCTACTGGAGCTTGCCTCTCGCTTCCACTCTCCACACGGCCTCCACGCGTTCCCCCCGGATGCCATAAATCCTCTCGTGTAAATTGACAGCCGCGCAGATGTGGTTTGGAATGATACGCAGGCGGTCGCCGACTGAAAGCACGCGTTCAAACCGCGTCGTATCCAGATAGCCGTGTTCTTCCTGCATGCGGAAGAATCGGACCTCCGGCGCCTCGGCGATGTATCCGAAGCCGCCGTCGAGTTGGTTCGAGAGCGCATCCGACGAGAACGTCTTCGATCCGCCATCGACCATCGCCCGCCCCGGCCGCGCCGCCGAAACCACGGTCACCAGAATCGATGCGGCGCAGTCCCCAAGCGTGCAGGCGCCGGCGCAAACCGTGTTCCTGTCATTGAAGATGTACGTTCCCGGGCGGATCTCGTTCAGGTGCCGGACGTGGTGCGAATGGAAGAGAGCCGGTGTTGAGCCTCCGCTGACAATGCGGGGCGAGATGCCGGCCCTGCCGAGGTCCTCGATGACGCGATCCAGTAAAGTGCTGAGCCGCTCCAACTGTTCCAGTCCTTCGGCGGACACGGTTCTGATGTGGCCGGGATAAAACGTGATCCCGTCAAAGGATAAATGCGGCAACCGCCGCAGCGACTCGACCAGGCGAACAACGTCCGGCCCCGGCGCCACGCCGACGCGATCGAGGCCCACGTCAATTTCGGCCAGGACCCCGACTTCGACGCCCGCGCGAGCCGCGGCATCGGAAAGCCCTTGCGCGGCCTCGATGCTGTCGAGCGCGACCGTGATTTGTGTCTTACGGGCAACCTCCATGAGCCGGTCGAGCTTGCTGCGCCCGACCACCGGATAAGCGACCAACAGATCGGGCGTGCCGGAGGCGGCCATCACCTCGGCCTCCCCGACCTTGGCGACCGTCAGGCCGGCGGCGCCCCCATCCAGTTGCAGACGGCCCAAAGCCGGAGTCTTGTGCGTCTTGGTGTGGGGCCGGAGGCGGAGATTGTGGCTTCGGGCGTACTCAGCCACACGACGGATGTTGCGCTCCATGATGTCGAGATCGATCAGGAGTGCGGGTGTCTCGAGTTCGTGTATGTTCATCGCGAGCCGGGCATCAGCGGAAGCGAATCGACAGCCTGGCGCCGGCGCCCTTGTAGATCAGTTCCAAGTCCTTGGTCTTGTGCTTGCCTTCCATCAGGAAGTAGAGAAGTCCGGAGGCCTCGTCGTCCATCTCCATCTCGGGGAGCATCTTTTCCGCCAGGATAGCGAGCAGCGGATTCTCCTTGGCGGCGCCCGGTGCGTTCTCGACGCGGGCATCGGCGACTTCCGGTTCCCCTGAATTCCCGACGACGCCTCCGGGTCCGCCCATGCGGCCTGGTCCTCCCATCGTTCCCGGAAGGCCTCCCCACACAGGGCCGGTCGGGTTGCTCATGATCCCGCCGCCGCCCATCCCGCGGCTCGACACGACCAGCGTGGTGTCACCCGCGATCTGGCTCGGAGTGAACGGCTCGGACCTCTGGCCGTCGCGGTGGGAGCGGAGTGTAAAATCGTCGTGCTCGATCCGGACCGGTTTGTCCGTCCGGGCCCGGAGCTTCACTTCCACCACGTAAACATAGCCGCCGAGATCGGAGCCGAGCAGTTCCGTGATGGACTCCTTGTCGCTGTAGAGGGTGGCCGCAAGGTCAACTAAATTGTTGTTGTTACGACCCTGCGGGTGTTTGGGCGCTTCGCCGGGAATCAGCAGACCGGCGAGCAGCAGACAAAGTCCGGACACTCGGAACAGCATACGGTCCTCCCTTCCAGCATTATACCTTTGGCAGCTCTTGGGGGACAGGCTCACCTTCGGGAAACCCGCGCCCTTAGACCGGCTCTAAGGCCTTCATTCGATGGAGTGGGAGCACGAAATGGCCGACAGAGCAGATAGGTTGCGAATCGCATGATACGTCTGGCCATTGTCCTGTTCCTGCATCTCTGCGCGGCTGCGCTTTCGGCGCAGCAGGTCTCCAGCTTCCGGGTGAGCACGAATATTCCCGGCGCCCAGTTCTATGTCGATGGCCAGGTGTACCAGCACGCCGCCCACTTCCTGTGGCCGGAAGGGAGCAAGCATGTACTGTCGATCGAGCCGATCCAGCACGATAACTCCGCCGGCCGGCGCCTGACTTTCCAGCATTGGCGGGACAGCAACGGGTTGCTGGCGAATGCCGGACCGATTCAGATCATCACGGCTCACCCGTCCGTCCGCGAGTTCATTGCCGAGTTGAGCCCGGAGTACCAGGTAACCATAGCCTTCTTCAATCCAGGACCGGAGCCTCCGCCCGGCGGGGACTGTGTCACCGGCCAGGCCCCCTCCGGCCCTTGGCCCGGTATGGTCTATGTGAACGGTATATGTCACGTCAGCACAACGACGATCTGGATGGCGCCGGGCGTTCTGAGGCTGAATGCCATCCCGAAGAACGGCTTCGTTTTCGCCGGCTGGTCGATCAATGGCGGACCGCCCAACGCTTATATGCGTGAGTATGTGGTAGGAGGCGCCTCCAAACTCACGGCGCACTTCGCACCGGGCAAGCGCATCCAGTTTCGTACCTCGCCTCCGGGTCTGCAGGTGATTATTGACCGCGCGCCTGTTCTCACGCCTGAGCCGGATGATCCGTGCGTCAACAACCGTCCTCACGACCTCTGCATGGGAGACTTCGACTGGCTCCCCGGCGCGAAACACGTCCTTTCGGCGCCGCACTCGCAGTTGGACCGTACCGGCAACCTCTGGGTCTTCGACAAGTGGAGCATCGGCGGCGGGCAGAACACAGTTTATGAGGTTCCGCAGGTTTATACGACGGAAGCGATCACGGCGCACTTCGTTCCCGGAGTCCGCGTCACCTTCGGAACCAGTCCGAGCGGCTTGAAGTTGGAGATCGACGGCCGCGACAACTGGCCCGGGCTGAATTTCGAATGGGGCCTGGGCAGCCATCACACGGCTGTGGCCCCGCTGGAACAGCGTGACAGCAAGGGCCGGAAGTACGTCTTTAAGGGATGGTCGAACGGCGGCGCCAGGGAGCAGGAGATCGTCGTCGATGAGGCCATGCTCAAGGCTACCCGCCACACCATCGCGGAATACGAGCTGCTTGGACAGGTCACGGTCCGGGCGACCGCTTCGGGAGTCTCGGTGAACGTGGATGGCGAACCGTGCGTGACGCCCTGCGTCATCGACCGGCCGGGCGGCGCCGAGGTGCAGATCACGCCCGCCGAAACCCACACGGTGAACGCCAATACCCGAGTGAACTTCGCCGCCTGGACGGACGGCGCTCCCAAGCAGAGGACGTGGACCTTCACCCAGGAAGCGCATACCATCCACGCCGCCTACCACGCGGCGCATCGTCTCACCGCCGTGGCCGATCCGGAAGACGGAGCCAGCTTCACCTTCGAGCCGCCTTCGGCCGACGGGTTCTATAATGAGGGCGCCGATGTCACGATCGTGGCGCAGTCGCGCGACGGATACCGCTTCCGGCGTTGGGGAGGCGACCTCGCCGGGGTCTACCACCGCGGGACGATTACAATCCGCCGCCCGGCCCTGGTCCGGGCCCTTATGGACCAGCTTCCCCGGACCGGCATTGTTGTGGTCAAGAGCGCCGCCGGTGTGACTCCTGACGATGTCGTGGCTCCCGGCTCGCTGATCTCAATCTTCGGCGTGGAACTGTCGCACTCGCTCGAGGTCGGTCCAGCGAATCCGCTGGCCCAGACTCTGGCCGGCGTGACGGTCCGGATCGGCGGCCGGTTCCTGCCGCTGCTGTTCGTCTCGCCGGACCAGGTCAACGCCATCCTGCCGTCGGATCTGCCCGAGGGGGCCCACACCCTCACGGTACGCACGAGCACCCAGAAAGAGATCTCGACGCGTATCGACGTCGCGCGGAACGCTCCGGGGCTGCTGGCGCACTATGAGAATGAAAAGTTGTATGTCGTCGCCTTCCACGAAGACGGCTCGCCTGTGACGCCGCGAAGCCCCGCGCGCCGGGGCGAGGTGGTCAGGCTGCTCGGCACCGGCTTCGGTCCGTACGACCGTCCCGTTCCCGAAGGGTTTGCCGTCCCTGCTGCGCCGGAGTACCGTCTGATCGATGCGCTGGAAATCCGGATCGAAAACCGCGTCCTCACTCCGGAATGGGCCGGAGCCGAACCCGGATACTCCGGGATCGCATCGGTGAAGTTTCGGGTAGACGATCGTGTGCCGGCGGGCACGGAACTCGAGCTGCTGGTGCGAATCCACGGGCGGGAAAGCAACACCGTGCGCCTCCCGGTCGCGCCGGCTGATTGAAATAAGGCGAAAGCCGCAACTCTGGACGATTGACATCCGTCTACATGGAAAGCCACCATAGGCTACAGGAGGAGCGGGCATGTTGACCAAAGCTCTGTTGCTCGGGTTGTCCATGGGCGTAGCCGCTTTCGCTCAGAACATAGTTTCCGCGCGCGCCGGACTCGTGCACTACACCGAGGGTGACGTCCGGATTGACGGCGCTCCGGTTGAGAATAAGATCACCGAATTTGCATTACTCCGGGCCGGATCGACCCTTCGGACCGGAGAGGGGCGTGCCGAGCTCCTTCTTACTCCCGGAACCTTCCTCCGCATCGGGGAGAACAGTTCGATTCGGATGCTGTCGGACAGCCTGACCGACGCCCGCGTGGAAGTGGTGGACGGTTCGGCGGTTCTGGAGGCCGTTGAGATTGCCAAGGAGCAGGGCGTGACAGTCGTTCATGCGGGCACGCGCGTCGAAATCGAAAAGGGCGGGGTGTATCGCTTCGATTCCGATTCGCAGTTTGTGCGCGTCTATGAGGGCGCCGCGCGCATTGAATCAGGCGATTCCGGTCTCACACTGAAGAGCGGCCGGCAATTGTCGCTGGCCGGCGGCGAAGTGGAGCGCTTCGACAATAAGGTCGGGGATCCACTGCTGCGGTGGAGCAAGCGCCGGGCCGGCTACATCGCGGCGGCCAATATCTCTGCGGCGGCCAAAGTGCGCCAGGCCGGCGGCTCCTTTTCCCAGAGCGCCTGGCACTGGAACCCCCACTTCGCGATGTTTACGTTCATCCCGATGCGCTCCACGGCGTGCGGGTTCTTCGGCGACTGCTTCTTTGCGCCACGCACGGTTCACAACGCCTTCTCTCGGCCGGCGCCGATTCAGGGGACCCAGGCAGGCCAGGGATTCTCAAGACCCGGCTTCAACCCGAATCTCGGCTATTCGACAGCAGGCCGCGGCCAGTACAGCGGCGCCGTGGGCTCGTCCGGATCGTATGGCGGCGGCGCGGCTGCCTCCAGTGCCCCGTCCGCTGCTTCGGCGCCTTCGAACCCCAGGAGCGGCGGCGACGCCGTCGGCCGCGGCTCATCCGCCGGCGGCGGACGCGCGCAGTAGCCCTACAACTTCTTCCGGAAAAACGCGGTCATCGCCTCGAGCATCTGCTTCCGCACGGGGCCGGTGACCGCGTGGCTTTTCTGGGGATAGAGCATCAGTTCGAACTGTTTTCCGGCCTTCTGCAGCGCGTCTGTCATCTGAATCGTGTTGGCGAACAGCACGTTGTCGTCTCCCAGGTTCTGCACGATCATCAGGCTGGCGCGCAGATTCTCCGCCTGGTGCACGGGCGAGCTGTCCTTATACCCTTCGGGATTCTCTGACGGCAGCCCGAGGTATCGCTCTGTGTAGATGGTGTCGTAGTTCCGCCAGTCGGTCACGGGTGCGCCTGCGATGCCTGCCCGGAACAGGTCTGGTGCGTTGAGCAGCGCATAAAGCGTCATGTACCCGCCGTAGCTCCAGCCGTAAATCCCCAGGCGCGCCGGATCGACAAAGCCCATCGAGAGCAGGTGTCGGACTCCCTCCTGCTGGTCCGCGAGTTCCTGCTTGCCGAAACGCCGGAAAAGTCGCGCCTCCCAGGCATGGCCGCGGCCCGCCGAGCCGCGATTGTCGAGCTGCCAGATCACGAACCCCTGGTGCGCCAGCGCCTGCTCCCAGCTCAGACCGGACCAGGCATTGCGCACCGCCTGCGCATGCGGTCCTCCATAGACCATCACGATCGCGGGATACTTCTGCGCCGCGTCGAAACCGGCCGGACGGATCAGCTTCGCGTACATCGTCTCGCCGTCGGAGGCGCGGACCGAAACAATTTCGGTGGGCAGGATCTCGTAATTCGACAGGACTTCGCGGTCGGCTTCCCGGAAGACCGCCCACTCCTCCCCGTTGGCGGTCCGCAGCACCCGGCGCGGAGGCTCGGTGAGGCTGGAATGGCTGCCGAGGAAGTGACGGGCATCCGGAGCCATCGCGATCGTGTGGGTTCCCGCCTCGCTTGTGATCCGCTGCTTCCCGCTGCCGTCGAACCGGACCGAATAGAGCTGCCGTTCGAGCGGGCTTGCCTCCGTGGAGAGGAAATAGACCCGTTCGGCATTCTCGTCAATCCCGGCGACCCCGGTAACCTCCCAGTCGCCCTCGGTCAACTGAGCGAGTTGCCCGCCGGTGCGAGAGTACAGGTAGAGATGGCGGAACCCCGAGCGCTCGCTGGACCAGAGGAAGCGATCGGAACCGACAAAACGCAGTTCGTCGCCGAGATTCACCCAGTACGGATCGGTCTCGCTGAGCAGGACCTTCGCTGTCCCCGCGGCGGCGTTGACGGCCAGCAGATCGAGGCGATTCTGGATGCGGTTGAGCCTTTGAACGAGAAGGCTCCGACCGTCTGGCGTCCAATCGACGCGCGCAAGCAGCGCCTCGCTGTTTTCGCCGGTGTTCATCCAGCGAGTCGTCCCGCCCCGGGCCGCGACGACGCCCAGGCGAACCTCGGCGTTCGGATTCCCAGCCTTGGGGTATCGCTGCGGTTCATAAACCGGGCTGATCTTGAGTACATCCCCATGCGGGTAGAGGGGCTGGCGCGAGACGTCGAACTGCAGGTAGGCGATGCGGCGGGAATCCGGCGACCACCAATAAGCGGTCCCGAGCCCCAGCTCTTCTGGATAGACCCAGTCCAATTCGGCATTTCGCCGCGCCTCGGAACCATTGCGCGTGAGCCGCGTCACCTTCTTGGTTCGAATATTTGTGACGTAGAGATCATGCCCGCGGCGAAAGGCCACCATCGCGCCGTCCGGCGAAAGCTTCGGGTCGGCCTCGGCCTCCGCAGTAGCGGTCAACTGCTCCCACTCGCCAGTCCGGAGACGGTAGTGGAAGAGGTCGCCCTGAATCTTCAGGAGAATCGCTTCTCCATTGCTGGACCATTGGAGGCGCTTCTCCGTTACCCGGCGATTCTGCCAGTCCATGCGATCCGGCTCGGGCGGCTTGACCGCCTTCGCCTCCAGCGACTCGACAGAGACGAGTTCCCGCGCCGAGCGGGCGGCCACGTCGTACAGCATCACCTTTTTGGCTTCCTCATAAAGGAAGGTCCGGCCGTCCGGGGACCACTCGATAGCGCCGGCCCCCGCAGGCCGGGTGGCGACGACGTCTTCGAGAGTGACGGGCTTCCGTCCGGCGGCCTGAATGGCGACCGCGGTTACGAGTGCCAGGATTACGCTTCGACATTGCAAACGCAAGGACTTCTGAGCCTCCCCATGCTCATGTTCCATGGTAGCGCCAACCTGCGTACCAGTACCCGCCGTTGAAAATTGGCCCCTCGGTTTCTTTACTCGGCCTTTCGCCTGGTCCAAACTAAGGGAGTTACCTTACTGCCGGTTGAAGGAAGTCAGGATGCCCATTCTCTTATATGCGTACTTGCAGACGCTCGATCTTCTTTCGACGCTGGCGTTCCTCGTCAGCGGTGTTGAGGAAGGGAATCCGTTCGTCCGGTATGCGATCGAGTCGGCGCCCGCGCCCTGGATCGGACTCCTGGGCGTGAAGCTGGCCGCCCTGCTGATTGGGGTCTTCTGTTGGAGGTTGGGGCGGTTGCGTCTGCTGATTCGTGCCAATGTCTTTTTCGCGCTGCTGGTTGCCTGGAACCTGCTTGCGCTGGTTGTGGCGCAGTCGGCTGCGTGATTTCACCCAACGCACCCGGCCTTCCACCCACTTCAACCCGTACACCGCCGCAAACCAGGAAGAAAACGCGTCAAACCGTTTGGCTTCCTGCGTGCCTGGAATAATTCCAGCTAAGTCGTAAGTGGCTTGGTTGCACTTCCCCGCGGCGTGACCCAGCACGCCGCGGGAGCCCCTCTATGCAAGCCCCGGAGTGCAAGCTCCGGGGCGTCCTCCGACGCGATTTCCGGCAGCAACCAACGACACGTGGTTGTCACAATTCTGATCTTTCCACCACGATTCACAGGTTTTCCACAGAGTCTGGCCTGCATCCTACACAAGACAGGCGAGATTACTTTGTGGAAAACACTGTAAGAATTGCGATCTGGGGTGGGAAAGGCCGGTCCATCCGTGCCACTCTATCCTTCGTGTACCTGAGGGATGTGCCGAATCGTCCAGTCTCCTGCCCGTCACATGTGGAGGAGGTCGCCGAAGCCTATTGCCTGAATCGTCTGAGTGATATCGAGTGGCGGGCCTTCGATCAACATCACTTGACTTGCCCATCCTGCTCGGAGGCTGTGGTTCGAGCGCAGGAGTTTCTGCGAATGTTCCGATCCGTAGCTCGGCACTTGGGTCTGACCGATTCCGCAGTCGAGGAGCCGCAGGCGCGTCCACCGGAGGGCCGGTCCGTTCGTATCGCTGCCAAAGGCCGCCCCGCGGATTCCGCTATGATCGGCAGTTGAGGCGCCGCTACATCATCTTCAACAAGCCCTACGACGTGGTCAGCCAGTTCAGCGATCACGAAGAATCCGGCCGGTTGACACTGAAGCAGTTCGTCCCGGTGCCGGGAGTCTATCCGGCGGGCCGGCTCGATCGAGACAGCGAAGGACTGCTGCTGCTCACCGACGACGGCGAGTTGCAGCACCGGCTCACCGACCCGCGCTATGGCCACCAGCGGACGTATTGGGTCCAGGTGGAGGGCGTACCCGATGACGCTGCCCTGCTCCGGCTGGTCGAGGGGGTGACGATCCAGGGCTATCGCACCCTTCCGGCGAAGGTACGGCGGCTCGAATTGGAGCCGGACCTGCCACCACGCAATCCGCCGATCCGATTTCGCAAATCAATTCCCACCTCGTGGGTCGAGCTGACCCTGACGGAGGGACGGAATCGTCAGGTCCGCCGCATGACCGCCGCGGTCGGCCATCCGACGCTGCGGCTTGTCCGGGTTGCTATCGGAGCAATTCGCCTGGGTTCACTGAGGCCGGGACAATGGCGGGAGTTGACGCGGACCGAGGTGCGCGGGCTGAGGGAGATCCGGAGCCCCATGCTTTTCGGGTAGAATGGCTGCTCGACTCTATGCCGCCTCCCACTGTCGAGGAAGTCGACCGAATCTGCGCCATTCCGGACCCGGCGCTTCGCAATCTGCACATCACGCAAGGCTATTTTGAGATCTCCCTGGGGCTCCGCGACCCGCTGTGTCCCTGGGGCGCCAACTGGTTCACGTTCGGAACCTGGGCCTCGCTGCAGGCCGGCCGAACGATCCGGCAGGAGGACTTGCTGGTCGAGGCCGAACGGCGTCTGGAGGCGCGCGGGAGCCGCCTGCGGCCGCTCCACAATCTCGGGCGGGCGCTGCTGCGCTCCGGCCTGCGGCGCCCAGAGTCGAAGCTGGGCAAGGTTGTGCGGCAGATGAACCCGTTTGCGCCGGCCTTCGAGCGCGCCGCTGCGGCGATCGCGCGCGGCAACGTGATGCTGTTCGAGGAGATCGGCCGGGAGATGGCGCGCTTCCTCCAGATCTTTCCGGCGCCCGCCGAGCTTGCGCCGGACCGCGTGGCGGCCTTCTGCGAAGCGCTGCCCAACGGAGATCCTCCCGCGGGGCAGGGCTACCTGCGCCGGGCCTTCCGCCACTATGCCGAAGCGGCGCTCTCGACCGATCCAGGTCTACGCGCGGAGCTGATGCTGCTGGCAAACGCCGAGATCGGCTTCCATGAGCAGACGCGGCTGCAGCCGGACATCGAGGCGGCGCTCGATGCGCCGGTCGAAGGCGTAATGGCGCTGGGGGGACGGCTTGCGGGCGTGCTGTTCGTCTCGGCTCCGCGATGGCCCGGTGTGTTCGGCAAGCCGCTGGCGCTGATGTGCGGCCTGTTCGGAAGGTTATTGGCGCGCACGGCCCGAAGGATCGCGCGGGCGGTCATTACGCAGCGGCTGATGTCGATGGAACTGGCCGGCGACCCGATTCGGCTGCGTGATGACGTGGCCCCGGAGTATCCGGAGGCTCTCCGGTCAATCGAACACCCAGAACTGCGCGAGCTCATCGCCCGACTTGAACAGCCGGGCCAGCGCAGCGGAGTGGACGACTGGGCCGATTTCGCCGACCGCATGCACTACATCCTCATGCTCTTTCGGACGCGGCAGGAAGATCCGAAGCTTTTCGATCCTCCGTTCCATGCTGCCGATATCGCCGCGTTCCAGGCCGGCCGGCTGCCCGCCGGGCGTTTCTGACGCAGGCGGCTTTCAGCCGGGGAATGCTCTACTCGGCCCCGCGAAGCAGACGAAGACCGACGATCCCGGCGATGATCAGGCTCAAACAGGCGAGACGGGCGAGGGTTCGGTCTTCGCCGAAGAGCAAAATCCAGAGGATAGCGGTCCCAACCGCTCCAATGCCTGTCCAGACGGCGTAGGCGGTCCCGAGAGGAATTCCCTTGAGCGCCTGGGCAAGAAAGTAGAAACTCGCCACCATGGCGGTCAGCGTCAGCGCACTCGGCCCGAGCCGCGTGAATCCGTGGCTCTGTTTCAATCCGACGGCCCATAGGATTTCGAATACGCCAGCGATAAACAGGAGAAGCCAGGACATGTTTTGTAATGAGCTGTGGGAGGGATCTTCGAGTGTAGCAGAGAGGCAAGAGGCCGGCTGTTTCGGATCCATTCCGAGCCGGACAGAGACGCTTGCCAGTTGCCTGCGCCATTCTCGCGCAACATACGCTCCGTTCGGGTATGCTAGAGCTGTCATGAATCCAAACAAGGCACTGTGGGAAAAAGGCGACTTCACCCAGATCGCCCGTTTCATGCGTCAATCCGGAGTAGCGCTGGTTGCGTCCCTTGGGATCACGGCGCCGATTCGGGTTCTGGACCTCGGCTGCGGGGATGGGACGACAGCGCTCCCTCTCGCCCGGCTGGGCGCTGAAGTCGTTGGAATCGATATTGCCAGCAACCTGGTGGCCGCCGGCAATCAACGCGCCACGGAGGCGGGTCTCACTCAATGGAGTTTTCATGAGGGAGACGCGTGCAATTTGCAGGGTGTGAACGACGACTCATTCGACTTGACCTCTCCATTTTCGGAGCGATGTTCGCGCCCAAGCCATTCGACGTGGCCAGGGAAATGGTCCGGGTCACAAAACCGGGCGGCCGCATTGTGATGGGAAACTGGATCCCGAACGATCCGACCTCGTTCGTATCGCAACTGCTGAAGATCAGTTCATCGTTCATACCACCGCCGCCCGAGGGATTCGTCAGTCCGATGACCTGGGGCGTAGAAGCGCACGTGGTCGAACGGTTCGGTCAAGCCGGCATACCCAAGGAGAGGATCTCGATCGTCAAGGACACGTTCCACTTTGTGTCGCCCGAAACGAGCCCGGCGGAGTTCATCGACTCGTTCCGGCGATACTATGGTCCAACGATGAACGCTTACGAAGCGGCTGAAGCCTGCGGAAAGGTCGAGGAGCTGCACGGTCAGTTGATCGAGCTGGCGAGAGCACAGAACAAGAGCACTGACGGCGGAACCTTGATACCGGCTACTTTCGCGCGAGTTACAGTTGACCTGTGAAGACGGCGGCTGTGCAGCCTGCGTCTCGGGTATGGAAGCGGCTCGCCCTGGCTGTCGGCCTGATCACTCCTCGACGCGGCGGTCTCGACAGGATTCTGCCTCCGCCCGTTCCCGCCCGGCATCCGCAGCCGGACTTTCAAACTCTTTCGGGATGGAGAAGTAAAATGACGAGCCGACTCCGGGTTGAGATTCAACCCAGATGCGCCCCCCGTGTTTCTCGACGATGCTGCTGCAGATCGCAAGGCCGATTCCGACTCCTGGGATCTCATTGCCGTGAAGGCGTTTGAAGAGCCCGAAAACGCGTTCCCGATGTTTCGGTTCGATCCCGATTCCGTTGTCCTCCACGGAGAAGATCCACTTCGTGTCCTCGACACGGGCATTGACTTGCACACGGGGAGGCACTCCCGGCCTTCTGTACTTGATGGCATTACTGACGAGGTTTTGCCAGAGCTGCACCAGTTGCACTTCGTTCCCGCGCACGTCCGGAAGCTCGCCGCAAGTTACGACTGCTCCGCAGTCTTCGATCAGTAGCCGCAGGTTAGCCAGTGCCCACTCGATGGCTCGTTTCATTGAAACGGGGCCCGTTAGAACATTCTCAGTTCCGGCGATTCGCGAATACGTAAGCAGTTCGTTGATCAGCAGGTGAAGTCGTTTGACGCCGTTAACGACGTAGTCAATGATCTCATTGGCATCGGAATCGATTCTGTCGCGGTAGCGACGTTCCAGAAGTTGGGCGTAGCTCGTGATTGTGCGGAGCGGCTCCTGGAGGTCGTGGCTCGTTACGTATGCGAATTGCTGTAGCTCGGCATTGGAACGCGCCAGCCGCTCGGCGTGACGGAGCAGTTCAGCCTCGGCTTGCTGCCTCCCGAGCACCTCGCGGTGGAGAGACTCGATCATCCGGTTCAGCGCTTCGAAGCGGGCGATCGCCGCCGGATGCGGGAGCACGCGCATCAGCAATAGCGAAGGCCCAGCGTCTGTACCCGCGCGCAAAACTCCTCCTTCGCAACGCGTTCGGATCGGCTCGCCGCCAGATTGGGGCCATTCTAGTACTCCCATCGTCATCTGCCGGTTGCTTGACCAGGCGCGTAACTGCCGGGCGACGATCTCCGGACTGGAGGAGACCAACATCGACAAGGCGGAGACCCGGGCGGAATCTGCCTGCGCATCCGGCTAGAGCCGCTCCGGCTTCGTTTGTACATTGGATCAGGCCGTCAGAAGTTACGAGGAAGGCCGGCTCGGTGAGGACGTCGACGACAACCGCGAGTTCACCGGGCTCACCGCAGGTGTTCGTCCCGGAAGTACTCCCTGCCACAGGCTTCCTCCGCCTCTCTGGTTTGTTTGAGGTACACCACAACCCTGCAGCCGCGATCGCCTCGCGCGATCGTTTCCTGAAGCTCCACTTTTGCGTAGCCCAGATTCTGCGCGGCAATGGCGCCGAATACGTTCGATGTCATCATACACAATGCCGGCCGGCCCAGGACCCTGTCCTCGAAGGGACACCTCCGGTTGCCAAGGACGATCTTGTCATCCGATTCTTCGATGATGTAGAAATCACCTTGAATCCGGCGCTTCAGGGCGACGAGCACAGCTGCGACCTGCGACCGATCCAGGCGGTCCAACTGGATGGCCGAGCAGTATTGGGAGTTCAGTTGGTGTCCCACCGATTGCCCGACAAGGCTGATGTAGCCGGACGCTTCGGGCAGCCCGACGAGATCCTGAAGTGCGCCTGTCCGTTCACGGATCAGCACACGAAGAAAATCATCACGGTTGAGTTGAACTTCAGGCAAAACCCGGAGTGTGTTCGCATCCACTCTTGTCCAAATTAGTTTCCGCACCAAACGGCTGGGACAGCATCTGAGGATCTCGCCGCCGCTGCTGATCCG
>JBKBWD010000055.1:0-32987 GCA_046289265.1 Bryobacteraceae bacterium | reverse complement strand
CAACCTAAAAACCGGGCTAAGCCACGGCCGGTCAATGGGTTACCTCAAAACGCTAGAGGTGAACATCCGCTGCAACTCTTCGCGGCTGCGCGGGGACTCGAGGAGCCGGTCCGATACGGCCCCGCTGCCCTGGGCCGGGCGATTTGGCAATTCGAGGTACAGCACCAGGCCCTCGCGGAACCATAGCGGCAAGCCGGGCCGCGCGCGTTCCTCCACCAGCAGGTGCAGGAGTTCGTGCCGCAGCGTCGATTCGAGCGTCCCGGCGCCGCGCAGCACCGCCGGCGGCTGCATCCGGATCTGAGGGCCTCGCGCGCTCGCCGCAATCCATCCAGGCTCGCCCGTCGCATCCCGATAGGCTGCGACGCTCGGGTAGAGGGTGATCGACGGCCGCCACCCGAGACGCCACCCGGCCAGGACTTCGGCGTCGGCCAGCAGACGGTCCGCCAGCGCAGCAACCGGAGCGTCGGTATCTGGACGCGTGGTCCGCAGATCGACCCGCTCACCTCCGAGCCTCTGCCAGGCAAAGCCCTGAGCGTTGATCCCGAGCTTGGTATCGGGGTAGTAAGAGGCGAGAATCTCGCGGTAGCCCTTCCCCTCCTCGCCCATCCTGGCGGCCCCAATCTGGCAGAGACCGACGCCGTGCCCGAATCCGCGTCCGTCGAAGATGACGCGATCCCCGGCGAGCCGGACCTCGTAGAATGTGCTCCGCAGGCGGTTCCATCCGAGCGACTGCCCCACCGCCGCATGGAGCGTCGCGGCCGGAAGGCGCAGCCCGCCGACCCGGAGCATCCGGGCGCGGCCCGATCCGGAGCGTTCGAGAATCTCGATATCGTGCAGGTCCTCACGAGGCCGGAAGCCTGCCTCGCGCAGCGCGCGGGTCAACTCGTCCAACCGCATCTCGCCGCGCCAGCGTCCACCGTCGCGCTCCAGGCAGAAGGCATCGTGCCGGCTCCGTAGATAGCGTGCACGGGCATTGGGCCAGACCTCGTGCGCCGCCTCGATTTCGCCGCCGCAATGCCGGTGATAGTAGGCCGCGGCCGGCGTTCCCTGGTGCCAGAGGATCTCGCCTTCAGTCGCTTCGGCCGCGGCGAGCAGGCGCTCGGTCACGGCGCCGAGGCGGAGGTCCTGGCAGTGGGTCGTGTCACAGAGATCGAAGCCCTCGGCGCGATGCCGATCGCGGAAACGCACCGCGTAAGTGCGGGCCGCCACCGCCATCGCCTTGATTGATTCGGCCGACTTGAACACGCTGCTCTCTCCCGCGAGCACTCCCGCGACGTAGGCCTCGGACGGCATACGGACGACGATCCGAACCCTGCCGCGTTCCGGCCGAATCTCCGCCGGAAAATCGATCCGCAGTTTGCCGTGCTCGGGAGATTCGATGGTGAACGGGCCTTCCAGCGTCACGGCGCCGGCATCGTTTCCCCGCACGGTACGCGGGGGCATCCCGCCGCGCAAGATCCGCACCTCCGAGGGCGAATGGACCGAGTACAACCGGACCGTGAAATCAGCCGCTCCGAGCGTCAACGCGACCAGAGGCAACAGTAGGGCGCTTCGGATCACCGCTTCCTCCGCAGGCGCTCCCACGCGGCGAAAACTTCTCCGGCAACGGGCGCGGCATCGGCTCCGCCCTGACCGCGTTCGATGAAGACAACCACAACGATCTCCGGCTTAGCGGCCGGAGCGTAGCCGACAAACCAGCCGTGCGTATAGGTTCGATCGTCATTCGTCGCGGTCCCGGTCTTTCCGGCGACCCGAAGGGTTCCGGTTCCGGCCAACTGCCCGGTACCGAAGCGGACGCAATCTTCCAGCCCTTCGCGCACCACGGGATGTAGCGCCGCATCGAGAGCCAGCCGCCTGTAGGCCCCGAGCAGGCCCAGCGGCGTCACCAGCACGTTCGCCTCGCCGAGCGCCTGTAGCTGTCGCGCCTCGGCGCCGGCCGCCTCCCGAACCACTCCCGCGACATCGCCGGATGCCAGTCCGGCTCGCCGCAGCGAGGCAGTGAACTCCCGCGCATCCAGGCGCAATGCCATGTTTGCGAAATAGGAGTTGCAGGAATAGGCGATCGCGACCGCGGCCGTCATCGGCTCCGGGCTCTCAGGATGCGCACAGTCCAGACGCCGGCCTCCAATCCGCAGTTCGCGGCGGCAGACGACCGTGCTCCCGGACTTCGCCGCTCCCGAGGAGAGCAGAGATGCGGCCGTGAAAGGCTTTAAAGTGGACCCGGGCTTTGCGAGCCGGCGCGCGGCGATATCGGGCCTATGTGCGGCGAGAAGGCGTCCCGAGGCGATGTCGATCACGGCGACAGTCCCGGTCCGGCCGTCCATCGCGCGCGCGGCCGCCTCTTCCAGGCCATTGCCTCCCAACAGGAGCAGACAGAGGGGCAGGAATACCAACGACGGCTACCTCGCGATCCCGAACAACGGATGATACTTTTCGGGCAGCCGCGTGGGCCGCATGTCACGCCCGCAAAACAGATGCTTGGTCATGCCACGGGCCAGTGTTTCGCCGCCTTCGGCACGGCACAGTTCGTAGCCGAACCGGACCATTCGCGGATGGGCCTCCTCGATGCAGGCCCGGACGATCACTTCATCGTCGTAGCGCGCCGGCGAGACGTACCGGCACTGCACCTCCGCGACGGTGAGCAGCACGCCGTCCTCGCGTTCCATGTCGCGGTAGCGGATGCCGCTCGCCCGGCAAAGCTCCACGCGTCCGATCTCCATCCATACGAGATAATTGGCGTGGTAAACGACTCCCATCTGGTCTGTTTCGGCATAGCGCACACGAAGGCGGGTCTCGTGGGAGGGCATCAAAGCAGATTATAGCGAATTGAAACCAAACGCCTTTGTCACAGGTCTGTATAGGTATACCGCCGGGTCCACTACACTAAGAGTGTGCGGATCAAGGTACTTTTCTTCGGGATGCTGAAGGACATCGTGGGCCGGGCAGAGGAACAGATCGACGTCGGTGAGGATGCGAGCATCGAGGCGGTCTTCGACCGTTATGCCGCGGAAGCTCCGAAACTTCGCGAAATGCGCAGGAGCATCGTGCTTGCCCGCAATCATCAGTTCTGTTCCGGAGAGACGCCGCTTGCCGAAGGTGACGAGGTCGCGTTTCTGCCGCCGGTTAGCGGCGGGGCGCCGGCTCAAGAGATCCTGGACCCGGAGGGGCACGTGTTCGCCCTGACGCGCGACCCGATCGACACCAGACAGGTCGCCGCGCGCCTGCTTCGAGGCGAGGACGGCGCCGTGGTTCACTTCGAGGGTGTCATCCGCAACAATTCGAACGGCCGGGCGACGCGGTATCTCGACTACGAGTGCTATGAGCCGATGGCCCTGAAGGTGCTCGCCGAAATCGGGCGGGAGGTCGCGGCGTCGCACGCGGTGAGCCGGATCGGGATGGTCCACCGATTGGGACGGATGGAGATCGGAGAGACGAGCGTCGTGGTGGTGGTCACAGCGCCGCACCGCCGGCCAGCCTTCGAGGCCGCCCTCGAAGGCATCAACCGATTGAAGAAGCTGGTGCCGATCTGGAAGAAGGAATATTTCGTGGACGGCGAAGTGTGGGTCGAGGGCGAGTGGGACGAATCGGTGGCAAACAGGTAGTCCGGACGCTCGGCGCCGTTTTGGCGGCTGTGCTGCTGCTCGCGTCCGCTCCGGCGCAGGTCGCCTCGGACCCGCCTGTGTTCCGCGTCGATGTCAAGCTGGTCCGCCTGCTCGTGACGGTGAAGAACGCCGCCGGTGAACTTGTCGGCTCCCTGACCAGGGACGACTTCACCATTCTGGACAACGGTGTTCCGCAGGAGATCGCGTTGTTCGAGCGCCAGACCGAGCAGCCGCTTTCCATCGCGGTCCTGGTCGACACGAGCGCCTCGACGGCCAAGGACTTGAAATATGAGATCGAGTCGGTGCGGAAGTTTCTGAGGGCCATCGTCAACGAGGGTAACCCGCGCGATACCGTCGCGCTGTACAGCTTCAACTGGGAGGTCACGCTCCAGAGCTCTTTCACGCGGCGCCTGGCCCGGCTCGAAAACGCCCTCAGGCGGCTGAAGTCCGAAGGCGGCACGTCCATGTACGATGCCATCTATTTCGCCGCGAAGGATCTGGAGCATCGCGATGGCCGGCGCGTGATCGTGATCGTAACCGACGGCGGCGACACCACGAGCGCCAAGCGGTATCACCAGGCGCTCGAAGAAGTGCAACTGGCCGACTGCGTGATCTACCCGATCCTGGTGGTGCCGATCCCGACCGAGGCAGGCCGCAACGTCGGGGGAGAGAACGCCCTGACGACGCTCGCCCAATCGACCGGCGGCCGCGTCTTCACGCCCTCGCTCGGTGAGTCCCTCGACGCTGCCTTCGCCGAGATCCTCCGTGACCTGCGCACTCAGTACCTTATCGGCTTCTATCCGAAGAACGTGCCCCTGACCAAGGAGCGCTTTCATCGGCTCGATGTAAAGGTCTCCCAGCCCGGCTACCGCGTGCAGGCCCGCACCGGGTATTTCGGCGATTACGAGAAACCCGCGCCCCCCACACGCGGCCCGGCGCTCGGACAGCCGTAGATGGTGCCCCGGCACACCTGCCGCGGTTGAGACTCCTCCCCTGCCCGAAAGATAATGAAGAGTACCTGATCCGGAAGGAAGGTCCCGACAATCTCTTGATGTCTTCTCGTTCGCCCGAAACCGCCGAAGCCTCGTCCGCGCGCTCGCAGCCAGCGGAACCGGCATGGAATTATCTGGCCATCAGCGCAACGTTCACAGCGGAACCGGTTGAGGAGACGCTGCGGTTCTGGCTCGACGAACTGGGTCTGAAGCGGGAAATCCGATTCGCTCCTTACAACCAGGTCTTCCAGCAGATGCTGGACCCGGCCAGCATTCTCAGCGCCAATCGCGGCATCAACATCCTGCTCGTCCGGCTGGAAGACTGGAGCGGCGGCGGCCCCGTGCGCGAAAGCATTGAATCCAACGTTCGCCACTTCGTTTCGTGCCTCCCTTCGGCTGCCGCGAATGGGCAGGCTCCGTTTCTGGTTTTCCTCTGCCCGGCATCGCCCGAAGCGCTGGGCGAGCCAGGGAATGCAGCGTTTCTTCACTCGATGGAAGAACTGATCCGGTGCAGCTTCGCCCGGACGCCTTCGGTTTACGTGATCGGCTCGCAGGAACTGCGCGCCACCTACCCGGTCGAGGACTATTTCGATCCGCACGGCAATGAGTTGGGGCACATCCCTTACACGCCTGTCATGTTTGCGGCACTCGGGACATTCATTGCGCGAAAGGTCCACGCACTTGAGCGCCAGCCCTACAAGGTTATCGTGCTCGACTGCGACGACACTTTGTGGAAGGGTATCTGCGGCGAGGACGGGCCGACCGGCGTCGAAATCGACGAGCCCAGGAGGCGGCTTCAGGAGTTCATGGTCGCGCAGCACGACGCCGGAATGCTGCTATGCCTGTGCAGCAAAAACAACGAGGAGGACGTGCTCGAGACCTTCCGGGCCAACCCCGCGATGCCGCTGCGGATCGACCACATCACATCGCGGCGCATCAATTGGGATTCCAAGGCGGCTAACCTGTCCTCGCTCGCCTCCGAGTTGGGGCTCGGCCTCGACAGCTTCATCTTCGTCGACGATAACCCCAAGGAGTGCGCCGAGGTTCAGGCGGACTGTCCGGAGGTCCTGGCTGTCCCGCTTCCCGCCGACGCCGGCCGCATACCTGACTTCCTTAGCCACGTCTGGGCTTTCGATCACCTCCGCACCACGGAGGAAGACCGCAAGCGCAGCGCGATGTACGCCCAGCAGGCCGAGCGCTCCCGCCTCGAAAAGCAGGCCGGGAACCTGGAAGTCTTCATTGCGTCGCTGAATCTCGAAGTCACAATTGCGCCAATGACCGCAGAGCAGCTCTCACGCGTCTCGCAGTTGACCCAGCGCACGAATCAGATGAATTTCACGACCATCCGGCGCACCGAGCCTGAAATACAGGCGCTCGTGCAGTCCGGCTCGGCGCACTGCCTTGCGGCCGAAGTGAAGGACCGGTTCGGCGACTACGGACTCGTCGGTGTAGTAATCTACGCGATGGATCCCGCCGGGATCGCCATCGATACGTTCCTGTTGAGCTGCCGGGCGCTGGGCCGCGGCGTCGAGCACCGGATGCTGGCTCACGTGGCGGGGATCGCGCAGGAGCACGGCATCGACCGCGTGCGCGTCCGATTCCAGCCGACCGCGAAGAACCGCCCCGCCAGCGAGTTTCTCCAGATGATCGGCGCGGAGTACCGTGAACCCGCCGGCCAAGGCTCCGACTTCGTCTTCCCGGCGGCCTATCTGGCGAACCTGCGCTACACCGCGCGGAGCGACGCCGGGGCCTCGAACGGCGCAGCCGCCTCTCCGGCGTCCGCGCCCAGCACCGTGCGGCCGGCCTTCGATGTTGCGCGAATCGCCGGCATGCTGAGCGATCCGGAGTTCGTGCTCGATGCAGTCAGGCAGCGCAGGGGCCCACAGGCCGGCCCGACCGAGGTCTCCGACGCGCCTCGCACGCCGCTCGAACGGCAGCTCACCGGGATGTGGGCGCGGCTGCTCGGACGGCCAGCCGTCGGAATCCATGAAAATTTCTTCGACTTGGGCGGCCACTCCCTGCTCGCCGTACAACTGCTCTCGGCGGTGCGCCAGGCCTTTGATGTCGAGCTGTCTCTTAAGATCGTATACGCCGGCGCCTTCACAGTGGCCGAACTGGCGAAGGAGATCGAACTCCTGAAGATCGCGGCCACGGGCGCCGACGATTACGGCGAGCTGCTGGCCGAGATTGAAAATCTCTCCGACGAGGAGGTCGCGGCGCTGCTCGCCGCCGAGGAAGAGGCCGAACGCGGCGACGCTTCGGAGTAGCGATGCGAGTCCTCCTTACCTCCACCGCCTCCCACGTCCCGCCCAGGGGCGGATCGACGCGCAGCAATCTGGTCTGGCTTAACCATTTGGTCGAGGCCGGTCATCAATGCCGCGTCGTCGCAGGCGCGGCCGAACGCGATACACCTGCCAAGGAGGCGCAGTTCCGCAAGGAACTCGCCGAACAGCAACTGCCGGAGCCGCAGGCCGCTGGCGATGGCGTCGAGATCGCGACGCTTGGGACGACGCCGGTCTACTCCATCCTCGATCCGGCGCGGCGCGTTGCCGTCCTGCGGGAACAGATCCACGAGTTTGTGCCCGACTGGGTGCTGGTTTCCTCGGAAGACCTGGGACAACTTCTGCTGCGCGAGGCGCATCGCGCGGCTCCGGGACGCGTCGTCTATCTGGCACACACCCCACAGTTCTATCCTTTCGGTCCGGCGAGTTGGAATCCGAGCAGCGAAGGCGCAGACCTGGTGAAGCGCTCGGCCGCGGTCGTCGCGATCGGGCGCCACACCGCCGCCTACATTCGCGAGCACACCGGGCGCGAGGCCGCCGTGATCCATCCCCCGATCTACGGCGCCGGACCGTTCCCGATGCTCGGCAGGTTCGACTCCGGCTACCTCACGATGGTGAACCCCTGCGGCATTAAGGGGATCTCCATCTTCCTTGCGCTTGCCGAACGACTTCCGGAGTACAGCTTCGCGGCGCTCCCTGGATGGGGCACGACTTCCGGCGACCGGCGCGCGCTGGAGTCACTCCCGAACGTCACGCTGCTGCCGCACTGCCGAGACATCGACGAGGTCCTCGTGCGGACGCGCGTGCTGCTGATGCCGTCCCTGTGGTTCGAGGGCTTCGGACTGATCGCGATGGAGGCGCTGCTGCGCGGCATTCCGGTGATTGCGAGCGATGCCGGCGGGCTGGTCGAGGCGAAGATGGGGACTAACTACGTCATCCCCGTCCGTGCCATCGAAACCTACGAGCCTCACTTCGACGAACGCCATCTGCCGCAGCCCGTGCTACCTCCGCAAAACATTGAACCCTGGATGGAGGCGGTGCGCTCGTTGCTTGCGGATCGAACGGCCTACGAAGCCGAAGCCGAGGCTTCCCGGCAGGCGGCGCTCCGGTTCGTGGCCTCACTCAACGAGGCCCGCTTTGACGACTTCCTCGCGCGCCTTACTCCCGCGGCGGCCGACGCCCCCTCCGAGCCGCGCGACATCGAGGCTGCGCTTGCGAACCTGTCGCCCGCCAAGCGCGCTCTGCTGTTGCAACGATTGAAGAAGCAAGGCGGCACGACGTAGCGCCATGCGCATATTGCTCGCGCACAATTCGACTTACTATCCCGCGCACGGCGGCGGAGACCGCTCGAATCGGCTGCTGGTGGAGGCGCTGGCCGCGCGCGGACATGTCTGCCGTGTCATTGCGCGCGTTGCAGGATACGGACCCGAAGAGCACGAAAAGCTGCTACGCGAGCTTCAGGCACGGAGTGTTGCGATCGAATCGAGCGACGGTGGTGTCGTGCGGTCCGCGCTGAACGGCGTCGCGATCCACACCATCACGAGTAGCCCGAATCTCCGGGCCTACTTCACCGAGCAGATCGCCATCTTCGACCCTGACGTCATCCTGGTCTCGACCGACGACCCGGCCCAAGTACTGCTTGAAGCGGCCCTCAAGGCGACTCGCGCCCGCGTCGTCTACCTGGCCCGCGCGACGCTTGCGGTTCCGTTCGGCCCGGACTGCGCCTTCGAGAGTCCCGAGAAAACCGAAGTGCTGCGCCAGACCGATGGCGTCGTGGGTGTGAGCCAGTATGTCGCCGACTACATCCGCCGGTGGAGCGGCATCGAGGCGGCCCATGTCCCGATCTCGCTGATGGAGCCCGGACCGTTTCCCGACCTTGGCCGCTTCGACAATGAGTTCGTCACGCTCGTGAATCCGTGTGCCGTAAAGGGCATCAGTATCTTCCTGGCGCTCGCCGAGCGCATGCCCGACATTGCCTTCGCGGCCGTGCCGACCTGGGGGACGAACGCCAGCGACCTCGACGCGCTGCGCCGCCATCCGAACGTCCGCATCCTCGACCCGGTCGACCGCATCGACGACCTGCTGGCGCGAACCCGCGTGCTGCTGGTCCCTTCGCTTTGGGCCGAGGCGCGGTCGCGTGTCATTGTCGAGGCGATGCTGCGCGGCGTGCCGGTCATGGCGAGCGATGTCGGGGGGATCCCCGAAGCAAAGATGGGAGTCGATTACCTGTTGCCCGTGCGTCCGATTGTGCGCTACCAGCCCAGCCTTGACGAGCAGATGGTGCCGGTTGCGCAAGTGCCCGAGCAGGACGTCGATCCGTGGGAGTCGGCGCTGCGCCGGCTGGTCTCCGACCGCGCCAACTACGAGGCGCTTTCGAGGGAGTCACGCCGCGCCGCCCTCGCCTACGCCGATTGGTTGAGCATCGAGCCATTCGAGCGCTTTCTCGAAGAGGTGATCGCGCGCCCCCGCAAACCCCGCAGCCGCCCCGTGCCGACGCAGCCTCAGCAGACCGATTCGGCACTCGACAAGCTTTCCCCGGAGAAGCGCGCGCTCCTGGCGCTGCGCCTGCGCAAGCGGAGCGCCGCCCCGCAGGCAGTGGATCCCTCGGACTGGTTCCCTGCCCCGCGCCGCGAAACGTCCCCTCGCTTCCGCCTCTTCTGTTTTCCGAATGCCGGCGGGGGCGCGGCCGTCTTCCGCACGTGGAGCGAGCGGCTTCCGGAAACGATTGAGCTGCGCGCCGCACGCCTCCCCGGACGCGAAAGCCGCATCGGTGAGCCGCCTATCACGCGCATGCAGCCGCTCATCGACACGATCGCGCAGGCGATTCAGCCGCTGCTCGATCTGCCGTGCGTCTTCTTCGGCCACAGCATGGGCGCCGGCGTCGCCTTCGAACTCACGCGGCAGCTGCGGCGCGAAGGCCATCCGCTTCCCGTCGCGCTCCTGGTTGCCGGGGCACGCGCGCCGCAACTCCGCACGGAAGGACCCACGGGCTCCGACCCTTCCGACGCCGAATTGCTCGCCGACCTGAAGCGCCTCGACGGCATCCCGAAGGTCGTACTGGAGAACCAGGAACTCCTCAGCCTACTCCTCCCCGCACTACGTGCCGATATCGCGCTCTACCGCCATTATGTCTACACCGCCGAGCCGCCCCTGAACCTACCGATCCGCGCCTACTGCGGCAGGGAGGACCCGAACCTGGAGCCGCAGCACCTGGAGGCCTGGCGCAGCCAGACGACGGCCGGCTTCTGCACCCGCCAGTTTCCCGGCGGCCACTTCTTCCTGCACGATCCGGACTCGGGATTCGACGCGGCCCTGCTCCAGGATTTGAAGGAACTCCTCGGATGCGAGTGACCCTGGAGCGCGGTGAAATTCACGCCTGGCATGTTTCGACCGAGAATCATCTGTCCTCTCTGAACGCCTGTCGCGCCATTCTCTCGGCCGCCGAAATCGAACGCGCCGAGCGTTTCCGCTTCGATACAGACCGCGAGCGTTTCGTCATCGCGCACGGCATTCTGCGGGAGATCCTCTCAGCCTACACGGCTACGCCGGCCGTCAGCCTGCGCTTCGTCACGGGCGCGCACGGCAAGCCCGCGCTCGATGGTGGAAGCGAGATCCGCTTCAATCTCTCGCATGCAGGCAACCAGGTCCTCTACGCCGTGACGCTCGACCGCGAGGTCGGCATCGATGTCGAACGCATCCGTCCCGATCGCGACCATGCCGCCATAGCCCAGCGCTTCTTTTCGCCCGAAGAGCGCCACTGCCTCGAAACCCTCACGGGCGAAGCGCAGGCGCAGCTTTTCTTCCGGCTCTGGACGCGCAAGGAGGCTTACCTGAAGGCTCTGGGTACAGGCATTTCGGAGGGCCTTGGCAGCTTTTCGGCCGCGTTCACGGGCGGGCCGCCGTTCGAACTCCGCGGCCATACTCTCTGGGATCTCGAAGCGCCGCCCGGCTACGCCGCTGCCGTGGCCGTCGAGGGCCTTACTCAAACGACGGTTCGATACCAACCTGCCGGGCTGCTCCAAAAATCCCCGCAATCGTGATGTCGTTCAACGGGATGCCCTCGGCCCGGTAACGCGCTTCGGTCTCGGCTTCGAGCCCGCCGGGCGCATAGATGCGGTCGACTCCGGGCGCCGTCCTGCCGGACCGGATCTGCCGGATGACTCCATCGGCCCGGCTTTTGAAGACCGTGACATCCTCAAACGCCGCGACCTTCAGGGCCAGGAAGAAATGTCCATCCAGACCGGGCTTCGGTCCGTGGACCATATCGCCAAGCTCGGGTCCATAGGCCGCACCGGAAAGCAGTGACGAGAGCACGCCCATCATGATCGCCAGGCCGGAGCCTTTCGGCCCGCCGATCGGCAGCAGCAAACCTTCGATCGCGGCCGCGGCATCGGTGGTCGGATGTCCGTCCTTGTCGGTCGCCCAACCTTCGGGAATCGGCAGGCCCTTCTGGTCATACACGCGAATTTTGCCGTGGGACGATCCGCTGAATGCCAGGTCGATCACCAGCGGATGCTCCTCGCCGCAAGGAATTGCGATCGCAATCGGATTGATCCCAACGATTTTGTCGATCCCGCCCCACGGGGCCATGGTCGGCAGGGCATTGGTCGTGACGATTCCGATCATATCCTCTGGCACGGCCATCAGGGCGTAGTAAGCCAGCGCGCCGCAGTGATTGCTTCCTCGCACGGCAGCCGCCGAGATGCCGGAAGACCGGGCCCGCTCGATCGCCAGGCGCATCGCAAAGACCGATCCGATCTGTCCCATGCTGTTTCCGCCGTCGATAACGAGAACGCTCCCGCCGTCGCGTGCAATTTGCGGCCGGCCTTGCGGATCCACCCCCTCGGCCGTCAGCTTGCGAACGTAATCCGGCACGCGCAGGACGCCGTGGGAGTGCACACCGCGCAGGTCGGCAAAGGCCAGCGTATCGGCGAGAAGATCCGCATCATCGGGCGACATGCCACAGCGCTCGAAGATACGTGCGACCAGGTCCTTGAGCCGGTCAAAAGCGACGCGCTGCTCTTTTTCAATGCCAGGGTATCCAGCCATGCGAGTCCGATTCACTGATACTATCAGAGCGTCCCGCATCCCGGCCAGCCGCTCAGAACGGATATGATAAGCTGCACGGGGACAAGTCGGGAGGCAACGATGAAGCTTTTTCTGCTTGCAGTAATGATTGCGACGCCGGCGCTGGCGCGCGAGCCGCTCTCGGAGCGGATCGTCTTCGCCGATCCGGCGAAGTATCGAGCGGCGAAGGGGGTGCACGGTGGCGCCGGCATCCTCAATTACATGGGCATGTTCGACGGCCAAACCTTCAACACGAATTTCCTTTTCCTGCATCGCGGGATTATCGAGCCAAAGTCCGGCATCGGGCACCATTACCACAACCAGATGGAAGAGATGTTCGTGATTCTAGACAACGAAGCCGAGTTCACGATCGACGGCCGCACTTCCCGCCTGGCGGGACCCGCCGGCGCGCCCTGCCGCATGGGCCGCTCGCACGGCATTTACAACCCTACCGACCGGCCGACCCAGTGGATGAACATCGCGATCAGCTCCGTGAAGGCCAAGTACGATGCCACCGACCTCGGCGATGACCGCACCGATGTACAACTCGACAGGAAGCCGGTATTCATCACGATGCGCCTGGACCGCAGCCTGCTGCGTCCCGTCGTGAACATGAACGGCGGCAAAGGCACCGTGCAGTATCGCCGCGCGCTCCAGCCCGAGGTCTTCTTCACCAACTGGGCTTACGTCGATCACGCCGTCGTGCCGTCCGGAGCCTCGATCGGTAAGCATCGCCATCAGGGCGTCGAGGAGTTCTACTACGTCATGAATGGCCGCGGTGTCGCTTACGTCAATCACGAAAAGGCCGAAATCGTCAAGGACCATGCGATTCCTATCCTGCTCAATGACGTCCACTCCTTCGAGAACACCGGTACGGAGCCGCTCGAATTCCTGATCGTCGGCGTCGCGCGAGAAAAGGGCAAGCTCGACACCACCGACGTTCCCTAAACGGATGAGAACCACAATCGGCGTAGCGATTCTGATCTTCCAGCTCGGGGCAATCGTCTACGCACGCTTTGTCCCTTCCCGTTACTTCTGCTGGGCGCCGTTCGACGCGCAGAGCGAGTACACGCTCGAGGTCACGGTCAACGGCAACCCACTCTCGGCCGGGGAGGTCCGCCGCCGCTACCGGCGTCCTCACCAGGGTGTCGACAACCGCTCGATCCAGCACATCAAGGACATCGTCAGCGGCTACGAACAGCGGTACGGCCACGGCGACGAGACGCGCGTTGTGATGCGATACAGAATCAACGGGAAACAGGAGCAGGTGTGGCGATGGCCGGCAACGGAGTAGCCTGGAATCCGCTGCGCTGCACCGGCACGGCGCTCCCTCCTCAGATCCTGCTGATGGCGAAGCTCATCGCGCTTTGCCTGCTCCTGACGAATCACGTCCGCCTGCTGCCGGAGCCGTTTCTGTCGTTCATCCCGATCCTCGACGACATTCCGGGCCCGCTGTTTCAATCAACAGTCCGGACCGTCTTTATCGTCTCGGCGTTGGCCCTGCTGTTCAATCGCTCCGTCCGTCTCTCCTGCACGGTCCTGGGACTCACGATCCTAGTCGCGGTCGTCTCCTCGAAGGTCTACTACGGCAATAACAAGCTCTTCACCGGGCTCATGCTGCTGCTCAGCGGTCTGATGAAACCCGGCCAGGACCCCTGGCTGCTGCGCTATCAATTCGCGCTCGTCTACTTCGGCGCCGGACTCAACAAGCTACTCGACCCGGACTGGCATTCGGGCCAGTTCTTCGAGCACTGGGCCACCGCGCGCCTTAAGAACGATCTGTACATTCAGGCATCGGCGATGCTGCCGCCTCTCGTGCTCGCCAAGGCGATGTGCTGGGTAACGATCGTCACGGAACTGGCCCTGGTTCCCATGATCCTGGTTCGCCGGCTGAACTCCCTCGCGATCTGGCTCAATGTGCTCTTCCAGACGTCGCTCATGTTCTTCACCGGCATGACCTTTGTGATGTTCTTCTACTCAATGACCGCGGCGAGCCTGATACTTGCGACGTGGCCGCGCCGGCAGGGAGTCGAGGTCTTCTTCGACGGCGACTGCGGCATCTGCCGTAAGATCAAGCGGCTGTTTGAACGCTTCGATTATGACCGGCTCTTCGTCTGGATCCCGTACCAAACCGGAGGCGCGCTGCAATACGGCATCACGATGGAGGCAGCGCAGCAGCGGCTCCAGTTGGTGGAGGACAAGAGGACCTACAACGGCTTCGGAGCGTTCAAGATCATGCTTCTGCGCTATCCGGCGACCTACTTCGTGATCGCGCTTCTGCTGGCCGGTCCTCCGGACTCCTACGCCAACTACCGGCGCGCCGGCGCCCTGCTGATTATTGCCTTCTTTTTCCCGCTCTTCTCCCGCGTGGGCGACGCAGTCTATGACCTGGTAGCCCGCAACCGGCGCAAACTCACACCGGGCAGCACCTGTAACGTGGATTGAGTCAGCGCGCCGCCACGCGTACCTGCGCCTGCTTGCTCGGCAGCGGCATCCGTCGCAGCCCCAGTGCGCCGAGCGCCGAAAGCAGGGCCAGCACAGCACTTCCATAGAAAGCGTAGTCCCAGGTCCCGGTGCTCTCGAAGAGCCGCGCGGCCAGTCCGCCTGCGAGAATCGAGGTCACGCCCTTGGTACTGTAAAGCATGCTGTAATTCGAAGCCGCGTGGCGCGCGCCGAAGAAATCGGTCAAAACCGCGGGGAACAGCACGTACAACTCGCCCCAGGTCAGAAAAACCAGCACCATCGTGATGACGAACCAGGCATCGCCCCAGCGTCCGATAGTCACGACGCTCACCAGGAACAGCGATTGCAGGAAGAACGCCAGGAACATCGTGCGCTCGCGCCCCATGCGATCCGACGCCCAACCCCAGAAGATGCGGCCCACGCCGTTGCCGATCGGATTCAGCGAGAGTGCGATCGTCAGGGCAAGCGCCCCGATCTGAAAGTCCCGCGCAACGGGAGCCACCTGCGCCGTCGCCATCAGGCCGCCGATTCCGATCATGAGCATCATGGCGTAGAGCACGTAAAATTGCGGCGACTTCAGCATCTCCCACGTGTTGAAGTCCTCGGTCTGGCGCCGCACCTGCGGACGCGCCGGGGAAGGAACGCTTGCGGTGAAGTCGGCCGGCGGATTCTGCAGGAACTGCCCGGCCGCAATGATGAGAGCCCCAAGTCCGACGCCCGTGTACGCGAGGGTCACGCGATAGTCCGTGACGCGGATCAGGTAAGAGAAGAGCGGAATGAACAGCGCCGCGCCGGAGCCGTAGGCAGCGGCAATTAGTCCCGAAGCAAGCCCGCGGCGGTCCGGGAACCACTTCAGCGCTATCGCGATCGAGCAGCAGTAGACAAAGGCATTGCCGAGTCCGGCGACCGCGTAGAGCGAATAGAACTCGGTCAGCGAACGGGCCTGCCCTAGCGCGCCCCACCCGATTGCACACAGCAAGCCCGCAATCGTCATGAACACGCGCGGTCCCAGCCGGTCAATCAGCCAGCCCGAAAGCGGCATCGTCCAGGTCATCGTCGCGATGAAGAAGGTGAAGCCCCACTGGACCTCGGAAAGCGTCCAGCCAGTACCCACGATCATCGGCTGCACGAACAGCGTCCAGGCATACTGCAGGTTGCCGATCATCACCATCGCGACCATCGCCGCGCTCAACCGTACCCAGCGACTCAACCGTGTGCCCTCCTTGCGGCCGTTGCCTCCAACAGCTTTGTGCAAGCATACACCGTTCGCGTGTGCGGCATCGGAACGCCGAGGCGTTCGCTCAACTCGATCACCGCGCCGACGACGGCCTCCAGTTCCATCGGCCGCCCTGCCTCCAGGTCCTGCAACATCGAAGTTTTGTGGTCGCCGACCTTCTCGGCGCCCGCAATCCGCTGGTCGATGCTGATCAGCAATTCGAGGCCGAGTTTCGCGGCGACTGCCTCGACCTCCTCCATAATGCTGCGCACTACCGGGCAGACATCCGGATGCCGGGCCATCTCGCCGAGCGTGGCTCGAGTGAGAGCGCTGATCGGGTTGAACGCGATGTTGCCCAGGATTTTCACCCAGATCTCATGCCGGATGCGTGCCGTAACGGGACAGCGCAGTCCGGAGCGAATCAGCGTCTCGGCGATCGCGCGGCAGCGCTCCGAGCGGCTCCCATCGGGTTCTCCCAGCGAGATGCGATTTCCTTCGGTGTGGCGAATGACGCCGGGCGCGACCACGTCGGTCCCGAGGTAAACGATCGACCCGACCACACGATGAGGGTCGAGCGACGAGCCGATGACGCCGCCCGGATCGACGCGCTCCAGGTGAGTGCCCGTGAGTTCGCCCGCGCCCACCTGAAAGTACCACCACGGAATCCCGTTCTGGGTGCTGACGACGGTTGTGTTCTCGCCGATGAGCGGCTTCACCTGCGGCGCAAGCTGCGTCAGACTATGGGCCTTGACGCCGAGGACGATGACATCGAAGCGCTCGCCGGCCGCACGGGCCTCTTCCAGGCTCTCGATCAGCCGGGGCCGGACTTCGAAGTCGCCCTCGGCGCTGAGTACACGCAAGCCGCGCTCACGCATCGCGCTCAGATGGGCGCCGCGCGCGAACAGCGTGACGTCGGCGCCGGCAGCCGTCATCTTCGCGCCGACGTATCCGCCGATCGCGCCTGCCCCGGCAATGAGGAATCGCATGACGGCCCTACGCGCCCGCCAGGGCCTTCGCCACCGCGCCGCGCTGGATCTTGCCGGTGGCCGTGCGTGGGATCGTCTCGGTGATGTAGAGCTTCTTCGGACACTTGAAGTCGGCGAGCCGCTCCTTGCAGAAAGCCAGGATTTCGGCCTCGCTCGCGCCGGACTCTTTGAGCACGACGGCAGCCGCGACCTCCTCTCCCCAGGTCGGATGCGGCACCCCGAAGGCAACGGCCTCGGAGACAGCCGGGTGCGCCAGCAAAACCTCGTCGATCTCGCGCGGACCGATCTTCTCGCCGCCGCGATTGATCATCTCCTTCAGGCGCCCCGTCAGAACGAGGTAGCCGTCCGAATCAAGGTAGCCCTGGTCGCCCGTCCGGAACCAGCCGTTGGTGAACGACTTTTGATTCGCCTCGGGATTGTTCTCATACCCGGAGACGACGTTGGGCCCCTGGATCACCACCTCGCCCCGCTCGCCGATGCCGAGGTGATTGCCCGCCTCGTCCATGATGCTGATCTTGACGCCCGTGCCCGGACCCACCGAGCCCGGTTTCCGCTCGGCCGGCGGCTGCGGATTCGAAGACATCTGGTGCGAGGCTTCGGTCATGCCGTAGGCCTCCAGCACGGGCGCACCGAAAACCTTTTCCATTTCGGCCATCATGTCCGGCGGAAGCGCGGCGCTGCACGAGCGGATGAAGCGAAGGTCTTCCGCGCCGTCCGGCCGCTCGCCTGCTGCGCGCGAGAGCAACAGCTTGTGAATGGTCGGCACGGCCGAATACCAGGTGGTCCCGGTGTCGCGAACGGTCCGCCAGAATGAAAGCGGATTGAACTTCACCGGCGCCACCACCGTACCACCCGAAAGCAATGTCGACAGCGTCGAAGCGACCAGGCCGTGCACATGGAACAGCGGCATAACACAGAGCGCTACATCGTCGGGCGAGAGCGAATAGTGATCGACGATGTTCCGCGTCGAGGCCGCGAGGTTGCGATGCAGAATCGGCACGCGCTTTGGCTTCCCCGTGCTGCCGCTGGTGTGCAGCACCAGGGCGACATCGTCCGGCGAGGGCGGCACAGCGCCCTTCGGAGCCGGCGCGCCCGCGATCCGGACATAGCCGTGCTCGTCCATCTCGAGTGGGTAGACCGGCACTCCCTTGGCGGCCGCCGCATTGCGCGCCTCGGCCGCGCCGTCCGGAGGACACAGCAGCACCTTTGCGTTCGTGTCATCGAGGTAGAAGCTGACCTCGTCCTCCCGATACCCAGGGTTCAGGGGCGCGGCTGTACCCGCGACGGAAGCCGCAAGGAAGCTCACGATCGCGGGCAGCCCGTTCGGCAGCACCGTGGCGACGCGATCTCCCTTGCCGACGCCCAGCGCAGTGAGGACATCGGCCATCTCGGCCACCTGATCGCGGAGCGATTGATAGCTCACGCGGATCCCGGCTTCCGGCAGAATGATCGCGGTCCGGTCTGCCGGCGCGGCGTGAATGAGTTCGAGTAGGGTATTCGGAGTCGGCATTTTCTTTGGACTCAATCTATCACACCGTGCGATTCCACCGGCACACTGATGCCGTAAGCCTTGTGCACATCGCTGAGCGTCAGGATCGCAATAAGATTCTCAGGGTTCGCACGGCTCACAACCGGCAGCAACGGATTGGCGCCGAAGCGCCGCATCGCCTCATCGAGCGGCAGGTCGCGATAAAGCACCGGGAGCGGCTTAGCTCGCACCGCCTGGAGCAGTGTGAGGCCGCTCGGCGCGATATCCGCGTTCTGCTCAAGCTCCTCGCGCGAGACCCAGTGCCAGCGCCCGTCGCTGCGCACAGCCACGCCCGGCTGATCGAGCTTTCTGGCCTGCTCAAGCGCCGCCGCGAGCAGCGGCTCCGTCGGAAAAACGAGCGCTGGCGAAGGCTGCATCGCATCCTCGACCAGTAGGGTACGCTGTTCGCGCTGCTCCTCTACCGAGGGCAGATCCAACCCCTCGTGCCGAGCGATCATCGTGAAGAACGGGACCGGCTGCAGGCTGCGCGAGATCAGGTAGGCCAGGATATTCGACACCATTGCGGGCAGGATGATGACGTAGCTCGCGCTCACCTCAAAGATCATGAAGATTGACGTCAGGGGTGCGCGGAAGACGCCGGCAAAGAACGTCCCCATTCCGACCAGCACATAGGCGCTCGGAGCGCTGACCGGGAATGGCCAGTAAAGCTGCGCCAGCGCGCCGATGCCGCCCCCGAGCATCGCGCCCGAGAACAGTGTGGGAGCGAACATCCCGCCCGGCGTGCCCGCGCTGAAGCAGAGCAGCGTCGCCGCCACCTTTGCGATCCCGAGAAGCAGCAGCACGTTCCAGGAGAAGCGATTGTGGAGGGCGCTGTCGACGGCTTCGTATCCGGCGCCCATCACCTGAGGCAGCCAGAGTCCGATGAAGCCGACTGCGAAGCCCGCGATGGCAGGCGCCACGTAGTTGGTACCCTGCGGCATGCGGCGCATCCGCTCGCGAATCAGCCCGATCGCCTTGATGAACAGCGCGGCCAGCAAACCCGCGATGATGCCGATTCCGGCATGGACCAGCAGCTCCGACGGGTGCGTCAGGTCGAACTCAGGCACGCGGAACAGAGGCTGGTCGCCGAGAAACCAGCGGCTCACCACTACCGCTGAGACCGCAGCCAGCACGATGGAGCCAAGCACGCCGGCGTTCCACGCTCCGATGATCTCCTCCATGACGAACAGCACGGCCGTAATCGGCGTGTTGAACGCCGCGGCGATTCCGGCCGCCGCGCCCACCGGAGCGATCCGCCGCATGCTGTCGCGCGTAAGCCGGAACAGCCTGCCGAGGAGCGAGGCAGTACCGGAGCCCATCTGGAGAGCAGGATCCTCGGGACCGAGCGAATTGCCCGTGCCGATTGAAATCGTGCAGGCCAGGAACTTGCCGATCACGGTGCTGAACGGCACGTAGCCGTCGGAGATGTAGAGCGCCGCCTTCGTCTGATTGACTCCGCTTCCCTGCGCCGCGCGGAAGATCCGTAGAATGAGGAAGGTCGCGAGCAGGCCGCCGATGGCAGGCGACACGAGTGTCGCGAAGGTGTGCTCACCGGCCGGAGTGCCGAGCGTGTACCAGCTCGTAAAGTCGATCGCAATGTGGAAGCAGACCACCAGCAGGCCCGCGCTGACGCCGATCAGGATCGAGAGCAGCAGGAAGCGCTGCGCTTCGCTCATCGAGGGCAGCAAAGTGTAAAGCTTGAGGCGTCGCGGTTCCGGGCTGGGCGTGGTGGCTGCTGACATCGTGTCTCTCTAGCGGGCGATCTTCTCCAATACGAGGGCTAAAACCCGGTCCTCGGGCGGTTTGCCCGGACAGAGCCCGGCGCGGGCTTCCCAGAGCTGTTCGGCGAGGCTGATGGTGGCCTCGATCGTGTCATTATCCGGCCGGGGCCCTGGGTCCTTGGCCTGGACGGCTTCGGCGCGGTCGAGCAGCTCTCGCGCGGTTTCCGGCGGCTCGGCAGTGCAGGCGCGCAGTGCGGCCGAGGCGCGCTTCACCAACTGGAGAGCGCGGGCGTAGCGGTCGCGGGAGCGCAAACGGCGCTGCATCGGATCGAGCGCGATGACCTCCTCGGTCAGGGCAAGCTTCTCGCCTGCTTCGACGTTTTCGGAGTCGACGCGCAGCACGTCCCGGAAGATTCCCTGCGCGAGGATGTAGTCGCCTCGCGCGAGCCGGGCGTTTCCGGTCCCGAGCATCGCCTCGGTGTCCTGCCGGTGCGTCTTGAGCACCGACTGGTAGAGCGCCAGGGCACGGTCGGGCGAACCGGCCGCGATGAACATCGAGGCAAGGCGCTTCCGGACCGCCGCATCCTCCGGAGCTTCACTCTCTACCGAGAGCAGTTCCGCCATTGCCTGGCTCTGCTCGCCGGCCTGGCTCAACATCTCGGCCAGCTCCAGGCGCGACTGGATGCGGTTTTCAACGGGATTCTGCGGCCAGTATCCGTAGATTGCCCGGTGGTAGTGGGTGGCGGCCACTTCCAGCCGGCCCCGGTTCGCCTCGATGCGCGCCAGGATCAGGTTGGCCATGGCGTCGGTCGGGTCGGCGCGGAGCGTCTCGAGCAGGTGTGTTTCGGCCTCGCTCATGCGGCCCAGATCGACCAGGGTTGTCGCCAGGGCGAACTGGTATCGCCTATCTTCCCGGGCCAGTGACAAAGCAGCCCGGTAATGTTCCAGGGCGTCCTCGTAGCGCCGCTCTCCGACGGCACGCTGGCCTTCCGCGAAGTGGTACTCGGCCCGATCGTGGCGCTCTGTCCGATAGGCGCTGGTCAGAATTCCGGCCAGTACGAACAGGCTCAGGACAGCGCCGAAGACGAGGACAAGGATTGTCGTGCTGCTCCAGGACTGGGGCACCTTACCAGAATAGCGAAGAAATGCCGTGAGCAGACGAACTTACAGAATTCGGGCCGCATCCTTGGCAAAGTAGGTCAGGATGAAGTCGGCGCCCGCCCTGCGAATCGCCACGAGCGATTCCATCATGGCGCGCTCCAGGTCAAGCCAGCCGTTCCGGGCCGCCGCGTGGATCATGCTGAATTCGCCGCTGACCTGGTAGGCCGCCAACGGCACGTCGAAGCGGTCGCGCGCCTGGTGGACCAGGTCGAGGTACGGCAGCGCCGGCTTGATCATGATCATGTCGGCGCCCTCCTCCAAATCCAGTTCGATCTCGCGCATCGCCTCGCGGGCGTTGGCCGGGTCCATCTGATAGCTGCGCCGGTCGCCGAACTGCGGCGCCGATTCCGCCGCGTCGCGGAAGGGTCCGTAGAAGACCGAGGCGAATTTAGCGGCATACGAGAGAATCGGCGTATTCTGGAAGCCCGCCAAATCCAGCTTCTCGCGGATCGCAGCCACGCGGCCGTCCATCATGTCCGAAGGCGCGACGATGTCGGCGCCGGCCTGCGCGTGCGAGAGCGCCGCGGCGGCCAGCCACTCGAGCGTTGCGTCGTTGTCGACATCGCCATCGACGATTTTTCCGCAATGTCCGTGACTGGTGTACTCGCAGTTGCAAACGTCGGTTACGACCACCAGATTCGGGACCGCGCGCTTGATCGCCCGCACGGCGCACTGCACGATGCCGTTCGGATCGTAGGCGCCGGAGGCCATTTCGTCCTTCGACTCCGGAATCCCGAACAGAATCACGCCGCCGATGCCGAGCGAGTGGATCTCCTCGCATTCCCGAACCGTCCGGTCAATCGACGTCTGGGCGACGCCGGGCATCGAGGCGATCTCACGCCGCACATCCTCGCCGGGGCAGACGAACAACGGCAGGATGAATTGCGACGGATCGAGCCGCGTTTCGCGGACGAGCCTCCGGAGCGGCTCCGACGACCGAAGCCGGCGCATGCGGTGGACCGGAAATGCCATATATCCGGATTGTAACGTGATTCCCAGCCGTCAACGCCTTTCGCTGTATGATCGTTGAGATGCGCTTACCTCTCCTCACAGTGGCGGCACTTTTTTCGCTGCCCCTGCTCGCCCAGCCTGTGCGCCCGGTCCCTCCGCCGGGCGTGCCCGTGCCGGACGCTGACCGAAAGCAGTTGATGACCGGGCTGGACCGACTCGGCAAGCGCATCGATGCACTGCGCCCAATGCTCGGGAGCCGAATCAACCTGCTGCCGGACGTCGAAATCTACCACAAAGCGGTCGACTATGCGCTCCGCTACGACGAGTTCTTCCGGACCGACGACATCGCGCGCGCGAAAGAGCTGCTCGATACCGGTCTCGCGCGGGCCGAGGCGCTGGAGCGCGGACAGGCGCCCTGGACCACGGCCACCGGGCTCGTCGTCCGCGGGTACGTCTCGAAGATCGACGGCAGCGTGCAGCCTTACAGCCTGGTCATTCCCGAGACGTATTCGCCCACCCTGCCGTACCGCTGGCGGCTCGACTTCTGGTTTCACGGTCGAAGCGAGACCCTGAGCGAGGTGAACTTCATCTTCGAGCGCGAGCGGCGCCGCGGTGAATTCGCGCCGCCCAACACCTTCGTGCTCCATCTCTACGGCCGCTACTGCAACGCCAACAAGTTCGCCGGCGAAGTTGATCTGTTCGAGGCGCTCGAAGCGGTGAAGCAGCACTACCCGATCGACGAGGACAGACTGGTCGTCCGCGGCTTCAGCATGGGCGGCGCGGCAGCGTGGCACTTCGCCGCGCATCATGCCGGCCTGTGGGCCGCCGCAGCGCCGGGCGCTGGCTTCAGCGAGTCGGCCGAATTCCTCCGGATCCGCGAGCGCGGCGAGAAGGTCAACTGGTGGGAAGAGAAGCTCTGGAAGCTTTATGACGCCACCGAGTACGCCTTGAATTTTTACCACTGCCCGACAGTCGCATACAGCGGCGAGATCGACCGCCAGAAGCAGGCCGCCGACATCATGGCGAAGTACCTCGGCGAAGAAGGCATGCGCCTGACCCACGTCATCGGACCGGACACGCCGCACCGCTATCATCCGGACTCGAAGGTCGAGATCGACCGGCTAATCAGCGCGGCCGCCGAGCGCGGACGAAACCCATACCCGAGCAAGGTCAGGTTCACCACCTGGACCCTGGCGTACAACCGCATGAAGTGGGTGGTGCTGCACGGCCTCGGCCGCCACTGGGAGCGCGCGCGGGTCGAAGCCGAAATCGTCAACGACAACACCGTCCAGGTGAAGACGACCAACGTGGCGGCGCTGTCACTCGAAATGGGCGCCGGCGGCTGCCCGCTCGACAACACGCGGAAGCCGGTGGTCGTGATCGACGGGCAGAAGCTGACGGCTCCAGCGCCGATGACCGACCGTTCCTGGCAGGCGCACTTCCGCAAGAGCGGCTCGTCCTGGGCCGTAGTCGAATCGCAGGACACGGCCTCGCTGCGCAAGCGGCCCGGGTTGCAGGGGCCGATCGATGACGCCTTCATGGACCGCTTCGTCATGGTCCGGCCGACCGGGCAGGCGATGACGCCGGCAGCGGGCAAGTGGGCCGCGGCCGAGCAGGAGCGCGCGATCCGCGAGTGGCGCCGTCAATTCCGCGGCGACGCCATCGTGAAAGACGATGCCCAGATCGACGACGCCGAGATCGCCAGGAGCAACCTGGTGCTGTGGGGCGACCCTTCGAGCAACAAGGTGCTGGCACGGATCGCTGACAAGCTGCCGATCCGGTGGACGCGCGATGCGGTGATCGTTGGAGACCAGCGCTATCCGGCCGCCAACCACGCGCTGATTCTGATCTATCCGAACCCGCTCAATCCGAACAAGTACGTCGTGCTCAACAGCGGCTTCACCTTCCGCGAGTTCGACAACCTGAACAACGCCCGGCAGATTCCGAAGCTGCCGGATTTCGCCGTCGTCGACCTGACGACGCCGCCGGACGAGATGTGGCCCGGCAAGATCGCGCACGCCGGATTTTTCGGCGAGCAATGGGAGCTTGAGAAATGAACCATTCGACACGCCGCCAGTTTGCCTTCGCCGCCGCTGCCGCCGCGGCGGCAGCATCGAGCCTTCATGGCGCGGCGCGCAAATTTACGATGCACCTGACGTGCGGGACCATCGGCGTCAAGGCGACGCAGCTTGAGGCGATTGAGCACGCGCACCGGCACGGCTGGGAGGCAGTGGAGCCGAATGCCGGCTATCTCGGGTCGCTTTCCGATTCCGACCTGCGCCGGCTGCTCGACGATCTCAAGGCGAAGAAGCTGGTCTTCGGTGCGGCAGGGCTGCCGGTGGAGTTCCGCGCGGGCGAAGAGCAGTTCGCTGCCCATTTGAAAGAGCTGCCCGCCGCGGCCAAGGCTTTGCAGCGGGCCGGCGTGACGCGGGTCGGCACGTGGATCATGCCGAATCACGATGAGCTCACCTATTTCCAGAACCTGCGGCGGCACGCTCGGAGGCTCCGCGAGGTGGCGCGGGTGCTCGCGGACTACGGCCAGCGGCTCGGGCTCGAATACGTCGGCCCCAAAACGATGTGGACGGCCAAACGATACCCGTTCGTACACTCGATGGCCGAGATGAAGGACCTGATCGGGGAGATCGGGACGACCAATGTCGGGTTCGTGCTCGACAGTTGGCACTGGTACACGGCCGGCGAAAGCGAGGCCGATCTCCTGACGCTGCGAAACGAGGAGGTCGTCTCGGTGGATCTGAACGACGCTCCGGCCGGGATCCCGGTTGATCAACAGATCGACAACCGGCGTGAGCTGCCGATGGCGACCGGCGTGATCGACGTGAAGACCTTCCTCGGCGCATTGGTGAAGATCGGCTACGACGGTCCAGTGAGGCCAGAGCCGTTCAATGCGGAGCTGCGGAGCCTGCCTCCGGAGCAGGCTCTGGCGAAGACAACGGCCGCGATGCGCAAGGCATTCGCTCTGGTGGGGTAGATTCATGACCATACGGCTCCTGATTCTGACTCTCTGCATAGTCCTAAGCGCTTTGGCTCAGCCCGAAGGCTTCACCCCGATCTTCAACGGCAAGGACCTCTCGGGGTGGCACATCAGCGAGACAAACCACCACGGGACGACGCGGGCGTGGCGCGTGGAAAACGGCATTTTGGTCGGTACGCAGGACAGGCCCGGTCACGGCGGCATTCTGCTCACCGACAAGCGCTATCGCGATTTCGAGGTCTACCTCGAACTGAAGCCCGACTTCGGCTGCGACGGCGGCCTGTTCCTTCGCGCGAACGAGCGCGGCCAGGCGTACCAGGTGATGCTCGACTATCTGGAGGGCGGCGATGTCGGCGGGATCTATGGCGAGCGGCTCCAGGGCGTCAAGGGCGTCCGTGCGCAGGACTGGCAGAAGGTCTGGCGCAAGGACGACTGGAACGAGCTTCGCGCCCGGATTACGGGCAATCCGCCGCGCATCCAGGTGTGGATGAACGGCACGCAGGTCACCGACTGGACGGATACCGAGAACCATGCCGCCGATGGCGCTGAGGATGGTATGATCGCGGTCCAGGTTCATGGCGGCAAGCGGTGGGTGGAAGGCGGATACCACCGGTTCCGCAAGATTGCGGTGAAGGAACTGACTCGCTGATGAAACGGCTGATTGCATCTTTTCTCCTCTTCCCCGCCCTGGCGCTTTGCGCCGAGGGACTGCGCCTGGACGCTCCGGAGAGCGTCGGGCGGTTCGACGTGGCTGAGTTCTCCTTTTTCTTCTACACGCCTCCGGCCGGCAACCCGTTCACGGATGCGACGGTGGAGGGCGACTTCGTCAGCCCGGCCGGCGTGCAGCGCCGGGTGATCGGGTTCGCCGACTCGCAGGACGGGCGCGTGTTCCGGCTCCGGTTTTCGCCGGACCAGACCGGCAGCTACCAGTACCACCTCCGGCTACAGGCCAAGGGCGTTAGCCGTGAGTGGCACGGCCGGCTCAAGTCGGTCGCGTCGCAGCGGCCGGGTCCGGTGATTGTGGATCCGGTGTCGCGGAAACACTTCCTGCATCAGGGGAGCCGCGAGCCGTTCTACCATGTCGGGTTCACGGCGTATCATCTGGTCGATCCTTCGAACGACGATGCGCAGGTGGATGCGACGATCGACTACTGCGCCAGGCTCGGCTTCAATAAGGTCCGGTTCCTGCTGGCCGGCTATCCGCGCGATACCGACACCCGGACGAGCACGGACAACGAGCACGGCGTTCCGGACCCGTGGAAACGGAAGAACTACGGGGCGATTCCGGGGCGCGTGAACGCGCTGCCCGCCTGGATCGGCGAGCCGCACAACTACGACTTCACCCGCTTCAACACGGCGCACTGGCAGCGGATCGACCGCGCGGTGCAGCGGATGCGGGAGCGCGGGATCGTGGCGACCGCGATCGTCACGATCGAGAAGCAGGACCTCCCGAAGGAGTACGGCCGCCTGACCGAGCATGAGTACCGGCTGTATCGGTACGCGGTGGCGCGGCTCGGGGCCTTCGAGAACGTCTGGTGGGACCTCGGCAACGAGCATAACGAGTACCGCGATGCCGAGTGGGGCAACACGATGGGGGCGTTCGTTAAGTCCGTTGATGCGCACCGGCGGCTGGTTTCGGCGCATGCTTATGCGGACTTCTGGTACAGCGACTCGGATTGGGCCGACTTCATCATTACGCAGCAGTATGGCGATGAGCAGGCCGTTAACGAGTGGGCTTTAAAACACCTCAGTGTTCCGAAGCCGTATGTGAACGAGGAGTACGGCTACGAGGGCAATGACGACTCGAAGTTCCACCATGGGCTGAATGCCGATATGACCCGGCGGGCGCATTGGTCGATTGCTATGGCCGGCGGGTACGGGACGTATGGGGACTGGTCCGAGGGGGTCAGCTACTTCTATATGGGCGTCCCGGGGCCGGGGGTTGGGGCGGGGCAGTTGGGGCATTTGCGGCGGTTTTTTGAGGCGCTGCCGTTCCGGCGGATGCGGCCGGCTAATGAGCTGACCTCGGCCGGGTTTGGGCTGGTGGCTCCTTCGGAGCATTACGTGTTCTATTTGCCTCGGGGCGGGCAGGCGGAGGTGGATTTGAGCGGGTACCGGTCGGCTGCCGTGGCGGGGTGGTGGGTGAATCCTCGGACGGGTGAGTGGAGGTCGGCCGGGAGTCTGGTTCGTGGGAAAAATTTTGTTTCGGCTCCGGATGGGGGGGATTGGGTGCTGTATGCCGGGGTTGGGGGCCGGCGGTAGGTTCCCTGGTTTCAGGATAGCATCGGGTGTCAAGTGATCTGGTGATCTGGGTTTGGGCGCGTGGGCCGGGATAGGGGACAGACTCGGGTTTTCGCTTTGCGAAAACCCGGTCAGTCCACAGCGGGTGGTGTCTGTGGGCGGTGTGGGTTTTGGGGATAGGGGACAGACTCGGGTTTTCTCTTGCGAAAACCCGGTCAGTCCACTGCGTTCGTTAGGCTTTGGCGGCTTCGGCTTTGGTGCAGTATTGGTCGAAGGCTTCGGTTAGCATCCGGGTGAGTTGGAGGGGGTCGTTCGACTCGATGTCACTGCGGTGGATCATCATGACCGGCTTGCCCTGGTGGAAGAGGGCCATGGCCGGGGAGGAGACCGGGTAGCCGACCAGTAGCTCGCGGAGGTGGGCCGTGGCTTCGATGTCGGCTCCGGCGAAGACCGTGGCGGCGCGGTCCGGGACGGCGCGGTGCTTCAGCGCCATTCCGATGGCCGGGCGGGCCTTTCCGGCGGCGCAGCCGCATACCGCGTTAATCACCATCAGGACCGTTCCATCGGTCGAGTTCAGAATCCTGTCTACATCTTCGGGCGTGCGGGCTTCCTCCACGCCGTACTGCGTCAGGTCCCGCCGCATGGGCGCGATAAAGGTTTCCGGGTAGGACATAAACTATCTATTTTCGCAGAAACCGAGGGCTACATGTCGCTGAGGTGCTCCAGCTTGCCGTTGCTGTCCCCGATGGATTCGGGGCGGACGCCGACGCGGTCGAGCAGCGAGAGGAAGAGATTCGTCATCGGGGTCTCCGATTCGTAGGCGACGTGGCGTCCGGGGTGGAGCGTGCCGTTGCCGCCGCCGACGACCAGGACCGGCAGATCGTGGTGGTGATGGCGGTTGCCGTCGCTGAGTCCGCTGCCGTAGACGATCGCCATGTGATCGAGGAGCGAGCCGTCACCATCCTGCGTGTTCTTCAGCCTGTCGACCCAGGCGGCGAACAACTCGACGTGGAAGCGGTTGATCTGGGCGACCTGCTCGATCCACTCCTGATTGCCGCGATGGTGGGTGAGGCCGTGGTGGCCGTCGGAGATGCCGATTTCGCGGTACGGCCGGTTGCTGCCCTCGCGCGCCATCATGAAGGTGGCGACTCGGGTGAGGTCCGCCTGGAAGGCGACGGTCAGGAGATCGGCCATGAGGTTGATGTGGTCGGCGAATTCGACGGGCACGCCGGCCGGCTTGTCGATGGTGGGGGCGATCTCCTTGCTGTCGTTTTCGGCCTGCTCGATGCGGCGCTCGATCTGGCGGACGGCGTAGAGGTACTCGTCGAGCTTGCGCCGGTCGGTGGGGCCGAGCTGGTTCTGAAGCTGGCGGGTATCCTCCATGACAAAGTCGAGGATGCTGCGGTTGTAGCGCTGGCGCCGGGCGCGGGCTTCGGGCGACTCGGAGAGGTCGAGGTCGCCGAAGAGGCGTTCGAAGAGCTGGCGCGGGTTGATCTCGGGCGGGTTGGGGCTGGTCTCGTTTCGCCAGGAGATGCTGTTGCTGTAGGCGCAGCTATATCCGGAGTCGCAGCTACCGACCATGCGGCCGTCCTCGCAGCCGAGTTCGAGCGAGGGGAAGCGGGTCTGCTTGCCGATGGCCTGGGCGGCGACCTGGTCGGCGGAGATGCCGAGCTGGATATCGGCGCCGGCGGTCTTCCTGGGGTGGACGCCGGTGAGGAAGCTGGCGGCGGCGCGCGCGTGGTCGCCTGGTCCGTCGCCGAGGGCGCGGCCGTTGTTGTGGGTGAGCCCGGAGAGGACGAGCATGCGGTCGCGGTGGCGGGCCATCGGCTCGAGGATGCGGGTGAATTCAAAGGCGGCGCCTTCGGTCTTCGGGGTCCACTCCTGCATGACGATGCCGTTGGGAACGTACACGAAGGCCAGGCGCATGGGCGACTTGGACGTCACGCGGCTGTTGGCGAAGGCCGGCGTCATGGCGTCCAGGAAGGGCAGAGCGATGGCCGTACCCATCCCCCTGAGGAACATTCGTCTTGCGAGGTGCTTGCGTGTGATCATCGTCTCTCTCCGTGTTTGTTTGATGCTACGGTTCCGGTTGCGCCGACTCCCGAACGGCGGTCGATTTCGCCTCGGCGCATCTGGAAGGGCATGCTGTTGACGATTTCCAGGACGAGCCGGGAGAAGCGGTACTCGTGGTTGGCGAGGTTTTTCGCGATGGCTCGGATGGTGGGGCGGTCGTAGCGCTCCAGGCCGCGGCCGAGGGCGTAGGTCAACATGCGCTCGGTGATGCATTGGACGAAGTCCTCGCGCTCCGACATCAGGATGTCTTTGAGTTCTTTCGGACTGCTGAATTCCTTGCCGTTGGGCATGACGCCGCTCGCATCGACGGGAAATTTTCCGTCCATGGTGCGCCAGGCGCCGATGGCGTCGTAGTTTTCGAGTCCGAATCCGATGGCGTCCATGCGGGCGTGGCAGGAGGCGCAGACCGCGTTGGCGCGGTGCTGTTCCATCTGCTGCCGGAGGGTTCCGGTGAGTCCGACTTCCTCCTCGTTGAGGGTGGGGACATCGTCGGGCGGCGGCGGGGGCGGCGTGCCGAGGATGTTTTCGAGCACCCACTTGCCGCGCATGACGGGCGAGGTCCGGGTGGGGTAGGAGGAGACGGTGAGGACGCTGGCCTGGGTGAGGACGCCTCCGCGCTGTTCGCCGGTGAGTTGGACGCGGCGGAAGTGGCGGCCTTGGACGCCGGGGATGCCGTAGTGTTTGGCCAGGCGCTCGTTCAGGTAGGTGAAGTCGGCGTCAAGAAAGTCCAGGACGCTGCGGTCCTCGTCGAGCAGGGCCTTAAAGAAGAGCTGGGTCTCCTTCATCATGGCTTCGCGGAGTTCGGGGTCGAACGTGGGGAAGCGCTCGGGGTCCGGCTTGACGTAATCGAGGTTGCGGAGATGGAGCCACTGGCCGGCGAAGTTTTCGACGAGGGCCTGGGCGCGGCGGTCCTTCAACATGCGGCGGACCTGGGCTTCGAGGACGGGCTGCTGGCTGAGCTTCTTTTCCGAGGCGAGGCGGAAGAGCTCTTCGTCCGGCATGCTGCTCCATAGGAAATAGGAGAGGCGGGTAGCGAGCTCAAAGTCGCCGATGCGGTGGATGGCGTCGGGGTCGCCTGGCGCGGGGTGGCGCTCGATCCGGAAGAGGAAGTGGGGCGAGACGAGGACGGCCTTGAGAGCGACCTGGATGGACTGTTCGAAGGTATCGCCGTCCTTCCGGGACATTTCGAAGAAGCGCAGGAGGGCGTTGGTTTCGCGGGTGGTGACGGGCCGGCGCCATGCTCGGCGGGCGAAGTTGGAGATGATCCTGTCGGCGCAGGCGGCGTTGCGCGAGTCCTCATCCTGGCCGCAGATGAAGATGGCGCGGTAGGTATCGGGCAGCGGGCGGGCGTCCTTGAGGAAGGGTCCGCGGATTTCGATCTGGTCGATGACGACGTTGTTGTCGCGGCCGGCGCGTCCGGGCGGGACGTCTTCGAAGAAGATGAAGGCGGCGCGGACCTGACGCTCGCCGGCTTTCAGGGGCACGCGGGCTTCGGCAAGGCGGGGGCTGCCTGGCGCGAGGTGGACGTCGATTTGGCGGATCTCCTCGTCGTCCACGTAAATGACGACGCGGGCGCATTCGCCGGCCGGGGTACGGCCTCCGAAGCCGATGCGGATTTCATATTCGGCGTCGGCCGGGAAGATATGGTTGGCCTGGAGCGAGAGGGCGGAGGGGAGGCCTTCGGCGACGGGGATGAGGGTTTCGGCGCGGTAGCGCTCGATGGTGGGGCGGAGGGTTTCGAGTCCGATGGCCTTGCGGGTGATCTTTTCGGCGGCGGCGAGGTACTTCTCCATCAGGATGGGCGAGAGGGAGAGGACGTCGCCGATGTTGTCGAATCCGTAGCCAGCGTCATCGGCCGGGAAGTCGTCGGCGGGGCGGAAGTCGACGCCGATGAGGTCCCGGATGGTGTTGTTGTATTCGGCGCGATTGAGGCGGCGGGCGGTGACGCGGCCGGGGTCGGGCTTGACGCTGCGGTCGAGGCGCGCGAATTCGGAATCGATCCAGTGGATGACGGCTTCGGCGTCTTCGGGTTTGGGGCGCGGGATGCCTTTGGGGGGCATTTCGCCGGTGCGGATCTTGCGGGCGACGAGTTCCCAGAGGTCGCGGCTGTCATGGACGGCGCTGACGGTGTCGAAGCCTTCGAGGCTGACGGCGCCGGACTTCATGCGCTCGTTGTGGCACATGTTACAGTTCTTCGCCACGAAGGGCTTGACGGCCTGATCGAAGGCAGAGTCCGAGTGTGGGCCTGGGGACTGCCCCAGCAGGGGCGCGGCGAGGAGGGAGACCACGAGCGTGAGTTTAGATAGTGCTCGGCTGTGTGGGCTCCGTGTCGTCATGTGCTCTCAACCATTGTACCTCATTCCGCTCTGAATTCCAAGCTGATATTCCAGACATCACGCGATTTTTCTCCTTTCAGGAGTTTGAGTTACGGGTTTCGGGCCGGTTTGGGGCGCGGAGGGCGTTGGGTTCTTCCGAAAATACACCTCCGAACTACTATTTGGACCCTGGACTGAGCTCTGGGTTGGCGGTTTTGGTCCTGGTCCTCTTGGGAGCCGGGCTGCAAGAGGAGTGGACGGCGATCCCAAGCCTTCCGAGGCGCCGGATGTGGTGGCGGATGAGGCGTTGTCGCTGTGACTCACTGACCAACGGGGTGCCGTGCTCCTGGTAAGGGGTTCCGGTCTGTAGGACTCGATAGACGTGAACGAGAAGTGCGTAGGCGACGGCGATCACGGCCGGAGGTTTCTTCCCGCCGTGTTTTGTGGCGATGCGCCAGAATTTGTCCTTGAGAAAGCAATCTTTCTTACGGGTGGCTCCCCAGGCACATTCGGTGAGTGCGCTTCCTAGCCATGTTCCGGTTCAGCGTGAAATGGAATCTGAGCGTTTCCCGTTAGTGTAGATTCCGCCCTGCGGGCGGGGATTTTCAAGGCATCCGGGTCTACCGATCCGATGTGTGCTTGGGTGAGCGCGACGTTATGAGCGCCGCGCCCGCGATCATCGTCTCGATGAGCCCACCAGGGTATCCCTCGGCGCGGTTGCATCCCTGCAGTGGGATACCAGACCGTGGTCTGGACAATCAGGCAAGGAACAAAGCGTCTACGCTGGAGATGTCCAGTCGTCGGCAGGTAAGACCGCGGGCTCACTGGTGCTGTTCAAACCCGACCTGCAGTGTGGTTCTGGACCCCGTGCTCAATACAGTGATGACCTCCGCAATGCAACAATTGCGATGGATCTCGTTTGGGAGACTACTTTCTTGGCACGGTCCGGGCCGACGCGCTGGGCAGAAATGGAGAACGCATGTCCAAGAAGCGAGCCAAGGCGGTGAGCCTGCCGATCATCGAGCCCGACGCGGCGGGCGCCGACATTGGCGCAACACAGATTTTCGTAGCCGTACCGTCGGATCGCGACCCAGACCCGATTCGTTGTTTCAACACATTCACGGTAGATCTGGAGGCATTGGCTGACTGGCTCCAGCAGCGCCGCATTCGGACCATCGCGATGGAATCTACCGGCGTCTACTGGATTCCGCTTTTTCAGATTCTCGAGAAGCGCAAGATCGAAGTGCACCTGGTGAACGCGCATCACGTCAAAAATGTCCCCCGCAAAAAGACCGATGTCGAGGACTGCCAGTGGATTCAGCACCACTCTTGTCCAAATTAGTTTCCGCACCAAACGGCTGGGACAGCATCTGAGGATCTCGCCGCCGCTGCTGATC